>NZ_JALCZD010000001.1:0-732599 GCF_024586945.1 Chryseobacterium sp. WG14
CACTTAATTTAAAAGCCATTGTGTAATCTCTTTGCGTTCGCTTTTCTCTCTTTGATTCTTCTTTTTTCATAAATAAGTCGGTTTTCTGTCAACTTATTTTAGGACGGGACAAACAATACAATATAGGCCCTGGATTTGATCCGGGGCTTTTTGATGGAAGAGAAGTGGAAAAAATACGTAATATGCCACGTTTGAAATGTTAAGACTTATTCACATTCATTTGGCGCAAAACTGACCCATGAGTTCAATTGTCAATATTTCCAATAACTTTTCCACGGTTTTGCCTCCTGTTCCTTTTACTTTCCAAAATCATTACTTTTGTTAAAAATAGATTAATGAAAAAATTAATTTTCTTAACCTTAATTGGTCTGGGAATTGTTTCCTGTACCTCTCAGAAAAATACCCGGAAAATGACAGAGCTGCCAAAAAATTGGAAATATAACACCAATATCTACGAAGTAAACGTAAGACAATATACTAAAGAGGGAACTTTCAAAGCGTTTGCCAAAGAGATGCCCCGCCTGAAAGCAATGGGTATAAAAACACTTTGGATGATGCCTGTTACCCCAATTGCCCAGCAGAATAAGAAAGGAAGTTTGGGAAGCCCTTATGCCGCCGCCGACTATACTTCAGTGAATCCGGAATTCGGAACACTTGAGGATTTTAAAGATATGGTAAATGAAGCCCATAGATTAGGGTTCAAGGTAATCATAGACTGGGTGGCTAACCATACGGGCTGGGACCATGTATGGACCAAAACGCACCCTGAATTCTATTTAAAAGATCCTGACGGAGAATTTCATAGGGCCTCCGGAATGGATGATATTATCGAACTGGATTACAAAAATCAGGAAATGCGCCAGGAGATGATTGAAGCCATGAAATTTTGGGTAAGAGAAACAAATATTGACGGGTTCAGATGTGATCTTGCTTCGTGGGTAGAAGTAGATTTTTGGGAACAGGCCCGCCCGGAAGTTGAAAAACTAAAGCCTCTTTTTTGGCTGGGAGAATTTGATGAACTGGAAAGCCCCGAATATGGGAAAGTTTTTGATGCCAGCTATTCATGGAAATGGATGCATAAGTCAGCCGATTATTATAAGAAAAATGAACCACTTCAGGAACTGAAAGATTTATTGATTCAATATTCCAATATAGGAGACCAGTCTATGAGGGCCTGGTTTACGACCAATCATGATGAAAATTCATGGAATGGAACGGAGTATGAAAAATATGGTGTCATTACAAAACCTATGGCTGTATTTTCAGCCACATGGAATGGTATACCCTTATTATACTCAGGTCAGGAACTTCCCAATATGAAAAGGCTTGAGTTTTTTGAAAAAGATGCTATCAAATGGACCAATACTTACCAGGCTGCAGATTTTTATAAAACATTATTGGATTTAAAATCTTCCAATCCTGCTTTAAGAGGAGGAGATGCGAATGTGACCACTTATTTTCTGAATACAACAGCAAATGATAAGATTCTTGCGTATATAAGAAAAAATGGAAAAGATGAGGTGCTGGTAGTACTGAATATGTCAAAAGAACCTGTAGATTTTACCGTTGAAGACGATCATTTATCGGGAATCTTCAAAAACGTTTTTGATAAGACAAAAAGAGATTTCAGTAACGGCAAAGATTTCATTTTCAAAGTTTCAGATTATGCTGTTTTTGAAAAATAAATACTGAAGCCATTACAATTCTGGCTGAGATTGTTAAACCTTGAACATTAGTTTTCAAAGATACCGAGTCCCCTTCCGTTGGAGGTATCAAAATCAAAGATTTTGACGGGATAGTCTTACTCATCCATCATAAAAATAACCTGAATTACAATAATGAACAAACAGGAAATAATAAATACAATCAATACAAAAATTGCAGGAAAAATCCGGAATTTTGAAACCTTGATTGCTGAAACCCGGGCTTCCAATAATGATACAAAAAGCTCAATGGGTGATAAATATGAAACCGGACGTGAAATGCTTCAGCAGGAAATCAATAACCTTCAGAGACAGCTTAACGAAACCTTAAATCAACAGGCTGTTCTGCAGAAAATAACTTCCGATCCCTCTGAAAAAGTTCAGAACGGAGCTTTGGTAAAAACCGATAAAGGGCTTTTTTATATTGCAGCTTCGATAGGGGAAATTACCGTTGAAAATCAGAAAGTAATGACGGTTTCAGCAGAATCACCATTGGTAAAAGCCATGTTTGGCAAGAAAATGGGTGATGTATTTGCAATCAATACAATGAATCAGGTCATTGAAAATATCTGGTAAACAACTTATGAAATTAAAATATTTATTTTTCTTTACTTTTTTATGGAGCAGTATGGCTCTGGAAGCCCAAATCCGTGCTAACATCTCAGGAAAAACCTATGATCTGGAATCTGTAAACCTTAAAGTGGACGGTTTTATTATTACAGTCGATGCTCAGGGAGAGATTACTGATTTTCATAATTCTGATTTGAATGGAGAACTTACCTATTATGATGATCAATATTTTGACCAGTACAAATATGGCAAGCTTAAAAGCATGGGTGATGTCAAAATAGATTACTGGGATGATTTAAATAAAGACAGTGCCCGGTATGGTAAACTGAAAAACATTGGAAATATTGATGTAGACTACTGGGACGACTCCATTTTTAATAAAGAAAAATGGGGCAAAATAAAGAAAATAGGAAACTTTACCATCGACTACTGGCCCAATGATGTCATTGATAACAGCAGAATGGGAAAATTGAAATCGGTAGGAGATATCTCTGTTGATTATGGAATAAAAGATATTATTGACGAAAGTAAATACCGGAAACTTATAAAATTTGGGCCGGTAAGCCTGGAATACTGGAATGACAAATTCATTGAAAAAAATAAATACGGTCAGCTGAAATCAATGAAAGGAAACAGCGATGATATAAGTGTTTTTATTCTGTAGTTAATTAAAATAATTAATTTACAGAGATCAGATATACAGTTCTTTAATAGAAAACGAGTATCTGTCTTATAAAAAGCATTCATAAAAAGGGATGTTTTTTTTGATCATTTTTAGTAAATTTGAACCATAAAATTCCTTTCAAAATGCAAAACTACCTAGATCTTTTACAACATATTTTAGATAACGGAACAGATAAAACCGATAGAACAGGTACCGGAACAAGAAGTGTATTCGGGTATCAGCTAAGATATGACCTGTCGAAAGGTTTTCCTTTGGTAACCACTAAAAAGGTGCATTTGAAATCAATAATTTACGAATTACTCTGGTTTTTGAAAGGAGATACAAATGTGAAGTACCTTAATGATAACGGAGTGAGCATCTGGGACGAGTGGGCCGATGAAAATGGTGACCTTGGGCCGGTGTATGGTGCACAATGGAGAAGCTGGAATGGTGCCGACGGAAAAATTGTAGACCAGATCACAGAAGTAATTGATCAGATTAAAAAAAATCCGGATTCCAGAAGACTGATTGTCTCCGCATGGAATGTTGCGGAAATCCCTAATATGGCATTGGCGCCTTGCCATGCTTTATTCCAGTTTTATGTAGCGGATGGAAAATTATCCCTGCAACTTTACCAGAGAAGTGCTGATGTATTTCTTGGAGTGCCGTTCAATATTGCCAGCTATGCTCTTTTATTAATGATGGTAGCGCAGGTTTGTGATCTGGAAGTAGGAGATTATGTGCACAGTTTCGGTGATGTTCACATTTATAACAATCATTTCGAACAGGTAAACAGACAGCTATCAAGAGAAACAAGATCTCTTCCTACCATGAGGCTAAACCCGGAAATCAAAGATATTTTCGATTTTAATTTTGAAGATTTTACGCTTGAAAATTATGATCCGCATCCGGGAATCAAAGCTCCTGTAGCGGTATAATACTATTCTCCCGTATTTTTGTCATTGCCTTTACGTTTGTTATTCTCTTCAGCTGTACTATAGAAATAATGCAGTTGCTCTATGCAGCCGTAGGATTCTTAGAAATAAACCCTCAATATATTACAGCGGTTTTCAAAAAATTCCTCAATAGGAAAAGGAAGGTTCATACCCAGAACGGATGTATCATTGACTATGAATACCTTGCCGACAGTAGAATCATATTTCAGCTGGAAAGTAACGGGATCTATCCCACAGCGTATTAAATATCTTCTCTCTTGCATCAGAAAGGTATGCCAATTCATCTTTTCAGAATCCTTCATTTCATTCTTAGATTTTTTTCAAGTGTAATAATAAATCCAGGTATCATTGTAACAAACTCCTGTTCCCATGAACTTATCATGCAGTGTCCGTAGGCTGCCCCAAAAGAAATTTGTAATTTTAAAGGAAATTATCTCTCATGAAATATTTAAAAGTAGATCTTGAAAAAACTGCTGATATAGAAATACTGAAAAATACATTACTTCAATTGAAAGGAGTGGCTTCCGTAGATATCATCGATGATGAAAATCCGGAAAGTGAGCTGAAAAAAGCTTTTGCCAAAACAAAAGAACAGTTGAAAACAGGTGACTACGAAACACTTGTTAATGATATTTTTGATATAATAATAAAAAAATAATTCTAAAAATAATAATAAAATAGAAGAATGAAAAAGGCCATTTTATCCATTGCAATACTTGGGATTTTATTTTCCGCTAATGTATCGGCACAAACTGAGGCTTCGGGAAGAGAAAAGGTGTACAGAGCCACTCATACAAAAGTAACAGAACTTAAGCATACTAAGCTGAAAGTAAACTTTGATTATCAGAAAGAACAGATGAACGGGGAAGAATGGCTTACTGCTTCACCCTATTTTTATCCTACCAATGAATTGTCTCTGGATGCTAAAGGAATGTTGATTCATGAAGTTGCCCTTGAGGCTAATGGCAAGAAATCTCCTTTGAAATACGAATACAAAGACGAAACACTAAAGGTTACGCTGGATAAAACGTATCAGAAGAACCAGGATTATACCATTTATATCAAATATACAGCCCGTCCGAATGAAGTAAAACAAAAAGGAAGCATGGCTATTAATGATGCAAAGGGACTTTACTTTATTAATGCACAGGGAACAGAACCTGATATGCCTACACAGATCTGGACACAGGGAGAAACCGAATCATCTTCTGCATGGTTCCCAACAATTGATAAACCGAATCAAAAAACTACCCAGGAAATCTATATGACGGTTCCGGATAAATATGTAACTCTTTCAAATGGTATTTTAAAAGATTCTCAGAAAGAATCCAATAACCTGAGAACAGATCACTGGGTAATGGATAAAAGACATTCTACCTACCTTTTCTTTATGGGAGTAGGAGAATATGCTGTAGTTAAAGACAAATGGAAAAATATTGCGGTTGATTATTATATTGAGAAAGAATATGAACCTTATGTAAAACAGATCTATGGAAATACTCCGGAGATGATCGAGTTTTTCTCCAAAAAGATGAACTATGATTATCCATGGGCAAAATATGCACAGATTTCCGGAAGAAAATATGTAAGTGGGGCTATGGAGAATACTACGGCAACCCTTCACGGAAGTGATATCCTTCAAAAACCGGGGCAGCTGATTGATGAAAATAAATGGGAAGATACTATTGCCCACGAATTATTCCATCATTGGTTTGGAGATCTTGTGACCGCAGAAAGCTGGAGCAACCTTACCGTGAACGAATCCTTCGCCAATTATTCTGAATATCTCTGGAATGAATACAAGTATGGAAAAGATCAGGCAGATTATCACCAGATGAAGGATGTAAATATGTACATTCATAACCCTGCAGACTTTAAGAAAAACCTGGTAAGATTCAATTATGAATCCCGTGAAGATGTTTTTGACCTGGTAACCTACCAGAAAGGAGGTGGAATCCTTCATATGCTAAGAAATTATCTTGGGGATGATGCTTTTTTTGCCGGTATGAATGATTACCTGAAAACCAATGAATATCAGAATGCTGAAGCCCATCAGCTAAGGCTTTCTTTTGAAAAGGTTTCAGGGAAAGATCTGAACTGGTTCTTTAACCAATGGTATTTTGGAAGCGGAAACCCAAAATTGAATTATTCATTTACTTTTGAACCTGTAAAAAAGCAGATTGCTGTAACAGTTAATCAGACTCAGGATCAATTATTCGAGTTTCCTTTGGCTATTGATGTGTATGATAATGGTAAACCAAAAAGATACAATGTTTGGGTTAATGCTGAAAACAGGAATACATTTAATTTCGATGTATCCAAAACACCGGATCTTGTCAATATCAATGCAGACGGAATACTGGTAGCTGATATCACGGATATCAAAACACCGGAGCAGAACCTGCTGCAGTTTACCAATTCTAAAGAATTCAAAAGCAGATATACAGCGTTAGCCGGAATTAAAGATCAGACAGGAAAAAGTCCTGCGGCTATAAAATTATTGGCTGCCGCATTAAAAGATCCATTCTTTAGAATAAGAATTAAGGCGTTGGAATTAATGGATCTTACCAATTCCGATCAGATGAAAGCCCTGGGAGCAGAAGTTGAAAAAATCGCTTCAAATGATCCTAAAACATTGGCTCAGGCTGCGGCTATTGGTGCGTTGGCTAAAACAAAAGATAAAAAATACCTGCCGATATTTGAAAAAGGGGTGAATGCAGTTTCCAATGCAGTTAAAGGAAACTCTTTAAGTGCTGTTCTTACCATTGATCCGTCACGGGCCAATGCTTTAGCTGATAAAATTGAGCTGGATGGTGCTTCAGATGAGTTGCTGGCCCTTTTGCTTCCGGTTATTGTGAAGAATAAGATAAGTTCTCAAATGGAACATATCGCTCCACTTGCTGCATTTTATCCGTTTGTGAAATTCCAGAATCCGGAATTGGGTAAAACAGCAGAAGAAGGATATAACTGGATCATGAACTCTGACAACCTAAAAGCAGTGGAAAACATTACAAAAATGTTGGATTATGCAAAAAGCGATATGGGAAATAACCCACAGGCTAAGATGATGATTGTTCAAATGCTGAAAGACGGACTAAGCAAAAAAATGGAATTGCTGAAACAAAATCCGCAAAAATCCGCAAGTATCAATAAACAGATCGACGCTCTGAATAAAGCTATTGAAAATTTTAGATAGACTCAACAGATCTGATTGAAAAAGCAGCATTACATTTTTGTGATGCTGCTTTTTGTAATTGATAGTCAGAAATAAAAAGTTAAATTATAAATAATTAGTAAAAAGTCATGATATATTGACAGGTTATTCAGGTTACATTTTCTAAATTCGTATAAAAATTAGAATAAAATGACTTTTGGAATTGAAGCGGCGAGCTACTATATACCCGGTTTATATTTGGAAATTAAGGATTTAGCTGAAAAAAGAGGGATTGAACCTGCAAAGCTGGAAAAAGGATTGGGACTTCATAAAATGGGGCTTCCCGATGTTCACGAAGATGCAGCAACATTTGCGGCAGAAGCATTATTCAAACTTATTAATGATTATACCATTGATCCCAGAGAGATCTCAAGAGTTTACTTGGGTACGGAAAGCGCCCTGGATGCTGCAAAGCCTACTGCGTCATATGCAGTACAGATGGTAGAAAAAGTGCTGGAGGAGAAATACGGAACAAGAGCCTTCAAAAATTGTGATATTGTAGACATGACCTTTGCATGTGTGGGAGGGGTAGACGCCCTGCATAATGCCCTTGATTTTGTAAGGGTGAATCCCAATAAAAAAGCAGTGGTTATTGCCAGCGATTATGCAAAATATGAATTGGCTTCTTCAGGAGAATATACCCAGGGAGGGGGAGCCGTTGCTTTACTGATTTCTTCTAAGCCAGATCTGCTTGAAATAGAAAATAACTGGGGAGTAGCATCAGAAAGTGTTTTTGACTTTTTCAAACCAAGAAGACAGTATAAAAAAGAAGACTTACATAATGCACCTGAAATGTTCCCGGATACCATTGAAATATTCACAGATGAACCTGTTTTTGACGGTCAGTATTCTAATCAGTGCTATCAGGACAGAATAAGAGAAGCCTATCAGCATTATAAAGAAGTTGCAGGACAGGAAAAGCCTTATGAAAACTGGAAATATATTATTTTTCATCTTCCTTATGCTTTTCATGGTAAAAGGGTATTTACAGAAATCTATAGTCTTGAAAACGGACTTCCTTATACCAATCCTGAGGAGCAAAAAGCAGTGGCGAAATCTGAAAATTATCTGAATTTAATCAGTGATAAAATAGAGAAAACACAGCGGGCTTCTTCTGAAATCGGAAATATGTATACCGCTTCTGTTTTCATGGCGTTCCTTTCTGCTTTACAGACTTCCTTTGATGAAAATGAAGAATTGTCAGGAACAGAGATCGGTTTCTTTGGCTATGGAAGCGGGTCAAAATCAAAAGTTTTTGTAGGTAAAGTTTCTGAAAACTGGAAAAAAGTGGTGGAAAAATGGAACGTATTTGAAAACCTGAACACCAGAACTCCTATTGATTTTGAAACCTATGAGAAACTGCATAGAAAACAATTACATCAATCTATACGCTCTGATTATAAGGGATTTGGACTTACTTCAATCGAATCAGAGAATCCTGTTCTTATGGGAGCAAGATATTATACTTATCAGAAGTAAAAGTATTTACTTAAAATTATATAAAGCATTTCAATTATTTGGAATGCTTTGCTTTTTTATAAGTTTTTGGCAATTCTTTTTATTCATTTTGTGCAGTTTTGTTGATTTTAATAAGAATATGTAATAATTGTTTTTTGGATTTTTTATGTTGAAACCTGTATTTATATTAATTTTTTTTACTGTTTTTTATAATTAAGTGTAAGCTGGCAATATATTTAATGGTTGTTAAAATTCTGTTAATGTACTCTTGTGCTAAAATTTTTTTATCATTTTTTATAATTCACTATTTTTTTTAATACAATCATTTATTTATAGTGAAATAAATATATAATAACATATTGTTTTTCAGTGTTTTATAAGTTGATACTATTAATGTTTATTGGGATATTTGTTTTCTGAAAAATATTAAAATGTGTTAAATATGAATGTTAAACTAAGTGTATTGAGTGCAGGAGTTTTGTTCTTCTTGGGACAAACGGCTTTTGCACAGAGAACAAAGAATGATACTGTTCCAAAAGAAAATAAGATTGAAGAGGTAGTAGTTACTGGTTCTTATGGTATTAAGCAAACGCCGGAACAAATTACTGGTTCAGTTGGGGTTATCAAAGGACAGATTTTAGAAAAGCCAACTGCTGTTTCATTAGATAATTTATTGCAAGGACAGTCGCCTGGCTTAATGTCAACAGCAAGTAGTGGGCAACCTGGTGCGAGTGCTATTACATTAATTAGAGGACTCACATCTCTTACGGGAGATAACAATCCTTTATATGTTATTGACGGTGTACCAATTCCATCAGGTGATATTTCCGGATTACTAGCTTCTCAAAATGCTTTATCAATGATCAATCCAAGTGATATTGCTGACATTAAAGTGTTGAAAGATGCAGTTGCAACAGCATTATATGGATCAAGAGGGGCTAATGGTGTAATTCTAATTACAACTAAATCCGGAAAAAAAGGGAGATCTCAGATAAACTATACCAGTGAGGTAGGAGGATCTGACGTAGCTTTTGAAAAAATGAAGATGCTGAATGCAGAAGAAAGTACTAAATTGTTCGGATTATCACTCTATAATTCTGGAGATGCTTCCTCACTTGCAGAAGGATATGATATAGCAAAATCAGAATTTGGATGGGATGGAAAATCAGATACAGACTGGAATAGTTTAGTAAGACGTAAAAATCCATTTTATACCAGACACAATTTAAGTTATACTGGTGGCTCTGAAAGTTTCAATATTTTTGCATCATTAGGATATTTGAAACAACAAGGCGTTGCCAGAGATGCATCATTTGATAGATATACAGGAAGCTTAAGAGCAGATTGGAAGGCAAATGATAAATTAAACCTTAAATTTAGTTCGACCTTTGGTAGGACAGTACAGAAAGGCCCAGCAGATGGGTCATCTTTTTCAAATCCAGTATTTGCAGGACGTATTATGTCTCCAACTCAAAATGCATTTAATGAAGATGGATCATATAAGGTATCTGATTTGTATTTTACAAATCCTACATTTAACCCTGCTGCACTTCAAGATGCAAATGTGAATAAAGGTACCTTCAATAAGGTATTATCTAGTGTTGACCTGGATTATAAATTCTTACCGAACTTTAGATTTAATTCAAATATTGGTATAGACTATACCACTTCTTCAGAAGTCACTTTCTGGAATCCTGACTTTGGAGATGGATTGAATACGGGAGATCCAAATGGAAATGGGAATTTATATAATTCCGTTCGAAATAGGTTAACTTGGAACTGGTATAACTTTGTACACTATAATAATGTTTTTGCAGAGAAACATGATATCAACTTATCAGTGGGGACAGAAAGTACACATAGAAATTATGAATTTATAGATATGGGGACTCAAGGTTTTGCCAGCGGTGTTCGTCTACCATACGCTGACTCTGGTGTAAACCCAGTATCAACAAGTTCTCGTGCGACAAATACTGCATTAACTGGATATATTGCAAGAGCGAGCTATACTTATGATAAATTCGTAACAGTATCTGGATCGCTTAGACGTGATGGTTATTCTGGTTTTACAAAAGAATGGGGAACATTTTATGGTGTGGGGGCAAGTGTAGATGTATCTAAGTTTTTAGGTAAAAGTATTGTTAAAAAACTTTCTATAAGAGGAAGTTATGGAGAAAATGGAAATCCGGCAGCTGGAGCTTATGACAAATTTCCCCAAGCAGCACTAAGTGGAGCATATTTATCTGCAAATGGCAGCTATTTATACAATGCAGTAGGAAAGGAAGGTGTAAATTGGGAAAAATCAGTTAAGAGCGATATAGGATTAGAATTTACATTAGGTGAAAAAAGTTTCTTAAGAGGTACTCTTGATATTTATAAAAATGAAAATAAAGATCTTGTGTATAGTGTCCCACTTCCAGGGAGTAATGGAACACCTAGTTATGTGTCAAATATTGCAAGTTTAGTTTCAAAAGGAGTTGAAGCATCATTAACCGCAAGAATTTTGAATAATGAAAGCTTAAACTGGAGTGTCACTGGTAACTATAGCTATAATGAAGGGGAAATTTCGAATTTGAACTCAAATTCTGTTATTCAGCCAGGTGGCCTAAAAGGATGGGCTGTTGGTCATAATGCTACAGAGTACTATACAAGATTGTGGGCAGGAGTTGACCCTTCAAATGGTGATCCACTATGGTATACTGATGAGACTAAGACTGCAACTACAAATAATTCTGGTCTTGCTAAACTTGTTTTTACAGATAAAAGAGCTCTTCCGAAACATATGGCAAGTTTTATAAATGATTTCAGTTATAAGAATTTTAAATTATCATTTATGTTTACTTATCAGGGGAATTACTATGTGTATGATAACTGGGCTTTTGTATATAACAGTGACGGGGCATATGCCTATTTGAATCAATTTAACAGCGCATTGTACGATTCTTGGACACCTGAAAATACAGACGCTTCCAGACCAAAATATATATATGGAGGAAATAAAAATTCAACGGCTGCATCCACCCGAGATTTATTTAAGGGAGATCATATTAGACTTAAAAGTGTAGAAGTTGGTTATAGATTTGACAGGGACTTTTTAGATATAAAAGGACTTAATGGTATATATATATATGCCAGAGGAGTGAATTTATGGACTTATGCATTTGATAAGAAATTATATTTTGATCCTGAATCAAACTCAAATGCGAATTCAAGTGTTGCTGCTAATTTGGGTATTTATGACCAGACGCAGCCAAACTTGAGACAATATATTTTCGGTATATCAGTAGACTTTTAAAAAATAAAAAATGAAAAACTTTAAAATAAAAATAGCTTTAGTGGGATGTGTTCTCTTTTTCACCTCGTGTAGCAATGAATTCTTAGATGAAAAGCCTACAACAACTCTTCCTTTAGATGTGGCTATTACTAATGAGCTTACACTTAAGACTGCTATTAATGGATTATATAATATGATGCAGACTACAGGAGCTTTGGATCTAAATGTTCCAGCTGATCCTATACAGACATCTTATGGGGGTGTTATCTTAACTTTTAATGAATTATTAGCTGATAATGCATTTGTAGGATTGAAAAACTCAAACAGATTTGCAACAACAAGAAATAAAGATCTTTCTTTTTATGTAGCAACAAATACAGACATTGGGAGTTTATGGAATTCATTATATAGAATTATTGCTAATGCAAATTTAGTTATTGCAAATGAAGGAAAGATTGCAGATGATTTGAACACTTCAATAAAGCCAGAAAATTACTTTGCACAAGCTCATGCTATTAGAGCCTTAGCATATCTTCAATTAGCTTCGTTTTTTTGTGATAATTATGGGGAAACAAATCAACAGCTAGGTTTGCCATTGACAGATCAATTTGATATTCAGGTGAAAAAAAATAGATCTACAGTACCACAAACATATGATTTTATCTTGGCTGACTTAACAAAAGCAGAACAAAATATTTTATCTACATATTCTGGGGATGAAAGAACAAAAAACATGACACTGCACGCTGTAAATATGATTTTTGCCAGATATTATTTGGCTATTAAAGATTATGCACAAGCTCAGCAATATGCAGATAAGGTGTTAAATGTATTTACTGGTTTATCTAAAAACGATGCAGCAAATTATTTTGAAGTAAGCTCTGAAGGAGAAACAGCAGAAACAATATTTCAGCTTGATAATAATTCCAAAGATTTGCCAAGTTCTAATGATGGTTTATTAGCTACTTGGTCATCACAAGGAACATACAAACATAATTTTGCAACAAGAGCTTTTTATAATAAGCTATCTAATACTGATGTCAGAAAAAATACATGGTATCAAAGTAATGCATTTGTACTTGCATTAGGAGATAATCCCAAGCCTATAGATGTTTTAAAATATAAATCTTTTGAAAGAGATATTGTTGTATTTAGAAGAAGTGAAGCTGTATTTATCAGATTAGAGTCTCTTTATCATACTAATCCTGCTCTTGCTCTTAGTGAACTTAATACTTGGGTTAGCACAAACAGAGATACTGCTTATAATTTTGCCGGCTCTGGTGCAGATTTGTTAAATGAAATCCTTTTCCAGAAAAATGCTGAATTATTTTTAGAAGGAACAAGAAGAAGTGATCTGAAAAGAAATAATATTGGATTTACAAATTCACAAACACAAGTTGTTTTAACTCCAGATAAAAGAGAATTTAGATTTTTACCAATTCCTCAAGGAGAGTTGAATAATAATCCTAATATAGTCCAAAATACTGGATATTAATCCATAAATTTTAATTTAATCCGAAGAGGTTGCTTTTTAAAGTAGCCTCTTTTATTTTTTCAGATAGCTAGTTTTAATCAAGAAAATACCAAATCCTATCTCGAAAATGTAATCTTATTCTGATAATTCTTGGGAGTAGTGCCTTCAAGCTGTTTAAACACTCTTGTAAAGTAATTGGTGTCTGAGAATCCTGTCTGATAGGCGGTTTCTTTAATGCTGTTCTGATCTGCCAGTAATTCTTTAGCCCTGTTGATTCTCTCTTGCAAAATAAATTCATTGGGAGAAGTCCCCAGCTCATCTTTGAACATTCTAAAGAAATTGGATTTGCTTACATAAGCCAATCTTGCAATACTGTCAATAGAAAGTTTCTGATGGAGGTTTTTCTTAATATAATCTACCACGAAGCCTATCCTTGATTTATTTTTTACCATATTTTTTACCACCATGCTTCTTGCCTGGGTTTGCATAAGCCTGATCAGCAGTTCTTTCAGGGCAAAATCAGCCATGATGTCTTTTTGAGAATTATTATCCATAGCAATTCTCATAATATTATTGGTTGCTGAGGCCAGGGCCTGATTATTAAAAAGGAAATACTCATCCAGCTGAATGTTCCACTGTGAGGTTTCATCCACTTTTGGGAGACTATAGTTCAGGTAATTCAGCGAGTCCTCTATAAACTCGGGATTTAAGCTTAAAGAAATACATTGGGTAGGCGTTTCATCAGCTTCAGGAAAATCAATGACCATAGTTTCTCCCGGAGCAACCAGGATGCTTTCACCGGGGAAATAATCAAAATAGTTGGTCTTATTATCCAGTTTCATATGTTTTTTGCCTCTCAGCATTGCTGTAAATGCTATATTATCGAAGTGAAGTTTTACATCAAAAGCCGCTTTATGCGTTTCATAGATACTGAATTCACAATTGTTTAGATTGAATTTTGTCTGGTTTTCAACAATGTTCAATAGCTTATTTTCCTTGATTAATTCGGGAGTGTCTAATAAATATTTATTATTGTTATTCATTTCTAAACATTTTAAAGGCGCAGGTAACTCAAATATAGAGAATTTGCCTGTACGTTGCTGTTAATAAAATGATAAAATTGAACATCTGCACTATTCTGCACTTTTTTTATACGATTGTGCTATATGTTTTTATGGTTGTACATGTAATTTGGCATTACAGAAAAAAGTAAAACATACTAATATGAGCACTATTACAGAACCAAGATCAGCGACTCTTTTACAGCGTCCTGAATTTAAAAACAGATATGATAATTATATTGATGGAAAATTTACACCCCCTGTTAACGGGCAGTATTTTGATGTAGTTTCTCCTGTAGACGGTAAAAATTTTACTCAGGTGGCCCATTCCTCTAAAGAAGATCTGGAACTGGCAGTAAATGCTGCAGACAAGGCTTTTCAGTCCTGGAAAAACACCTCATCTACAGAGAGAAGTATCATCCTGAATAAAATTGCAGACAGAATAGAACAAAACCTTGAATATCTTGCTATTGTAGAGACCATTGATAATGGAAAAGCAGTAAGGGAAACGTTGGCAGCAGATTTACCGCTGGCAATAGATCACTTCAGATATTTTGCTTCTGTGATCCGTGCAGAAGAAGGATCCCATAACGAATTGGATAAAGATACCGTATCCCTTATCGTACACGAACCTCTTGGTGTTATTGCCCAGATTATCCCATGGAACTTTCCTATACTGATGGCGGTATGGAAGCTGGCTCCGGCATTGGCCGCCGGAAACTGCGTGGTTTTAAAACCTGCAGAAAGCACCCCGGTTTCTATTATGGTCATGATGGAGCTTATCGGTGACCTTCTGCCTGCAGGAGTAATTAATATTGTGAATGGATTCGGAGCAGAATTGGGAAGAGCTTTAGTAACCAATCCTAAGGTTTCTAAGGCAGCTTTTACAGGTTCTACGGCTACAGGACGTCTGGTGATGCAGTACGCTACAGAGAACATTATTCCTGTCACGTTGGAGTTGGGAGGAAAATCACCCAACGTTTTCTTCAGTTCAGTAATGGATGCAGATGATGCATTTTTGGATAAAGCTATTGAGGGAGCTGTTCTTTTTGCCCTTAATCAGGGAGAAATCTGTACATGCCCTTCAAGGCTGCTGGTTCAGGAAGATATTGCAGATGCTTTCATCGAAAAGGTGATCGAGAGGGTAAAAGCAATCAAAGTGGGCAATCCATTGGATAAAACCGTGATGATGGGAGCTCAGGCTTCGCAGATTCAAAAAGATAAAATACTTTCCTATATCCAGTTAGGAAAAGAGGAGGGAGCAGAAGTACTGGTAGGAGGTCATGTTAATGATTTGGGAGAAGATCTTGAAAACGGATTTTATATTCAGCCAACCATTTTCAAAGGAAACAACAGGATGAGAATATTCCAGGAAGAGATTTTTGGTCCTGTTCTGGCGTTTACAACTTTTAAAGATGAAGAAGAAGCGGTAAAAATTGCTAATGATACTATTTACGGCCTTGGAGCCGGAGTTTGGACCAGGGATGCACACCAGCTGTACAATATTCCACGTCAGATTGAAGCAGGAAGAGTTTGGGTAAACCAATACCACTCTTATCCGGCAGGAGCACCTTTTGGGGGATATAAGCAGTCGGGAATCGGAAGGGAGAACCATAAAATGATGCTTGATCATTATCGTCAGACTAAAAACATGCTTATTTCTTATAACAAAAATAAGTTAGGCTTCTTTTAATATTTAAATTTAGGACGTGCCCGATTGCCTTGGCTTTTCCAGGGCAAAACGGTCGGGCTATCCAGGGCTTTACTTCGTTTCGGTGCTTCATTACATTCCGCACCGGCTCGTACCTCGCCGCCCTTACTATCCCTCACGCGGAGAAATAGGGTGTGTACCGGACTAGCAGTCTATTTATTCAGAAAATATAATAACCTCAAAGAAAACAATTCAAAACATAAAATATGATCCCAAAAACAATGAAAGCCGCCGTAGTTCAAGGCTACGGACAGCCACTGAAAATTGAAGAAGTGCCCGTAAGAGAACCCGGCAGATATGAAGTTCTGGTAAAGGTGATAGCCTGTGGAGTCTGTCATACAGATTTACATGCTGTAGATGGTGATTGGCCGGCAAAGCCTAAGATGCCGCTTATTCCGGGACATGAAGGAGTAGGAATTGTAGTAGCCTGCGGACCGGAAGCCTTCGTAAAAGAAGGAGATGCAGTAGGTGTTCCCTGGCTGTATAGTGCCTGTGGCTGCTGCGATTATTGTATAACGGGATGGGAAACACTTTGTGAAGCCCAGAAAAACGGAGGGTACAGTGTAGATGGAGGTTTTGCAGAATATGTAATTGCAGATTCCAGGTATGTAGGACATTTAAAATCCAATGTCAACTTTCTGGAAATAGCGCCAATTTTATGTGCAGGAGTAACAGTTTATAAAGGATTAAAAGAAACAGAAACAAAACCCGGAGAATGGGTAGCCATCTCAGGAATCGGAGGATTGGGACATGTAGCGGTTCAGTATGCTAAAGCAATGGGAATGCACGTTGCCGCAATAGATGTAGCAGATGATAAACTCGACCTGGCAAAAAAATTAGGGGCAGATCTGGTAGTCAATGCCAAGAATACAGACCCTGGAGAATATTTGCATAAAGAAGTTGGCGGGATGCACGGCGCTTTGATTACAGCAGTATCTCCAATTGCCTTCAAACAGGGAATAGATGTTTTACGGAGAAAAGGGACTATTGCGCTTAACGGACTTCCTCCCGGATCTTTTGAACTTCCGATTTTTGAAACTGTTTTAAAGAGAATAACCGTGAGAGGCTCTATCGTGGGAACCAGAAAGGATATGCAGGAGGCACTGGATTTTGCCAATGAGGGGCTTGTAAAAGCTACAGTAACCCCCGCAAAGCTCGAAGATATTAATGATGTTTTTGATAAAATGAAGAAAGGGCAGATTGATGGCAGAGTCGTATTAGACATTGCCGGCTCAAATTAAAACATGATGAGTATTTTATGTCCGGCAGACTAATCTGCCGGACTTTTTTCAATATAAAAATAAAAAAATGGGAGGAAAAATAGCAAGACTTTCAGCAACGGAAAAGGCACTTGACGTCATTCGGGAGCTTGAAAATAAGTATGGTGCCCTGATGTTTTATCAGGCTGGAGGATGCTGTGAAGGAACGCAGCCCCAATGTTTTGAGAAAGGAGGGTTTTTCCCCAGAATGAACGATGCTATGATTGGAACCATCAATGGATATGAATTCTGGATAGACCGGGATTTATTCGAATATTGGAAATATTCGCACTTTACCCTTGATGTGGCAGAGGGCTTTGGACCGGGAGGTTTCTCTCTCGAAACACCTTTGGGAAAGACTTTTAAAGTTCAGTACAGGCTTTTTACTCCCGAGGAATATGAAAACCTGGAGCCGGTAAAACGCAGTGAATAGAATCCTGATAGATATAGATTCATACAGAATGTAATGCTTTCAGTGCACTACAGAAGAATCTTGAGTTATATAGAGATTTTTATGTAAAAAGATGACCGAGGGTCATTCTACAATCAGGTCTTCACAAACCGGTTCACAAACATTGCTGCAACTATATCACCCACAGCGTTCAGAACAGTGGCCAACGGGTCTACCAATGTTCCGATAATCATCACAGCAGGAATAGCTTCCTGGGGTAATTTATACACCGAAATCATCAGCATTTCACCAATATATCCACCATTGGGAATACCTCCGGCTACAATACTTACAAAAACCGTAATTCCCAATGCCAGTAACAGATTCGCCGGATCAAAAAAATCTTTTCCAATAATTAAAAAAGCAACATAGATTTTTATAATGGAAGACATGGAAGATCCGTTTTTATGGAGTGTTGTCCCAATAGGAATAACCAGGTTGGCAATAGAGTTAGGTATTCCAATTTTAGAGGCTGCCTGTAAGTTGGCAGGCATGGTAGCAAAACTGCTGCAGGTACTTATGGCAGTAAGGCTGGGATAAATGGCGTTGGTCCAGAAATTTCTAACTCCTTTTTGCCCATTGGCCATAAAAGCATACAGTGAAAAAAAGACAAAGAAATAAATAATTCCGGCAATATAGTACAAGCCTAAAGGTTTAGCATAAAATCCAAAGAGCTGAGGCCCTAAAGTAGCCACCTGAAAAGCAAAATAAGCTCCAAGACCAATAGGGGCCAGATTCATGATCAATAGAAGAAGCTCTTTCATGACTTCATATCCTGAAGCAATAAAAACTCTGAAAGGTTCTCCCTTTTCTCCTGCTTTCCGGGCAGCAAAACCCGTCATAAAAGCAAATATAAGAAGGGCCAGCATATTCTGCCTTGAAAAAAGAGCTGTAAATTCTCCTACGGTAAAAAATCCAACAATCCTGTCACCCCATGTATCATTATTAGCGGCCTCTGTAATAGCTTCAGAGCTTCCCGAAACCCCGGAAACAGGGAAGAGATAGACTGCACAGATGGTAAAAACGGCAGCCGTCAGGATGAAGAATAAAAAGGTAAGAGCCATAATAAGAATAATCTTTCCAAATTTTGACTGCTGCTCCAAAGAAGCAATAGAATTGGAAACAGCAAAGAATACCAGAGGTACTACACTTACAAAAAGAAGGTTAAGGAAAATATCTCCCAAAGGTTTTATATACCCTACAATACCGGGAGCAGCTATTCCTATAATGCTTCCAACACTAATTCCTAAGAGTAATAATATAATTCCGGAGTAGTTTTTTAGTACCTCTTTCATGTGAAGTTTTTTTTCAAATATAAGTCTTTTCCAAGTGTAAGCAGAAAATAGATCTATTATTTTAAAATCTGTTTTATCACCCAATTTTGAAATATTATTTAAAATTGGACTGCTTGTATTGTTAATCATGAAATTTTATACTACAAATATTTTAATTAATAAAATTATTTAAATTACATTTAATGTAATTATTTTTACATAATTACATTTTATTGCTAATTATTATTAGATTTTATTATTAAAAATGTTTTAAAATTAAATAATTATAATATATTTATAAACTGTTTAATTTAAAAAACATTACAAATATGATGAGAAGTAACAAAATTTCGTTATTGCTGATTGCTGTAGCAATCACTGTAAGTTGTAACTCTGATAGACTCAGTGATACACCTGAATCTAATCCCAATTCGAATGCCGCTGTAAATTCTGATGAAGTAGCTTCTGCTGATTCCAAGCCTATTCCTGGACAGTACATTGTTGTTTTGAATGATGGTGTTCTTGATAAAAGTGGCCTTGCTGTTTCTAAAGGTGCACTCCAGAATAGAGAGGCTTATTTAAGACAAACAGGATCACTGTTGAATAAATTAAAAAGCAAAGATAATGGATTGAATTTGAGTATTAATAGTCAAAAGATTTCTAATGCTTTTGGATATGCCCTTGAAGGTTTTGTTGCAAAAAACCTTACTGATGCTGAGGTAGAAGCACTTAGGAAAGATTCTAAAATCAAAAGTGTTGAACAGGATTATCAGGTTTCGTTAGGGAAAACAACCGGGATCATTGCTAAAGCTTCTTCAACACAGGAGATTCCTTGGGGGATTACAAGAGTTGGAGGTGCAGGAGATGGAACTGGAAAAACAGCTTGGGTTATTGATTCCGGAATTGATTTGGATCATCCGGATCTTAATGTAGATACACAAAGAAGTGTTTCCTTTGCCGGAGATAACAATCCTGATGATGGAAACGGGCATGGAACCCATGTTGCCGGAACTATTGCTGCTATTAATAATAGTATTGGAGTTGTTGGAGTTGCTGCCGGAGCTAAAGTTGTCGCACTGAAAGTTTTAAAGAGTGATGGAACAGGAGATTTTTCATGGACTGTTTCTGCTTTAGATTACGTATATGCAAATGCCTCAGCAGAGGATGTTGTCAATATGAGTTTAGGTCCTAATTCACGTTATAGAGATTCAGCTACAGAACAAGCTGTTTTAAAAGTAGCGGAAAAGGGTATTAGACTAGCAATAGCAGCAGGTAATTCTTATGATGATGCCAGTTATTATTCACCGGCTGCTGCTAATGCTACTAATGTTTATACTATTTCTGCTTCCGCTGAAGGAGATTATTGGGCTTATTTTTCTAATTATGGATCTCCTGTAGATTATGCAGCTCCGGGATTCCAGGTAAAATCAACATGGTTAAACGGCGGCTACAATACCATTAGCGGAACATCCATGGCATCTCCTCATGCTGCCGGAGTTCTTTTATTAGGTGCTCCAAGCACAGATGGTGCTACTCCAAAACCGGCTTATTGGGAATATTATAATGGATTTAGGAGTGATTTTACATATGGTCCAATTTTTACCGGAAGATATAGTCCTACAAATATTTATACGAAAGCTGACTACCGTTATGATAAAGACGGTGTGGCAGATAAAATTATTCATAGATAATTTATTTATAATTCTAATAAAAAGGGATGAGATTACTCATCTCTTTTTTTGTCTATAAGAATTTTTAATATTTTTTTTCATGTTTTTAAGGGTTTTCTTATGGGGTTTTCAAAGATAAATTTCATAAATTTGAGTAAACATCATTTCTATGGCTTATATAGATTACTATAAAATTTTAGGCGTAGATAAAAACGCAACACAGGATGATATCAAGAAAGCCTATCGAAAGCTGGCCAGAAAACTACATCCTGATCTTAATCCCGACGATAAAGAGGCAGAAAAAAAATTCAAAGAACTGAATGAAGCCAATGAAGTGCTCAGTAATGCTGAAAACCGTGCTAAGTATGATAAATACGGAGAACATTGGAAACATGGTGAAGAATACGAAAAAGCCCAGCAACAGCAAAAACAATATCAACAGCAGCAGAATTATAGCAGAGGATATTCCGGAGCCGATTTTGGTGAAGAGGAAGATTTTTCAGATTTCTTCCAAAGTATGTTTGGCGGAGCTGGCGGCTTTAGCAAAAGCTCACGGGGAAGTGCCTCCGGAAAATTTAAAGGGAAGGATATTCAGGCAGAGCTTAATCTGAATTTAAGAGATGCCGCTACCACCCATGCGCAGACTTTTGAAATCAATGGTAAAAAAGTAAGAATTACTATTCCCGCAGGGGTTTACGACGGACAGCAGATTAAGTTGAAAGGACATGGAAATCCCGGTTTTAACGGTGGCCCTCACGGAGATCTGTATATTACATTTAATATCCCTGCTGATCCGGATTTTGAGAGAATAGGGGATGATCTGAAAACTAAGGTCGTTATCGATATGTACACCGCTGTTTTGGGAGGAGGCATAAAAGTAAATACCCTCGACAGCAGCGTCAATCTTAAAGTGAAACCGGAGACTCAAAACGGAACGACGGTAAGACTTAAGGGAAAAGGTTTTCCTGTTTACAAAAAAGAAGGTCAGTATGGTGATCTTTTTGTAACCTATGAAGTGAAATTGCCGGTAAACCTTACCGAAAAGCAGAAAGAACTTTTTGAACAACTAAAAAATTCCTAGGCTATGAGTGAAAGAATATCACGGGAGGAACTCGTAAAAATCTATAATATAGAAATCACTTTTTTTGATGATCTTGTAGAATATGGTTTGTTAAACATTCATATTGAAAATGATATCCATTATCTGATGTATGAAGACCTGCCGGAACTTGAAAAATTTTCCAACTGGCATTATGATCTTGAAATCAATCTTCCCGGTCTGGAAGTGATCCATAATATGCTGAAGAAACTGAATGCCTTAAAAAACAGAAATCGGGAACTGATGAACAAACTTAATGCTATAAGTGATCAATATGAAGATATTTAGCTAGCTTTGCAGCTTTATAAAGCAAACTATATATTTATATTATGAGTGAAGAAAAGGTGATCGTACTAAGGCCTGATAGAAAGACGTTTGAAGACATTTATTTTAGCGGAAACCAGGGAAGTTTACTTTTCTCACCTACTACCAGAAGTAAGACCATCACAACAATTGTAGCTGCTGCTATTCTATTTATTGCATTTCTTTTGAAAGACAGCTTGAGTAAGGATAGCCGGGGAGTCTTATATTTTTTAAGTTTTATATTTCTCCTTTGTACGGTTTTTCTGTCTGTAAGCATTAATAAAGTGTCCAGATGGAAGAAACAGGTGAATCATTATCTGGGAGTACTTGAAAAATGTAAGCTTTACGAAATAAGATTTGATTCTCTTTTTTTTACGGTAAATATAGATGGAGAGAAAGAAACCAGCGAATGGAAAGACTTTGAATATTTTGATGCTAATAATGAATTTATTGCTCTGGAAGGTAAGTACAGTTATATGTTTCCAAAGAAGTCAATGACTGAAAGGGAGTACAATCTACTCAAAAAAATACTTAAAGAAAATATTAATAAAGAATAAAAAAATCAGAACAATTGCTCTGATTTTTGTTTTATCGTGAAGTGATCGTTTATTAATCAAGCCAGCCCATTTCCTTCATCCATTCGTCATTGTAAATTTTTCCTACATATCTTGAACCGTGGTCATGAAGTAAAACAACAATGATATCATCTTTGGTGAACTGATCTTTCATCTGAATCAGGGACGCAATAGCACTTCCTGCAGAATACCCACAGAAAATACCTTCTTCTTTAGCCAGCTTTCTAGCATAGATGGCCCCGTCTTTATCGGTTACTTTTTCAAAATGATCAATGACAGACATATCATAGTTCTCAGGAATGATATCTTCTCCAATTCCTTCTGTAATATAAGTATAGGCATGGTCATAGTGAAGTTCTCCGGTTTCATGGAATTCTTTCAGGATAGAGCCATAAGTATCTACTCCGATTATTTTAATGTCCTGGTTTTTTTCTTTGAAGAATGTTCCACATCCTGTAATCGTACCTCCTGTTCCTGCACCGGCTACAAAGTGAGTCAGCTTTCCTTCTGTCTGCTCCCAGATTTCAGGCGCTGTAGACTCATAATGAGCTGTTCTGTTAGATAAATTGTCATATTGGTTCACATACCATCCGTTCTCCGTTTCTTTGGCCAGTCTTTTGGAAACTGAATAATAAGAACGCGGGTCAGTAGGCTTTACATCAGTAGGACATACAATAACCTCAGCACCTACAGCACGAAGGATGTCACATTTTTCTTTGGATTGTTTGGAATTCGTTACAAAGATACATTTGTATCCTTTGATGATAGCTGCAAGCGCTAATCCCATTCCTGTATTTCCTGAAGTTCCTTCAATGATGGTTCCTCCAGGTTTTAATCTGCCGTCTTTTTCAGCGTCTTCTATCATTTTAAGAGCCATTCTGTCCTTTACTGAATTTCCGGGATTGAAAGTCTCTACTTTTGCTAAAACTAATGCCGGAAAATCTTCTCCTAATACATTGTTAAGTTTTACCAGCGGTGTATTACCTATAGTTTCAAGAATATTTTTTGCGTATTTCATAAATGTTTTATATGCGGGACAAAGATAAGGCTTTTAAATTATTTTTGTTGTGGATAAAATGTGGATAACGTGTTGACAACATAAATATTCACATTCAAAAATGGTATCAGCTGTTTATTGCTCCTTCCCGTTACTAATTATATTTAATTGCTTTTACCGGTGAAATTTTACTGATCAGATAACTTGGAATAATCAAAGCAAGCCCTGAGATGATTAGAATTCCCACTGAAATAGAAATAATGGCAATAGGGTTAAGATCTACCGGAACGGTGCTTACGTAATAATTTTCGGGATTAAGTTTAATAATTCCGAAGAATTTTTGAATCAGAATAAGACCTAATCCAATGGCATTTCCATATAAAAGCCCGGGAATCATAATAATAAGTGTATAGTTGATAAAAGTGGCCCTGATCTGGGAATTGCTGGCTCCTAATGTTTTAAGAAGACCTATGGAATTGGTTCTTTCGATGATAAGGATCAGAAGAACCATAATAATATTAATAACCACTACAATGAGCATAATAATGATGATTAAAGCAATATTCGTATCGAAAATGCTTATCCAGTCATTGATTTGCGGAAACTTTTCTGTCGCTTTTTCTGCGTAATTTTTATATCCTATCAGTTTTTCAATATCCGGAAAATCTTTATCTATATCGTTGACATTTTTAAGGAAAATATCCAGTCCTCCGGCTTCATCGGGTTTCATATCCAGAATTCTTCTTACATGATTGATCCCTCCAAGAACGAATTGATCATCAATCATCTTAATATCGGTTCTATAAATTCCAAGTACACGGAACTTACGATAAATTGGCTTTTGATCTGCCTTTAAAAAAACAGTGACAATACTATCGTTGAGCTTTAGGTGAAGATCGTTAGCCACTTTCTGGGAAATCGCTACATCGTTGTTGAAGCCTACTTCTGTGACGTTGGGAGTAGTACCGGCAATTAAGAATTTCTTAAACCTGAGGCTGTCAAAATCTTTTCCAACTCCCTTAAATGTAATGCCTGCAAAGCTATGCTCATTCCGCATAATACCGGTAACTGTGGCATATTTCTGGATGCTTTCCACATCGGGAAGTTCTTTGATCTTAGGAATATTGAGCCCCTGGTTATCAAGGACTGAAGTATTATAGGAAGAATTGGAACGTGTAGACCTTACGGTAATATGTCCGCTGAAATCTGCCAGTCTTTCTTTAATAGCTTTTTTAGAACCAAAGCCTGTGGCCACAGTAATTAAGGAAACAATGATTCCCAAAGCTACAGAAAGTCTGCCAATGAAGATGATAACTCTTGAAAGGTTATTTTTGTTATCTTTGGAAAATGCTATTTTTCTAGAGAAATATAAAGGAAATTTCAAGCTTATGAATTTAGATTTCAAAATTAAAAATTTACTTCTTATTTGCCTAATTTTTTTAGGAGTATTCAACCAATATTATTCTCAGGCTCAAGTTCAACCGGATTTTAAAACCGGAGCCGATCAGCCTGAATTGTATTTACCCCTGTTAAAAAACAAAACGATTGGCATTGTGACCAATCAAACCGGGCTGATGAGTGATAAGAATCATCTGGTAGATTTTTTAGTAAAAAATAAGATTAACATTAAAGCTATTTTTGCTCCGGAACATGGGTTCAGGGGAGATGCTGATGCCGGTGCGAAAGTGAAAAATGGAGTAGATGTAAAAACAGGGTTGCCCATTGTTTCATTATATGGCAATAATAAAAAACCAAAACCTGAACAGCTAAAAGGTATTGACATTGTTCTTTTTGATATCCAGGATGTAGGCGTGAGGTTTTATACCTATATCTCTACATTAACTTATTTAATGGAAGCCGGTGCTGAAAATAATGTTGAAATCATGGTTCTAGACCGCCCGAATCCACATGACGGTTATACTGACGGCCCTGTTTTAAGAAAAAAATGGGCAAGCTTTGTAGGCATGCATGAAGTTCCTGTAGTATATGGGCTGACAATTGGAGAATATGGAAAAATGGTAAACGGAGAAAAGTGGCTGAAAAATGGTGTTCAGGCTAAATATACCCTTATTCCAATGAAAAATTACCATAAAAAACAACGGTATCCAATTTTAGATAAACCTTCTCCCAACTTACCGAATGATAAAGCCATTAATCTTTATCCTAGCTTATGCTTTTTTGAAGGAACTCAGGTTTCTGTAGGAAGAGGAACAGATATCCCTTTCCAGGTTTATGGTTCTCCGTGGACAGAAAAACTGCCATATGACTTTACTCCCAAACCAAGCTATGGGGCTAAAGATCCTTTTCTGAACGGAAAGCTCTGCCATGGTGAAAATCTTTCGAAATACCCAAAAGATTTAAGAGAACTTAACCTTGAATGGGTTATAAAAGCATATCAGAATTATAAAAACCCCCAGCTGGATTTCTTCCTGAAGAATCTATGGTTTGATACATTATCCGGAACCGATGAATTCAGAAAGCAGATTATTGCCGGTAAAACCATTCCGGAAATTAAAGCTTCGTGGAAAAAAGACCTGGCTGATTTTGAAAAGATCAGAACCAGGTATGTGGTTTATGAAGACTGATTAATCAAAATGCTGAGGTGGGTTTTTGTCATTTTTACCTTTGTTTAAGATAAATAAACCCACAGTTAACCCAACAACTCCTGCAAAAGCAGTGAGCAAAGCTCTTTGTAATTTATCAGGAAGATCATTCCCAAGGTAGTTCATTAAAAAAAGGATCACAAAAGTGATCACTGAAATGATAATATGATTTCTTCCGAATGGTTTCATTGTATTATTTAAATTTGTAAGAGATCATGACTCCTCCTCTGTATGGGATAAATTCGCCACTTTTATTAAGACCGCTTGCCTGATCATATCTTTTTCCTGTTGTTTTATCATACCCTTTATAAAAACTCTGGGATGTTCCAACAGTACCATAGATGTCAAGATTCCAACGGTCAGATAACTGAAACTGATAGCCGGCAGTTAGCCCCAGCATAATAGAAAATCCTTTTTGGTAAAGATTGGAGTTGATATAAGTATCACCATTTTCCCTGACAATAACCCTATCATTCCAATAGTTCCATTTTTGAACATTATAGGCTGCAAAAGCAAGATTCGCTCCCAGATACCAGTGTTTAAAAGCCTCTTTGAAATAATACCTGCCTTCTACAGAAGCAGAATAATATTGAAGCTTATGTCCGGCAAAAGATTTCCATGGGGAAATAAAAACATCTCCCTGAATGGTATATTTAGGGCTTATCTGCTTTTCTACACCGGCGTTGATGATTCCTATGGGTAGAAAAAGAGCGTTCCCCTTTATGTATAAACTTTTATCCTGTCCTTGTTCCTGTTCCTGAGCGTTTAAAGTACCTATTGCTAGGAAGGCTAAAGCGCCTGTCAATAATTTATAATTCATCGGTGTGTTATTGTATTTGATTTAATAGCTCTTCGGCCAGTTTTGAATCTTTATGGGTTTGAGTGGCTATATTTTTAGACATTTCTGCATAATTCTTTGCCATTTCTTTATTGCCTGTAAGAAAATACAGCTTGGCGAGAATATAAGTGTTTTCAGAGGTTTCACTTCTCATCACAGACTTTTCTGCCCATTCTGTGGCCTTCTTTAATGAGGCTGGTGTTTTGATATGATCACTGAATATCCATGCAGCCCTTAATAGTTCATTGGGTTCAAAAGCATCAGCATTTTTATAATAGTCTAGCGCTGCTTTCTCAAATTCCGGAAAATTAGCGTTCTGCTCGTAATAGCTAAGTTTGGTCTGATTGAGCTTTGTGATGGCTGCCTCTTTACCTACCAAAGGCTCGGCTGCTTTCATAAAGGTATCGTCATTGATTCTTTTGTTTTTATCATCAATGGACTGTTCTACTATTTTGGATAATTTCAGCTGAGCATCAAATTCTTTATAGGTATCTTCAGGTAAAAACTTAATAATTTCAGCTTTTCTTGAAGTGAAAACAGTATAATTACGGTCTTCTGTTGACTTTACGAAATAGAGCAGGAGGCCGATTTCTTCTTTTGAAAGCTCTTCAGTCTTTTTTTTGTTTTCAAAATATCTTTCCGAAGCTTTTTTAG
Source organism: Chryseobacterium sp. WG14 (assembly GCF_024586945.1). NCBI lineage: Bacteria > Pseudomonadati > Bacteroidota > Flavobacteriia > Flavobacteriales > Weeksellaceae > Chryseobacterium > Chryseobacterium sp. WG14. Next base: position 27,809 of record NZ_JALCZD010000001.1, read on the forward strand.
CGAAATCAAAATCACTGCTGGAGTTCAGTTTCATGACATTGATCAGAAATTCGGGATCTTTTTCACCATTGGCAAAACGTTCTTTCAAAGAACCTTTTTTATTGCCCGGAGAATTGATGTCCTGAGCCATAGTCACAAACATACCTGCCTCCATATATCCGGAGTTTTGAGAAACAAGTTCACCTTCGCCATTTAAAAAAAGATAGGTAGGATAAGACCGTACTCCATATTTAGCTGCAATTTCACGTCCTTCACCTTTTTCCATGTCGAATCTTGCATTAATGAAGCTGGTATTGAAATAATCTCCAACGGATTTTTGAGTGAAAACATTTTTTTCCATCATCTTACATGGGCCGCACCAGGAAGCATAGGCATCTAGAAAAACCAATTTCTTTTCCTTTTTTGCCTTTGCGATAATATCCTTGAATGGTAATTCCTGGAACTGGATAGACTCTTGAGCTGAGATAATGATAGAACAAAAAATAGATATCCCGGAGATGATCTTCTTCATTTTCAAATTAGATTTGTAGGCGAAGATAATTAATTTTCAAAACATAAAGAGCTGATTCCGCTTCCTGATAGAGTATATTAACTAATTTTAAGATTTATGACTGCTTTGGTTAACAGATCATATGAAAATAACAACCGGAATTTAAACTTACAGATTTTGAAGCCAAGCCTTTTCCTTATTTTTAATTCAGATCGGCTGTGCCTGCAAATATACAGACCAAGGTTAGATTGGTAAATGGCTATAAAGTCTTAATAAAACCAGACGTTTTTATTTTTATAGATGATTTTTCTATGTATTCTGATTATATATATAATTCACTTTTTGGTCCTGAAATCTTTGTTATAATTTTGCAAACGAATAATTTACCTGTAGGAGGAAACAAGAATTTAGAATACATTGAATATTAATTTTAAACGTGCACTGTCTCAGAAATCTGTTTTTATAGCTGCTTTATCTGTTTCTTTAATTGCAGTTGTAGCACTTGCTATTTTGAGCTTTTTAATTACCCGTGACAGCCAGAAAAATACCGAAGATTTCGCAAGGAAAACTTTTGTCCGTAAATATGAATCCGTTGAAAAGGAATTTAGAAATATTGAGGATTATCAATATTTGCTTCGTGCCCTGATCCAAAAAGACGGGTTGAAAAACTATAAAGATTATTCTTCCGTTTTAAATAACCTGAACAAAAAACGTAATCTTTTAGCTTACAGCTGGTATTACTATTATAATGACGCCTCCGGAAAAACCGAGAGTAATACCCCATTGTCTGATGTTTTCAAAAAAACAGGGAATATAGAAAAGTCTGTCACCTTAAAAAATAATGCAGCCGGACATTTCAAAGACCTTCTAATTACCCGTAAAGACAGCTTGTATTGGGTGAGCTATGATTCTTTGCTGTTGCCGGATAAAAATAAACTGTATTATGGTTCTGCTGTAAGTCTGGATGACCTTCATCAATATTTTATCAATGTAGATAAAAGCTCTAATACCTACGCCTATGTTTTTACCAAAGAAGGTATTTGTATTACCCATCCTGAAAAGAAATACCTTGGTAAAAATATTTTTGATTTTACAGATATTAAGCCTAAAGATACATTGAGTAGTAAAACAAAATCAGGATATACCGAAGGCATTGCAATCTCTGAGTATCTGGGAGTTGAAGTCACCCGGTTCATAAAACCCTTAAAAACGGATAATTTTGAAGGATATACCGTGGTTAACCACGTCAATTTTATTATCGATGAAAATGTATACAAAGTAAAAACGTATACCACCTATATTTTTCTGGCAGCATTGTTTCTTATTGTAACGGTCTTTATATTGTTTCAGAGATCTGCTCATATTGCCTATAAGGAAAAAGAAAAAATACAGTCTGAAAAGAACTTATTGTTGGTAGAGAACGAAAAGATGCACAAAGCAGAAGTCATCAACCAGCTTCAGCAGCTTAAAAATAATATCAATCCGCATTTTCTGTTCAATTCTCTGAATTCGCTATATATGCTGATCGGGATTAATAAAGACAATGCGCAAAAGTTTACCATGAATCTTTCAAAGATCTACCGCTATCTTATTGTACCTCCCAAGGAAAATATTGTTTCCGTTGCCCAGGAGATTAATTTTATACAGCAGTATATGGAACTTTTGAAAAGCAGGTTTGATGAAGAGCTGAAGTTTAAATTAGTGATTAATAATCAGGAGAGTTTGGAAAATAAGATTCCTTATCTGTCTCTTCAAATCGTAACGGAAAATGCGATAAAACATAATATAGCAACCATAGATCAGCCTCTGGAAATTATCATTACCATTGAAAAAGAAGGGATCATTGTAAAAAATACCTGGCAGCTCAAAACAGAACCCGTTCAGGGAGAGAAATTCGGAATTGATTATTTGAATCAAGTTTATGGATATTTTAAACATAATTTTGTTAATATTTCTGTAGATGGTGAATATTTCATATGTTTTTTGCCATTAATGAAGTGAAATAAAAATCCATTCACTCCCGAAATATCCCCTCTCACTCCCTAACACTATATATATGATTCTCTTTACCTATAGCTTTGCCCGCTGAAACTAAGATATTTACTATTTGGAATGAATCGGACTATTTTAATGAAGAATTACAGGCTGGCACTGTATTTAGGACTTGCTGTGGCTTCGCCGGCAGTGCTGGCACAGAAAAAAGATTCTGTAAAAACGACTAAAGAAAAAACTGAAAAAGCTGACGTTTCTTCGAAGAAAACAAAAAAAATTGAAGACCTGATCAAAAAAGGAACTTATAAAAAAGGACTTTTTAATACGATCCAGGTAAAAACGGATGTTTATTTTGAAATTCCTGACAGCCTGATGGGGCGTCAGTTTTTGGTGGTTAATAAACTGTCTCAGGTACCTATGCAGGTAAATGAAGCTGGTTTAAATAAAGGAATGAACTATGAAAATAAAATCATTTCATTTCACCGTGATACGGTAGCTAAAAAAGTTTGGGTCAGAACTTCAGAAGCGAAAGTTTCTTCCCCTAAAAATGATGCTATTACAAAATCTGTAAAAGATAATTTCTCAGAATCTATTATTGAAGTTTTTGATATTGAAGCTCAAAATTCAGATTCTACGGCGGTAGCCATTAAGGTAAACAAAGTTTTTGATGGGAATCAGAAAAGCTTTAATGATGTTTTGGCTAATGTAGGATTGGGGGGATCAGTGAAATCAAGCCTTTCTTACATTGAAGGCGTGAAGACATTTCCTCAGAACCTTGTGGTGAAATCCCAGTTGTCAACATCCGTGAATGAAGGAGGTGTTGATTTGCCGGTAACACTTGGTGTAACCACTAATCTTGTACTGCTTTCTAAAACTCCTATGAAACCCAGAGTTTCTGATCCAAGAGTGGGGTTTTTTACAGAAAAACACTGGGCATTTAATGATGGCCAACAGAAAATGGATGAGAAATTCTTTATTACCAAATGGAATTTGGAACCTAAAGATGAAGATAAAGAAAGGTATTTGAAAGGAGAATTGGTAGAACCTAAAAAACCGATTGTATATTATATTGATCCATCCACCCCAAAGCAGTGGCGTGAGAAAATTATTGCAGGAGTTCATGACTGGCAAGTGGCTTTTGAGCAGGCTGGTTTCAAAAATGCGGTCATTGCAAAGATGCCGGATGAGAAAGATGAGGATTTTGATATTGATGATGTAAGATATTCGGTGATTACCTATGCAGCTTCTCCTAAATCTAATGCAATGGGGCCTTCGGTAGTGGATCCTAGAAGTGGTGAGATTATAGAGGCGGATATTATCTGGTGGCATAATGTAATGACTTCGCTTCAGGAATGGATGAGAATTCAGATAGGGCCTATAGACCCTAAAGCCAGAGGAAATAAATTCAGTGATGAATATATGGGAGAAGCTATCCGGTTCGTTTCGTCCCATGAAGTAGGACATACTTTCGGATTGAAACATAATATGGGATCTTCCTTCGCCTTTCCTGTAGAATCACTCCGTTCCAAAGAGTTTACCGATAAGATGGGCGGTACAGCACCTTCTATCATGGATTATGCACGTTACAATTATGTAGCTCAGCCGCAAGATGGTGTTACTGCTATTACTCCAAAAATTGGAATTTACGATAAATATGCTATCGAATGGGGCTACCGTTGGTATCCTGAAGAATTTTCTGAGAAAAAAGCATTGAGAAATTTAATAGAGAAACATGAGGACGACCCACTGTATTTTTATGGAGAACAGCAAAGTTATCTGGAAACTATAGATCCGCGTTCACAATCTGAAGATTTGGGTGATGATGCTATGAAGGCCAGTGAATACGGGATGAAAAACCTGAAAATTGTTGTAGATAATCTTTTAAAATGGAGCTATGCAGATGGTAAAGATTATACGGATGCAGGGAAATTGTATTTAGGGGCTATTGGGCAATGGGATCTGTATACCGGTCATGTCATGGCGAATGTAGGAGGAATTTATCTGAACCATACGAATTTCGGAAATAAGAAAAAAGCTTACGAAGCAGTACCTGCAGAAACCCAGAGAAGAGCTGTTGATTATCTTGTTAAGAATGCCATCAACCTTCCGGAATGGTTATTTTTCAATCCGATCTCAGAGAAAACATATCCTGTTAAAAATTCTCCAATGGGACCGTTTGAACAGACTCCTTATACGCTGGCAAGAGGAATGCAGTATGCAAATATTTATTCCCTGTTGATGGATGACAGACTGTTGAGATTATTGGAAAATGAGCTAAAACATGAGGTTTCGGGGTCAAAAGGGGAAATATATACTGTTGAGAATTTATTTGATCAGATAAGAACTGCTATTTTCAATAAAAGGGGTAGCCTGACAATCCTTGAAAAGATGACGCAGAAGAACTATGTGGACGCTTTAATTGTTTCTGTGAATAAATTATTTGAAAAGACTGCGGTAAAGGCACTGAAGGTAGACAATACCCTGAAAATGCCAATGATCTGTACTTTCCATGAAGATGATAAGGAGCTTAGAAACATTAATTATTCCTCCATGAAAAGAGTATCTGAAGTAACTACCTATAAAAGGGCAGAACTGCACAAGGTACTGGATTTACTGAACAGAACCAGATATAAAGGAGATGACGCTTCAAGAGCTCATTACACAGACTTAATTATTCGAATTGAAGAGGCTTTAAATAAATAATCGGCTATGAAAAAAACTCTAATACTTTTACCTCTTTTAGCAGCTAATATCGCGTTAGCGCAACAAAAGAAAACCATCACCGGAAAAATAGAAGATGGAAACACATCTCAAATAATTAGCGGTGCATCTATAAAAATAGAAACACAATCTGTTTCTACAAAAACCGAGCTGGAAGGAGTTATTGAAAGTGTATCTGTAGGTACAGTAACCGATAAGGACGGAAAATTCATATTAGAAATCCCGGCAGACACTAAGTCTGTATCCGTAAGTTATCCTGGCTATGAATCCAGGATTATTCAGATCAATGAAGGACAGACTCATTATACAATAAGATTGGTCCCTGAGCTTTCTGACAAGAATAAAATACAGGAAGTCATCATTACAGGATATCAGAAAATTGAAAAGCGCAAACAGACCTCAGCGGTTTCAACGGTTAAGATGGATAATATTAACCAGGCTGGTGTGGCAAGTATAGATCAGATGTTATCAGGACAAATTGCCGGAGTAGCTGTTACTCCGGAAACAGGAGCTCCGGGAAGTCCGGCAAAGATCAGAATCCGTGGAACAGCTTCACTTTCTGGTCCGCAGGATCCGCTATGGGTGATTGATGGTCTTCCATTGGAAGGAAATGATGTGCCTAACTTCACCGATAAGGATAATATCGATCAGCTCCAGAACTTCTCTATTGCAGGGCTGAACCCGAATGATATTGAAGATATTACCATTTTAAAAGATGCTGCGGCTACCGCTATTTATGGAGCAAGAGCAGCTAACGGGGTAATTTCCATTACTACGAAAAAAGGAAAAAAAGGAACCATGAGAGTGAATTTTTCAGCGGATACCTTTATTACATCCCGTCCGGACTTTGGTAAACTTAATCTTTTAAATGCCTCTGAGAAAGTTGATCTTGAACTGATGCTTGCTCAGCGTGCCGACCTAACATATCGTGCTGATAAAGGAGAGGTAATGAGGATTTTAACCAAAAACGGGCAGCTTGATGCTTTCAGAAACGGCGGTTTAGATGCGTTGAATGCACTGACGATTCAGCAGATTAACGGCTTAAGGAACAGTAATACCGATTGGGGAAAATTACTATATAGAAATGCTATCAACAGACAGTATGGAGTAAGTGTTTCCGGAGGTAGCGACCGTTCAGATTATTATTTTTCCCTGGGATATTATGACGAGCAGGGAACAACTATTGGTACAGGCTTTAAGCGTTATAACCTGACATTAAAAAATAACTATAAATTAAGTGACAAATTAAATGCAGGAATCTCTATTTTCGGTACACAGAGTGAGCGTGAATCATTCATTACAGATGCTGATGCCAATATCAGCCCTGTCAACTATTCAAGAAATGCCAATCCTTATCTGACACCTTACAACGCAGATGGAAGCTACAGGTATGACAGGGATATCGATGGTTTTGATGACAGGTATATTCCTTTCAACTTCCTTGAAGAAAGAGAAAATACAAGTTACAACCTAAAAAACCATTCCCTAAAAGCGATATTGGATTTAGAGTATAAAGTATCCAAAAGCCTGAAATTTACTTCGCAGTTGGGAATTCAGTACGATACCAATGAAACGGAAAAATATGCAGCCCAGAATACTTACTTTACCAGAAAGATGAAAGAAGGAACCCGTTATTATAAAGATGGGGCATACCGTTATTTCTTGCCCGACGGAGCAGTAAAGCAAAACTGGGATAATGACTTTTTCCAATACAACTGGAAACTGCAGGGATCTTACAGCACGAAAATTAATTCCGTACATGAAATTGACTTGATGGCCGGAACGGAACTTCGCAAAACAGAAGATAATACAACCATTACAAGAGCATTTGGTTATGATCCTACCACAAGAAGAGCAACGGCAATTGTATTTCCAAGCTCCAGTTTCGCGGCAGAGAGAAAGTACGAAACCTATCGTGAAATGCCACCTGTAGAGAATGCTTATGCTTCAATGTTTGCTACAGCTTCATATACCTATGACCAGAAATATACTTTCTTTGGAAGTGTAAGATACGACGGTACCAACTTATTCGGGGTTAATAAAAAGTATAAATACCTTCCGATATGGGCTGTTTCAGGTTCATGGTTGGTATCAAAGGAGAACTTCATGAAGAATGTTAATGCCATCTCTAACTTTAGACTGAGAGCTTCCTATGGTCTGCAGGGAAATATTGACCGTAACACATCACCATTCTTTATTGGAGAATACAGTGATGCAACAATTCTTCCCGGATCAAAAGAAAATATCATAAATGTAATCAGTCCTCCGAATGATAAGCTTCGTTGGGAAAAAACAACCAATGTTAACTTCGGGCTTGATTTGGGCTTGTTCAAAAACCGTATCAACCTTACTGCTGATGTTTACAGCAGAAAAGGAACAGATATGATCAGTATGAAAGAAACACCGCTGGAAACAGGGTTCGAATATACGATGATGAACTGGGGAAGTCTGACGAATAAAGGTTTTGAATTGGCGCTATCTACCAGAAATATCGACAAAGAAAATTTCAAATGGAGTACCACGATTAACTTTGCCCACAACAAGAGCAGGGTACTGAGCGAGCAGCCTCGTGATAACGCTTTGCTTCCTTCAAGAGAAGGGCTTCCGGTGAATGCCGTTTTTGCTTTGAAAACAGCAGGAATGGATGAACAAGGAAACCCAATGTTCTGGAAAGGAAATGAAAAAATATCAGCTGCAGACTTCTTTAAATTATACGATGTCTACGCGGATTTCCTTCCGGGTCAGCTTGTAGATACCAAACTTTCCAATGCGGAATTAAGAAGTATGTTTACTTATATCGGAGACAGGGATCCGAAATTTACAGGAGGTATTATCAACACATTTAAAGTACATAATTTTGATCTTACTGTTTCTGCAACATTTAACCTGAAGCAGACCGTAATGAGAACGCCTTCTTACCGTGGATCTGAGTTTGACAGAGGTAGAAATTATACCAGAGATATCTACGAAGCAGGAGGTTCACTTCCGGGAATTACAAGCCCTGATATGGAGGCTAATCCGAATGGATGGATGGCAAATAAATGGTTTACCGGTAACCGTTCCAATGCGTACAGCTTATTGGATGTATGGGCAAAAGAAATCAGCTATATAAGAATCAGCAGCATCCGTTTGGGATATACACTTCCTAAAGAGTTTACAGCACCTATGGGAATCAGTGCATTGAGGCTGAGTGTTGAAGGGCGTAATTTATTTGTATTCAGTAACGGATATAAGGGATATTTTGATCCGGAAACCTATGGGAATATTTATGCACAGCCTATTACAAAGTCAGTTACAGTAGGATTTAATGTTTCTTTTTAAAACTTGAAAAAAATGAGAAAAATAACAACATTTATAGCACTGGCGGTAATCAGTTTTACCAGTATCGGGTGTGATAGATTTTTAGATATTCAGCCGGAAGGAAAAGTAATTCCAACCACAGTTGATGATTACAGGAAAGTACTTACGTCAGCCTATTCAAAATATCCTTCTCACAGAGCTCTTACAGCACTCCGTACCGATGAGGTGAATATTGATGAGAATACCAGCGATTTCATCTCTTACCGTGAGATTGCTATGTGGAAGGACTCCAATACAGATCAGGCAACTACTGAGTTTCCATGGGTGAGTTTTTATTCCGTGGTATTTTACCTGAATCAGATCATCAATGAAGGGAGCAAGACTATGGCGGAGTCTCCTGAAAAACAGCAGATTTTAGCTGAAGCTTATGCATTGCGTGCCTATACCTATTTCGATATGGTTAATTTGTATGCTAAACCTTACAACAGTGCCACGGCTTCTACAGACAGAGGAGTTCCTATCACCCTTGATATTGATCTTGAACAAGTATTGAAACCTTCTACTGTACAGGAAGTTTACAGTCAGGTTCATGCAGATATGGCAAAAGCTGAAGGCCTTATGGTAGAGCAGAAGCAGGCTACAGGCATCAATTACAGATTTTCTAAGGCTGCATTACTGGCACTTGAGGCAAGAACAGCTCTTTATGAAGGAGAATGGAATAAGGCTCTAAGTTATTCAGAGCAGGCATTGGCTATTAAAAGTGATATTAGCAATCTGAATACGGTAAATACGGCACCTAACCATTATGCTTCGCCGGAATCTATTCTGGCTCTGGATAATGCATTCAACAGCTCTGTGCAGAATTTATCCTTTGCATCAGCAGAACTTCTTTCAAAATATAACAGTACTACAGATAAAAGATTCGGACTATATTTTGAAAAGAGCGGAAATAAATATAAAGTGATCAAAGGAGGAAGCTCTGATTTCAGAGTATCTTTCAGAACATCCGAACTGTATTTTATAAAATCTGAAGCTTTGGTAAAGCTGAATAAACCTGATGAAGCCAAGCAGGAACTTCTTAAGGTTTTAAAAAACAGATACACCCCGGATGGATATGTTTCTGTTCAGAATCAGGTAGCACCAATGAACACTGCGGAATTCATGAATTTTATTCTGGATGAGAGATTCAGAGAATTTGCAGCAGAAGGACAGCGTTGGTTCGATTTAAGAAGAGCAAATCAGAAAAAAATAACCCATACAGTAAATGGGCAGGAATATATTCTTCAGCAGAATGATGTGAGATATACGATAGAATATCCGATGAGTGCGAAGAAAAATAATCCTAATTTATAATACATTCATATTAACACCCCTGAAACCGCCAGAGCTTAACCGTTCTAGCGGTTTTTTTGTACTTTTGTACCGTTATGAAAATTGCCATTATAGAAGATGAATTGCTGGCTGTTAATTATCTGAAAGACCTTTTGGATAAGCAGACTATAGTTCCTGTCACTGAGATAGTTATTCTTCGTTCCAAAAAACAGGCAATAGATTTCTTCGAACATAATGCTGCAGATCTTGTTTTTATGGATATTCATCTTGGTGACGGAATGAGCCTGGAAATCTTTGAACAGGTGGAACTTTTTACCCCGATTATCTTCATAACGGCATTTGATGAGTATGCGATAAGAGTATTCAGACATTTCACCATTGATTATCTTTTAAAGCCTTTTGAAGAAGATGACCTACACAAAGCATTACAGAAATTTATCTCCATCAGGAATAATTTTGACCCGGAATCTACTCTAAAATCCATTTCTACCTTACATCAGGGAGGCTCCGAAATGATGAAACGTTTTATGGTAAGAGAAGGGAATAAGCTTAAATCCATAGACGAGCATCATACGGCCTATTTTTTTGCGTCGGGGAAATATCTTTTCTTAACGACAAAGGACCATCAAACCTATATTTACGATGATACTATTAAAGATATTATTCAAAAATTAAATCCCAATGTTTTCTTTAAAGTAAACCGTAAATTTATCATCAATAAAGAAGCAGTCACTGAAATTATCAAGCATTCAAGCCAGAAAGTAGAGCTTAAGCTTTCCCCCGAACCTGAAGTGAATACTGAGGTTTTTATCAGCAAAATGCAGATCGCTGAATGCCTGAGCTGGCTGAACAGCTGACCTGCCTTATAAAGTATCTTCATCCATCTTAGATCCTTTCCATGATAAGGTGTCTTATTTTTTTGTATTTTCATCCTTCAATTAATTATTAACTATTGAATCATGAAAATATATCTATTAGCTACTCTATTATGTTCTTCTTTAGTACTCTCTCAAAAGATACAGCTGAAGAAAGACAAAATTCTGGTCAATGAAAAAGAAGCCGGAATTCTGAAGTCTCCTTACCGGGATCACTTTGAGTTTTATACCTTAGCTAATGAAAAAGTTTTTGATGCCGATCTCAAAGGGGTTACCCTGGCAAAGGACCAGTTTCTGTATTACCTGGATATGAAATCGGCAGACGGAAAGACCACCCAGATTCCGTATGAAGTATTAATCACCTCTTTTAAACCGGATAGAATTGTTGCCCATCAATTGGCTGTAAAATACCATCTCTTCGGTGAGAACGGTTTTGATAAAAATGAAGTGGAGAAATTCTTTGCTACACCGAGAGAAAATTTGGCGGATAAATACCTTACAGCAAAAACCAACAGCATTGCAGAAGATAATGAAAGAAAGAGCAGGCTTGACAATATCAGAAGTCTTTATAACCCAAGATTGGGATCAAAAGGTGAAATACTGATTAATAACGGAAATTATCCCGCTAAAATAATAGGCTATGCAAAAGGGTACAACTGTGCTGGATTTAATACTGCAGGCCCATGCCTGGAGGTAAGCGATCTGGATGGGATTAAGGTAGCTTCTATGTACCAGACACAGGGCATCAAAACATATACAGTAAGAACCTTTGATCATAATGAGTTTACTTTTACTGCCACAAGACCTTACGCCCAGTCGGATTATGCTTTTGTCAATGAGTTTATAGCCAATCTTTTTATCCAGGGCTATACACTGGAACATCAGGCGTATTATAAAAACCAGGAGCTTCAGCATGCAAAAGTGACAGATGCCGTCAACCGCAGTATCAATTTATATGATGTTCCGGGATACCTGGTGGAAAAATCAGGGAAGAAAACAGAAGGAGCGATCACCATCTGGTTTGAAATGCTGGATACCGAAAGAACCGGTCAAAAGCTTCCTGAAGGTGGTGCTGATCTCTTTGGGCAGCGGGTTACTTTAAAGAAACAACTGCCGGGAATGAGGAGTATGGCGACCAAAATCTATGATGCAGACTCCGGTGTACATTTTTGTGTGGCTGCCAATGGAAATGAAGAATGCTATTACGGACTGGATGTAAAAGGGGAGTTCATGAAGAAAATGCAGAACTATGGAAGCCTGCACGGTAACAATTCCTATTTCTACAGGCTGGTAGCGAAAGAGAATAAAATCATGCTGCTTCAGGATCCTGTTGAAAGGCAGAAATATGTAATCAAAACAGACCTTCAGCCCAAAGGGCAGATGCTTGATAACAGATCAAACGATAAACTTTCAGAAAAGCTGGCTGATTATCTTAAAGATTGTAAAACAGTTTCTGATCAGTTGAAAAAAGAAAGCTTTGATCTTAAAAACGAACAAAACCTGATGCAGATTATTTCTGACTACAGTAAATGTAAGAAGTAACTGCATACCGATACCAAACAATTAAATCCGGCAATAGAATGAGAGCTCTATTGCCGGATTATTATTTATAGGGAAAGCCATAAGATTTTAATTTTCTTTCAGAAAAAATTTAATGCGTCAAGTTTTGACGTTGAGGGGCTATACTTTTGTTTCAGAAATAAATAACAAGCTATAATGATGATACCACTTTTTATGAAAATGATTCACATGTCCGAAAATCAAAGATCATAACAAAATTTTCACATTTTTTTACCACAAAATATAACACGTCAGGTTTTGGCGTCAGCCTGAAATAGCTTTGCTTAAGAATCAAACACCAAATCACAAAATAATAATCATCCATGGATAAACCAAGTGAAAACAGAATAAGAAATCTCCATCCATTGGTAAGGAAAGAAGTCACAGAAATTGTAAAAGAATGTGATGAAGCCCTTACCGGGAGAGCAAGAGTGAGGATTACCCAGGGGTTAAGATCCTTTAAAGACCAAGATGCATTGTATGCGCAGGGAAGAACAAAAGCCGGAAAAAAAGTCACTAATGCCAAAGCCGGACAAAGTATTCACAATTACGGATTAGCGGTAGATATCTGCCTGATTATCGATGGAAAAGTAGCAAGCTGGGACACTGCGAAAGACTGGGATAACGATGGCGTAGCCGACTGGTACGAATGTGTAAAGATCTTTGCAAAACACGGCTGGAGCTGGGGCGGAAACTGGAAAACCTTTAAAGACCTGCCACATTTTGAACGAAGCTCCATCTGGAAAGGCGGGCGAAAGATCAAAGCATCCTGGAGAAACTTACAAAATTTACCAAAAGATAAAGACGGATATGTAATTTTCACCCAATAATCCCGGGATTATTTCACAGTGAAAATCAATATTACAATCAACCGGAATGATTGTACGGGAAGAGGTTTGTCTTTACCGGAAAAAAATAAACCTCTTCTTATTGAACAGTAGAAAAAATCTGAAAAAATTCTGAATAATAGAACTATTGAAGCAGCTAAGATACATGAAGAAAAATCATATTGCCTTTTTAAGGAAACACTCCTTAAAAAGCAACCAGGCTTAGTATTCTTAAAGCCTAATTGACCCTAATGGTTCAGAATGCTTTTCAGTTTTTATGAGGCTGATCATTACCACCGTCTTATCTTTTATTAACACCAAAAATCACAAAAATGCCACAAAATATTCCATCGGGAAGCTTATCAACAGCTCCCGACAGCAAAGGGCTTAACGTACGGCCAGATCTGTTGCCGGAGTCTTTCTTCTTCCTGGAGAAAGGAAAGACTTTCTCGCAAGACCAGGCCGGAAAATTTGGAGCTAATGGGACTGTATTCAGGACCACCTCCAAAGTAAGCGTTACCGGCAAAGTATATACAATTTGTCAGGGACAGGTATTTTTACAACCTTGTGGAACAGATGCCACTAAAGTAAATGCGATCCTGAAGCCTTTTAATCAGCCGATTAAGGGACTTGCGATCAAATATATCGTATACAGAGGGCTGAACAGATCAGATTTCTTTGGATCTAACTTCGTTATTAATGACGGAACAGGAGTAACAGGCTTTGTAGACGTTATCAGAAAAGAATTTAAAGACCTGTATGCTATGCTGGGAATTACCCAGCCTGCGTTTACTGCTCAGTATATCGGGTATCCGTCAGGAACTTCTCAGTCAGCAGATGATCTTATTGATGATTATTTCCTTAAGATTTCTAAAGTTCAAACTACCGGAACTACCACCACTGAAGTAGAACCTAAAAAAGCTTTTGAACTGCCTATGATTCCAAGAGGAACCCATCTTGGAAATGCCACAGGAAGCATAGGAATTGATATCGTACTGAACGAAGGAGATTATACCGTAGCCAATGACCCCAATCCTTTTAAACTGAATCTGGGTTTTGCCCGCCATCCTGACCATGTTTTAGATCAAGCGGCAGGTGCTACAGTTTTTAAAAAGAAACTCATCAGGGAAACAGCCACTCAGTTCCTTGATATTGCAGCCTTTTATGGTTTGCATACCCAGGGAAAAGGAAAGATTCATATGAGTGACAACTCTGTCCTGCAAACGGTAGAACAGATTGCCAGTCAGATTTCAGGCTTTAAAACAGCTGATACAACCTATCTGTACATCCAGGGCAGCAGACAGAGATCTTATAATTTCTATGGAAATCAGAACCTGGAAGGAAGTACCAATAATATTAAAATCGGATCAACAGCTGGCAACCTTTCCTTAGAGCAGTTTGAAGCAGGCTGGCCGGTAAAAGAGCTGGCTGCACAGCCATCATTGGTACTGCAGCTTACAACTGATAATAATGATGCCGCTGCCATGTACGTAAAACAAGGTGTTTTACACGCAGATACTCCCAATGAGGATTATTTTATCAGAGGTAAAAACTTATTGCAGGAAGAGGGAAATGGAGTAGATACCAATTTTACGAAGCCCATTACTTTCAGTTTAAATAAAACAAGTGCAAATAAAACAGTTGCTTCATTTGTACAGTTGATTTATGAAGGGAAAACAGTGAAAGTCACTTCTGAAACCCCTGGTCCAAATCCGGGAGATCCTACCGTGAGTACTACTTATGATCTGAAGGACATTGATGACATCTTTGGATTGATTAATGTGACCCCTAAAGTTCAGTCTAAAGGAGGAAATGAGCTTGTCTATGTTATTGATCAGAATTTATTGTTGATTGATTTTGAAAATAAAGCAGGAGAAAAAGATATTGCAACGGTGACTACCAAGAAAGTAGAGGATCTCATTATGAAAAATGATACGGAAAGTGTGAAAAGAGTTACTTATGAAACTTTACTACATAATATTCGACAGAATGTAGGAGGTTTTTTTGAAAGCAGAGCTGCTTATCAAGATAATTCTAATAGTGGAACAATTTCATACAGTGATAAAAGAAATAATTTTTATCAATTTGCTTTTCCATATTATTTGCAAACAGAAAAATATTCAGGAGCGAATGGAGCACAATTTACTGGAGTATCATTATATATGGATAATGGGACATTACCAAGTAAAAAAGTTTTGGGAATCACTGAAGATGAAAATGATAGAATTAAAACTCTGATTTCAGGTAAATTTCTGAATAATCCAAAATTTTATTTTAAAAATGAACTTGAAGATGAAAGTGCTTTTTATCAATCTTCAGAAGGAATAGAATATAAAAAATATTTTCTGGCAGTATTAGGAGAGAATCAAGAAGGAAAACTCACTATTGCTTTTCCTGATATTCCTGTATATGTTACAACTATAGATAGTCTTGCTTTCTGTTCAGAGGAATATGGCAAATGGCTGCCAATTACAAACAGTATTAACACAGAACCCATTAATTTAAAAATCTTATAACATTAATTATGGAAGCATTATTTTTAGCAACCAGAATTGCTGTAAGAAAAGAAGGCAAAACACCTAACGGAACAATATATAATCTTTTACCTACTGGAGCTAATGATACATTTGTATTAACCCCGGAAGGACAAGTGCTGGAATTTAAAATTCAACAGAGCCCAAATTCTTTTCTTACCTATATTTATATTGGCTATGAATTTATCCTGGATACGGATAAATCATTATTAGCTGATAAAAAAAAATATAAATTCGGACAGTTTGGGGGGTATTGTTTAAATACAGTTTATCAACAATATAAAAACTTTAAATTATCATTAGAAAAATTTTTACAGGCTGATAATTGGTTTGATAATAATTTTGAATATGCGCAAATTTCTGATAGCATAACCATTGATAAATTAGAGTTTAATGAGCCCTCAAAATATTATAAACAAAAAAAATATTTTTTAACGGTCACGGAATTTGATATGGATTTCTTTTCACCAGAAAAATATACTAATATAGTAATAGATCGTTCTGAAGATTTATTATCAACATCATCAGGCAGGTTTTATCAAAAGAATATTCCTGCTATTAACAGTGAACTGATTAAGAAACAACGTTATACCAAAACGATCACTCTTGTTGCTTTTCGTGCAGATAATATTTGTAGAGATATTTTTGGAGTTATTTCAAAGGAAGATATTCCTACTATTAAACAAGCTGTTTTCAAAAAATATCAACAAGGCAATAGCTCACAATATGATAGCCTTTTGAAAATTGACCAGATCATCGGGGAACTATTAAAAGATTGGGGATATATAGACCAGGTAGAACCTACTTATATTTTTGAGGGTAAATCTTGTGAGTTCGCAGAAGCTTATTATAATTCGATGTCAAGTTTTTATAGTTCGCTGAGAGGCGCTGATAAAAACACGTATTTTGGATATGATAGCTACAATAATCCATTAGATTTTAATGGAAGACCTATAACTAGCGATGGTATCATACAACCGGGCGGAGCTATGGGACAGGCTACTCAACAGGAAAAAAATAAAGCAGATAATGAAAGAAGAATTAACATTTTATTAAAACATCTTACAACTGCTGGAATTGGTTTATTAGACTATGACACAAGGTTAGGCTTTGTTACTGATATTCTTAATAAGCCTTCATTACCAAAAGAAAGTGGAAGCGAGCTTACCCAAAATAATATTTTAAAAGTTATTTCAACGTTTGCAAATCCAGATGATGCAGATCCTTTTTTAAATTATCTTCTAAAGAAAAATAATGGAAATTTACTGAATTTTCAAAATCTTTATTACAAAATTATTGAATATATTATTGAGATAGAAATTCCTGTATTGGGTATTCCGGTAGGAAATAAGGAAAGAAGTAGAAAGGTATTGGTTTATACACTATTTACAATATGGAATTATTCTAAGTATAATCCTAGCTATATTCCTGCTGGAGTAACGCCAAATCCAGATGGACTTAATCCTAATAGTTTCTTTTTAACAGCTCCGGGGAAATATTATTTTGAAAAACAAAATGGAGAGCCTGCAACAGATAAAAGTCTGGAATTTGAGGCTATTGAAGTAGGACAGGATGTGATATTTAATTATTATAAAGTTGATGAAGAATTTCATGAAGAAAAAATTCGTATTAAAAAGTATGAAGGAAGAATTTATAATTCTCAGGATAAAATTACTGATTTGTGGTATCATCTATATCAGCCGATACTTATATTGGGTTATCAGAAAGTAGAAGTAGATAATAAAGAAAAATTCTGTATACCTGAGTTTCCTAGAGTTCCTGCATTTATGTTCTATTATTTTAAAGAACTTGAAGAAAAGAGAAATACAAATGCTCTTATTAATCTGGGAGTACAGGTTACTTCTGATATCTTATTAATGTATTTGACAGGAGGTGCCTCTGAATTAATGGAAATTAGATACCTTAAGTATTTATCAGAATCAGGGAAAATTCTTTTAAACCCAACTCTTTATAAAAATGCAACCAATGTCGTGAAATTATGGAATATTGTAAATACAGCTGAACAGATATCTTTTGTTGCTTCTACATTTGCAAATTTCGCAACTTATCTAGGCGAGACCTCTAATAATCCAAAAGATAAGGAGTTTTATGAAAGAATGAGAAATCTTGCATTTCTGGTGATGTTGGGAACAGGTTTTGGATCATTAGTAGCACAAGGGAAAGCTGTAAAAGAAGCGGATATCATTTTAGGAATGTTAGGCTCATCTGAAGTTACTGTTATACTGAATGAAGATGCCAAAAAGTTTTTAATATCTCTCGCACAAACAGAAAAATATTTGGAAAGTATTATCAACAAAATTGAAGATACATTTGTTCCAAGTACAGGAATTGATCCTGCACCTCTCTTAAATGCAGTTCAAGCTTTGACAAAAGACGAGAAAATTGCTTTTTATTTTGATTTCATCCATTTGGGAAAACAAGACTTACTTAGAATGGGACATGTGGTGAATGGAGAAGTGATTGCAGTTATAAACTGGAAAAAATTACTTACTGTTGGTTCTTCTGACCGTAATACCTTGGACATTATTACTAGTACATCAAAAACTAATATAATGGAAAAGTTTTATAAGGAAATTCCATTAAAGAAGATTTTAGAAGCATCTGGATATGGAAGAAGGTGGAATTTTTTAAATAATTTTGGAAACGTAAATCCAACAACTTTTAATAGAATTAAGCTTTATCCAACGTCTATTTATATATTTTTGAATCATGATCCTGAAGGTCAAATATTATTGGCTCAGAATGCTGAAGTTTGGTTGAAATATTTTGAAGCAAGAAAACTATATAAAAATCAACAATGGAATGAAATTGCCCAATTATTTCATCCATCAATGACTTCTCCAATTAATTCTTCAATAACTTTCAGTAGCTTACCAGGACAAAAATGGATAAATGATGGAGATATAGAATTTACAGAACAAATAGCTAATAAAATATCTAATATCATAAATAATCCTAATGATGTTTCAGTAATTGCAAAGTATATAAATGTATCTGAAAGTATCGTTTTATTTGCAAAAGAGAATTTTTTCAAAAAAGATCGATTTTTACTTGTAGAACTTCCAGATGAGACTTTAAAATATTCTTATGGTCGATTTGTTAAGACTGAGTATGATTTACTTGAGTGGAAAAAAGCTGTAGAAGGTACTCTTGAAGATATAAATTCATTTAAATATTTTATTGCACATGAATATATTGAAGGTAAGTTAATAGATAATTATGGAATGGGATATAGATCATTTGATAAATTTGCTGACTTTAAACCATCTTCTTTTGGGGCCCATGACATTGCTGTTAGGATAGATAATGGTAAATATGTTCCTATTAAGAGAGCAAGTGATCCACCACCACTTAAAACCGACTTAACAAATGTCGACGAAATTGTAAAGTGGTTTAAAGAATTTTATAAATTAGATTAAAAAGTAATAATATGAATTTAAAAGAAATAGATGCAAAAGTTAAAGATATTTACACTATCGATTATAAAGCTTTTTCTAAGAATAATAGTGATAATATCTCAAGTATTTTGTTATTTAAAGATTATATTTTTAGGTTAAAAACATGGAAAGATACTTTAAATATTGAATATATTCCATTTGGAAAATTTCTAAACTTAGATAGAAATAATCTTTTGATTGATATTAATCCTGAATGGAATAATGAAATGATGCCTTATTCAGAATTTTGTAGTCATTTAAATGATCAACTTAATATAAGTCTTCCTCAAGGTAGAATTCAAAATTCATTATTTATTTATTTATTTGTTTATTGGGAAATATACAAATCTCATCCACTAATAATGAAAATAATGCAAGAAAATCCTAAATTATCTCATCCCTATGAAGGTATTGTTAAAATATTTCGGAATGATTATATATATGTAATGGAAGGGATTAATATATCTGGAGTTACAATGAGAAATAGTAGTATGAATCTTAAGTTACCTTCAATAGAAGATTCTTTTTTAGAATATATTGATTTAGAATGTAAATTAATAGGAAATGATGGTATTCCTAATCAGGAAAAAGTAAATGAATTATGGCAGAAATTTCAGAGTCTGTAAAGTTTATTAATGAAGCACCTTTTTACAAAAAGATAATGTTTAAAATTAACAAGATATTATTACTTAGTAATATTCTAAATCATAAATTAAAAAGTACTTTCATAAACTTTTGCTATTAAAATATAAATGGAATTCTTTTAGAACAACAATAATTGTATTACAATTAAGAGAGAGTATTTCCTCTATATTTTATAGTACACAAATATAACTCTGCCTAAGAAATATTCTAACACCACGGGAATTAAGTAAACCCTACTTGATAAGGCTTTTGTTTGCCTAAAACGGAAGCCTTCCACTCACCCAAACACAAAATTATTTTTATGTCAAATCAAACACCGGTAACACACAGGTATTACCCGAGGTTATCCTCTGTGATTACAAAAGACGACATCCCGGATATTCTGGGATTCATAAAAGATGGGGTGACCAACCTCCTCGACAAAATCTACTATAAAGATTTACAGTATAGTAAAGGGCCGAAAGGAGATTCGGCTTTTTACAGCTTGTCTATCGTTTCGAAAAGAATCGATATCGAAATTCCCGGAACAGGAATCGCTTTGGTTCTGAATCCGGATCTTGAAAACAATGATTCCAAAATTTCTGCATTTCCTATCACGGTTGAATA
This sequence comes from Chryseobacterium sp. WG14, assembly GCF_024586945.1. NCBI lineage: Bacteria > Pseudomonadati > Bacteroidota > Flavobacteriia > Flavobacteriales > Weeksellaceae > Chryseobacterium > Chryseobacterium sp. WG14. The sequence goes on from NZ_JALCZD010000001.1 coordinate 48,149, forward strand.
CCAATGGAAGATCCTGGCGTATTTACGCTATTTCAGCTTAGGAAATTTTTCCTTTGAACCTCAACAGATCTTCGAGGTAGCGCTTAGAGTGCTCAACGTAACGGAAGAACAGGCGATTGCCCATTTCGTCAATACCTTTGTAAGTCCTACGGATCAGAATATTACTCCCCTGATGCAGTTTGTGAAGGATATTAATGCTTCGCAGAATTTGGGGCTTACATTACCATCGGATGCTACGACGGTTACAGAAGTCGTACAGGATATTTTTAATAAATCGGCCGGAAAATATGCCTCATTAGTTGGTTTTGCAACGTATCTTTTAACCAATGACCTTCAGGAAACAGGAAATAAAGTAAAAATATTCTTTAAATCCCTGCTTCCACAGGATATTGATGAGTTCATTAAAGAAGTAGTGCTTCCGAAATTTAAAGCAACACTGATGTTGTCTGCAGCAATTGAATTTCCAAGAAATATTTTAACACCTGTTTATCCGCGTGGCCACGCCAATGAATTAGATCCTATTCCGGAAAATACCCCCGGATATGCGAACAAAGTAACCTTGAAATTCGGGGAAGCTGTATTTTATGCGGATACGGAAAGAGGTTTCGGATATAATATGGATCTGGCATTGAGTACCAGTACGCCTGCTCAGATTGGAAATACAGGTTTTGCCATCGATATTCACAACATGAAAATCGACCTTAGTAAAAAGGAAAATATTGCAGAAGCAGATGCTGACGGAAGACCGAAAGAATTCATGGGAGTTTACATGGAATACACGGAAATTTTTCTTCCTAAAAAATGGTTTGAAAAACAGCAGACCGGGCAGACCATCGGGATCTCTGCCAACCATTTACTGATTGGAACAGGAGGATTATCCGGAAATATTGCCATCCGTCCTACGTACAGTACAAAGACTGTAGGAAATGCTACTGAAGTAGTTGATTATTTCGGAGATTTCTTCTCTTTGGATTATAATGGTCTATCCGTAAAATCCATGGATGGAACCTCAACCCAGCAGATTAGTGGTAAGCCTCAGTTGCTTGCTTATATTAATGGACTAAGTTCTCCTTCAGAGCTGAAATTTGTGTACCCTCTCAAATTGACGACTATCACCGGAGAACACAGAACTTTTAATAAAGAAGAGGAATATTATCAGTTTATCAGCACCCTGAAAATCCAGGATCTTGCTGATATTAAAAAACAGACATTATGGTTTAAATTAGGAAAAGATCCCGAAAAAGCATGGGAATTAGGATTCAGTAACTTTGATATTGACTTCCATCAGGGACAGGTAGTACGTTCCTCCTTGAAGGCCGCCTTAAAGATCAAAAAGTTTAAAGGCTATGATGGAGTTACCGACTTAATCATTGCAGTAGACGGAGAATGGGAAAGTAAAGAAAACTTTAAGCTTTCTGCAGCATTCCTTCCAAGTGGCCTGAAAATGAACCTGTTTAAGCTGCTTATCTTTAATCTGCAAAGAATAGAAATTGGTAAGAAAGATGATAACTTCTATATTGAAGCGGATACTAAGATTACTTTCCCTCAAGGTTCATTTGGAGAAAAGCTGTTAGGAGAAGAAGGAATTGATCTGCCGGCTATCCGTTATTACGCCAATGGTAAATTTGAAATTGCCGGCGGAAGTTCTATTATTCCAATCAATATCCATCTGAATTTAGGGCCGGTACGTATGGCCGTTACAGCCATCCATATGGGGACCATACAGCGAATGTATAAGGACAAAATGCGTACCTATAATTATATTGGATTTGATGGAGGTATCAATATCAACCCATTAGGCCTTGATGTAAGAGGAAATGGTGTTAAATATTATTATACTGCCGATAATGATGAAATGGTTGAAAAATACGGAGGAACAGAAGAATCATATAAAGATTCTTATTTCCATATTTCAACCCTTGAAGTAGACCTTGTAATTCCGGGATCGGCAAGTGCAAGTGCTGCAGTAGCTATTATCAAGGGGGCGCTTACCATTCCTGAGCCGGGTGTTTCTACAGAATACAGAGGAAAGGTTTCTCTTCAGCTGCCGAAAATGAATATTTCCGGTTCTGCAGAAATGGCTTTCGACCCCAAATATCCGGGATTCTTGGTAGACGCAAGCGTTGAACTTCCGTTTATCATTCCATTAGGTTCATTTGGTATTTTCGGATTCAGAGGATTAATAGGATACCGATATATTGCCCATAAGGAGGCGATCGGAATGACAGAAAATGATACCTGGTACGATTATTATGTGCATCCGCAGCGAGGAATCAACACAGATAAATTTATCGGACCACAGCATACACAGCAATATAGTGCTCCATTCTCCTTTGGTGCAGGGGCTTCCCTGGCTACCTTAGACGGACGTCTTGCCTCGCTACGTGCAATGGTATTGCTTTCAGTACCAAGTATGTTCGCTATTGATGCCGGATTAACGATCATCAGTGAGCGTCTCGGTCTTACCGAAGATGACCCTAAAGTTCCGCCATTCTATGCATTCGTTATCGTAGGGGACAATTCACTGGAAATTGGAGCAGGAGGTAACTTCCAGCTTAACAAAAATAACGGATCATTTATTGATATTAAGGCCGAAGTTCAGATGGGCTTCTTCTTTAAGAATCAAAGACCATGGTATGTCAATTTCGGAACAAGGGATAAACCGATCAGAGCCAGCCTGTTTAAAGATTCAGTGAATATCAAGGCAGAATCTTATCTGATGATTGCTGCCAAAGGAATTGAAGCCGGCGCAAGGGTAGATTTTAACCTGAACCTGATCATTGTAAAAGTTTTTGCGGCTATTGAAGTAGGAGCCCATATCAGTTTTGAAAGACCTCAGGTAGGAGGATATATTTATGTGGAAGGTGGAGCAGAGATCAACCTTTACATTATAAGTGTTGCCCTATTTATTTCGATCTATTTCAGAGTAGAACTTATACTTCCATTCCTGATCCTGGCCGAACTTAAATTCGAACTCAAGATCAAGCTGGCGATCTTTAAAATTAAACTTAAAGTTCATTTAAGCATCAAATGGGAGAAAGATAAAAATGTAGATACCAGCGCAGTACCCCCTCTTACTTACAAATCAGATAATCCGGAAATTGATTATCCGAAAGAAGAGCGATTGAAAAATGCTGTGAAAGGGGTTCATATGTTGACCAACGAGACATTTGACCTTCCTGTCGTTCAGATTTTCAATGCACCGGAACCATCCATTAAAGATGATGATAAGCTGCCAACAATCCCATTGGATACCTATATTGATATTAAAATTGAAAAAGGGCTTATTCCAACGCCGGTTGCAGGTGAGAAAATTGGAGGCCACACCAGCGGAGCAACTGAATTTACAGATCTTATTCCCCCTCAGAAAACCCAGCCGGGAGGGCATGTACTGCGTCAGGTGAAACACCAGTATTCCATTGAAGATGTAGAGATTAAGATTCTAAATACACAAGGGAATGGATGGAATAAATATAATCCTTACAGGGCAGTGCTTACTGATGCTGAAGCAAACAGCATCGCTAATATTGATAAATTCAAATTAGGATTCTGGCAGAAAACCAATGATAAGTATGACACGATCAGAATTTTGGCGTCTACACCATTCTCATTCTTAGATTCTGCACAACCGGGATGGTTTATTCCTGAACAGTACGGAATTACGGCTTCTTCATTATTCTGTACACAAACTGAAGATGTATGGCATGAGTCTAATGTATTGGATAAAACAGTAGGAACGGTGTATTACCAGCCGGCAGGATCGCCGTATAACTTCATTAATGGAGCTTATTATAATCTCTTAGGAACCGTATCAGACGCTACGGATTATATGATGGTTTCTAATGCTTCCAATCCTCATAATCATCCGAAGTCATTGAAGATCACCAATGGAAATACAATGGTTGTTCTTCTTCCGGAAGCCTCTGCTAAAGTAAAATTACTACTTTCTACAATGGCAAGTACGGTTACGATCAGGTATTATAAAGACGTATTCTCTAATGCCATTTACCAGAACTATGCTATAATTGATGAGGTAACGAAGACAAAAGCAGAATTAGGAGCAGAGCTGATGTACGATGCCGCTAATTTCGGGGGACAGTATGTAAGCAAGATTGAAATTATTCCATACAATGCCAATCAGCAGGAAATTGATGATATCAATGCACAAATAGATCTTATTTGGGCTAATGCCACAGCAAATACTACAGGTGAAGTATCCACAGTAGTTCTTTCTCCAACGCAACAGGCTGAATATGATGAGCTTATTGAGATACTGAAAGAATTGAAAGCCGGAGGATGTACCACTGGTCAATGCAATGAGCTTGACTTTGATGTGATGCATGTAGAAGATGGCTATAATGGAGCTTTCGGGAATGGACTTGTAAATTTTAGCATGTCCAATATATCAAATGGCTGGGCAGATTATGATACACAGTATAGAACGATAACATCAGGAAATACTCCACCATTTGTTGACTTCAATACCCATTCTGTGATCTTCCTGTATTTACCGGATAGCCCTGTTGCTCAATTTATCAAACATAATAGTGTTGTCTCAAAAATTACAGACAAGGCCGATGGTATTGATGTCTGCTATTCAAGTGAGTATCCGAAAGAAAAAATCAATAAAGCAGTCATTATCAAGGTTAATAAGACTACTCAGAAGCCTCTTAATCTGAAGTTTACTCCTGATTGCGGATGTGATGAAAAACCGGAGCCTTGTACAAAAGATGTGAAACTTTGTGATTTCCTTACCGGGCTTATGTATAATCTTAACCAATGTATTGTTTATTATGGGGTTGATGATGTTACTCAATTGAGATATAACCTGAAGTGTTTTCAGATATATATGGAAGCCATCTACAGCTTTGATAAAGAGTTCCCACAATATAACCTGGTTCAGGGTATTGGATATGTAAGAGAACTTTTAAAGAAACTGGCCGACTATCTGAATACTGAAGGATCCACAATATTCGGAGCACTGCAGTTAACAAAAGAAATTAATGATGTCATCTTTAAACTTGGAAATTGCGGATGTAATGATGATAGTGATGGAAATGGAAATGCAGTTACCCAGTGCTATACTTTATTCCACAGAGTAAACTGGATGACCGTTACAGACTACGAATATCAGCAGACGATTCCATCACAAGATGCTGTAACAGGTGACATGCAGCTGATGCAGGAAGCGATGAGTAAAGTGATACAGCCGGTTTGGAGACCCAACAGTGTTTACTATATCAATCTTAAACTGAAAGATAATGTGAATGGAGATACACCACACATCATTGATTATTATTTTGCCTTTAAAACGGCCGGACCTATCGGGCACTTTGAAAAGAAAAATGAAAAATATATCGAATACCTTAAAGATGACAATGGTAATCTGACCGATAAGAAGAAAAATATAGATGAATATCCGATTACCTCTCTGAAGTCATATATCGATATGAAGAAGTCATATCCGAATGCAGACGGAGATCTTTTAATGTCAAAACCATTATTCTATGGTAATGAGCAGTGTAAAATAGAATTCTTCTTTACCAAGCCTTATATCTATCATATGCTTAAGACATGGGAAGCTCATAATGTAATGGATGTTAAAAAGATCACAGGAAGTATTAATATTGCGATTAAAGATCCTGTAACTAATGTTAGTATTCCATATCCTTTACCTCAGGACTGGGTGTCTCAGGAAACAATACCGGTAACTCAGGAAAGCTGGGCTGAAGATGATCCAAATTTACCATTGGGAATTCAGCAGATGCTTAATTATGTGAATCATGTTAACCAAGGGAATACGGGCATGGCCTGTAGTATTGATCTTGGAGACCCTGTTGTGCCAAAATCATATAAATACTCGGTTGAGCTCACGAATCTGAATCCGGAAAAATTATATACCGCTATTGTATACAATGCCTTTGACGATGACGGAGATGGACATTATAAACCACAGATTACACCGGTTCCGGGAAAACCTGATAAAGTATATGAAGAAAACCAAAAGATCCATGAGTTTGTATTTAGAACTTCAAGATATAAAGACTTTAAAGAACAGGTGGAAAGTTATAAGCTGAAAGAATATGATGATAAAGGACTTGTCGTAATAGGACAGAAGGATGCAATATATGAAGTGAAAGCAGATCTTAAGCAACAGCAGCTTAATGACCTCTATATTTTGGCTTCAGAAGGTGTTGAAAATCCTTATTTAAAGGGGCTTGCCAATACCTATTCAGAAGTGTTTGACCGTGCTTTTGAAGGAGTGATGGGATTAAAACCATTAAATCCTCCTACCCATACAGAATTTGTTAAGATCATCAACACCAATAATGAGGTGGCCGCCTTGCTGATCAGAAACCCGGAACCGTTCAATGATCCGAAAATTCCATTGGGTGATATGGCAGACTGCTTTAAGGTTCTTAATGCTGTAGGTGAACATAATAAAGATTTCCAAATCATATATGCTAAAGACTATTCTCAGATTTTAGTTATGCATAAGAGCAATAAGATCAAAGATTCAAAATTAAAACTGGAATTCACTTATAAATCTTGGGACGGATCAGCATATGCTAAAAGATCTACAGTAACAATCAACGAATTACAACTAAACAACTAATTAAATCTAAAATGAGTTTTTTTAAATATCATAATTATTTCAATTCCAGTGCCGATTCAGGAATCAGTTCTTCTACAAAGAACCAGGGAAATGTAATGCAGGTGGGAGCAATGGAAACATCAGGATTGATTACAGTTCTGGACGAAAGCGGTAACCTGAAATGGAACAAAGTGTATCAATCTTCACAGGGAGGAAGCACCAAATTTATCAAGGTAATGCCATTCTCAAACGGTGAGTTTGCAGTTCTGGGAATGCAATCTTATAAAACTCCTTTTGTAATGAGAATCAGAGCAAACGGAGAAGTGGTATGGTGTAGAAGTTTTCCATCCATTGAAACCGATGAAAGACGTATTTATGCTGAAATATTTGTCGATTCAATGGTTTATATTACTTTTCATAATATAAACACAAAGACCAGCGGAACTCTTCTATTAGGTTGGGATGGAAAAGTAGAGTCAAGAACAGATATTATTAATAACGGAACTCCAGGGGCAACCCTGGAAGTTACCGGAATCAGTACCTACAGTGAAATAGTTTACATAAGCGCCAACGAAACCCTTAATGGAGTAAAACGTGGAGTATCTTTATATGGGCAGGTAAGTGCACCAGTACTTAGTGCTGACTATTTATCAGTAGATGGAACTCCTATTGTTTTGAATGGAGTGTATTGCCGCCCGGTTCAGCATGGGTACCAACTGTATCTGTCAGGTAAATTAAACACTATTCCTGTTTTGTTAGGAGAAGAATCAATTGCAAGGTTGTATAACGGATGGGACCGTCAGCTGGTGACATTTACCTATGGAAAAGACTTTTTCTATGGCCAAACAGGAGCAGGTCATAATTTTTGTTTTTCTCTCTATGATGACATTCCTCAATGGACCAGAGAAGCGAAAGGCAAAGAGTTTGTTATTGATCAGATTGTTGGGAGCGAAGTAACGGTTAGAGGCCTGAATGATGCCTATTTTACCGGGCTTGTAGGACCTTCAATTAATACCTGTAACAATATTCCGGTTAATAATGTCCAAGTATCAGAGACGTATTTTGAGATGGACCAAGCTCCTTACAATTATTCCAGAGTAAATGTGACGGAAGCGGATCTCAATTTTAATATTACAGATAAACCTTATACAAACACAAATGCGTGTGGTACAGATGGTGGCGATGGAACAACGATACCTTTTAATGAATTTTCAGGATTGCAAACCCCCAATTTATATCTTCAGGCTGCCGGATCCAAAGGAGACGACAGTACAAAAGGTATTCACCTGCGATGGGGATTCGGAGGTAAATTAGGAGAAAATCACCTTCCTAAAGGGAAACTGTCATCTACTAAAAACAATTTCAACAAACCTGATGATTTTGTAAAAGTATACAGAACCCTTTATACAAAAGAAATTTTCACCTTAGACTTTAAACAGGCTCCTCAGCTTATTGATGAAAGTAAGAAGATGTGGATGTATAAGTTTAATAATGACAATAGAATTTTTTATGTCTATTTCAAAAATAAAACAAAATACACACAGGTAAGACAGTCTGTCAATCCGATGGTTGATCCGCTTAAATTCATGCAGCTATATGGTAATGAGATTGTGGAAATTCTTTGTAAGACAGATATCTTCTTTGCAGCAGAACTGGATGTGATTGATCAGCAGTCAGATTCACTTGTGGAATTTGAAGCCCTTTCCCTTGCAGAACCCAATAACTTATCCCAACAGCAACTTGCTTACAGAACATACTGCTACGGTAATGAAGTTTCAGAAACATATTTTAATGCTGAGAACGGAAAAACATTACGTTTTAGAGCAGATAAATGTATTGTCGCCAGAGTTAAATTTGAATTTTACTCAGACTTTATTATCAGCAGAAACCAGGCAAATGCATGGAAACTGATGGGAGAGTTTGCTCTTACCGATGAGAGAGACTTGGCTTTGGAGAGATTAGATCCTTTACCTAAGGATAATCCTGTTCATGGAGCTTGGTTAAGATACAATGATGAAGCCTATGTCAATGTTGAAAACTATCATAAAAAATGGGAACATCCATCTATTGGACCTTTAGACAGAGATATTCAGACGGTAGTCAAAAGATATGTAGAGCTGAGTAATGATCAGCCGAATCCAAAAGGGAACGAAACGATTTCAATTAATCTTTCGCCTACCGGTTCACAACAGGTGGTTGATATTAGCACGAACCTTCCTCAGGAAGGGGATATGCAGGTTTCCAATCTGGATATTTTAAATATTGCAGCGCTGGATTATCACGTGGCAAGAATGCTGGGATTAGGGTATCTTGATATCAAAGATGAGGTTTTCGGAAACGAATATATTTATATCACAGAATATTATACCAATAACAATCTGGATATCAATTCGGATGATAAGACGTACCAGTTACTTTCAATGTCTCTTCCTGTTTCTACTGAAATTGAAAGACTTTCATTGCCGGTAAAGCTGATGAAGCTGAATAAAGGAATGGACTCCAACAATCCGCAGTCGGCTGGTCTATACGATGCAGAGGGATATTCTCATAATGGAAAATACCGCTATATCAGTGTTTATAATCTGCAGATTCCTGAGCTTGAAATCAATCCTTCATTTTTTGGATCATCTCAGAAATTCGATGCGTCCTCATTTACATTTCCTGTGTATGCAGGTCTGGAGTACCGTGTTGTAGAACCTGGAGAAGCAGATGATTATACCTGGGTCAAACCGGAATTGTGCCACGATACCAAATACCTGAATGTAGATGGTTCTGCAAATGCTGCTGATTCTTGGGAAACATTACCTCTTCAGATTCCGGATACTTATGCACCGTTGTATATTCATAAGCAGGATAAGAGCGGAACGTATTTTTATAAAGGATATGGGATCAACTGGTTCTCAAGAGCTCAGACCGGAGGGGATGAACTCTCAATTGATACAAAGATTAAACCTAACAACAGATTATTACCTCCTACAGCAACAAATGCTTTTCTTATCCAGAAAGAATATCCTGTAACACTTACTTCTCAGGAAGAACAGGATCGTAGAAAAGCAATCACAGATCCGGATAAAACATTGGTAAGATTAGGCTTTGATCATCATATTTATCAGGACGAAATTATATATCCTATTTCATTTGACTCTACGTTGCCAGATGATTACTATCTGGGTCCCGATACTATTTTTCCGGATGATAAAGAAGTAATGGCAGATGAAGTGGAAATCTTCTACAGAAATTATACCATGAAGGAGATTTCAGCAAAGGTTGTAAACATAGACCATCATCCTGTTAATCAGCTTTTAGCTGTTATTAAGACAGCGGATTATACTCTCCCAAGCTCAGGAGGAACTATTCTTCCGGGATCTGGAACCCCTGCTCAGCCTTCAATTCCACCCCATATTTTAAAATCGGAAATTCCGTCAGGAACTACCATTAATGATTTTATCGGAGGAATTTTCTTATTGGATTCCGAAAGTTATATCATTAACGGAATCGAAGTAGAGCCTTCAGGATTGAAATTTACAGTGTTCAAAAAAACACCAAGTGCAGCTATTATTTCAGGTGCCACACCGGTAATTGACCAAAGCAGTCTGGTACTTCCAACATTCAGTCCCGGGACTGAAGGGTTGTTCAATGCTACGGAGAATATGCAGAATACATCAACCTGGGGCGTGAAAAACCCAAATTCATTGAAAGTGAAGATTGGAACCAATGATTGGGGAATCCACAGGGAAGTTATTAATACGCAGCAATCGGACGGATCTGTTCAGAGATTCCTTGAAAAAAGTAGAGGGTTCTGGAAAACAGCAACAGTGGAAAGACATTTTGAAAAAATTGAAAAATACCAGAATAGTAAGGGGGAAATTATCAAATTTCCATCTCCTTATCCTATGGTCCATCAGGGAGTTTATAAAATCACATTCCCAGGATTCAAACTGGCTCAGCATTCTCAGTATTCACCTGGTTTGGATTCTGTAGAGTGGGTAAACGGAATTGTAAGATTATTTACAAATGAGCATTACAATAATAATCAGCCTATTGAATCCAGATCTATTTTTAAAGTTGTGCTTACAGAAAATATAGGAACCAATAATGATTTGGTAGTATATGTTTATGATGAAAACTTCAGAATAGAGGAAGATGCTAATAAGCAGCCAAAATTCATATATGATAATGTCACTTCGATAAAACCTTCTGAGCCGATAATGGGAGCTAATCTTAAGGTAAATTACTATCCTTCTTACAGAGTATATCTGTATAAAAACGCAGCTAATAATCTCATTGAAGAAGCTGTGTTACCACCAGAAGGTGTTGATGTAAGATATTCAATCTTTGGATTTAAGAGTGTGGATAATGACAATGTGGATATGCAGGGTGCGAAGTACAAATCTAAGTTCAGTGTTCCTGCTGTGATGTTTGCCAACAGAATTGTTGAACCTAAACCGCCAAAACAGCCAAAAGGTTCTAAATATGCAACAAGACCGGATAAATTTGGAAAGGCTACCTATAGTTTTATTACCGAATATGACCATAAACCATATTCTGTACAGTTTTTCAGAGCTAATAATGCAGTATTACTTGCCTCATTATATGAGTCCGGAACAATTATATCCATCAAAAAAATGCTGGATAGTCTGGGAGGAAATGACGAAGTCTTTTTCAATAACAGATGGATGAATTTTGTGGATTTTGAAATGCTTACCGGTGGAGTAAAGGATGGATATGAAAACTTCTCAGATAGTATGGATGATGCATTACCGATGCCTGATAATATAGTTTTCTTTGCTGCTATCAATGCGTTTATTAAAGAACATAATAAGCATTATAGTTTAAATCCTAGTAACCCACTGTATTCCCACCCGATTGATGATACGGCAATAGGAACCATATCAATTAATGAGCCTATTATTAAAGAGCTTCCAGGTGTTTCTTCAGTATTGTATTTAGGACATTTTATTAAAGAAGCGATCATCAACTGCTTTCTGCCACTTACGGAGGTGCCGATTATCTATCAGCAGATTCAGAATTTTGATTTCAATAGTCTCACAGGTCACAGGCCTAAAAATAAAAAACAGAATATCAGGGATGCTTCAGGCTATTTATTGCCTACTACACATCAGGATTTTGATATGGCTCCAATGGCTGCTGTATACAGCCAAGGCCAGGGAGGTACTCCTCATTCGACATTGTTTACCGATTTTACGCTTGATGGGGCTTCGGATAACTTCTACTTCTATGGAGTAAGAGAGTTAGGAAATCAAATGCAGATGAGCGAATTCAGTAAATTCCAGGGACCGATTAAATTGGTGAATACCAATCCTGCGGAACCACCAAAAATCTTGAGTTTGCTCCCGGTGGTAGACAATGCAACATTAGGAATCTCTGCCAAAATAAGAATTGAGATCAATTCTTATACCGATGTACATAAGATCAATGAGATTTCGGTGTACAGAGCAACCAATAAACTGGATGCAGACTCCATATTGAGCATGAAACACATTAAAACAGTGAATATTGCTGATGTAGAAGTGAATCCTGTAAACGGATCATGGACGGTGTATGATGAATTCGAAGATCTGGATGAAAAACCTTATGGTGATCCTCTTTTCTATCGTATCGTTGCTTCAAGAAAAGTAGAATACACAACCACAGATTATACTGTTTCACCTCCCGTTACAAAAAATGTACAGGAGCAGGCTCCGTCGTTACCTTCAAAAACTACGGTAACGATGCTGGTAGAAAATTATAATCCACCGGCACCCGTGTTGAGATATCATTCCGAGCCGGTAGACTCTGATGTGATCAATTGGGTGATTCTATCCTGGGATCAGATTTGTTATAAAGGGAAATATCACCTTTATAAAATGAGCCCTCAGGGGAACTGGAAAGAGCTGGCCAGAATAGATACAGATGAAAAAGATACTTCAAAAGCAAAATTGTATCTGTATGGTAACAATCCGGCAACTAATAAAGATGAATGGTTCTTTAAGGAAGCATTTGATATGACAGGAAATGAATTTTTCCTTCCGGTTGAAAAATTAGGTCTGGATCCTATGAAGATTAAAGATGCAGAAGGAAGAATACTTTATCATCACTTCAAAATGGTATCTCAGAATACTTCCAATATGTTCAGTACCGAAGAAAAAATCCTGACCATCTACAAAGAAGAAACCTGGACGGATATCGGTGGAATCTCTCATGACGGAACAGACGGAATGATCTTACAGGGAACTTTCATTGTAAGACCTACCTAAATCCTAATTATTAATAAAGATGAAAAAGTTCCTCCTTTCCCGCTCGGTGAGGAGGAGCTGATCATCAAAAAACAACAAATTATGGCAAAAAAAACAATAGCTGCCTTAAAGGAATATTTTAAAGCAGGAAAAAGACCAACTGAAAGTCAGTTTGGAGATTTTATAGACAGCTATGTACATATGGATGCTTTTAATCCTAATGCTTATCTGCCGCTCTCGGGAGGGAAAATGTCAGGCATTTTAAGTTTAGGTAATACCAGTACAACGTGGATTTCCAGGGATTTTTCAGATGTATCAGTTAATAGTAGCTTTTCCAGATATTTTACAAAGCTCACGGGGTCCAATGGAGATATTGATAGTTTTGGATACTATGGGGCAGTCACAAATACTGGTTCGGTAACTATGAATTGGGGATTTATTGGAGGAACTACCTATAATGGGAAAAATGCAATCAGATGGACCTCTGATCAGAGAGTTGCCATAGGTGGTAGTGCTGCAGTAGTCCCAACTACAGGATATGCATTAGATGTAATAGGAAACGCATATGTAAGAGGAGATGTAACCTTTGCCGGCAATCTGAATACCTATCAGGGTTCATTACAGGTTCAGCATCTAAATGTTAATAAGCTAAGGGCAGACAGCGTAAATACCATATTATCAGCAGCATCCAGTAGTGGTACAAGTGGGATATTTTTAAGACCTGCAGGAGATACAGTTACCACAAACCAAATTATCATTAATGCGAACGGAACTCAGTATGTAGATAATTATAACTTACTTTTTGGATCTCAAATAACTACAGGATCATCTGTTTTCCATACCAATATTCCAGGAGTTAATACACCAGGTTATGGTATATGGATGGCACACAATCTCCAGTTTAACGGAACAGATTTTATTCAGCCAAGAGGAACCTTGAATTCCTGGGCTTTTACAGTCAATAACCACAAAGGTTTTTCATTTAACAGGGCGAATAGCAGTACAACAAATGGCTCAGCGGTATCACTTATTGAATTGGTAAAGATATCAGGCACCGGTGTGATCAGTACATTAAACAATGGAAGCTCCGACCAATGGAATACAGCTTACGGTTGGGGAAGCCATGCAGGAAAATATTTACCCATAAATTATGCTGCTCCGGTCAGTGCATTACCTTATCAAAATGATATGCTGGCGGTACCGGTAGGAACTTATGTATCAGCAGTGAGCTCAGGAGCTGTTAATTTACCTTTCACACAGGCAGGAGGATTGATCTCTTTTGGTAGCACAGCTGTTTCAACAAGATTACTGGGAGCCAGGGATAACTCAGATAATCTGTGGTTTCAATCTGGTGATGGTAAAGGAGCCTGGAGACAGCTTGCAACAAGAGATTGGGTTACTGCTCAGCTGGCTTCGGCGTCCAGAGCTACAATGTCAACAGCTGAAGTTTCTTATGCTCAGATCAGAGAAAGTATACAACCCGTTAAAAAAGAATATGAAATTGATTCAGCTTTTTATTTAGAAGTAAACGATACAACAGACTTCATTACCGTTACAGGTAATCAGCCGTCAGATATGATTTGTAATATAACGGGATTGTATTCTCAACAGGAAATTAAAATCATCAACCTGTCAACATCTTCTTTTATTGAGCTTCAGATAAAAGGGCGTTCAGCTGTTGTGGTAGAGCCAATGAAATATATGAAAATCTATATCACAAAAGATTTAAAGGTAATAAATATGGGCCAGTTTGCTTTAGAAGTTTTGGCTTAAAAAATTAAAATCTTTCCTGTTAAGTAAATAAAAGGAAAGAATAATCATCAAAAAACAACAAATCATGGCAAAAAAAACAATAGCTGCTTTAAAAGAATATTTTAAAGCAGGAAAAAGACCAACTGAAGGTCAGTTTGGAGATTTTATAGACAGCTATGTACATTTAGATGGATCTTCAGAATATTCCTCTTTTGTAGAATTTCCTGCAGATTATAAAGTAGGAGACTACATGGAATTTTTAAATTTTGCACCTTCCAGTGCTAATGCAGGTGGATTCTATGAAATATCTCTGGCATATACCAGAGGAAATATTGCTTGTGGCGCAACTCATATTGCTGCAGTTTCACACTCTAATCCAGATATATGGAGAGAGTGTGGCACGATCAATAAAAATAATTATATAGACAGTGAGCCAAATTATAATTTTACGATTGATGTAAATGGTGGAAGATGTAAGTTCCGTATCAGAGCGATTCATACATATGGATCTCCAGATCACGTGCTAAAAGTTTTTATTAAAATAAGATCTGTTAATAAGAATGATGGATGGACGGCAATAGATAACAAAGGTAACAGCCTAGCCTCCGTTCCTCTTCAGCCAATGTCTAATGAATGGAACCTATGGGTAGGAAACCTTCTATCAACTGAAAGTGCTAAAATAGGATTGAAAGTCAATGCTAAAGGAAATGTTGGAATTGGAACTGCTACACCTGAAACAAAGCTGAATGTAGTACAGGAAAACTCGCTGAATCAAAATTCCACGACCGCGAAATTTACAACGAACGGCGCGACAGGAGGAAGTAATATAGTAAGTCTTTCTTATCATAATAAAGCCAATCTGGAATTAAACTCTGGGTTTTCAGGCTTAGGAAGAAGATATGGAGATTACTATGACTTTAATATAGAAAATGATAATTCTTATGATCCACGCTTTGGATCTATCAATTTCGTGACAAGCCAAAATATTCAGATGACCGTAAGACCCGGTGGAAATGTAGGAATTGGTACAGCCAACCCACAGCAGAAACTTGATGTACAGGGAGTAATCATGTCACAAATCAGTACTAATGAAGGAGGAGCTATCTATTTAGATAATCAATCTAAAACAACACCCGGTACAGCAAACAGATGGGCAATCTATAATATGACAGGGCAATACACGAATAGTTTACAATTCTGGAATTATCTTAACGATGGTGGAGGCGGTGCAAAACTCATATTATCTGATGCCGGCAATATGGCATTACACGGTAAACTTGAAGCAAAAGATGTAGTGATCACTACAACACCTACTGCCGATCATGTTTTCGCGGCAGATTATAACTTAAGAGAGATGGGTGAACTTGAAAAATTTATTTCAGAAAAAAGTCACCTTCCGGAAATTCCTTCTGCAAAAGAAATGACAGATAGTGGCTTGTCGGTAGGAGACTTTCAAATCAAATTACTTCAGAAAATTGAAGAATTAACATTATACATGATCTCGATGAAAAAAGAGATTGATGTTTTAAAATCAAACTAATTATGGCAAAAATAACAATCACACAATTAAAAAATTATTTTAAAGCAGGGAAAAGACCAACGGAAAGTCAGTTTGGGGATCTTTTAGATAGTTATGTACATCTGGATGATCCTACCGTATTTCCTAATAGTTTTAAGCATAAAGACTTATCCGTTAAGTTTCCCAATCTGGAAAGCAACTTGGCAGTAGACATATTGTTGGGAACGATCATTAATGGGAATATAGAAATATATGTTGTAGGTGCGTGGAATAGCGAAAATACCGTAGGGATCATTAAGAAGCAAATTATCGTTGGCGCAAATCCTAACGGAGGTATCTGGTCCGCACCTGTATCAAGAATTATAGAGGCTTCGGGACCTATCACAGATCATATTTATCTCAGTGATATCATATGGGATAGTACTATAGCACAATATAAACTCACGCTGTATCATACACGTCAGTCTGGAAATGTGTATGCAATCAGGCTGATACAGCATTGTAATTCAACTGCTGTCATTGATAAGGCAGTACTGTCTGACATTTATACCAATGTCCTTACCGGCCAGAATAAACATTATGTCAATTATAATGATAATGTGGGAATAGGTACCAAAAAGCCGCTTGCGCCATTAGATGTTCAGGGACGGATTTTATTGAATGCCGGTTCTAGTGTGGTAAGCGGCGTGGGAATTGTTGGGTATACTACCCAGTGGTCCAGAGGATATAATTTTGTATCACCTGATAATACGCAGCATTTGGGCGGTTTCGGAGCCTTGGGTACCAATAACCAGATTGATCATTATTTTGTCGGAAAATATGGCGGAAGTATCGCTAAATTTTTTGCGGGTGATGATCGTGTTTTCCTTAAGGGGAATGTAGGAATCGGGACCGAAGCTCCGGCAGCAAAACTGGATGTTGTAGGAGAGATATTGTCCGGAAGTAAATCGGCGACAGAAGGAGTTAATGCTTTCGCAATACGATACGAAAATGGATCTTTTAATAACTGGGGGGCTTTAAGAAGCGGTGCAGAAACCTATATGAGTTATGGGGTAAAGGCTTCACCCACCACAGCTTATGGATGGGTATCAAGCAACGGAAGCTTTTCCAATTATAAAAACGCGGTTACCCTGGGAAATGAAGGAATAAAGTTCCTGGGAAGTGCCAGTGCACAAAGCGCTATCAATTCACCCATTGTTATGAACGAATTGATGAGAATCGCTCCTAATGGAAATGTAGGAATAGGAACTAAAAACCCGGATCAGAAACTTACTGTAAAAGGAAAAATTCATGCTGAAGATGTCATGGTGGATATGAATGTTCCTGCAGATTATGTGTTTCAAAAATATTTTGACGGTGAATCTTCTATCAGACCGGATTATCAAATGCCAACCATTAGTGAACTGGAATCTTTTGTAAGAGAGAATAAGCATCTTCCGGAAATTCCTTCCGGAGAGTCTATCATGAAAGATAGCGTCAATTTAGGAGACTTCCAGATGAAATTACTTCAGAAGATTGAAGAACTGACACTCTACGTCATTTCTCAGAATAAAGAAATAGAAAATCTGAAAGCTGTTATTAAAAAATAGTACGATTCGAAGCCTATTTAATAAAAAAGGCCGTTTTCACGAGTTGTGAGACGGCCTCTTTATATGATATGAAACAAAAAAACCTCTAAGTGAATTAGAGGTTTTAAAGTGGTTTCTCCAGGAATCGAACCAGGGACACATGGATTTTCAATCCATTGCTCTACCAACTGAGCTAAGAAACCATTATATTTTTGTTTGATTTACTTCGTTGTTTTAAAGTGATGCAAAAGTATAATATTTTGTAATACCACACAAGTTTTTTCTGATTATTTTTTTCAAAAAAAAGGTTTATTATGAGATTTATTTTTTAATCAGTTGAAGCCCAGAGGATTTGTGTTTTTACGAAGCCATAATACTTAATCTGTTTAAAGTTATTCAATTTGATAACAACCGTCAGATTAAGTATTAACTCATTCAAATAAGGATTATTCATAATACTCTTTCATAAGGCTTTTCCGTTCCTTGGTTTCCAGATTGATATATTCAAACTTTTTATATTGGCAGAATGATCCCATATCTTTATCACCATTAATAAAAATGCCTCCTACCAAAATGACATACTTGCAAGGGTAGTTGGTTTCTTTTACCAGTACTTCTATACGTTCGTCTATAGCTTCATACATGACTTCGGTAGCTTCAAAAATCTGATTCTCTGCATTCAGGATCCTGTCTTTGCTGTGAAGAAATATTTGCTCAATGGTATTCATCTGAAAATCCAGTGAAGTGATATTCCCTTCTATAATTTGTCCTGCTGCCAGTTTTCCTAATGCTCCTTTTGCGGCACCACAGCAGGCAGAACTGTTACTTTGCCCTATTCTGCTTATTTCTCCAATTTGTCCACTTTTAGTAATCCCGATATGAGGTGCGTAAAAAATGACTACAGCCCCATCCTCAGGAACGTGATGAGCAAAAGCTCCCATTCCTGTGAGGCCCGCAAAAGGAAAGCCATCAAGTCCTCCCAGATGAAACGGACCAAGCATTTCATATGCCCTTGGTGGATACTGTATTGCGTTGACATCATCACAACACATACTGTCGGCATGCATCAGCTGATTAGGTTTTAATTCTAAATGTTTTTCAATGGTATCTAATAGCCGGTTGACCGTATCAATAGATGTTAAAGCTTTGGGGTACCATTTTCTTACAGATTCTATACTCATATTTTTTGTTTTTTTTGCACTAAATTTTACCAGCAATATAGTTGTAATTTTTACATTAAAATATTATTAACAGGCTGTATAGCGGCGGGTAATTCTTTTTCTCCAAACATTTCACGCAAATCAATTTCTATATTCCTGCTGATTTGTGTAATTGAAATATCATTTGCATTTCCTTCGAATGGGTTTTCCGTACTTTCGCCAATCTGTTCCAGAACCAAAAATACCCAGCCCAGCAATACACTAAAAGGAACAGTAAGCCAGATGATGTCTTCGCCAAATTTTTCCACCATTTTTGAGAATTCTCCTATAAATCCTAATGGTAATAAAAAGCACAGAGCATTTGTAAAATACAGATTAATGCTGGAGAATTGCCGTGGATAAGGAAAATTTTTAATCCTTTCACATTTTCCCTGCTGATCATATAATTCTTTAAACTGATTTTCCAGAGCGGTATAATTATAATCTGAAATTTTACCCTCTTCATTCAATGTTCTCAAGTGAGTGGATTGCAAAGAAATGATTTGGGTAGCCCTGTTTTTTGTAGTAAGGATATGTTCCAGCTCATCTTTATTTAAAAAAGGTTTCAGCTCATCTTCAATAGCATTCTCCCATTCCGGAACTTTATAATATTTTAAATATTCCCTGTTGTAGCTTTTTGTTTTTACATGCTCCCAGCTCTTGGTTTCTCTGAGCTGAAATCTTAATGCAGTAAGCCAGGCAAAATGACGGTAGATGATCTGCTGATGTATGGCAGCTTCCAGGGTTTTATCATCAGCTCTTATAAAGTTCTTTACCAGTATGCCAAAACTGCGGCTGTTATTGATGATTGCTCCATAAATCTGCCGTGCTTCCCAGCTTCGGTTATAGGTTTGGGTATTTTTAAACCCAGAAATGAATGCTGTGGCTGTTCCCAGTAATGCTACAGGAACCCATGGAATGGCCAGCCATTTCCATCCGAGAAAATAAAATAAAGCGGTAGGAATAATACTTAAAATAAGCATCTTATAGATTTTCTTCCTTGTCCACGGAATAAACTGATAAAGCTTGTAATGTGAGCCTGTATTCATAACAAATTAATTTTTTGAAGAAAATTTACTGATCAGAATACCCACAAGCACTACAGTATAGAACTGTCCGGCTATACCCACAAAAGCGGTTATCAGCTTTGTAACATGTGTATTGGGAGTGATATCCCCAAATCCGATACTTGTAAATGTTATAGAGCAAAAATAAACCAGATCAATAAAAGTAAGAGCAGGAGAAGATATATCAACCCCCTTAAAAGACGCGTGGTTGCGATATTGGAAAAACTGCAGTGAAAAAACTGCAATTTCAATCAGCAGCATATATCCACAGATTGAAGCAGAAATAATATCTGTATTGATATACCCCGGTTTTATAAGAAACCGCAGAACTTCCATAAAAAGAAAACAGAAAAAAACTACATAATTGATGTTCAAAAAAGTAAAATACCAGGAAATATCTTTAAAAAATGGAATACCAATGGGTAATAATAAAATAACAATGAAATGCAGATTTCTGAACCAGTGCTTCCAGCTATGCTTTCCTGTAAATAAGAAAACAGATCCCAATCCTAGAATTACCATATTTATAGGCCATATTACGCGGGTATAGAAGTCCATATCTGTAAGAAATACTCCCACAAATAAATGCTGTAGCAAGGCGAATAATAGAATCTCATATTTTCTTTCCTGTAACTTCCGGTTGGTTTTTCTTACAAAACCCAGGCTCTGCTTTGGATCTTCACCATGCATGGTAGTAATTGTATTTTTTTAACATCATTGAAATACAAAAATGAACTATTAAAATTAAAATAACATGGTGAATTTTTCTGAAATTTCAATTCCGAATTTTTTATTCCCTGTTTACGGATCCGATATGAAGAATGACAGATTGATTTAAAAGCGGCAAAAATTATTGCTCTATAAAAATGATAAAAACGGAAAAGGAATAGGGTTTGGCTTTTCAGGTGGTCAATAGCTGAAGATAAAAAAACAAAAAAACCTCTAAGTAAATTAGAGGTTTTAAAGTGGTTTCTCCAGGAATCGAACCAGGGACACATGGATTTTCAATCCATTGCTCTACCAACTGAGCTAAGAAACCATTATATTTTTGTGTGTCTTACTTCGTTGTTTTAAAGTGATGCAAAAGTAGTAAGTTTTGGTATACAAAGCAAGTATTCATCGTACTTTTTTTTTACCAGACTTAAAAACTTACTGATTATCAGCCGGATTGTTTTCCTGTTCTTTTCTGATTTGCTCACTCATCTCTTCCAATACCGGTTTAATGGTGTTTTCCGGAAGATCACTAATCCTGATATACATCAATCCGTCAATGGCATCATTGAAGTTTGGGTCAACATTGAAAGCAATTACCTTAGCGTTTTGCTTAATATATTTTTTTATCAAAACAGGTAATCTTAGCTCAGGCTCCAGGTCATCAATAATCTTATCAAGCTTATTAAGATCAGACTCCATTTCTTCAAAGAAAATATTCTTATCCCTGTCACGAAGCTTTACCTTATATTCATTCCTTGGAGTGATATACTGAGCCACTGCCGAGTCAAAGTAATTGGAACGCATGAATTCTATCATCAGAGACTTGGAAAACTCTGAAAACTTATTCGAGATACTTACCCCACCCATCAGAAATTTATGGTCAGAATTTCTCAGACATACATGTACAATCCCTCTCCATAAAAGGAACAGAGGTAGTGGCTTTTGCTGATATTCCTGACAGATATAGGCACGGCCCATCTCAATCACCTTTTTAAAGAAAGGGTGAATATCCTGCTCAAATTCAAATAATGAACTGGTATAAAAACCTTTGATGCCGTATTTTTTCATTACCTCTCTACCCAGGGCCATTCTGTAAGCTCCTGCCAGTTTCTTTTCACCATTGTCCCAAAGGAAAAGATGGTGGTAGTGTTTATCATATTCATCAAGGTCAAACGGAAGATTACTCCCTTCACCTACAGCACGGAACGTAAGTTCTCGCTGACGTCCTATTTCCCTCATGATAGAAGGTATTTCTTCATAGGTGGTAAAGTAGATTTCGTAATTTCCATTACTGAACAGCATCTTATCAGTACCTCTCAATTTATCAACATCCTTGATGATATCCTCTTTAGGTGTTTCATCAATAATGTTCTGAACAATATTTTCTTCTTTTAATAAAGGAAACTTCACATACAGATTCTGAAGATTGATGCTTTGGGCCAAAGATTTTCTCTTTTCATAGTAAGATTTCATCATATAAACCTTACGTTTCAAAAACTCACCCAGTTCTTCAATCGTTTCCATATCGTCCATTGCCTTTAAGGTAATAGGCCGTCCGATCCGGATTCTGATAGGTCTTTCCCTGTCATTCATCATTTCAGCAGGCAGCATCAGGGTCTGTAAACTCGGATGAAGTTTGGCAACCTGATAAAAAAGACGGCTGTTTTTAGCATGGAAATACATAGGAACTACCGGCACTTTAGCCATTCTTATAAGCTTAAGTGCCGTTTTTTCCCAGTCTTTATCTAAGATTTCTCCGTAAGGATTATTTTTATTGGAAACTTCCCCTGCCGGAAAAATACCTACGCAGCCTCCATTTTGGATATGCTTAAGGGTTTCACGCATTCCTGAAGAACTGCTGTAGACTTCCTTTCTGTTTTCAAAAGGATTTACAGGGATTACGTACGGTTCCATAGGCTTTATTTTTTCCAAAAGGAAATTTCCCATGATTTTGAAATCCGGACGAACCTCCGTAAGGATCTTGCACATTAAAATTCCGTCAATAGCACCCAGCGGATGATTGGAAACCAGAATAAAAGGTCCCGTTTTGGGGATTTTTGCAAGATCTTCTTCAAAAGCTACATAGCTTAAGTTTCTTTCTCTTACAAATGAGTCGAAAAAGTCTTTACCTTCCTTATCTTTTAATTTGTCGTATAATTTATTTACTTCATTTATTTTAGCAATGCTCATCACAGCAGATGCTACTGGATTCTTTAGAAATCCAATTTTACTTAAGCCGGAAGCTTTGATCAGATCGTTTTTCGAAATTAAACTCATGTGTGTTTAGTCGCAATTAAAATTATTGTGTTACCATTTGAAGCGTATTCTTGGAAATTTGCTCCAATAATACATTCTTTTCATGGTAAAATTTTTCAATATGATCCATCTTCGCATTTCTTACTGTGAATAAAGATACATTTTTAATCGCTTCGGTTTTAAAAATTTTATGAAGTTCTTCGTTAAGTTCTTCAATATGGTTAAATTTATCTTCCAGACATAAAGCCAATGAAATAGCAGAATTCTGCATCAGGGAAACTTTAATTTTGTACTTTGATAAATAGCCGAATATAAGGCTCATATGATCCTCTGCGATGAAAGAAAAGTCTCTTGTTGATATTTTCAGCAGAGCCTGATTTTCTTTCAAAATATAAGTTTCTTCCTGTTGGTTTTTGTCTGAAGCTCCTACTTTAGTTCCTTCCTTCGTAGGATCTACGAAAGATTTTACATAAAAAGGAATACTTTTCTGTTGGAGTGGCTGTAATGTCTTTGGGTGTATTACACTTGCCCCGTAATAAGCCATCTCAATAGCTTCCTCATAAGATATATTGGAAAGAAGAGTTACATCGTTGAATTTTCTCGGATCTCCCGTCATTACACCCGGTACATCTTTCCAGATAGTCATTGCTTCAGCATCTAAGCAAAATGCAAAAATAGCAGCAGAATAGTCAGAACCTTCTCTTCCTAAAGTTACTGTGAAATTATTGTCGTCTGAACCAATGAACCCTTGGGTAACATAGCAGATTTCAGGATTTAAATTTGAGATAAAATCTTCAGTTTTTGTCCAATCTACATTACCTTCCCTATAAGAACTATCTGTTTTAATGTAATCTCTGGCATCCAGCCACTGATTGGTAAACTGAATCTCGTTCAGGTATTCACTTACAATTTTAGTTGAAATCATTTCTCCGCAACTTACCACCTGATCATATACAAAGCTGTAATTAGGAGATTTGTTTCTTCTTAAAAAAGAATCTATATCATCAAAAAAGAGATTGATTTCAGCAAAAACTGCATGGTTTTCAGGAAAGAGACCCTCCGCTACCTCAATGTGTTTTCGTTTTATCTTTTCAATCTCAGTTTGATAGTTATCCTTTTTGAAATAAAGTTCTACAACCTTTTCCAACTCGTTCGTCGTTTTGCCCATTGCTGAAATTACCAGCAAACATTTGGCAAATCCCTGGCTTTTTAGAACCATAGACACGTTTTTTACACTTTCGGCATCTTTTACCGATGCCCCACCAAACTTGAAAATTTTCATTAAATTGTTAAAAATAAAATTGTTAGATAAAAAATGACATGAGTTTTTTACGGACGTCAAAATTATAAATTTACAACGAGATATGAAATAGGCGAGCGGAATGATAGAATTAAGATTTCCTTAAAATCAACAATTAATGAAATAATTTGAATTTTTCGTGTACCCCATATAACAAATCCGGAGGCATAATTTTCAATAATCGTTTGATGTTACGCTAGGTTTTATTTATATTGTGTTGAAATTCAGATGTTAACCTCTTTTGTAATTAAATTTTCTTAATGCAATAAATTTTCCGAAATTTGGAGAAAACGTAAAAAGAAAAATATGTCAAATCAACCATTACAGACTTTAGGAGAATTTCTTATAGATAAACAGGACGATTTTCAATATTCTACAGGTGAATTTTCTCGTCTTCTAAGCGCAATAAGATTGGCTTCGAAAGTGGTAAACAGAGAAGTAAATAAAGCCGGAATTGTAGATATAACAGGAGCTGCCGGTAACCAGAATATTCAGGGCGAGGAACAGCAGAAACTTGATGTGATCGCTAATGAAATTTTTATTACGGCTTTGTCTCAAAGAGAGGTTGTTTGTGGTATTGCGTCTGAGGAAAATGATGATTTTATTGATATTAAATGCGGAGAGAACGGTCACTTAAGTAAATATGTAGTGCTTATTGATCCTTTAGACGGATCTTCCAATATTGATGTAAATGTTTCCGTAGGAACTATTTTCTCTATCTACAGAAGAGTTACTGAACCTGGAACTCCTGTGCAGCTGGAAGACTTTTTACAGAAAGGAATTAATCAGATTGCTGCAGGATACGTTATTTATGGTTCCTCTACAATGATCGTTTATACTACCGGAAACGGAGTAAACGGATTTACCCTGGATCCTTCTTTGGGAACTTATTACCTTTCTCATCCCAGTATGACTTTCCCAAAAACAGGTAAAATCTATTCTATCAACGAAGGAAACTATATTAAATTCCCTCAGGGAGTGAAAAACTACCTTAAATATTGTCAGATGGAAGAAGGGGACCGTCCTTATACTTCAAGGTATATCGGTTCTTTAGTTGCAGATTTCCATAGAAATATGCTGAAAGGCGGAATTTATATTTACCCGTCTTATTCTCAGGCTCCGAACGGTAAACTGAGATTATTATACGAATGTAATCCTATGGCTTTCCTGGCAGAACAGGCCGGTGGTAAGGCAACAGACGGATTTAGAAGAATTCTGGAAGTTGAGCCGACGGAACTTCACCAGAGAATTCCATTTTTCTGCGGAAGTGTAGACATGGTAGAAAAAGCAGAAGAGTTTATGCGTATCGATAGTGTGAAATAACATCATAGTATGGAAGCGTCTTATTTTAGATATCTATTACAATTCAAACGCCCGAGTGGAACATCTCGCGGCGTTTTGCTTGATAAGGAAACCTTTATTCTTGAGATTTCAGAAAATGGAAAAAAAGGAGTAGGAGAATGTGCCATTTTCAGAGGGCTGAGTTTTGATGACCGGCCGGATTATGAAGAAAAACTGAAATGGCTTTGTGAGAATATTGAAAAGAATTTTGCTGATCTAAAAGAAGAGCTGAAAGATTTTCCGTCAATATGGTTTGGTTACGAGCAGGCGGTTTTGAACCTGAAGTATGGTGGCCGTCTTTATTTTCCCAGTGAATTTACTGAAGGGAAATCTGCTATTACCATCAACGGTTTAATCTGGATGGGGGAGATCGGCTATATGGAAGAACAGATTGAAGAGAAACTGGAAAAAGGCTTTCATTGCATCAAACTGAAAATCGGTGTCCACTGGAAAGAAGAATATATTATTCTTCAAAAGCTTAGAGAAAAATTCTCCGGCGATCAGTTGGAACTGCGTGTAGATGCCAATGGAGGGTTTAATAAAGAAGAAGCGATGGGTGTTTTGCAGCAACTGGCAGATCTGGATATTCACTCTATTGAACAACCCATTAAAGCCGGAAATTGGTACGATATGAAAGAATTATGTTCAAAAACACCTACACCAATTGCATTGGATGAAGAACTGATAGGAATAATTAATCCTGATAAAAAGAAACTTCTGTTAGAAACAATAAAGCCACAATACATTATTTTGAAACCTGCTTTAGTGGGAGGTTTCTCCGGTTCTGACGAGTGGATTTCCCTTGCTGAAGAACAAAATATAGGTTGGTGGATTACTTCTGCGCTGGAAAGTAATATCGGGCTGAATGCCATTGCTCAATATACAGTGACCAAAAAAAATCCAATGCCTCAAGGATTGGGCACCGGATCTTTATTTGTTAATAATTTTGAATCAAGCCTTGATCTCAGAAATGAGTTGCTGTGGTTCAAAACTGAAGAGAAAATTAATTAAGACAGGTAGGATTGTCCCAGTGATCATAATCCCATTCTCTGCAGCATCTGTTTTTTGGATCCCAATTGTTACATCCTATAGGGATTGGGGGAGGATTACCGCCATTCATGGCTTTTAACTCACTCTTACTCAATTTCTTCATGTTGCTTTGTTGATTTTTCATAATTGATAGGTTATGGTTTGGTCAATAAATATCGAATTTTTTTTCCAGCTGGACAACATTATGAGTGTATGTTTTTGGTATTGTGTGAATTGTTAATGTGGTGAATAATGATTATTGTGGGTTTTCCAGAAGACAGAGATATGCGGAAGTGCTTACCTGAATAAAATATTCTTTTTCAATACGAAATATCTGAAGGAATATTTATCTTTCATAAAATATAGACATGAAAATAAACCCCTACAGTAGATTATAGGAGCCTGATATACTTTTAATTCTGTTTTAATGATAAAGTAATTTTAGGTTCGAATATTCTGTTTTTTTTCGAGTTATTTTTTCTGTTAAATCACATCTTTTACGAAAATCGCTTTCTTAATATACTGAAATATATAAGAAAATTTACTTTTAATTCTTTTCATAATAAAAAAATTGTAATTCTCTAGAGTATGAATTGGCAATCTTTATGCCATTTTCTCAATTTTCAGTAACTTTAACTTATTGTCTTTTTTATAATATTTTTTTAATTTATTGTTAAGAAATAATTGTGAAAACATTTTCGTTATCCATTGTTCTGTTCGTGATAAGGGTTCTGTCTATTCCGTACAGATTTTGAAAAATATCTCTCTGAACCTGCGAGCTGGAAAGGTATCCCCAATGTTTTCCCACCTCAAATTTGAAACTGTTTAAAAGATCATCTTTAACGAAAGTACAGTCGATAACAGACACAATATCTTTAAAGCGTTCAATATCACTGGGTCCATTTTTTCCAAGCCGTGGAGTAAGGATGTTTTTGGTAAATTGGGAAAGTCCCAAAATGACATCCTGTCTGTTTAAATAGATGGAAATGCGGTTTGCAAGAAGAGGAAGTTTATTGAAGGAATCCTCGGAGTCTTCAAATACTTTGTACGTAACATCTGCGTTAAGTAAAATAACCTGGTCAATAACCCTTAAAATATTTTCTTTTTTCAAACTATACAGCATGCTTTGAAGAACCCGGTTTCCCAAAGAATGAGTCATCATATGGATTCTTTGGTTGCATGGGATAAGATCCCGATTGGAAAAAATATCTTTTAGAAACTGGGTGTAAAAGTAAAAGAGTCTTAATAATGAAGTTCCGGAGTTGATGCTTGCCGCCTTATCATCAAAATAAGTCAAGGGAACAATGCTGCTTGAGGCCGGCCAGCTTACAAATAAAATATGTTCAACAGGAGATTCAGGATGATCAATAAACAGCTTTTTAAGATCAAGTATAGCCTTTAATTCATCATCAAAATCATAGGCATATCCATGGATAAATATAAGGACATCGCTCCGGTCTTTGGTGGAAGACATGTTTTTGTATAGCTCATAGAACATTCTCTGGGTGCCACCAAGATTATTAGCTGTTAAAGAAGATTTTTTAATCCCTTTTTCACTGAGCAAAACCTCTAAAACCTCTTCATATCCCTGTTTTTCGGGTTCCGAAAACAGTTTGTAGTTGATAATGTTTCTGTTCTTGTAATCTTTCTTCTTTTTGGCCGGTGCAGTAGGTTCTTTATAACCCTCAAAATCACATTTGGCAATTCTGAAATTGGGAATTGAATATTCTTCATTGGAAAAAGAGTCTACGCTTTCACCCTTATGACGTACAATTTTTCGATTGCTTAAGATATAAACAGCCATGATAATCAGGTTTGTAACTTTCTCTAAGATACAGAAAAATACTGAATTATCAGCCATTGTACTTTTTAATTATGACTTTCGTAAGCCCCAAATTTTCCGTAACTTTGTGCAACTTTTTTTGCTAAAAACAAAAGCTAATTTAATGGAAGAAGAAAAAAAATCACTCAATTTTATTGAGCAAATTATAGAAGATGATTTGGCAAACGGACTGAAAAGAGATCAGATTCGTTTCCGTTTTCCCCCTGAACCGAATGGATATCTGCATGTAGGCCACACAAAGGCGATCTGCATCAATTTTGGCTTGGGAGAAAAATACAATGCACCTGTAAACCTTCGTTTTGACGATACCAATCCTGAGAAAGAAGAGCAGGAATTCGTAGATTCAATCAAGAAAGATGTGGAATGGCTAGGTTTCAAATGGGACAAAGAATTGTATGCATCAGATTACTTCCAGCAGCTTTATGAATGGGCAGTACAACTGATTAAAGAAGGAAAGGCTTATGTAGATGAGCAGCCATCTGAAGTGATTACCGAACAGAGAAAAAATCCTACGGAACCAGGTGTGGAATCGCCATTCAGAAACCGTCCGGTTGAAGAATCATTGGATCTATTCGAAAGAATGAGAAACGGTGAGTTCGAGGAAGGAACAATGTCGCTTCGTGCAAAAATTGATATGGTTTCCCCCAATATGAATATGCGTGATCCTGTGATGTACAGAATTCTGAAAAGACCGCACCACAGAACAGGAACTGCCTGGAAGATCTATCCGATGTACGACTGGGCACATGGGGAATCGGATTATTTGGAACAAGTTTCACACTCTCTATGTTCATTGGAATTCGAAAACCACAGACCTCTTTACAACTGGTATCTGGAGCAGGTATCTGATGAAACTAAAGTAGCTCCCAAGCAGAGAGAATTTGCAAGGATGAATGTTTCCTATATGATCACTTCCAAAAGAAAGCTGCAAAGACTTGTAGCCGAAGGAGCGGTGACAGGATGGGATGATCCTAGAATGCCTACTATTTCAGGGATGAGAAGAAAAGGATACACGCCGGCGTCTATCAGAAACTTTATTGATAAAGTGGGAGTTGCCAAAAGAGAAAACCTGATTGAAATCCAGTTACTTGACTTCTGTGTGCGTGAAGATCTTAATAAAGTAGCTAAACGTGTAATGGCAGTAGTAGATCCTGTTAAATTAGTGATCGAAAACTATCCTGAAGACAAGGAAGAATGGTTGGAAACTGAAAATAATCCTGAACAGGAAAATGCAGGAACCAGAGAAGTTCCTTTTTCAAGAAAACTATACATCGAACGTGAGGATTTCAAGGAAGAGGCTAATAATAAATTCTTCAGACTGAAGTTAGGTGGAGAAGTTCGTTTAAAGTCTGCTTATATCATTAAAGCAGAAAGAGTGGAGAAGGATGAAAATGGAGAGATTACTACCATCTATGCTTCTTACGATGAAAAGAGTAAATCCGGAAGCGGAACGGAAGAAAGCTTAAGAAAAGTAAAGGGAACATTACACTGGGTATCTGCGAAACACGCGATCCCTGTAGAGGTAAGGGTTTACAACCAATTATTTACCGTGGAGCAGCCGGATGCTGAAAAAGATGTTGACTTCCTGAATTTCATTAACCCTGATTCGGTAAGTACTATTCAAGGTTTTGCTGAACCAAGCCTGAAAGAAGTTGCCGTAGGTGAACCCCTTCAGTTCCAGAGAATCGGGTACTTTACCAAAGACCAGGATTCTACGGACGCTGCGTTGGTTTTCAACCGTACAGTAACTCTAAAAGATTCTTATAAGCCTGAATAATTTCAGGATGATCATACATAAAAGCAGGACCTCACTGAAGTCCTGCTTTTCGTTTTTTATAACTGGAGCCTTAAGATAACATTACCCTTTTACTCCTTTGATCCAATCCTGGAATTTACCTACCTGTTCCATAAAGAAAGATTCATGTTCTTCTTTTTCTTCAGGACGGTTGACCAGAATATGTTCAAAATAGCTTCCTTTCAGTATTTTTCTTAAAATACCTTCTCCTAAGAATGGTTTATAATCATTAAGAGCCTGGGTAGCTTTCAGTAAATGTCTGATGTCATATTGTAATGGATTGATGTCCGGAACCTGCTTGTTGAGGTTCAGAAGTTTGTATACTGCTATTCTGGCTGTTCTTACTGAACTTTCCATAGTAAATACTACATCATTGTTGGTTTCCACAAACTGTCCTACCAACCCTAGATTGGTACAGCCTTCGGGAACAACTCTCGGACGATCACCCTGAGCTCTTGGCATAAACATAGAGGTAATATAAGGCATAAATGCAGTACGAACAATGGTATTTTCTATAACATTATCAAGCTGGTCTGTCATTCCCAAGTGGTGACATAATTCTGCAAGGATTTCATTTCCGGTACATTGAGGCATTGTTTTTTTTATGTAATTACCTTCTTTATCCATCAGTAGGGCATATACCCATACAACGAGGATGTCATCCGGCTGAGTAGGGAAGTGTGGCTGTCTGTTGCAGGTAAAGCTCATCACCCAATTAGAGTCGGTGATAGTGATAATCCCTCCTGTAGCTGTTCTTCCGGAATAAGGATCATTCACGCACAGTTCTTTCAGTTTCTCTGTGAAAGCAGAAGGCCGGCAGGTTAATGTAGCAGATTCCCACGAAGATTTTTCAATATGACTGCAGAATTTTTCAGGCTTACCAAATACTTCAGATTTGGCAGCGAGATTTTTCCACAGTTTCCATCCCGCACTTTGTCCTGCACTGCTGTTGTCTATCGTAACTTCCGGGACCGTATTATTATCTGCATAGAAGGTGCTTTCAGTCATTGAGCCTGTAGTAACAATCACATAATCCTCTTTACCAACGGGTATTTTTACTTCTTCGCCATTTTGCTCGGTGATAATCCCTTCCACTGTTTTTCCTTCCGTATTGATATGGATATCAAGGTCTTTTACTAATGTATTAAACTGAATCTGTACTCCTTTCTCAACAAGGAAATTTTTAAGAGGAGTTACATACGTGTCATATTGGTTGTATTTAGGGAATACAAGACATGAGAAGTCTTTCATTCCGTCAATGGCATGCAGGAATCTGTGCATATACAGTTTCAGTTCCAGTAAGCTGTGCCAGTTCTCAAAAGCAAACATAGAACGCCAGAAAAACCAGAAATTACTGTTAAGAAAAGATTCAGCGAAATAATCTTCAATAGTCAGATCATCAAGCTCTTCTTTTTTCTTCAATAAAAGTTTAACAATTGCCAGCTGGTCTTTTTTCTCAAGTCCGAATTTACTGAAATCCTGGATCTGCCCCTGGTTATGAATCAGTCTTGCTTTAGAATAATTAGGGTCATTGTCGTTAATAAGGCGGTATTCATCCAATACACTGTATGGATCGGGTAATTCCAATGCCGGAATATCCTGGAACATATCCCATAGATTTTCATAGGTCATATCCATTTCACGTCCTCCACGGATGATATAGCCGTCTTTTGCGTTTCCTGCTCCATCCAGAGAGCCTCCTTCTACATTGAGTTGATCAAGGAAAATAATGTTTTTACCCGGAACACGGCCATCACGGATGAAATAATAAGCGGCAGACATTCCCGCAATTCCGCTTCCTACAATATAGATTTTAGTGTTTTCATAAGATTGTGAAGGAATTCCTTTATTACGTTGATAATTTCCGATCTGGTCAGAAAAAGGCATCGTTTTTTCAGGAGTGTTAATCTGAACTTCTTTACTTGAATCCGGTTCGTGGTTTACTTTTCCAAACTGCTCAGAAGCATTTAAAACTTTTTCGAATTTTGAATTGATCGTACTCATTTTTTGTTTGTTTTTAATTAACATGTTAAAGGTACTTCTATTCAAAAAGCAGCACATATCCCCAATGTCGGAATTGTCATCCCCAAATTCTTATGACTGGATATTTTCTTTTGTCCGATACTCTGAAGGAGAAAAAGAAGTGTGTTTTTTAAAAAAACGGCTGAAAGCTGATGCCGAATTAAACTGAAGCTCAAAAGCTATTTCTGAGATCGTGATATCGGGATTTCCCAGCATGACATAAGCCTCTTTCAGTAAAGTCTCATCAATGACTTCATGAGGGGTTTTTCCACTGGCTTTTTTAATAATCTCTATAAGGTGTTTATTAGAAATACAAAGCTCCTCGGCATAAAACTGAACGGTTCTCTGCTGTCTGATATTTTCCCGGATCAGTTTACTGAATTTCAGGAAAAGGTCTTTTTTTCCGTCCTCTTTCTGAGAAACTGTATTGATTTCTTTTTCTATGATTTCTGCAGTTTCAAGCAGTAAGTTAAAAATAATTGTCCTGATAATCTCTTCTGTGAATTTGCCTTGTTTTCTGGATTTCTTTTTAAGGTAATCCAGCAGGTTTTGTAATTGCAGAGAATTTTTTTCTGTTGTTTTTATAATGCTGTAGGAACCCTTAGAGAAGAGATTCATTTTCTCAATAATGAAAGGGTTAGATATGTTTTTGATGAGAAAATTCTTATCAAAAAATAAGAGCTTCATCATAAAATCTTCACTGGTTTCCAGAAATCTTACAATGGTAGAAGGAGCGGCTATAAATAAACTGTGGGTGGTTACTTTATATTTTTTACTGTCTATTTCAATACTTATTTCTCCAGCCGTACAAATACATAGGGCATAATAATCCATCCTGAACGGTGCTTTTGGAAAATTGAAAATAGGATTTCCTGAAGATATATAATAAGACTGGCGGCAATCAATCCTGTAAAAAGAAAGGGTATCATGTAAATTTTCGTAGGCTACCATGTGACGGATTGCTTAGGTTTCTATTGTTTTTCAGATATTCCGAATGGAATCTGCTCTTACTGCAATTTACAAATTTATATAAATTTTTTACGCTTTGTATATCAAAAATATTCACTATTGATCATATTATAGAAGAAATCTTACTATAAGGAAACGCGATGTTGGCCTTTTAAAACTGAATAAATTCTTGAGTAAGACTAAAACTTCATGCTTCCATTTTTTTAACAGTAATAACATTAGTATTTTTGCAGCAAATTAGTCACATGCAAAATTATTTAGAATTCAATTTCAAAATTTCTCCATTGCAACCCTGGAATGAGATATTAATGGCAGAGCTTATTGAGATAGGTTTTGACAGCTTTACAGAAGAGATTCACGGAATTTTAGGATATATTCAGACAGATCTGTTTCATGAAGAGCAGCTTAAGGCCCTTCCTATTTTTGAAAATGAAAATGTAAAGATTGAGTACTCTTTTGAGGAAATGCCTAATATCAACTGGAATGAAGAATGGGAAAAGAATTTCTCTCCTATCAATATCGATGATAAAGTATTAATCAGAGCAGAATTTCATGAGTCTGTACCGGGAATGCATGAAATTATTATTCAGCCTAAAATGTCTTTCGGAACAGGGCATCACCCTACCACACACCTGATGATCCAGCAGATGATGGAGCTTGACCTTAGTGGAAAGAAAGTATTGGATATGGGGTGTGGGACTTCTGTATTGGCTATCTATGCAAAACAACAGGGGGCCGGAGATACCAAAGCCATTGATATTGACGAATGGTCTGTAGAAAACTCAAAAGAAAACGCTGTAAGAAATGGCGTTGAACTGGATATTGAACTGGGAACAGCCGAAAACTTAGGAAAAGAAAATTTTGATGTTATTTTAGCAAATATCAACAGAAATATTCTGATTTCAGATATTCCAACCTATGTTTCTGTGTTGAATGAAGGCGGAAAACTATTGCTTTCGGGGCTTTGCTTCTTTGATGTAGATGATATTCTTGAAGTATGTAAAGAAAGCGGTCTTGAGCTGAAAAAGCAAATACAACGCGAAGAGTGGGTAAGCTTGCTGTTAGAAAAATAAAAAAACAAATACAGATATGAAAACTTTATGGACCGCTTTATTATTACTGATACTGCCGTTTTTTTCAGCACAGGAAAATGAAGCGTATGCTGATGGGGTTTTTGGTTTTGAAGAGAATAAAAGCCAAAAGATTTTTACGGATTGGACAAGGATCAGAAAAGAACCTAATGTTCAGGCACCGGTTGTAGACTCATTGCAGGCTAATCAACAGGTATTAATCCTTAAAAAAGAAGAAGCCATATTAAGATTAGGGGAAAGAGGTGCTAATTGGTACAAGATCTCTTATCAGAAGGGAGATATGACTTCTGAAGGATATGTTTGGGGAGGTAACCTTTGTATAGGATACCGTAATAAAAACGGATATGATTTCCTTTTCGGGCTTTCAAAAACCATAGACAGAAAAAACAAAGAGATTAATACTATAGAGAAACAGAATATTGCAGGAATCAAAGTGATGGAGGGTAATATGCTTGTAGATGAGGTCTATTTTGATACCGGAAGTGGAGAGGAGCTGAGCTATGCTACTTTCAATATTGAAAGCAGTCATAAACTGCAGAATGTAGCGCTTACTTTAAAGGCATTGGTTTCTGGTGAAGCCTGTGGTATTGCTAGCTATGACCAATATGTTCTTTTTAAGGATAAAAAACTAATTGCCCTTCCACAGCTGATGAATGTAGGAGATGCAGATGTTTTTTACCATAGTGAGCAATATATTTTCCCTAATGATAAAGGTGGAATTCCTGATGCTTTTATTTTTAAAATGGAAGAAATGGAAAAAGATGATAAAGATCGGGAGAAGAAAAAACGCTCTTCCAAAACTTATCTTTGGAATGGAAGTTCCTATCGATTGAAATAACCTTTGACATGGGTCATTAAAAAATATAAGTCCTTGCTGTTTAAGTGAGGACTTTTTCTATGGCTGGATAAAGAAAAAATAGGATTGGAATCAGCCAATCCAGTTTCTTCTCTTCTTTTGATTATAAAGGAAGGGTAAAATCACACAGCTTCCATTTACCTGCAATTAAAACAATCATATGTATTAAAAATATAAACCACCACACTTTATTACTTTTGTTTAGGATAATGGCAGCTACTGAAGAAATAAAAGAAATGATAAAGCACAGTACCCCGATTATGATATCAATTCCAGTTACAAGACTGAAATAAGCAAGCAGTGTAATGCTCAGGCTTATTATCGAGATCATACCCAATAAGAAAGCTGTTTTATGTTGTTTTGACCGTTGCAAAGAAAGGTTATAAAGGTAATTTATTTAATCAACAAATAAATTAAGTATAAGAAAGCTTTATTCCAGTAAAATCCATTTTCAGTTAAAACTGATTCTTTTGGAGAAAGTAGTATTAACCAAGCCTTTATAATATAAGAGGTTCTGACATTTTTTATATGAATTTTATATCAGTAACTGAATTTTCTAAGAAATGGACTATCCCGGGTCAGGTTATAAACTTTGGGATAAGCAAATCGGGTTAAATCTAAAACCTCTTGTTTGGAGGGTATTCAGAGATCTATGCTGTATTAAATAAAATATGTGATTTTATATTTGATAATTCGAATGTTCTATCTTAAGAAAGCGAGAAAGGCAACTTTGTCGTTGAATAAGCGATATAAAAAGTTACTTTCATCAAAATCGATTTCTAATCGATTCATTCTTGACTCACTTAAAATCAAACATAATAAAAATATAACTTTGCGTCAGAGAAAAACTGTACTGATGTAAGTTTATGTTCCCTTTCACCAAAAAAACTTTTGCATCTGCTCCACTATTCCTCAAAGGACAGTAAAAGAAAGGATTGTTATATAAACAAAAAAGAACCCATAATTTCTTATGAGTTCTTTAGTGAGCGCGAAAGGATTCGAACCTTTGACCGTCTGCTTAGAAGGCAGATGCTCTATCCAGCTGAGCTACGCACCCTTGAGTTTAAAAAGTCGGGGCGGCAGGATTCGAACCTGCGACCTCCTGGTCCCAAACCAGGCGCGATGACCGGACTACGCTACGCCCCGATTGATGATCATCTTAAATTACCTTGTGATTGCAGTTGCAAAGATACAAAGCTTTTTTGTGAAATAAAAGAACCCGCCATTTTCTGTGAGTTCATTGTGAGCGCGAAAGGATTCGAACCTTTGACCGTCTGCTTAGAAGGCAGATGCTCTATCCAGCTGAGCTACGCACCCTTGAATTTAAAAAGTCGGGGCGGCAGGATTCGAACCTGCGACCTCCTGGTCCCAAACCAGGCGCGATGACCGGACTACGCTACGCCCCGATTGATAGTCATCTCTAACGAATTTTACTTCGTTTTTGCGGTTGCAAAGGTACAATACTTTATCAAATAAAAAAATAAAATGAAGGATAAATTTTTATTAATTTTCAGGTGTACTTTTTTATTTATTTTAGATTGCTAATAACCATTGAGTTA
This sequence comes from Chryseobacterium sp. WG14, assembly GCF_024586945.1. Lineage (NCBI taxonomy): Bacteria > Pseudomonadati > Bacteroidota > Flavobacteriia > Flavobacteriales > Weeksellaceae > Chryseobacterium > Chryseobacterium sp. WG14. Next base: position 84,860 of record NZ_JALCZD010000001.1, read on the forward strand.
TATGGACTGATAAAAATCTGCTTTTCTAATCTTTTTCTCTTTGCTGTATGTCTTAAACTACTTTTATCAATAGAAAAATGTCAATACAGTTAATAAGAAATTTTATAGAATATATAATCTTGTACTAGAAAAAGTAGGACTATCAATATTCCGAAATGTTCGTATTTCAGGACTAAATATCCAAACAGATACCTTACTATTCTAATCAATGATTTTAAATATCCTGATTCATTGCATATTGTAAAAAAAGATAAGATTAGATAATGAAAAATTTTAAAATACTCTTGAAGATACGATGAATTATAGGTTTTCAGAGTTCTTAATTGCTATCTTTAGCCCATGAAACGATTGATATTAGCATGCCTCTTTTTTCCACTGCTTGGTTTCTCCCAAAACAGTGGAAAAGTAATAAAAATTTCAGATGGAGATACCATTACTATTCTTTTAAAAGGAAACCTGCAAAAAAAACTTCGGCTTGCTGAAGTTGACTGTCCGGAGAAAGGACAGCCGTTCGGTAAAAATGCAAGACAATTCACCTCAGATCAGGTGTTTGGTAAGACTGTTAATTTTGTGGAAACCAATACCGACCGGTATGGACGTTCTATTGCAAAAGTATACTATGATAACGGTAAATACCTTTCAAAAGAGCTTATAAAGGCAGGTTTCGGATGGTGGTATTTCTCCTATTCAAAAGATACTGCTTTGGGAGAGCTGCAGGATACTGCACAGCGTAAAAAAGTTGGTCTTTGGCAGGATAACCGTGCTGTGGCTCCCTGGGAATATAGAAAAATGAAACGGGAAGAATCTAAAAATAGAAAATATGAAGCTTCCAAAACTAAAATAAAAATAAAAGAAGCTGCCTGATAGTAATAAAAACAGCCTTAGAATCATGAATTCTAAGGCTGTTTTATGAAATGTAAATTTATGTTCAATGCAATATATCTAGACCATATGGAGCTTTATCCCGCTATCCACTCATACTCCTCACGCCTCCGCTGAAAAAGCCTGGCTTGTTGCGGGGTAACCGTTTCTATCGGGGCTAGGGTAGAGGTACGGATAGCAAAGGATCAATGATAAAATACCTGAAATATGATCCGGAATTAAAATCACATCACTCCATGCATTTTCTATTTTCTTGGTATCTCAATAGTCATGAGAAATTGTAGAGGCTTTTGTCTTAATAATATTCAAATTCTCTTACTACTTTCTGTTGTAACGTTCCATGGTCATCAACTAATTCTTCATAAACAGAATTGGCGTATGGGTCGAGCTTTACATTTTTATAAATAATCTTAAATGTTTTATGATTAATTAAATCTTCAAAAAGCATTTCATTTTTTACTGAATTGATATAAGTATAAGAAATGGTGTTATTAACAGGTCTGCCATTAAAATTCCCGGTTTCTTCTGTTTTTATAAGGCGGTTATTTTTGTCAAAATAAAATAGTTTGTTAAGCGATGTACTGTCAACATTAAAATTTGAAACTCTCTTATATAAAGAATCAGAAATTTTTTCAAAATAGCCCTTACCTTCTATCTTCTTATTTTCAGGATTGATAGTTTCGAAATAGCGTTTAGCTTTACCCTGTGATTTATATTGTGTAATATCACTTATAAACCTTTTATCAGGGAATTCGCTTTTGGCTAAATTAAAAGATTCAATTTTTGTCAGAAAGCCGTCTTTGTCAAAATAAGAAATGCTTTTATCAATATTTTGATTTGAAAAAGTGATGATCTCTGTAATTTTTTTGGGATGGCCTGAATAGTTAGAAAATTTCAGATCATTGATGGTTGATTTTTCCTGACAGCTTACAAGGGTATATAATAAAATAAATAAATAGCTAAGTTGTATTTTCATATTCTAAGCGTTATAGTGTTCTCAAATTTTGCCAGCTCTCAAATATAAGCAAGTCTTCCTGATAAAAAGAAAAATGAACTTTGAAATTACAGCAACATACTTTTGTTACTTCTGGACATGGCTAAGTTTGTAGTGAGTACAAAAAGGAATATTCTCAAGTGCTTTTATAGCTGACCCAAATGCAAACAGATTATAAAAAAGATAAAAGTAAAAGTGTTACGGATTAACGGTTAATTGAATAATTAATAAAGATGCCGTATAAAAATTCTAAATATTTATTGATTCAAAGAAAAAAATTCCATTTTTTACGTTTTCAACTTATAAATTGCTTTTTGTTTATAAATAATTTATTAAAAAATTACTTTAATTGAAAAATAAATAATAATTTATCATAAATCTTTGAAAATAGTATATATATTTATTCTCTAAAAATATTTATAGTATTATGAAAAATTTAAAACTTATTATTGCAGCAGTAGGGATATTTTCTATTTCCTCCTGTACCAATTCTTCTGAACAAAGTAATTTAGCTGATATCCCGGATTCCTCTAAGCAGTATGCATTAGGTGCAAAATTTGTTGATTCAAAAACATATGAGTCTTTTCAGAAAGTGGATGTTAATGCTTTGGCAATGAAATACCTTGGGAAAAGTGCCACTTCAGTACAAGCTGCTTTACCATCTAGTTTTACTATTGCGGGTTCTGCAATTGGCGATCAGGGTAGTGAGGGATCATGTGTTGCCTGGGCAACAGCTTATGCAGCAGCAAGTGCTTTGGAATATAACTTTAAAGGTGTTACAGAACCTAGAAGTCCCGAATATGTGTATAATCAGATTAAAATAGGTGATTGTTCAGGTGGAACTTATGTTAGCTATGGATTAGACTTAATAAAAAATCAAGGGGTATGCAGTTGGTCAGAAATGCCTTATACAGATGCGGAATGTTCAACACAGCCTAATGCTACACAAAAACAGGCAGCAAGTGCACATAAATTCACGACTTGGGCTACTGTAAACAAAACTGATTTAACTAATATAAAAACATTACTAAGCATGAAGCTTCCGATAATCATAGGAATAACTGTGGATCAAAGTTTCTATAATATGTCTTCTACAGGATGGGTTTGGAAATCACATTCTGGGAAAGTGTATGGTGGACATGCAATTTGTGTGATAGGGTATGATGACGCTAAACAAGCCTTTAAAGTACAGAATTCTTGGGGTTCATCTTGGGGAAGTAATGGTTATTTTTGGATTGACTATTCCTTTTTTGCAAAAACAACTAAAGGTGCTATTAATGAATCTTATGTAGCATATGTACAATAATAAGAATAAATAATATGGCCTGAATTCGGGTCAGGTATCATTTAAAATGGATGACCGTCATTGCTTGTTAAGTTTAATGACGGTTTTTTTATAAAACAGTTGGTGGCTGGTTTCCAAAATGTTCACCATAAAGATATTATACTTTTACACCAGTCTGTTTTATCTGGCATTGGTTTCTAGTTCGTTGTTTACTAAAAAGGCTGCATCTGCAGCCTTTTTAGAATGTACAATAATTGTTGGTTTTGAATGTACAATAATTGTTAGATTTGGATGTTGGATTTGGTATCTATCCACAGGCAGTTAAAAAAAGAAAATAAAAGGACGAAAGATTGCGAAATGACTGACATATTTGAAAATTATCTATCCTCAACAGGAGGACTGTCTGCCGGGGAAATCAACTTTTCTGCACAGTTCTTCAAACCGGTCCGCTTAAAAAAAGGTGATTTTTTTATTCGTGAGGATGAATCCTGCCGTCATATTGGATTTATCGCCAGTGGCGCTGTAAAAGCATATGCTGTCGACAAAGAAGGAAAGGAAAATATAACCTGCTTCAAGTTTGAAAATGAATTTGTCACCTCGTTTTCGGAGTTTGTGGCACAGGAAAAATCCAGAAGGAGTATCAGGACTATAGAAGACAGCATAATCTACAGGATAAACTACCCGGACTATCAGCATCTGCTTGGCCAGGTGACCGCTTGGAACGGAGTGATAAAGTCGGTGATGGAACAGGAGTATACCCAAAAGGAACATTATCTGCTAAATTACAATAATAAGTCCGCTGTGGATAAATACCGTCATGTCTTGTCTAGCGAATCGATGCTCGTTCAGCGCATAGCGACACAGGATCTGGCATCATACCTGGGCATCACACAGCGATCGCTTACACGGGCAAAAGGACAAATACACAGACCTGATCTGTTTTAGGACAAATGTCCTTATGTAATCCTGATCAGTGATGTAGATTTGCACGAAAAAATATGTTACATCAAATTGCTCCCGAAGTGTTTCAGGTTTCACTGATGCCACGAAACAGTATCAACTGCTATATTATCGAAGGGGTCTTGGTAGACTCCGGAATACGGAGTTCGTATACTACTATCAAGAAAGCGCTCCGGAAAATTCCCGTTTATCAACATATACTGACGCATGCGCATGCAGACCATCAGGGCTGTAGCGATCAGATATGCGCTGAGTTCGTCATACCCTTACTCTGTCATCCCGACGAAGTTTTTAGGACCGAAACCGGTATGGTAACCAACGACTATCCAACTCCGCAGCATTGGGTAGCAAAGCTTCAACAAAAGTATTGGGCAGGTCAGGGGCATAAAGTCGAACAGACAATCGTGGAAAACGATAGCATCGGGAACTTTCGGGTAATAGAGACACCCGGACATTCGGCAGGTCATATTTCTTTATTCCGTGAGCGAGATGGTATACTGATAATCGGAGATGTAGCGACAAATATGAACCTGCTCACGACAGCGGTTGGTCTGCGGCTTCCGCCAAACATATTCACCTCAGATCAGCAGCTCAACATCAAATCGCTTCAGAAGTTAGCAAAACTGAACCCTGCAATTATCTGCTTCGGTCACGGACCGGTCATGCGAAATACAGATCGGAAATTTGAGCAGTTTGTGGCCAAATGCAGCGCGGCTATTTAAAAATAGTCGTGCTGTAATTACGGGAATAATATGTAAAGCGAGCCAAAAATGAATCGATTAGAAATCGATTTTGATGAAGCTAACTTTTTATATCGCTTATTCAGCGACAAAGTCCCTTTCTTTGCTTTTCTTAAAAATAGAACATCCGAATGATTATTCCTTTGCGTGAAATAAAAGGTTATTTCCATCCTATTTTCAAGTCAAATATAAAAATCACATATTTTATACATAGATTTTTGAATGTCATCTAAACAAGAAGTTTAGATTTAACCCAATTTGCTTAGTCCCCAAGTTTATAACCTGATCCATTTTTCTAAGGTTTGAGAATAAAGTATGCAACAGAGTAGCACATGAAGCTAATATAAAATAAAAAACTCACAATAAAAATTGTGAGTTCGTTGTGAGCGCGAAAGGATTCGAACCTTTGACCGTCTGCTTAGAAGGCAGATGCTCTATCCAGCTGAGCTACGCACCCTTAAAAGTTGTTTTTGCTTATCGAATAAGCTTCATTAAAAAGTCGGGGCGGCAGGATTCGAACCTGCGACCTCCTGGTCCCAAACCAGGCGCGATGACCGGACTACGCTACGCCCCGAGATATATAGAATGCGGAGGGTAAGGGATTCGAACCCTTGCGACACTTTCGCGTCGACAGTTTAGCAAACTGCTCCATTAACCACTCTGGCAACCCTCCTTTTTGTTTATTTTTTAATGATCGTTGTTCCGTTATTGCGAGTGCAAATATAGAATAGATTTCTTTATTTACCAAATAAAATTCAAGAAAAATTTATGTATTTTTGAGGTAATAAATCATTAAAAAACTGAACAAATGCGTAAGACATTATATATCATCGGATTAAGCACTTTTGTTTTTTCATGTACTTCTCAGCAAAATGTGAAAAAAAATACTTACAAACCGAAAACCCCCGTATCACAGCCTAAACCGGTCGTTAAAACAGCAAGTCCGGAAGCTCCAAAACCAAAAATTGTTTCAGACCGTGGAATAGAATTTTTCACTACCAATATAGCAGACCCGGCAAAAAATGATAATACGGCAAGTTATGGTTCAATTGTTTCTGCAAAACCAGCCGGATATAAAGTGGTAAAGACTTATTTTCCTGCTATTGCACAAAACTTCAGACAGCGTTATTTAATATTACATTATACAGCACTTCCGGATGATAAATCGATTACAGTACTTACCCAGCAGGCTGTGAGCGCCCATTATCTGGTAAACAATACCGGAGATAATGAGATCTATCAGCTTGTAGATGAAAACAAACGTTCTTATCATGCGGGAGTAAGCGCATGGAGAAATGATAAAAATCTTAACGATACTTCCATAGGAATAGAGATTGTAAATGCCGGATATACTACAGATGCAACCGGGAAAAGAATATTTGCAACGTTCAGTGATGAGCAGGTGAGAAAAGTAGCTGCTTTGGCAAAAGATATTGTAACCAGATATCAGATTCCGGCAACCAATGTTCTGGCTCATTCGGATATTGCCCCTACCAGAAAACAGGATCCCGGCCCAATGTTTCCATGGAAGAAGCTATATGATGAGTATCAGCTGGGAATGTGGTATGATGAAACGGCAAAACAGAATTTCTTTACTATCGCACAGGCAGATTTTGCAACAAGATATATTGATTCATCTTTTATTTTTCAGACACAGACTGCATTGCAGAAATTTGGGTATGCTTTAGATCTTAGCGGAAAATGGGATGATGCAACCAAGAAAACCATTGAAGCCTTCCAGTACCATTACCGTCCTCAAAATTATGACGGAATTATGGATGCCGAAACATGGTCTATACTGCAGGCGTTAATTCAAAAATATCCTGTAAAATAAAGTCAAATTAAAACGCATCGGTTAGATGCGTTTTTGCTATCTTTAAACCATCAAAAACAGTAAAATATCTGTAATGGAAAATTTCAGGAAAGAGAGCGATCTGTTAGGGGAACTTAATGTACCTTTAGACGCTTATTATGGGGTTCAGACACAAAGAGCAATCAACAATTTTAAAATTTCAGGACAGCTTTTGTCTTCATACCCGGATTTTATTAAAGGCTTAGCTTTTGTAAAAAAAGCAGCTGCAAAAACCAACTATGAATTGGGGCTGCTTGAAGAAAGCCTGTATTTTAAAATAGCAGAAGCTTGTGACGAAATCGTAGATGGAAAATATCACGATCAGTTTCCGGTAGATATGATCCAGGGCGGAGCAGGAACTTCAATCAATATGAATGCGAATGAAGTAATTGCCAATATCGTGTTGGAAAAATTAGGAAAAAACAAAGGAGAATATGAATTCTGCTCTCCAAATGATCATATCAACCTTTCTCAATCCACCAATGATGCCTATCCTACTGCTATTAAAATGGGATTATTGCACATGAATATCGGGTTGGTAGAAAGGCTTGAGAAAATTGTGGCGGCTTTCCGTGCTAAAGGAGTAGAATTCCAGGATGTCATCAAAATGGGACGTACCCAGCTTCAGGATGCTGTACCCATGACATTGGGACAGGAATTTGAAGCCTATGCAGCTACACTGGAAGAAGATATCTCTAAATTGAATAATAACGCCAGCCTTTTTGTAGAGGTAAATATGGGGGCCACAGCCATTGGGACAGGATTAAATGCTCCGGTAGGCTATGCAATCCTTTGTGCTAAGAATCTGGCCCAAATCACCGGGTTCCCGATTATTTCGGCACCGGATCTTGTAGAAGCTACACCGGATACGGGTTCTTATGTGATTTATTCATCAGCAACAAAACGCCTTGCCGTAAAATTATCAAAAATATGTAACGATTTGAGATTGCTTTCCTCAGGACCAAGAGCTGGCCTTTTTGAAATCAACCTTCCTCCAATGCAGCCGGGATCATCCATTATGCCAGGTAAAGTAAATCCGGTAATTCCGGAAGTAGTGAACCAGGTATGTTTTAAAGTATTTGGAAATGATCTTACAGTAACGTTTGCTGCAGAAGCAGGGCAATTACAGCTTAACGTAATGGAGCCGGTACTTTCTCATGCAATCATGGAAAATATCAATTTCCTTTGCAATGCTCTGGATACCCTTCGTGATAAATGTGTAGTAGGAATTACTGCCAATAAAGAAGTGTGCCTGAATATGGTAAAACACAGTATTGGTATTGTAACAGCACTTAACCCTTATATCGGTTACAAGCAGTCTACAGAGATTGCTAAAGAAGCATTATCCTCCGGAAAAAGCGTTTATAATCTTGTTTTGGAGAAAGGAATTCTTTCTCAGGAAAAATTAGATGAAATTCTGGATCCTAAAAATATGCTGAAACCGCATAACAAATAATATCAATCAATAGGTGATAAATGATGGCGATTGTTTTACATCATTTATCACTTATTATTCATCATTTATAAAATAGTAGTGAGGTTTTTAATCATCATTCCTGCCCATAACGAAGAAAATAATCTTTCATTTACTTTAGATTCTTTACAGCAGCAAAGCAGTAAAGATTTTAGAGCCGTTGTGGTTAATGACGGTTCCACAGACCGTACTGCTGAGGTTATCCGGAAATATACCGAGACTGATTCCCGTTTTGAAACCATTAGCCTTCAGAAATCTGAGCATCAGCCGGGCTCTAAAGTTGTTCATGCTTTTAAAAACGGTTTGCAGAAACAGCCTATAGATGATTTTGATATCATCTGTAAATTTGATGCCGATATCATTCTCCCTGAAAATTATCTGGAAACACTAGAAAAAGCTTTTGCCGGTAATCCTGCCTATGGATTGGTAGGCGGTTTGCTGTATGTGGAGAAAGACGGACACTGGGTATACGAAGGAAACTCCAATAAAAATCATGTAAGAGGTCCAATGAAGGCCTACAGGAAGGCCTGTTTTATTCAGATCGGAGGCTTAAGGGAAACATTAGGCTGGGATAATATAGATGCTATACTCCTTGAGAGCCTTGGATGGAAGGAAGTTGTTCTTCCGGAACTTCAGGTAAAGCTTATTAAAGTGAAAGGAGCTGACTATACCATACGGCCTGCCGATTACTATGGCAAATATTTTTATTTTCTGGGTTTAAACAGGTTTCTGGCCTATATTGCCTCTTCCAAAGAAGCGATGAAAAGTAAATCGCCATCATTTTTCTTTGATATTATTTCATCGTACGAAAGCTGCAGAGCAAAGAAAATGGAACTGAAGATCACAAAAGAAGAACAGAAGGCAGTAAATGACCAACGTTGGAAAATGCTGAAGAAAAAATGGCTTAACATGTAAGTTGAAAGATATATTCAGTAGAAACAGGCATTAGCCATTTAATAAAAAGAAAAGTCATCCGGCTTTAGTCAAGACATAAAAAGATCACCGATAATCCATGAAAAAAATTGCCTATATAGAAATAGACACCCACGCAGAAATAGCACAGTCTTTCATAGATATCATGAGGGATACTAAGGATTTTACCATAGATTATTATTTTTCAAAAAAAATTAAGGACCGGATCAGCAAAAATGAAGAAGCTGTATTTCTGTCAGACAGCTCCATGATCTTAGACCAATTAAAGGAAAAAGGATACGATCTGATTATTATTGGAACGGTTCACCGTTTTTTTAATACATTTTTAGCCATAACAAAGAAATATAATACGGCGGTTATTGCCCATAATCTCAATTTTACCAAAGCCTCAAAGCTGGATCTGGTAAAAAGTGTCTTTAAAAAAGATGTGATGTACAGACTCAAATTATGGATGAAAGAAGGGTTGTTATATTCTTCTAAAGTATACCAGGCTTCAGGAGCACTTTTGGTTTTAGACGAGGCTATGAGTTCAGAAAAATATCAGTTTTTACCTCTTTTTTATACAAAGAATGGTCATGCTGCTGAAAACAAGGATAGGGTAGTGGTTATTCCCGGTGGTGTATCGCAGAAAAGGAGAGATTACCACTATATTTTTAAAACACTTAAAAATGCTAAGACCGATAAACCCTGTGAATTTGTATTTCTTGGAAAAGCAACAGGAAGCGAATTAAAAGATTTAGAAAGACTGTCGCAAAAATTACCGGATAATATCCGCATTACTTATTTTTCAGAAAGAGTTTCTGCTGAAGATTTTGAAAAATGGATGCAGAAAGCAGATGTTCTTTGGTGTCCTATTCAGGAACAAACGGAGTTCTTCAGTTTGAAAGAGACTTATGGGGTCACAAAAATGACCGGTAATCTCGGTGATGCTGTGGCATACGGAAAATGGGCTGTTTTCCCTGCCAGATACCCATCAAAACTAGACTTTATCATTCCTGAAAAAGGAAATATTCTGGAACAGCTGAATGAGCTTTCCCATCTTCATTTTAATTTTCAGAAGCACTATAGCAAAATAGAAATTCAGAAAAAAACAGAACAAATTTTATTCAGGCTTATTTCCAAATAATCTGGTCTGATTACAATATTTACCTATAAAAAGAAGCTCTGACTTATGTTAGAGCTTCTTTTTGTTGGGGTATTTTGGTTTTTCACAACAGGGTGTATTATTAATGATATTATATATTTTTATTATAATTATTGTAAAAATGATAAATTTCAATATTAAACTATTTTTATTTAGAAAAATTATAAATAACTTCGCGCTCTAATTATAAAAAATTGAAACGAATTGTATTAAGCACAGCCCTATTCATGGGGTCTGTTACGATTTTATGTGGTCAGGAAAAGAAGATTGACCTGAATGCCGGTACTTTTGAAGTTAAAGGTTGCAGAATGATATACGCTAATAAAGACGATATTACCTATGCAGGAGGATGTGAGATTATTGTAAAGCAACCCGGGCAAGCTCCTAAAACTATTTTTTTAAAAAAGAATGAAAAACTTGTTGTCAGAGACAAGAAAGCGGCTATAGTTTACACAGATGTTGTTTCAGATATTAGGATAGATGGAATAGAACTTACAGCCAAAAAGAAGAACTTCTCTGAAATAGAAATCAAACAGGAGGCTCTTCAGAATATACAGTCATTTTCTATTGGTGACGTCCTTCAGCAATTGCCGGGGCAGTATATACAGCCTTTTGATAATGCACAATTCAAGAATATTGTTTTTCGTACAGCAAGTGGAGCTTCAGTGACATCGAGTTCTACATCCTTAAGTGGAGATGAGGCAGGAAACAAAGCTTTTGGGGTACAGGTAATGGTGAATGACATTGCGTTGTCTAATAATGAAAATATGCAAAGCTATAATTCTGCATACGGCTCACCATTCGGACTCAACTTTACCGCCACAGCCGGAAAATCAGGTACATTGACTCCTTCACAGCCTAATTTCGGGGTTGACCTGCGCGAAATTCCTACAGAAAATATTGAAAGTATAGAAGTCATCCAGGGAATTCCTGATGCTAAATACGGAGATCTTACTTCCGGGCTGATTAAGGTGACTACATTCGCCAAAAGGTCTCCTCTGCGTCTGGATGCATCCATAAGGGAAGGTACTTATCAGCTGGGACTTACCAGAGGGTTTTCTCTGAAAAATGATCAGGCTCTGAATATTTCTGCAGACTATATGAATTCTATTGTAGATCCCAGAACAAGCCTGGTAGGTTATGACAGGTTTAGCAGTAATGTTCTTTGGGGGATTAATAAAAACAGTATAAAAAATAAACTTTCTTTTGCTTTCTCTCAAAATACAAGCAATGGGAAAAGAGATCCTGATGACCTTCAGGGTATTGTAATCAGCAGTAAAAATAAAAGTTTTTCATTAAGCAATAATTTTAAATATCTTTTTAAGGGAACTAAAAAAATAGTTAGAAGTATTGGAGCAGATGTAGGACTAAGCTATGGCACTCAGCGTACGGAAAGAAAATATTTCCTGAATCAGGGAGCCCGTCCCTACGGTAATGCAATGGAAAATAGTGTGTACTATGCTCCTTATACGCCGCCAAGTTATGAAAATATGACCTATGTGGACGGAAAACCGATCAATGTTTACTTCAACACAAGTGCTGATGGTGTGTATACTACGTCTAAAAGATGGGTTCATTCCTATTCTGCGGGATTTAATTTCAGATACGGTGATAACCTTGGAAGAGGAAAATATGGGACAGCCGGACAATTCTCTACAATTGCCACTACCGGAGGAACGGCAAACGGAGTAAGAGATTATAATTATCAGGATAATGTATTGGCTAGTACGCAATACGCTTTTTATGTGCAGGATAATATTTTTAAAAGATTAAATAACAAGCATGGGATAAGGGCTAATCTTGGATTGCGTTATGATATTCAGAATGGAAGATCAACCCTCTCTCCAAGGGTGAATACTTCTTACCAGATGGGGGATCTTACTTTTCGTGCCGGAGTGGGACTGACTTCCAAAGCACCTTCACTTAACCAGTTGTATACAGGACCAAGGTATTTTGATATGCTGTTGGGAGATTACCGTATTCCGGGATATTACACCGTTGGAATAATGCAGACAGTGGTAACCCCCGGAGATAATGTAGATCTTAAACCTTCAAAAAGCTGGAAAACAGAATTTGGAATAGATTACAAATTGCCTTTCGCTGCCATCAACCTAACAGGATATTATAACAAACTTTTTGATGGTTTCAGTACCCTATCCGTAGCAAAAATGATGGATAAGGCTAAAGTGGAAATAACCGCAGTGGGAACCGATGTTCCTACTTTTGAGATTGTGGGTAAGGATAAATTCCATTATTTACAAAACAGGATTATAAACGGCTATGAATCTACCGATAAAGGATTGGAGCTTATGGTATCTTTTAAAAAGATAGAAGCACTGAACCTGATAACAGGCTTTAATGCTTCCTATGTAAAGACGAAGAGTAAAAAGAATGAAGATATACCTACAATAGCAGCCCTGTCTATTCCGGACCCTGCCTTTCAGTACGGATTGTATAATGACACGTATTCAAATGCCAATATGGCAAGAGCCAGCTTTAGTTTTGATTACCACCTGCCATCTTCCGGATTGATTATAGGGCTCCGCACTGACCATTTTTTAATCGATGAAAGAATAACATCCGGCAGCAGTATTTATCCCATTGGATATATAGATTCAGAGCTTAATACGGTGATGATTCCGGAAGGGGAAATAAGTAATCCAAAATATCAGACCCTTTTTAGAAAAGCTTCTGAAGAATCTTTATCCGGTTTGGGGAAGAAAACATTACACAATATACACCTTCGGGTTACAAAAGATTTCTTAAGCGGTTTCAGGATTTCCATATATGTAAATAATGTTTTCAACCTTAAGGCATACAATGAATATGGGACACTCTATACAAATTTCAGTCCGGCATCTTTCGGAGCTAATATTTCATATAAATTTTAATAAAAGACTTTTTGTACTATGAAAAATATAATAACTTATTTGTTTTTACCTCTTCTTATGCTTACAGGATGTAAAAGAGAAGATGATTTCGGTAGTGGGAGTGATCTTCAGCCTGTACCATTTACTATAGCCGCTAAATATGATGCAAAGTTGGATGGCAAAGAAGCTGCGAATGCCAATATCACTCTGGAAAATACCTCTACCGGAGATAAAATTATTGGAAAAACTGATGCCAATGGAGAATTAAAATTCAATGCCATTCTTCCCGGAACCTATACCATTACCGCTGACATGACGATGTCTAAAGAAGATTATGAAGATATGTTTGAAATACCTACGATCAATCCTGAAGTGTATTTCGGGGGAATGCAGGAAAAAGTTATTGTTAATGTCAATGTTTTCGCAGCAGTGATCACCCTTTCTTCAGGAAGGATAGAAGATCTTGTTATCAAGCAGGTATACTATGCGGGTTCTTCTACCACTGAAGCAGCAAGCTTCAGAGACCATTTCCTGGAGATTTATAATAATTCTAATGAAATGATCTATGCTGACGGTTTATATGTGGGGCTTCTGGAAGGGAATACAAACAGTAATGTGACTTCATATACTTTATCTAACGGGCAGTATGACTGGAGTAAATCCACAGGAAACACGATCGGAGGAAGTGCCAATACGGATTTTGTATATGCCAGTACCATCATCAGAGTTCCCGGAAGCGGAAAAGAGCATCCTATCCTCCCGGGGAAAAGTATTGTAATTGCCCAGACGGCAATTAATCATAAGGCTCCGTATGATGATATTAAAGGACAGTCTGTGAGTATAAAAAAACCAGAAGAGACGGTAGATCTTAGTGGAGCGGATTTCGAAACCTACCTTGGAGATTATTTTACAGCCAATGGAGGAAGTCCTTATCTGTATGATATCCAGAATATAATGGTTCCGGATATGGAAATTGTGCATTGGGCGTTAAATTCCAAGGATATGTTACTGGGAGTTACTTCAAGACCTGCATTGATTGTTTTTAAAGCAACACCGGGAGAAATTTCTTCTTTTGCAAAAGTACCGAGTCCTAAAAATCTAAATGGGGCATTGTTCGTAAGAATTCCTAAAGAAATTATTATTGATGGGGTAGACACTACAGATAAAGAGCAGAAAGCTCCGAAAGACTTACCGGTAAGTATTGATGCTACGAGAGCTTTCATAAAAAATGATGCAGGGTCACCTTATCCGGATTACAGCTCTTATTCCATCATTCGCAAAACAAAAGAAATTATCAAAGGCAGAGTGGTTCTGGCGGATACCAATAACTCACAAAATGACTTTACAACTATAAAAGCTAACCCACGAGGAAATGCACAATAATCATAAAAACAGACTATCATTCAATAAATGTCTACTGCTATTCCTGCTGTTAATGGCGAATCAAAGCTTATTTTCCCAGGCTACGAGGCTCGATAGTATCGATATCAGTACAGTAGAAAGAAATATCAGGCTGGAAAATCCATACCTGAGCTTTTTCCATCCATTGGACTTCTCTGCTACCTCTTTTAATTATTCTGTTCACAAACAGGAATTTAAAAGAGTGCAGTCACCTGAGAAATCCGAAGGCTTTAATTTCAATTCACAAGGTGTATTTCAGCTTTCTCCGAAAGTTGCGCTTTCCGGAAGGCTTAATGCTGTCCGGGAAAAAGAACACGCTGTTCCTTTTATCTTAACAGAAGAAAGAACCACTAATCAGTCTTTTATCCATAACCCGTCCTATTTTTATGCTCCCCGGGCGGCAGATTGGTTGAAACAGGATTATAATATTTATGGAGTACTGGCATACAGGCCTTTGAATTTCCTGATTACCCAGTTGGGAGTGGAAGGTAACTTTACAAAAGCATATAGAGATGCTGATCCCCGCCCGAAAACGGACCATTATGTGTATAATGTATTTTCAAAAATCGGTCTGAACTGGAAACAGCATAGCCTTTTTGCAAAAGGAAAATATTTTAATGATTACAAGGTAAATGACATTATGTACGTCAATATGAATACCAATGTTCCTTCTAGTGACAGTGTATATATCCGCTATAATGAAGGATATGGAAATCAGTACAAGGGAACACTTTATTCTTCAACCGAATATAAGTCTGACGGTTATATCTGGGGAGGCGAATATGCATTCAATAACAGGAATATTCACTTCAGTGCCGGATATGACTATCAGTATTCTATTGAGCGGTTTTATAAAATATACACTTACAAAGATACAGACAATCAGAGTTATAGAGTTTATGATAAGTATTCAGGATTAAGAACCGATAAACATAGTATGTATGCGAACTTTTTGGGGAGATTTAATGGATATAACTGGGCTTCGAAACTCTATTTCTGGGACCAGCTGGATGATAATTTCAATTATGAACTTAAATACAGAACCTATAGGCTGCATCAGTACCAGCTGGGATGGAATAACAATCTGAGCTGGTTTAATTCAAAAAATGAATCTCAGAAAATTCGTCTGGATTTGTTGTATGGACAGAATAGTGTGAAGGATATTTCGGTTGTCCTGAACCGGGAAATTAATTATTTTCAGTACCATCTGGGATATGAAAAGGAATTCCGTATCAATTCCGATGATAAACTGGCGCTGGGAGTGGATCAGTATCTGTATCTTCCTGTTCATAAAAGCTTTGAATATACTCCTTATGAGAGCAGTAAAGAAAATATATTTGTACAGAGAATTGCCATACCGGATTATGCTTATGATGCTTCCAAAAAACTGGGGCTTACGCTTAATCTGAAATATAAAATGAACAGGGGAAAGATCCGATATGAAATGGAAGGAGTTTTAACACAAAACTGGCTGGCTGCCAATCAGTATAAACAAGCGGTACCTGGTTATAATGGGAATGCGAACTTTATTGCTAGTTTTGCACTGAAAGTATTTTATTAAAATGAAGGAAAGATATCTGGCAATACTCGCTATTGCATCAGTGATCATAATGTCTGCCTATACATCCAATGATTCCACAGGGTATACGGTAACAGAGCTGCGTGAAATGTATGGAAGCGGAAATCATGCTTTATGGCCTAAACTCTCTCTTTTTGATGAGGCTAAAGAAGGATTTCAGGATATAGGAGCACTCCCTGAAATGGAATTTCCTGCAGATAATCCGTATTCTGAAGATAAAGCAGAATTGGGAAAAATGCTTTTTTTTGATCCGCGTTTATCAGGATCCGGGCAGATTTCATGTGCCAACTGTCATAATCCGGATCTGGGTTGGGCAGATGGAAGCAGGGTTTCTTTTGGCCATAACAGGCAGACGGGAACCCGAAATGCTCCTACTTTGGTGAATATAGGGTATGCTAAAACTCTATTCTGGGATGGAAGGGCAATGACACTGGAAGAACAGGTAAAATCTCCGATTGAAAACCCTGTAGAAATGAATCTTCACTATAAGCTGGCGACAAAAAATATACGTAAGATAAAAGGCTACAGAACCTATTTTCAAAAAGCATTCGGAACTAAGGACGTTACTGAAGATAGGATTTCCCAGGCGATTGCAACTTTTGAAAGAACATTGGTGAGCCCGGCCTCCCGATTTGATAAATTTATCGGAGGAAAGAAAAATGAACTTACCGATGCTGAGATTAACGGGCTGCATCTATTCCGTACTAAAGCGAATTGTATCAATTGCCATAATACACCTTACTTCTCGGATCAGAAATTTCATAATCTAGGTCTTACGTATTATGGCAGGAAATATGAAGATCTGGGAAGATATACGGAAACGCTGAAAAATGAAGATGTAGGAAAGTTTAAAACACCTACCCTGAGAGAAGTTGCAGATAATAAACCTTATATGCATAACGGCCTGTTTCCGGAGCTTGCCAATGTCGTGATGATGTATAATGCAGGAATGGGAAGAGAAACACCTAAGGCCAATCAGATGAACGATCCGAAATTTCCTCATAAATCAGGGATGATTGTCAGACTGAATCTTACAGATGATGAGGTTTTTGATATTGTAGCTTTTCTGAAAACACTTAACAGCTATAAATATAAGATGAGACCCCCTGAACTTCCTGCTCAATAGATACGGAAATCTTCAGTGCACGCTCTATTGCATAAAAAACGTTCCGAACCGGAGCGTTTTTTATATTATTCTATGGATTTTAAGTGAAGTGGAATGCTAATATTGGTGCCGTAACGCCATTTCTAAACTATGTGTATTGTTTCTGAAATTAAATACTAGCGCATTTATTTAAATTTAAAAACACTTTTAATAAACCTCATATTCAGGTAATCTTCAATCGGGAATATCCTGGTGAAATAGTTTCCTATATAGATCAGTATCAATACGACAGCCGGTTTATAAAACAGATTGATAAGATTGCTGTTGAAGTTAGGAAGAACAATAGCTACGGTAATTGCCAAAGTACAGATAATGGAAACAAAGATCATCTCAATAGTCAGAGGAGAAACTTTAAACACGATATAATTAAAGATGATTTTGATGATATTGTAAACAGATAATGAAATAGCAGTAGATAGGGCAATTCCGATGAGTTTCAGATCAGTATTTTTAATGAAATAATAATTCAGGCCAATGGTTAATCCTGCCAATAAAAGCATCACCAGAATATTGAATCGGTAGTATTTTGAGAGAGAAATAATATTTCCATTGAAGCCGGTTGCCAGATCTATTAAAACGGCAGATCCCCAGATCCAGACCACAGGCTCATATTCTCTGAGCATAGTTCCATTTTTGGGCATAAACTGGGTAAGGTAAGGAAAACCCACCATAATGCATGAAAACAGCACGGCACCTAAAAAGTATAAAGAGAGTGAGGTCTTCTTGTGAAACCTGTCCAGCTCTTCCATATCTCCGTCAGCAAGTGTTTTGTTGATAATAGGAGCCGAAATATTAAATAATCCCAATTGGGGAATGGAAATCAGCGAAATAAGGGCATACAGCACAGAATAAATTCCAACCTCTTCCATACCCATAAATTCACCAATCATAAAGCTGTTGATGGCCAGGTAATTTCCAAAAGTCCCCAGAAACCCGAAAAAGCTGTAATTGAAAAACTTTTTCCATAAATCATCCTTCTTAAAATAATCTGTATTAAAATCGAGATGTATCTTTTCAAGCTTGTTCGTGTAATAGATATATCCAAAAAGCATTAAAGCAAAAATTCCGAAAAAGAATGCAAAAGCAATTTTTTGAGAAAGAGCAAAATAGTAAAACAAACAGAATGCTCCCAGATTAGCTATTTTGGGGAAAAGATTATCAAAAATATTGGAAACTACAATTCTTTTATAATTGGAAGTGTACTTATTGAAAATAGCACAGAACGAAAGAATCAAAATTAATGGAAGAATCATTTCTTTAATCTTCCAGGCTTCCGAATGTCTGAACTTCGGATAAAAATAAGGCAGCACAAAAAAGACGGCTGCAAAAATGAGAAAATTGACAAAAACAGTGAGCAGCGATAACGAAAGCATATTCTGCTTTTTGCCGTCTTTTTCTACCGAATGAAAAAACTTTACATTAGAATAAGAAATGCCCAATACCACAAAAGGAACCAACATCTCAGCAGTAGGAAGGATATAGCGAAGCTTTCCGTAAAATTCAAAGTCGTTGGGGAAAATGAATATTGCGGAAACCGTGCCCAGCAAAAAACCAATATAACCGATAATGGAATATTTGAAGCCTTGTCTCGCTACTACGCTCATAAAGTTATTTTAAAGGTTTTTAGGTATAAAAATAATATTGTTGATATACTGAGTTTTATTTTTTTCGTCACTTGTATTTTGCAGTAAAATATCCTCTGTAAGTGTTTCCAGGATAAAGCTGTTTCTGTTAAGGTACTGAGCTTCATATCCCCAGCTTTTTACCTCAGAGATTTCATTCCATATAGGAGTTTGATGGTGTCTTTGCTCCATTTCAACCATTAGGGTCGGCAGGAACTTTCTGATGGTTTCTTGTGCCCCCAGAAGAGTCTTTATTTCATTTCCTTCAACATCTATTTTGATGAAATCCAGTTTGTCAAAGTGTTCCAGGGCAGCCCAGTCATCCAACTTAATGACCTTTACTTTTTCAGTAAGGCTTTTTTCTTCTCCTTTTTCCTTATAAGAAGTGTTTAAGGTTCCCCGGGAAGCAATTGTTTTTCCATTAATAACAGGAACTTTAAATTCAGCTGTTGTATTTTCGTCAGAAAGAGCCAAAGGCAGAACCTGCATTGTGGAAAACAGCCTTTTAAGGCGCTGGTAAAGCTTTTTATTAGGTTCAAAAGCATAAATATGTTCATGATCCAGCTTGTTTTCCAGCTGATAGAGAAAAGTTCCTACATTCGCACCAATGTCAAGGATTACAGCATTCTTAGGAAGGTATTCCTTGATCCATACCAGTTCCGGTTCTACATTACGTTCCGAAAAATTATTTTTATTAAGATTTTTTAAGGTCTTAAAATATCTTTTTTTGTAGAAATTCGGACTTATATATTGTAGTTTTTCTGCAAGTTTTTGGTATAAAGACATCCTTAGCTTTTTGACGAACAGCAAAGATAAGCAAAAATGTAAAACTTATCTTAAAAAATGTTAAATATAATAGGTTGATTTTCAGTTGATAATATTTCCTGATAGTTTTGAGGGAAAATGAGATATAACAGGTTTTTTCTTTGTCCGGGAGACTCCTCTGGCTAATAAACAGCTTGTTTTAAAGATTCTGGAACAGCATAAAATGATAAAGCATAGCTGTTTTTTCTCCCCAATATTACCTGTAAGGCATATCAATGGGAGTTAAAGAGAATTTTGCAGTATCTGTAAGAATTTAACAGAACTGTTTTATGAAGCAGTTTCCGGATTGGTTACACAAAGGGAGTGTTTAGAAAATCATTAAAAGGTTTCATCAGACTAAAAATTTTTGTCAGATTCTGTACTGCTTTTTTATCTAGTATTTCTTCATCTTTTAAACGGTATAGTACGATAAAATTCTTAAGCTTCAGGTATTCTGCCATAGGATCTTCTTTTTCAAAACCCTGGGGAACTTTTTTAAGTTTACCATCCTGATCAAGCTCAGGAAAGTGCTTTTTGAAATTTTTTTGATTTAAAATTTTGAGAAAATCATCGCCATATAAAGAGACTTCCTTCCTTACCTCTTTCAAAACAGAAGATTCAGGCATGTAGATTCCGCCGGCTAGAAATGATTTACCGGGTTCAATATGAAGATAATATCCACCTTTCTGGCTGCCTTTTCCCATTCCTAAAGAGGCTCCGAAGTTGGTTTTGTAAGGGACTTTGTCTTTTGAAAATCTGGTGTCCCTATAGATTCTAAACATTGCTTTTTTAGGGTCTATTTTAGCCAGATCTTCATCAAATGCTGACATTTCTTTTATTAAATCTTCCAAAAAAGAAATCACATTTTCCTGTGATGCTGTGTATAGGCTTTTATTCTCATTGAACCATTCACGGTTATTATTAGTGGCTAACTTTTTTAAAAAGGTAAGTGTTCCTGGTTGTATTGTATTCATTTTGTGAGCTTGGTTTACTAAGGGCTGTAAGAAATGATATGCCGATTTATTTTAAACGAAGTTAAAAAATAAACTTGCGTTTACCAAAAATTAAACTGGAGTTCACGGAGCTGGGAATTTTATTTTTTAGCTTTGAGATACCAACTTATTATAACGTAAATACTATGAAAAATCTGAAAAAAATTTCAAGAATGGATTTGAAAAAATTACAGGGTGGAGCAGCTGCATACAGCTGTGGATCTTATTGCAGTAAAGAAGGGGAGCAGTGTGGAAATTACATTTACGAATGCTATTGCCAGGCGCTTAATGGAGATCCTACATTTTTAAGATGTGTACCCAACCATTAACTGTTAGCAAAACCAACACAAGGCTGTCCTTCTTGGAGGGAAGTCTTTTTTTATCATTATATTATTAAAAAAAATAATGATAAATCATAGTTATAAGGCCGAATTTCCAGCGTAATTCCTAATTGTATAATAAAATATCAACAGGTTTTTACGGATAGGTTCAAAAATAATCAATCGGTTGAATAAAAGAATAAGCGTACTGTTATTTTTTAAAAACTCATAAATAACCCATAAAAAATCAATCCAATTTAATAAAAAAAAATAATGTTTAACAAGTCTTTAATTTCAAGCTTGTTTTTTTAGATTTAATTTTCAAAAAATCAAAAAAATAGTAGAGGATTCTGAATTTAAGATTGTATATTTAAAACTTTATTCAAAAACAAGTCAAATATTTATTGTATCTTTGCAAAAATTTTAAAATAGTTAATGAATTTATTTACGGAAACCAATTTAAGTCCTGATATTCTTAAGGCAATTGGCGAACTGGGCTACGAAAGCCCAACAGAAATCCAAAAACAGACTATCCCTTTTATTCTTTCAGATATTCGCGACTTGATCGCACTTGCGCAAACAGGGACAGGCAAAACAGCAGCGTTTTCGCTTCCGATTTTGGATATGATTGACGATACGAGTCGCAAAATCCAATTATTGGTGCTTTGTCCGACACGGGAATTATGTCTTCAGATTTCTAAAGACATAAAGAATTACTCTAAGTACATGAAAGACATCAAAACTACTGCAGTTTATGGTGGAAGTAGTATTGTAGATCAGATGAGATCTTTGAGGGATAAACCACAGATTATTGTGGGAACTCCGGGAAGAGTAATTGATCTTATCAACAGAAAAGCATTAGACTTTTCTGCTATTCATTGGTTGGTATTAGATGAAGCTGATGAAATGCTTTCTATGGGATTCAAAGACGAATTGGAAACCATCTTAAGCGAAACTCCGGAAACAAAACAGACTTTCTTATTCTCGGCAACGATGAATAAAGAAGTGGAAAGAATTTCCAAAAATTATCTTACAAAACCACACCGTATTTCAGTAGGTTCTATCAACGAAGTGAAGAAGAACATTACACACGAATATTACGTGGTAGGTTACCGTCAGAAAAAAGAAGCGTTGAAAAGATTGATCGATGCAAACCCTAATCAGTATTCCATTATCTTCTGTAGAACGAGAATGGAAACTCAGGAGGTTGCTGATTTCTTAATGCAGAACGGGTATGCAGCAGATGCACTTCATGGAGACCTTTCTCAGGCGCAGAGAGATACGGTAATGAAGAAATTCAGATTGAAAAATATCGATATTCTTGTAGCTACAGACGTTGCAGCAAGAGGATTGGATGTAAACTCTCTGACTCACGTTATTCACTTCTCTTTACCTGATGATCCTGAAGTATTTGTTCACAGAAGTGGTAGAACAGGTAGAGCAGGAAAAGACGGTATTTCTATGGCTTTAATTAAGCCTGAAGAAAGCAGAAAGCTGAAGCAGATCAAATCTGCAACAAAGATTGATATCAACGAAAAATTCATTCCTACAGGTGAAGAGATTATCAAAGCTCAGGTAGGAGGTGTTTTCGAAAAACTATTAACAGAACACGAAGATCTTTTCGAGTTTGATAATAGCCTGATTCCTGATCTAAGCAACTTTACAAAAGAAGAATTGGTGCACCAGTTGCTACAGTTCCAATTGAAAGATCTTGCTTTATATTACAAAGACAAACACGATCTTGTTGAGCAGAAATTGAGCAGCAGAGATGATGATTACTCAAGAAGAGACCGTGGTCGTGATAGAGACAGAGATCGTGGAAGAGACCGAGACAGCAGAGATAGCCGAGACAGAGATCGCGGAAGAGACAGAGACCGTGGTGGAAAGCCAAGAAGAAAAGATGAGAATATGGTAAGATTCTTCTTTAATCTTGGAAAGAAAGATCACTTGAAGAAACTTGACGTTTTGGATATTATCAACCAGGCTACTGCAGGAGGAAAGACCAAGAAAAGAGCTGAGATTGGAGATATTGAGATCTTAGAAAAATTCTCTTTCTTCGAAGTTGAGAAATCATTCAAAGACAATGTCCTAAGCAATATTCAGTCTATGAAGTTCAAAGGAAAAGATATGAGGGCTGAAGTGGCAAACTAAACCCTTATTGACACTATATAAAACCGGCAGCAATGCCGGTTTTTTTATTTGATTATCAAATGGTAAGCGAATGTTAACAAAACTTAATGTTAGATAGTTTCAGGTCAAATCCTTTTTTAGGAAATTTGCACTCAAATTATAAATACTAAAAAATGGGAATTGGTAATATTTTCCACGCTTTTCAACCAAAGGATAAAATCTTTTTCGTGCTTTTTGAAAAAGTAACCGAAAATCTAGTTGCAATGTCTGAAGACTTCAACACAGGAATCAAAGATTTCGATCTTAATGATGACTCTATGTTGAAAAAAATGAGCGACTTTGAGCATAAAAATGATGAACTTACTCACGAGATCTTTGTAGAACTGGGGAAAAACTTCATTACTCCTTTTGACCGTGAAGATATTCACACATTGGCAACAGGATTGGATGATATCGCTGATTACATCTATGCTTCTACAAAATATATCTTTTTGTACAAATCACCTGAGATGAAGGCTTATTCAGACTTCTCTTTACTGATCCACAAGGCATGTCTTGAAATCCAGAATGCTATGAAAAACCTTAAAGGTTTTAAGAATATGGAACAGGTAAAAGAAGCTTGTATCAAAGTAAACTCTATTGAGAATATTGCTGATGACCTGCTTTCCAACTCAATGGTAGAATTGTTTGAAACCAATGATGCTATCAATATCATCAAAGTTTCATCCGTATTGAACTATCTTGAAATAGTAACTGATAAAGCTGAAGATGTTGCCAACACGATTGAGAACATCATGATTAAATACGCCTAAACAATACATAACATAGCAAAAAATGGAATTTCCTATTTTACTTACGGTTATTATTGCTTTAGCCTTAATTTTCGATTATATCAATGGTTTTCATGATGCAGCCAACTCCATTGCAACCATTGTTTCTACAAAAGTTTTAACTCCATTCCAGGCTGTACTTTGGGCAGCACTCTGGAACTTTGCCGCTTTTTTTATCGCCGCTTATATTATTGGAGAATTTAAAATCGGTAATACAATTGCAAAAACTGTTAATGAGAATTTTATCAACCTTGAAGTTATATTTTCAGGTCTTGTAGCGGCTATTGCCTGGAACCTTTTAACATGGTGGTTTGGAATTCCTTCCTCATCATCACACACCTTAATTGGTGGGTTTTTGGGAGCTGCTCTGATGCATGCCTTTATGATGGATTATCGCGATGTGGCAGCAGCTCAACCTGCTTTAGGATTCTTTGAAACCTGCAAACATGCTCTCCATCAGGTAACGACACAGAGTGTTGTAAAGTTTGATAAAGTAATTCCTATCTTCCTGTTTATCTTTATGGCACCGATTATAGGGATGATTATATCGATCATCATTACATTAATAATTGTTCATCTTTATAAAAAATCAAACCCACATAAGGCAGACCAGTCTTTTAAAAGATTACAGCTGGCTTCTTCAGCTTTATTCAGCTTGGGACATGGTTTGAATGATGCACAGAAAGTAATGGGGATCATAGGGGCCGCATTGATCTATTATCATGTTGAAATGCTGCATGACCCTATTTATCTGAATATTCCTTCTGCAGGACGTTTTGATTACTTTGCACAGCACTATCTTTGGGTTCCTTTGGTTTCCTTCCTGGCAATCGGTTTGGGTACCATGAGTGGCGGTTGGAAGATCATCAAGACAATGGGAACTAAAATTACAAAAGTAACCTCACTGGAAGGGGTAAGTGCAGAAACAGCAGGAGCAATCACTCTATTCATTACTGATCACTTCGGTATTCCTGTATCTACTACACATACGATCACAGGTTCTATCATCGGGGTGGGATTGACGAAAAGAATTTCTGCGGTAAGATGGGGAATTACAGTAAGCTTACTTTGGGCTTGGGTACTTACCATTCCAATCTCAGCTATTGTAGCAGGTATTACCTATCTTTTAGTAAGTTTCTTATCTTAAAAGAAAAATTAAAATGATCATATAAAACTTTGTCCATTTGGGCAAAGTTTTTTGTTTTATAAAGCCCTGAAAATCGTATTTTTGTTCAAATTATAAGAATTTATGGAATTTTTAGACAGATACCAGCAGATCGTTGGCGACGCCATCAATAAGTATACTTTTAAAGATAAACCCAGAGAACTTTACGATCCGATGAACTACATCATTTCTCATGGGGGAAAACGTCTTCGTCCCATTATGGTACTGATGGCATGTGATCTGTTTGGAGGAGATCTGAAAGAGGCTATAAAGCCGGCATTGGCTATAGAATTTTTCCATAATTTCACGCTGATCCATGATGATATTATGGATGAAGCTCCTTTAAGAAGAAATAAACCTACCATCCATACGCTACACGGAATCAATGTAGGTATCCTTTCCGGAGACGGGCTGATGCTTAAAGCTTATAAATTTTTTGAAGATCTGGAGCCGGAAATTTTCAAAGCCTGTATCAGGATTTTTACCCATACGGGACTTTTACTATGTGAGGGACAGCAGTATGATATCAACTTTGAGACTCAGAAAGATGTAACTTTTGATGATTATATCAGAATGATTACCTATAAAACAGGAGTTCTGAGTGCTTCTTCTTTTGAAATCGGTGCATTGATTGCCAGAGCGGATTTTAAAGATGCAAAAGCTATTTTCAATTTCGGAAAACATATTGGGATTGCTTTCCAGATTATGGATGATTATCTTGATGTTTTCGGTGATCAGGCTCAGTTTGGTAAAAAGCATGCTGGAGATATCTATGAAAATAAGAAGACCGTTCTTTATTTATTAGCAAAAGAACATGCTACGGAAGAAGAGAGAAAAGAACTGGATTACTGGTATTCTAAGAAGACAGATAATGTAGACAAAGTCTATGGTGTTGAAAAAATCTTCAGAAGAGCAAAAGTAGATGATAAAGCGCTCCGCCTGATTGAAAAGCACAATGAAATAGGACAGAGCTATCTTCAAAAAATTGATATTCCTGAAGAAAAGAAAAAGCCGTTTATAGAACTGGCCAATTATTTGTTGAGAAGAGAAAGCTAAATAAGATTTTAGATAAGAGCCAGCAGGTGGCAGGTTTCGTTAATAAGAACTTATTACCTGCTGCTTAATTTCTACTCCCTGAAAAAAATGAAATTCAGAACTGAAGTTGATATTAAAAAATCAGAAAAGAAAATTGAGGTTGAAGATAAAATATTTTCAATAGGTTCGTGCTTTGCTTCAGAAATGACCGATTTATTAAAGCAAGGACAGCTGCAAACACTTAATAATCCTTTTGGAACAATTTTCAACCCCCTTTCCATCCGTAATGAAGTAAAAATCCTTCATGATTCATTGTTTTACGAGGAAGAAGACCTGATCACTTATAATGAAGAATATATTTCACTGGATCATCATACCAGTTTTGATACACGGTATATTCATCAGACTTTAGATAAGATCAATGGGGCTATTGAAGAAGGAAATGCTTTTCTTCAGGAGACAGACTGGATTATTATTACCTATGGAACTTCATTTATCTATGAATTTATTCCAAAGAAACAGCTGGTTGCTAATTGTCATAAGATTCCCCAAAAGTTTTTCGAAAAAAAACTGCTTTCTCATCAGGAGCTGACCGATTCTATTTACAATACAATTTTGGATCTTAAGGATATTTGTAAAGAAGAGGTGCAGATTTTATTTACCGTTTCACCGGTAAGGCACACCAAAGACGGAATGATTGAGAACCAGCTGAGTAAATCCAAACTTATTACTGCTATTCATGAATCCATATCCATGTTTGAAGACTGTCATTATTTACCTGTTTATGAGATTTTAATGGATGATCTCCGGGATTATCGTTTTTATAAAGAAGATATGATCCATCCCAGTACCCAGGCTGTAAACTATATCTTTGACAAATTTGGGGATGCTTATTTTTCTGAGGATACTAAAGATTTTATTAAAGAAAATTTTAAAATTACCAAAGCCTTAGAACATACAACGAGTGATAAAAAAGATCCGAAGTTTATTGAATTCAGGGAAAAGCTGGATCAGAGAATTGAAAACCAACGTACAAAAGTAAAACATAAAATATTTTCAAATGATTGATTTTACCCAGATTGATTATTTGGAAAATGGAAACGAAAGACAGAAGAGGGCTTTTGAAGTGCTCACAAAATATAAAATTTTTGAAAAATTAAGTAAGTATTCGCCTTTACTGGCGGGAACCATTCCTATTGAAATAGATATTGCGGGCAGTGACCTGGATATTATCTGTGAAGTAGATCCTGGATTTGAAGAGGATTTTTTGGAAGAACTAAGGTCATGTGATCTGATTCCTCAGGAAATCGATGTTAAGGTTGAAAATATCACTTTAAATGGGGAGAGAAGTATTGTTTTAAATTTTATGCTGGAAGAATTTCCTATTGAGATTTTTGGTCAGAATAAACCTGCCAGAGAGCAGAATGCTTACAGGCATATGATTGCGGAATACAAAATATTACAGGAAAAAGGAGAAGAATTTAAAAAGAAGATAATAGAGCTGAAAAAAAAGGGAATAAAGACGGAACCGGCATTTGGCATGCTGATGCATCTTGAAAATCCTTACGAAGATCTGTTAAAATGATAAGAAAATGATTGATACACATACACATTTATACGCAGAAGAATTTGATGAAGATAGAAAAGAAGCTATTCAAAGAGCTATAGATAGAGGGATTACAGAGTTTTATCTTCCTGCTATTGATTCTGAGTCTCATGAAAAGATGTTACAGCTGGAAACCGAATATCCCGGGCAGATTTTTTCAATGATGGGGTTACATCCCTGTTATGTAAAACCGGAATCCTGGGAAAAAGAACTGGATATTGTTAAAAATTATCTTGATCAAAGAAATTTTCCGGCGATAGGGGAGATAGGAATCGATCTGTATTGGGATAAAACCACCCTGGATATCCAGGTGCAAGCTTTTGAACAGCAGATTGACTGGGCGATAGAAAAAGATCTTCCCATTGTAATTCATACAAGAGAAAGCTTTGATGAAACATTTGAAGTGCTGGAAAGAAAAAAACATCCAAAGCTTAGAGGGATCTTTCATTGCTTTTCGGGTAATCTGGAGCAGGCAAGGCATGCTGTAGATCTTAACTTTATTTTGGGCATAGGAGGAGTGGTTACTTTTAAAAACGGTAAAATAGACCGATTTCTGAACGAAATCCCTTTAGATAAGATTGTTCTGGAAACAGATTCTCCTTATCTGGCGCCGGTTCCTCACCGAGGAAAAAGAAATGAAAGTGCATACCTTGATTTAGTTGCCGGGAAACTGGTAAATATCTATGGGAAAGATTTTTCAGAGATTGACAGGATTACTACTGAAAACGCAGAAAGACTATTCAAATAGATGATTTCTATTCAATATAAGATAAAAAAGAAGCCTTTTCAAATTTTGAAAAGGCTTCTTTTTTTTTATTTCTTTCTGGTGAAACTCTTATTCTTAGGCTTTTTAAATCCTGTGGATGCAGCCGGCTTTTTATTATTGGGAGTCCTTGCTGGTCTCGGGCCCTGTCTTTCGCCTCCTCCAGACATCGGCTTATTGTTTGAATCTCTTTTTTGAGCAACCAGATCATCTGTATGGAATGGATGATCCTTTACAATCGGAATTTTCTTTCCGATAAGTTTTTCCGTATTTTTTAGATTAAGAAGATCAAGTCCGTCTACAAAAGATATTGAGTTTCCTTCAGCACCGGCTCTTCCTGTTCTTCCAATTCTGTGTACATAGGTTTCAGAAACATCAGACAATTCAAAATTGATCACAAATTTTAATTCGTCAATATCAATCCCTCTCGCTGCAATATCCGTAGCTACAAGCACTCTTGTTTTTCCGGATTTGAAATTATTCAGCGCATTTTGTCTGGCATTTTGAGATTTATTACCATGAATAGCTTCTGCAGAGATCATATCTTTTTGAAGCTTTCTTGCAATTTTATCGGCACCATGTTTTGTTCTGGCAAAAACCAATACAGAATCTGAAATGTCATTCTGAAGAATATGGGATAGCAGGTTTAGTTTATTATCTTTTTCTACAAAATAAACAGATTGTTTGATGGTATCTGCTGTAGAAGAAACAGGTGTTACCTCTACTTTTACAGGATTATTCAGGATGGAATTAGCCAGTTTCTGAATCTCCCCGGGCATGGTTGCGGAAAAGAATAAAGTCTGTCTCTTCTGAGGCAAAAGCTTAATTACTCTTTTAACGTCATGTACAAACCCCATATCAAGCATTCTATCTGCTTCATCAAGAACGAAGATCTCAATGTTTTTAAGACTGATAATGCCCTGGGCAATGAAGTCAAGAAGTCTTCCCGGTGTAGCCACCAGAATGTCAATACCTCTCTTCAATGCAGCTTCCTGGTTTCCCTGTTTTACCCCTCCAAAAATAACAAGCTGTTTTAATGGAAGATATTTACCGTAAGCATTGATATTTTCTTCTATTTGGATCGCCAGTTCTCTTGTAGGAGTTAGGATTAAGGCTTTTATATGATTGTTAGAAATTTTCTTTTTAGATAAGTTCTGTAAGATAGGAATAGAAAAGGCCGCTGTTTTTCCTGTTCCTGTTTGCGCACATCCTAAAAAATCTCTGCCATTTAAGATGTCAGGAATAGATCTTTCCTGAATGGGAGTAGGATTAGTATACCCTTGTTCCTGGATTGCTTTTGCAATAGGTTCTATTAATTGTAAGTCTGTAAAATTCAAATGAATTATTTTAAAATTTAAATAAAAATTCCTTCAGCCTGAAAGAATTACATTTTACAAAGATAATCTAAATATTTTTAAGTATTAATTTTGTTCTTATGATCCGATCAGATGTTTACTAATACTACAGTTTTAATAGTGTTTTTCGTAAAATAGTTAATTAATTTTCGTTTTATTTAGTTTTTAATTTATATTTTTAATTATATTTATTTTATTTTTGAAAAAAATATAACATTTCATTGAAACGGCATAATATCTTTAATGCTTGTGATATAGATTTGAAATGATAATAAAAACTAACCATGAGAAAAACAATCCTCCTGCCTGTATCCGTTACAGGTTTTAACACCTATATTCAATCTTGTGAATATACTGGGAATACAGGACAAAGACCTATCCAAACAAAAACATCTTCGGTATAAGCTCTTCTCCTTAATAGGTAGAAGAAATTAAGTGTACTTACTTGATCCAACAAAGGATTTAGAAACTCTGAAAAGAGGTACAGGAAATAGTAAAACTAAACATCAATCCATTTAAATAATATAATATGAAGACGAAGATTTTTCTTTTGTTTTTTTTGAGCTTTGGAGTAAATATGATATTTGCTCAAGGAGAAAATGACAATTGGTACTTTGG
This sequence comes from Chryseobacterium sp. WG14, assembly GCF_024586945.1. Taxonomy (NCBI): domain Bacteria; kingdom Pseudomonadati; phylum Bacteroidota; class Flavobacteriia; order Flavobacteriales; family Weeksellaceae; genus Chryseobacterium; species Chryseobacterium sp. WG14. Next base: position 115,379 of record NZ_JALCZD010000001.1, read on the forward strand.
AACTAAAGCCGCCGTTAATTTTTCCAATGCAAGCCCGTTATCCCTTACCAACAGCCAGATGACGGCAATAGAAGCCTGTGGTACAGTGAGTGATGCCGGGGGAAATCTGTTATTTTACACCAATGGACAGACTATCTGGAATAAAGATCATCAGGTGATGCAAAATGGCTCAGGACTTGATGGGCACAGCTCAAGCGAGCAGCTTGCCATTGTAAAGCACCCCACTAATCCCAATCAGTATTTTGTAATTACCACAACAGAGAATGGGGTTTCAACAGGCAGTAATGCGATCAAATATTCTATTGTAGATATGTCTCAGGGAGCTTTGGGAGCTGTCTTGCCCCAATTTAAGAATATTACGATTGTAGATTCGTCCGGGAACAGTTTTCAATCTGAAGCTGTAACGGTAGTTCCTAATGCCAGTAATGGATCTTTGTGGGTGCTCATCCCAAATGGAACCCATATGTACAGTTATAGGGTGGACGGAAGCGGATTCCATAACGGAAATCCTGTGGTCAGTAACTTAAATCTTTCAACACCTTTAGGAAATACCAGCTTTTTTGGAGTTAAGGCATCACCAAGAGTTAACAGAAGTGTAAATTATACCCATTTTGTATGCATTTCTCTCTGGAAGCCTGTTTCTGATCTTAAAAATCAAGTGTACTCTTTTAATAGTGTAACCGGGCAGCTTACCAATGATTTCTTACTTCAAGTGAACGGGCTGGGTGGTTATCTTTCAGAATTCAATAAAGACGGCTCTGTTTTGTTTTTAGGATATGAAAATATGTATGCTGTAGATCTACTGACATCCACACCTTCCAATATTAATTATGCAATGATCCATGGTGATGTATTCGGAAATCCATTTTTCGGATTGCAAAGAAATATAAAAGGTGATGTTTATGTAAGCAGCCCCGGACAGCCATATCTTGGGAAAATAATAAATCCCAACGGAAATATATCAGCTATGAGTGTGAATATGCCTGATATCAACTTAAATGGGCCTACTACGTTCTTTGGGCTGCCTCAACTGGTGAATTCATATGAGCCGGTTCCTTATTATCCGTGTATCACCGATCTGACGTTGGCAACCCCAGAGCTCAATAATAATTTCACATACAATGTAGGAAAGGATATCAAAACAATACATAATTATACCATAGGAGGTAAACAGCGTATTATTATGAATGCTGGAAATAGCATAACACTTTTGCCCAATACCCATATTATGGCAGAAAGCTATACGGCGAAGATTGTTCCCTGTGATAGAGGCTCTGTAGATAGAATTTCAAATGAAAATAAGGGACATGTTCCCGTAAAAATGGTTTTGGAGCTTGATAAAGAAGCAAGAATGAAGCTGAATAATGATATTAAAATCTATCCAAATCCGGTTTCGGATATTCTTACCATTAGTACTACCGGTGTTCATTCAATTGAAATATTCGATATATCCGGTAAAAAAATGGGTGTAAGCACCAACGGAAATAAAATTGATGTCAGAAATATACCGGCAGGAAATTACCTTTTATACATACAAACAAAAGGAGGGGTAATTTCTAAACCATTTATCAAAAAATAATAGTAATTCAAAGGGGAAGATGAAGAATCATTTCTCCTTCTGTTAAAAAAATAAGTCAAAAAATAACTTTTAATCATGAAAAAGACAATCATTTTACTTGCTGCTGTTTTCAGTGTAACAGCTAATGCTCAATGGAGCCTAACCGGAAATGCCGGAACAGTTCCCGGAACAAACTTCATAGGAACAACAGACAGCCAGTCTTTAGTTTTTAAGACAAATAATGCTGAAAAGATAAAGATCACTGAAAATGGAAGATTTATATTCTTTAATGTGGCAACACCCGGGCAAGTATGGGATAAAAACCTGTTTTTTGGTGGTGGGGTAGATAGCCCATCAGGATTATACAATACTGTTTTTGGAATGGGAGCTTTAACCCAAAATACGGCAGGATCTGGAAATACAGCTTTAGGAAATAATGCACTTTCTCTTATCACAAGTGGAGATAATAATGTGTCTCTGGGAGCAAACAGTATGAGAAATACTGTATCCGGTAATCTTAATACGGCAGTAGGAATGAATGCTTTAGAGAACTTTCAGTCGGGGCTTGGAAATGTGGGGCTTGGAAATTCAACACTGGGATCAGGAGGCCTGGTAGGAGATTTTAATGTAGCAGTAGGTACCAGTGCTTTAAGATATATCCAGGTCGGAAGCTATAATACAATACTTGGGGGAGACTCATTCAGAGCTTTTGCAAAAGGATCAGGAAACATCAATGTAGGACATTCTAATGCTAAACTCATTACTTCCGGAAACAATAATATTTTTATCGGAAGCTTTATTACCCCTTATAATACAACGGCTCCAGAAAATGAACTGAATATAGGAAACTGGATCATAGGAAACAACGGAACCATAGGGATAGGACAATTTACTACCCAGCTTCCTGCCGACGGAATTGCTGCCGATGGGCAAAAATATAAACTTTTTGTAAAAGACGGAATCCGGACAGAAAGAGTAAAAGTAGATATTGCCGCCAACAATGGGTGGGCAGACTATGTATTTGAAAAAGATTATAAGCTGATGCCATTGAATGACCTTGCCCGGTTTATCGATAAAAATGGGCATCTTCCAGAAGTTCCTACTACAGAAGAAGCCATGAAAAATGGAATTGAACTGAAAGAAATGAACATTCTTCTGCTTAAAAAAGTAGAAGAGCTGACCCTTCATTTAATTGATCAGAATAAGCAACTGGCGGATCAGAGCAGCCAGCTGAAAAAACAAAATGAAGAGATCGAAAAACTCAAAAACAAAATAAAATAAATAACCAGATAACTTTTAATCATGAAAAAAATAATCATTGTGCTTGCGGCTGTAGCAGGCTTGAATTCTAATGCTCAAGCCCAATCATGGGGTCTTACCGGAAATGCATCAACGATTCCCGGGACAAATTTTATAGGAACATCAGATACTCAGCCTCTTGTTGTTAAAACAAATAATATTGAGCGGATGAGAATAAGCCTGGATGGGAGATTTATATTCCACAATATTGCAACCCCAGGGCAGGTATGGGATAAAAACCTGTTTTTCGGGGGCGGAATGGATAATTCGGTCACTACTAATAATGCTGTATTCGGAATGGGAGCACTTACCCAGCTTACAGAAGGTGGTGGCAATACAGCTATTGGAAACAATGCAATATCATTAATGACTAATGGGTTATTCAATGTTGCAGTGGGCTTTAATTCTATGAGAAATAGCGTGGCAGGAAATTCTAATACTGCGGTAGGAATGAATGCAATGGAAAATTTTCAGGGTGGAAATAATAATGTGGGTATAGGTGCGGGTGCCATAGGATCCGGCAACTTTAAAGGAGATTTTAATATAGCGTTGGGATCTAGTGCGCTGAGATATGCCAATGAGGGAAATTATAATGTGATACTTGGAGGAGACTCATACAGGGCTTTTGTTAAAGGAAGTAATAACATAGGAATAGGATATTCTAATGCAGCGCAGATCACTTCAGGGGAGAATAATATTTTTATCGGGACTAAGATTGTTCCCTACAACACCATTTCTCCTAAAAATGAGCTGAATATCGGAAACTGGATCGTAGGAAATAACGGAACTATCGGTATTGGTGGGTTTACGGCTCAGCTTCCTGCTGACGGAATTGCTGCTGATGGTCAGAAATATAAACTTTTTGTGAAAGACGGAATCCGGACAGAAAGAGTAAAAGTAGATATTGCCGCCAATAACGGATGGGCAGATTATGTTTTCGAAAAAGATTACAAGCTGATGTCTTTGAATGATCTGGCTCATTTTATCAATAAAAACGGGCACCTCCCAGAGGTTCCCACTACTGAAGAAGCCATAAAAAATGGAATTGAACTGAAAGAAATGAACATTCTTCTGCTTAAAAAAGTGGAAGAGCTGACCCTTCATTTAATTGATCAGAACAGCCAGCTGAAAAAACAGAATGAAGAAATCGAAAAGCTTAAAAAGAAAATAAAATAAATAACCAGATAACTTTAATTATGAAAAAAATAATCATTGTACTTGCTGCTGTAGCAGGCTTGAATTCTAATGCCCAATCATGGAATCTTAGCGGGAATGCAGGAACAGCTCCCGGAACCAATTTTATAGGAACTACCGATAGCCAGCCGTTGGTTTTCAAGACTAACAACACAGAGAAAATGAAGATTACTCCTAATGGAAGGTTTATATTTTTTAATGTGACATCACCAGGGATGGTTTGGGATAAAAACCTTTTTTTTGGAGGTGGAACGGATAATGCATCGGGATCATCTAATACCGCTTTTGGAATGGGATCTCTAACCCAAAACACAACAGGTAATGGTAATACAGCGTTGGGAAATAATGCAATGTCATCAATAAGCAGTGGAGATAATAATGTGGCTGTGGGACAGAATAGTATGCGACATACAATAGCCGCTACCATGAATGTTGCAGTAGGCATGAATTCATTAGAATATTTTCAAAAAGGAGTAGGAAATATAGGAATGGGAAACAGTGCGATGGGATCAGGATCTTTATCTGGGGATTATAATATAGGAATAGGCTGGGATGCACTAAGATACTTAGTAGCAGGAAATAATAATACAGTAGTGGGAAGAAGTTCTTTAGTGAGCCTGGCAGGAGGCTCTAATAATATAGCAGTGGGTTCTTCCAATGCCAAAGCTATTCTTTCGGGGGATAACAATATTTTTATCGGAAATTTTATTACCCCCTATGTGTCTTCTCCTAACAATGAGCTGAATATCGGAAACTGGATCGTAGGAAATAACGGAACTATCGGTATTGGCGGATTTACCACTCAGCTGCCTGCTGACGGAGTGGCTCCCGACGGACAAAAATATAAACTTTTTGTAAAAGAAGGAATCCGGACAGAAAGAGTAAAAGTAGATATTGCTGCCGCTAATGGATGGGCAGATTATGTTTTTGAAAAAGATTATAAGCTGATGCCATTAAAAGACCTTGCACAGTTTATCAATAAAAATGGCCATTTACCAGAAGTTCCAACTACAGAACAGGCCATTAAAAATGGAATTGAACTGAAAGAAATGAATATTCTTTTGCTGAAAAAAATTGAAGAACTGACATTGTATACTATTGAGCAACAGAAAAGAATTGAAGCTCTGGAAAAAAAGATAAAATAATATAAAACTGATCTATGAAAAAAAAATATATAATACTATCATTGATTGTACCACTTTTATCTTTTGCCCAGGGTGAAAATGATAACTGGTATTTTGGAAATAATGCGGCACTCAACTTTTCATCATCCACTCCTGTGACTTTGAATAACAGTAATATGCAAGCTCTTGAAGGGTGTGGTACCGTAAGTGATGCAAGCGGAAAGCTCCTTTTTTATATGAATGGTCAAAAAATTTGGAACAGGCAGCACCAGGTTATGCCTAATGGTACTTTGATCACGCAGCAAAATGATAGCGCCCAACAGCTTGCTATTGTAAAAAATCCTGCGAATGATAATCAGTACTATGTTTTTACAACAGGGGAAAATGCCGGAGGCTCATATCATATAAGCTACTCAATTGTTGATATGACCTTAGGGAGTATAGGTACTAACGGATCTCCCCTTGGAGATGTGCTGCCGGGGGCTAAAGATATTGCGGTATTGGATAATTTAGGTAATCATTTTGATTCAGAAGCGGTAACTATTATTCCCAATAGTACGGATCAGTCTTTCTGGGTTTTAATTCCAAATGGAACAAAGCTCTACAGTTATAAGCTGGGTAATCAGGGATTTTCTAATGGAGCACCCGTTATAAGTAACCTCAATTTTCCTGTAACTTTTGGTATTTATAAATATTTTAGTGTGAGACAGTCTCCAAAGCTGAATAATGGATATTATTCTCATTATATCTGTATTTCTTTTTGGACAGATTCACAAAATCCATATCCACCTCAGAGCTATTACGTGAATAAAGTATATTCATTCAATTCCTCTACCGGACAGCTCACTAATGATTTTTCATTACAGATAAATGGATTGAGAGCCTATGTTCCTGAATTTAATAAAGATGCATCCGTATTATTCCTTGGATATGAAAATATCCATGCCGTTGATCTGGTAAATTCAACATCTTCCAATGTGCTTCATACGGAGATTTATACTGAGACTAACGCACCGCTTCACACAGGTATGACCCTTCAGAGAAATAAATACGGGGATGTGTATGTAAGTAAATCGTTTAGTTCATTTTTAGGTAAGGTGATAAATCCCGATGTATACGGATCCAATATGAGTGTGGATTTCAATGCTGTAAATTTAGGTGGCGGACAAACCCAGTATGGGCTGCCTCAATTACTTCCCATGAAAGAAAATTCTGGAGGCTCCCCATGTATAGAGAACCTGCTGCTGACTACCGAGCCTAATGCGTCTTATTATTATGAAATAGGTAAGAATATAACTACTAAGGATAGGTATATTTTAAGCCCTAAACATGATATTATTATGCAGGCCGGAAACAGTATCAACCTTTTGCCGGGAACATCTATGGAAATGGGATCTAAGTATCATGCCTTTATTGCCCCATGTAGAAAACCTGAAATGGTACAAAGAAATGCACAGGTTCAATCTGCTCAGAAGGGAATGTTTTTGGAACTGGATAAAAAGGAAAGAATGCAGCAGAAAAATAATGTTGAATTATTCCCTAACCCCGCTACCGATATTCTGAACATTAGAACCTCTGCAAACATCAGTGAAGCTGAGGTATTTGATATTTCCGGTAAAAAAGTGAATATCGTTATAAACGGTAATAGAATGGATGTGAAGAGTCTGCCATCCGGATCATATATTATCAGAATCAAAACTGAAACCGGAGTGATCACGAAACAGTTTATTAAAAAATAAACAGAAGTTTCATATAAAAATAATGGCTGCCCGGATCCGGGCAGCCATTTGTATTGTAATCGGTAAAGATAATACGGTTATTTGAACCTATATCCTACACCAGCTTGTAAAAATCCCACTTTCGTAGGCACATGCTGACTTTTATTGGTTTCTATAAAATCAAAATTATAACGGGCATCTACAAAAAACTGATCATTAATTTTATATTCGGCTCCTAAAAAAGGAAAGAGATTAATTGTTTTTGCTCCGGTATAGTTCTCTTTGGCAGAATCACTGAAAAGACTGCTTGTTTTTACTTTTGTTGAAACATTGATTCCAATATTCATTCCTACAGAAGCAGAAAGATTAGGAATAAAATAATATTTTGCAGAAATCGGGACCTGAATCTGGTTCATCTGGTATTCAAAATTCATATCTCCCACATTTACTACTTCACTTCCTACTAATTGGGTCCATGGATATGATTCTTTACCACCAAGTTGTGTATAAAGGACTTCAGCCTGTATTGCAAATTTTGATGACAGGGCCTGCTCTGCTACAGCGCCTATATAGAAATAGGATTTTGAATCTAATTTACTGTCGAAAAATTTCATACTGGATAGCGTATACCCACCTTTTACACCAAAACTCATGTCCGAGCTTTGAGCATATGCAACAGCAGATACAGCAAATAATAATGCAGATAAAATGTTCTTCTTCATTTTTTTTGAATTAAATGATTAATGTTTTTATAAAAAAATAATTCCTCCCAAATGAAGGAATTATTTCTGCAAAAATAATTTAAATATTGTTAACCGAAACTACTTTACTTTAGTCCAGTCTTGATTTTTTCTGAGATCTTCAAAGAAATGATAAACTTTGGACAGTTTTTCACTTCCCCGTTTTCCATAGTCCTGTATATTTTTGGAAGTTCCGTCCGCAAAATTAATCCTTAAATAAGAAGTGGAAAGATCTGTAATATTTTTTTCACCATACTTATCTTTTAGATTTTTCACCTCTAAACCATCCAGCAGCTTGAGTAATGTATTGTAGTCCTCCTCTTTGATGGTTCCTGTAAAAGTCCCTTCCCTGGGATTAGAAAATTCATCCTTTGAAGGCTTTTCACTGAAATTAAAATGTTCAGCTTCAAAAACAGCAGTTCTGTCCGGGTTAATTGTCATTTTAAAAACAGGACAGAAGCCGAAGCAGGGAGTGGCTTCATATTCAATTTTAGAATACTTCGGATTTACTTTTTGAGAAGTGCATGAAAATACGAATATCAGGGCACAAAAACTAAGGATATATTTCATAGTTTAAATCTCTCAATAATTGTTCCAAAAAGCATTTATTTTTCCGGCTCCAGTGGAATCTTACATCAAACAACAGAATGAAAACTTAATGCCAAAACAAAACCCCGAAAAAATTCCGGGGTATTTATTTTGATGTAATCTACTCTGTAAAAAGTAAGACTGATGAATTAAGATATTCTTTATCCATGTAATTTCTTCCAGATAGCATCTTTCAGCTCTACCAGACCTTCTCCTGTAACACCGGAGAAAAATAACGGTTGTCTGTTTTCAGGAAATTCTGCCGCAATTTCTTTTTTCAGCTCATCATCCAAAAGATCGGATTTAGAAACAGAAATAATGAAATCTTTATCCAATAGTTCAGGATTATATTCTACAAGCTCATTTTCCAGGATTTTAAACTCCTGGTAATGATCTTCAGAATCTGCAGGAATTAAAAATAAAAGAATTGAATTTCTTTCAATATGTCTCAGAAATCTGTGTCCTAATCCTTTTCCTTCAGCTGCCCCTTCAATAATCCCTGGAATATCAGCCATTACAAATGATTTGTAATTTCTGTAGTCTACAATTCCTAAATTGGGAGTTAACGTAGTAAAAGCATAATTTGCAATTTTAGGCTTTGCTGCAGAAACAGATGCTAAAAGGGTAGATTTTCCGGCATTTGGAAATCCAACCAAACCTACATCTGCCAAAATTTTAAGCTCGAAAACAACATAGCCTTCCTCTCCATCCATTCCGGGTTGAGCATATCTTGGAGTTTGATTGGTGGATGATTTGAAATGCTCGTTTCCTTTTCCACCTTTTCCACCCAGCATCAAAATGATTTCCTGCTTGTCCTCAAGAATTTCCCCGATGATTTCTCCTTCTTCATTTTTAGCGATAGTTCCAATGGGAACATCAATATAAATATCAGAACCGTCAGCTCCGGTAAGCTGGTTTTTTGCTCCATTTTCACCACGATCTGCTTTTATATGACGCGTGTATCGAAGTGGAAGTAAAGTCCATTCCTGTGCATTCCCTCTCATGATGACATGTCCGCCGCGACCTCCGTCACCACCGTCAGGACCTCCTTTAGGGATATATTTTTCACGTCTAAGGTGGGCAGAACCTGCTCCTCCATGTCCGCTTTTACAATGAATCTTTACGTAATCTACAAAGTTTGACATAATTTTTAGGGTTTAGGCCTTAGGGTTTAGGGAACAGATATTTAACGATGCTAAATCCTAATCCCTAATTCTAAATCCTTATTTAATTTTCTCTACCTCAGCAAAAAGCTTTTGTGAAATCTCATCAATTTCTCCTACACCATTTACCTCCACATATTTTCCCTGCTGCTTGTAAAGTTCGGCTACTTCTGCCGTTTTAGAATAATATTCTTTAATTCTGTTTTCGATGATCTCTACATTACTGTCGTCTGATCTACCGCTGGTTTCTCCTCTTTTCAGAAGTCTTTCAACCAAAATTTTATCTTCTACCACCAATGCAAGACAGATATCAATCTTGTCATTCAGCTCTTCCTTAACTATTTTTTCCAAAGCTTCCGTCTGAGCAGTAGTTCTTGGATAACCATCAAAAATAAAACCGCTGGTATCGGTAGGCTTTCTGATCTCATCAATCAGCATATCTGTTGTTACCTGATCCGGAACCAGTTCTCCTTTATCGATGTAAGACTTTGCCAGCTTTCCAAGCTCCGTGTCGTTTTTCATATTGTATCTGAAAAGATCACCTGTTGAAACTTGCTTTAAATTGAATTTCTCGATTAGATTTTGAGCTTGGGTTCCTTTTCCACTTCCTGGAGGGCCGAACAGAACAATGTTTATCATAATTTTGATTCGCTTCCGGCAATTGGCATTTTGCTTCTGGCTACCTGCTTTTTGCTTTTGGCTTTATTTAGTTAATATTTTACTTTTATTTCGATTTAATATTTAAAGCTAAAAGCCAGTAGCTGATAGCTATAGGCATTAATGGTTGATTTGACCGTCTTCCAACTGATACAAATTAGGAAGGTTTCTTCCCAGTTCATCATAATCCAGTCCATAACCAAGAACAAATTTATTTGGAATTTCCTTTCCAATATAATCCAATTTGAAATCTTTTTTATAAATCTCAGGTTTCAGTAAGAAACTTGACAGTTTTACAGATTTAGGGCGCTGTGTTTCTTTAAAGTATTTGAAAAGACTTTCCACTGTATTTCCTGTATCCACAATATCTTCAACAAGAATAATGTGACGGTCTCTTACATCTTTAGTCAGTTCCATTTTTTGGTAAACAATCCCTGTAGACTCAGTTCCCACATAAGAACTCATTTGAATGAAAGCAATTTCGCATTCACCTGGGTAATACCTTAATAGATCTGAGAAGAACATGATTACTCCGTTTAAAACGCCAATGAACACAGGAACTTCATCCTTGTAATCTTCATAAATTCTTAACGCTGTCTCTTTTACAATTTCCTGAATCTCGGCGTCCTTCAAATAAGGAACGAAAGTTTTGTCGTGAACTTTAATGCTTTCCATAAAAATTTTTAGTAGTTGGCAAAGTTACGGATTTTTGATTAAAATACTTTCCTGTTTTTATGAGTTTGAGAGTTTTCAAGATTTGAAAGCTATAGAGTTCATATGGTGGACGCAGTGTGTTTAAATGATAACCGATAAAGTTCTTAAGCATATAGCAAGTCCTGGCATTAAGAAAATGAATTTTGTCAAGGTGAAAAAAATAGGCCGTTTAATGTATGGAAGAAAAGCAGATAATAAGTCAGCAGATGATCCTTATCAGTTTATCATGTATAGAATGCATTTTATTTTTGCGTAGAATGGAGTCACTTTTTTAGGCAGTAAAATAAAGAAATAGTAAGAAATTACTATATTTGTCCTTTCAAAACCCAATATACAGACATGTAGGATATAATTTCTTTCAGACTTAATCAGGCAGTAACCAAGGAGTTGCTGTTGTTTACCTAATTGTTTTAAGAAAGAAATCATGATTTTACTACAAAATATATCCTTTGGGTTTCCGGGAGGCAACCTGCTATTTAATCATATCAATCTAACGATACCAACTCAAACAAAATCTGCTTTAGTGGGAAGTAATGGTATGGGGAAATCTACCATGCTGAAGCTTATCGCTGATGAATTACAGCCACTAAACGGAAATATAAATATCCATGGAGATATTTTCTATGTTCCGCAACTGTTTGGAAATGGTAATGACCTCACTATTGCAGAATGTCTCAAGATAGACCAAAAGCTATATGCCCTTCAGAAAATTACGGAAGGAGATGTTGATGAAAAATATTTTGAGATCCTGAATGACGACTGGGATCTTGAAGAACGAAGTCGAAATGCTTTACAGTACTGGGGACTTGGGGATTTTGAATTAAACCAAAAGCTTGAAAATTTAAGCGGAGGTCAAAAAACCAAAATTTTCCTTGCCGGAATTCAGATCAATCAGCCGGAGATCATTATACTGGACGAACCTACCAATCATTTGGATATGGAGGGAAGGAAATTATTGTATGATCTGATTGATAAAACAAACGCCACAGTAATTATTGTAAGCCATGACAGAACATTACTGAATCTGGTGGATACCATTTTTGAGTTAAGCAATCAGGGAATTGCCACGTATGGTGGAAACTATGACTTTTATACCCAGCAAAAAGAAGTTGAAGAGGAGGCTTTACATAATGATATTCATGCCCAAGAGCGTGCTTTGAAAAAAGCAAAAGAGAAAGAACGGGAAACCCTGGAGCGGAAACAAAAGCTTGATGCCAGAGGAAAACAGAAGCAGGAAAAGTCCGGTGTCGCCAGGATTATGATGAATACTCTTAGGAACAATGCCGAAAAAAACACATCAAAACTGAAAAATATTCATGCTGAAAAAATCAGTGGTATTTCCGGGAATCTGAGAGATTTACGTTCATCATTAAAGAATTCTGATCAGATGAAAGTAAACTTCAATGACTCCAGCCTGCATTCCGGTAAGATTTTAATGACACTGGAAGAGGTAAATTTCAGCTATGGAGGAGAAAAACTGTGGAAAGAAAATCTAAATCTTGAAATCCGAAGCGGAGAAAGGATCTCTCTTAAAGGTCAGAACGGTTCAGGAAAAACAACCCTGATAAAGCTCTTGCTTGGAAATACAGAACCTTCTGCAGGGAAAATTATAAGAGCAGATTTCAACAGTATTTATGTGGATCAGGAATACTCTCTGATTGAAAACGATTTGAGTATTTATGATTTTGTTCAGAAATTCAATGATCAGGCATTGCAGGAATCCGAGGTGAAAACTTTATTATCCAGATTTTTGTTTGGAAAGGAAACCTGGGATAAAAAATGTGGGGTCTTAAGTGGAGGAGAACGCCTGAGAGTTTTATTATGCGGGCTTTCTGTCAGTAATAAGACTCCGGATATGATTATTCTTGATGAACCTACCAATAATCTGGATCTGCAGAATGTAGAAATTTTAACGAATACCATTAAAGATTATCATGGAACCTTGGTGGTGGTTTCTCACGATGAGGTTTTCCTGAGGGAAATTGGAATGGATAGGGAAGTGGTATTGATTTGATTGTTTTAATTTCTCCCACAGATTTCGAAGATGTTTATGCATTATTTAGATGTTATCAATTGGGAAAATAGGTAAGATTTTAATCTAACGTCAAAGAGAATATTCAATAGAACGGGCTGAGCCCGTTCGTTTAGGATATGATATTTTAAATTTCTCGCAGATCCCACAGATTTTGCAGATATTTATGCATTATTTAGATGTTATCAATTGGGAAATAGGTAACATTTTATTCTAATATTATTCAATAGAACGGGCTTCAGCCCGTTCGTTCGTTTGTTTAGAATAAGATATTTTAAATTTCTCGCAGATCTCACAGATTTCGCAGATGTTTATGCATTATTTAGATGTATCAATTGGGAAAATAGGTAAGATTTTAATCTAACGTCAAAGAGAATATTCAATAGGAATGGGCTTTAGCCCATTCGTTCGTTCGTTCGTTCATTCGCCTTTTTTTGAAATCCAGTCACATATAGTATTCAGAACTTCCTCTCTGATTTCCTCATTCAAAATTTCGTGGCGCATTCCGGAATAGATCTCCACACTTACATCCTGGAAACCATCAGTCTTTAAATGATCCACAGTATACATCACTCCTTTGCTAAAATCACCAATAGGATCATCTTGCCCGCTTACAAATAGAAAAGGAAAAGTCTTGGAAATTAAATCAGCCCAGTTTCTTGCGGTAGCTTTTTTGTAAATACTGAATAAAGCATAGAAGGCATTGTTTGTAAACGGAATCCCACAAAGTTTATCCTGTTCAAAATTACGCCTGTTTCTTAGATTAACACTGAGCCAGCTTGTATCTCCAAAATCTTTATCCTTTGTAAACTGCTTATTGTTGACCCTGGTAAAAGTAGAATTCAAAAAAGTACGGTGATGTGGAGCTATGGCATTGGCTAAAAATAAGTATCCTTTTAATAGATTGATTCCGGGTAAAGGACCGCCGGTTCCGGTAATGATGGCACCTGAAAACCTACCACTTGCTTTTTGAAGAAGACAGCGGGTAATAAAAGAACCCATAGAATGACCAAGAATAAAATGAGAAACATCAGGATATTGTTCTGCAAGATAATCCGCTATCATTTCTGCATCCGCAACTAATCTTTCATCCGGTTTCTCAAGCTGGAAAAATCCAATCTCTTTTTCATCTTTTACAGATTTCCCATGTCCCAGATGATCATACGTTAACACTGCGATTCCCTCAGAAGCAAAATAGGCTGCGATCTCCGAATATCTTCCGCTGTGTTCCTGCATACCATGAACAATCAACAGAGTGGCTTTTGCTGTTTCCGGAGAAAACAGGGTACAGAAAAGCTGGGACTCGTTGTTTATTTTTGAAGAAAGAAATGCTGATTTTCGGGATGAAGCCATGTGAATTTATTATAAGGTAATCAAAGATAACCAAATAAGCATGTATTGAAATATGATATAAACTTATTATGGCAAATTGTTGGTCTTCTGTTTTTTTAATCTTTTGAAGACAGTTAATAAAAACCAAACTATATTAGAAGCTGCAAGTAAAACAATTGACCAATATAAGCTGGTGCCGGTCCTGGTTTCATAAGTTCCGGCTTCTTCTCGAAGAATTACTAAGTTATTAGTATTTATCCCTGTGTTGTCTATTCCTCTTTTATAATCTTCAATCTCTTCAATAGACATTCTTTTAAGAAATTTTGTTTTAAACTGATGCTTGTTGAATTGAAGTTGAGAAGAGTCAATAAAGTTATCAATCAACTGTTCTTGTTTATTTTTGTCATCAAAATATCTATTGCTAAATTTTTTGCCAATTAATAAACCAATCCATACTTGATGAGAATCATGAAATGTTTTTTCTTTATGTACAAGCGGGGAAACGTAATAGCATCCTACCCCAATTTCATTTCCTCGGTCTACGCTTGATTTTGATACAGAAAATTTATAATTACTTGTATCAATTTTTGCATTCTTAATGGAATAATACATAGTGGCTGGGTGTATAAAAATTTCTTCAGGATAATTTAAAGATGTTATTTTTCCATTTTTTCTATTTAAATAAAATGTGAAAGCTATAATTGACGCCGTTAATAGAATCCAGGTTATGAATAAAGTAAATGAGTAAAGCTTTTCACTAATGATAAGCTGTTGAAGTTTTTTTCGTAGAATAAACCAAACAATTATAGCTGAAATTGTTATAGGTAACCAATATCCAAAGTATATATCTTCAATTTCTAAGTATTTATATTGAACCCAATAAGCTATTGAAAAAAATATAAAGTAGGTAATTGAAATTATAGAATATGGAAAAATGATTCTATTTAATTTTTCTTTCATGGTTGTTAAAAGTAAATAAAAACTTTATAATTCCATGATTTTCACTTCACCTAAAAATAAAATTCATTCATAATTTGCCCACCCAATTTTTTAAAAGTAATTTTGCACGAATCTAAAAACAAAAGTAAAATATGTCAACTTATGTAGTTGTAGGTCTTCAGTACGGAGATGAAGGCAAAGGAAAAATCACGGATGTTTTATCAGCGAAATCAGACTATGTAGTACGTTTCCAGGGTGGAGATAACGCTGGTCACACGGTTTATGTGGGTGATGAAAAATTCGTTCTACACCTTCTTCCTTCAGGAGTTCTTCAATGCAAAGGGAAATGTATCATTGCGAATGGTGTAGTGGTAAACCCTAAGTCTTTCATTAGAGAAGTTGGTCAGATTGAGAGCAAAGGCTTAAGATCAGATCATATCTTTATCAGCAGAAGAGCACATGTAATTATGCCTTACCACATCCTTTTGGATACTTACCGTGAAGAAGAACACGGAGGAACTCAGATTGGAACTACCAAAAAAGGAATCGGACCTTGCTATGAAGATAAAATTGCAAGAGTAGGAATCAGAATGGTAGACCTTTTAAATCCTGAAATTTTAAGAGATAAAATTGAGAAGAACTTAAAAGTTAAAAATTCTCTTTTTGAAAAATATTACGATAAACCAACTTTAGACGTTGAAGAGATTTACAACGAATATTTGGAAATCGGAAAGCGGCTTCAGGACAGAATAGTTGATACGGAATTGGAATTGAACGAAGCGATCAGAGACGGTAAAAATGTATTGTTTGAAGGAGCTCAGGCGTTAATGCTTGATATCGACTTTGGAACATATCCATACGTTACTTCATCTTCTCCATCTACAGGAGGCGTTTGTACAGGAGCAGGTGTTCCGCCAACTTCACTTCAGAACTTGATCGGTGTAGCGAAAGCATACTGTACAAGAGTAGGAAACGGACCTTTCCCCTCTGAACTGGATAACGAATTAGGAGAGAAAATCAGACAGATTGGTGGTGAATTCGGAGCTACTACAGGAAGACCTAGAAGAACAGGTTGGTTAGATCTTGTTTCTTTAAAGCATGCTTGTATGATTAACGGGATCAATAACCTGGTTATTACGAAATTAGACGTTCTTACAGGAATTGAAAACCTTAAAATCGTTACCCATTATAAAACTGAAGACGGAAAAATCATCGATTATTTCACTTCATCAACAGAGAAGTTGTACAACTACGAACCTATCTACCAGGATTTACCAGGTTGGGGAGAAGATATCACAAAAGCAAGAAGTTATGATGAACTTCCGGACAATGCTCAGAAATACATCGAGTTTATCGAGAAGTATTTAGGAATCAATGTGTATTTGGTTTCTGTAGGTCCTGAAAGAAGTCAGAACATTATCAGAAAAGAATTATTCTAATAAACTTTAGAAAATAAAATAACAAGAGACCGTCATTGATGGTCTCTTTTTTTGTTAAAAAAAATCGAAAATATTTGAATGCTGCCGGATACTGTTGTAAAATGAATCGGCCATTACCATAATATTGAATTGAAGAGGGAGCACTAATTCACTGCTCATTTTATTTATAGTGTCTGGTGCTGCATTCAATACAGGGCTTTATTTTTTGCCTTTAAACATTATATATCACCATCATAATCAACTCTCCGGGATTACTATGCACATTAATTCTTCTCCTGATGTTTCTTTCTTAAATAGAATATGTTTTACCGCTGTTTTTAAACAATTACAATATTTGGAAAATGTTAAAATTGAATATTGTCATAATTTTTTTTAAAATTATATTGTTTTGATAATTTTTTGGCAGATATTTTGATATCGTATTAATGCTTATCGATAAGAATTAATGAATTAATAATGATTAACAGTTTAAATAGATTGTGATGAAACAACTGAACCAAAACCAGGAATTTCGCTTCAACGAAGTTCTTTTTGAGCACCGCAATAAAGAATACGGCGCTTATGCATTAAGAAACGAATCAGATAGAATATTAACCAAAGCCCTTTTTGTAGGAGTAAGTCTGCTGGCAGCTGTGTCTATTACCCCGTTTGCAATTTCAGCATTTAAAACAGATATACCACATAAGGAGCCAGGAGGTGTAGTGATTGATTTTACTCCGATAATACCAGATGAGCCTGTTGCTCCTGTAAAAATTATCCCTGTAAAACCTACTCCAACCAAAAAAGTAAAAACTTATGATAACAGATTACCGGAGCCTAAAGCAGTGGTAAGAAATGAAAAAACGGAGGAGGTAGACAAAGTAAATGCAGTAGCAAGTGTACAAACTTCACAGGGAAAAGAAACGGAAACTACATCATATGTTCCGATTGTTCCTCAGGTTATCGGAAGAGGAACCGGACCTTCAATAAAAACAGAGACGGTAGTAGAAAAAACAGATCCTAAAAAAATTGAAACGGAACTGAGTGTAGAAGCTAACTTCCTGGGTGGGATAGATTCATTCCGAAACAAGGTAATGAACAACTTCGACAGCTCAGGATTTGAAGCAGAAGATGTAATGAAAACTACAATTACCTTTATTGTAGAAATGGACGGAACAATATCAGGGGTAAAAGCTAATGGAACCAATGCGGATTTTAACAATGAAGCAATAAGAACAATTAAATCAATTTCTAAAAATGGGAAATGGATTCCTGCAAAAAATAAAAAAGGAGAATCCGTAAGAAGTTATTTCAAATTTCCCATCTCAATGAAGTTTGATTAATCACCATAGAAAACGAATTTTAAATAGTTATCCACAAAGATTTTTTTTTGTGGATAATTTTTTTAATCGCTAAAATACTTATTAACAGTATTTTAACTCAATTTTGATTTTAGCCATTCATCGGGAGCAAAGAAAAAAGTGTATTTTTGAAACTTAAAGTTCTAATAATGGCAAAAATCATAGGTATTGCTAATCAAAAAGGGGGAGTTGGAAAAACAACCACCGCTGTAAACTTAGCAGCAGCATTAGGAGTATTGGAGAAAAAAATATTAATCATCGACGCTGACCCCCAGGCAAATGCAACGTCCGGGCTGGGAGTGGAAGATGTTCAGTATTCTACCTACAATCTACTGGAGCATAGTGCAGATACAAGAGCCTGTATCAAAAGAACAGCAACTCCGAATCTGGATATTGTTCCGTCACATATTGACCTGGTAGCAGCAGAAATTGAATTGGTAGACAAAGTAGATCGTGAGTATATGCTGAAAAAAGCATTGGCAAGTGTGAGAGATGATTATGACTACATTATCATCGATTGTGCACCAAGTTTAGGGCTCATCACCGTGAATGCCCTTACCGCTGCAGATTCAGTGATTATTCCTATCCAGTGTGAGTATTTTGCATTAGAAGGATTGGGAAAACTTCTGAATACCGTTAAAAACGTTCAGAAGATCCACAATAAAGATCTTGATATAGAAGGTCTTCTTCTGACAATGTATGACAGCAGATTGAGATTATCAAACCAGGTTGTGGAAGAAGTGAACTTACACTTCCCGGAAATGGTTTTTGAAACCATTATCAGCAGAAATGTACGATTGAGTGAAGCTCCAAGTTTTGGAGAAAGTATCCTTAATTATGATGCTGAAAGTAAAGGAGCCGTTCAGTACATTCAGTTGGCTGAAGAAGTTCTTTTGAGAAACGAAAATTTAATAAAAAATTAAATTAATAAATAAATGGACCCTAAGTAATGCTGGTCATCACTTATCAAACATCATTTATCAATTATATCTATGAAGGACAAGAAAAGAGCTATGGGACGTGGTTTAGGAGCCATTTTAAGTGCTGAATCCAAAGCGAGTGTCAATTCTGCTACGGATGAAGGAGCAGATAAGTTTGTTGGAAATATTGTAGAAGTAGCACTTGAGGATATTTACCCAAACCCGACACAGCCAAGAACTTATTTTGATGAAAAAGCATTAAATGAACTGGCCCAGTCTATCAAAAATTTAGGCGTAATTCAACCGGTTACCTTAAGAAAAGATGGCGAAAAGTTTGAGATCATATCCGGGGAAAGACGTTACAGAGCAACTAAAATTGCCGGGTTAACAACTATTCCTGCATATATCCGTTTAGTTAATGACCAGGAGCTTCTTGAGATGGCTCTTGTTGAAAATATCCAGAGAGAAGACCTTGATGCCATAGAAATAGCCTTAACTTATCAAAGGCTTTTAGAAGAAATTGGCCTTACTCAGGAAAACCTTAGCCAGAGAATTGGAAAGGACAGAAGTACCATTACCAATTCCATCAGATTGCTGAGGCTGAATCCGGATATTCAGAATGCCATCAGAAGTGGTGAAATTTCTGCAGGACATGGGAGAGCGATCATCAGTCTTGAAAATGAAGAAAATCAGCAGATCCTGTTTGATTTGATCATCAAAGAAAAATTAAATGTGCGTCAGGCTGAGCAGGCTGCAACAGCATTGAAGAATCCAAAATCTCCGGCAGCGAAAAAAGTAACTGCAGAGCTTTCCAATAATTATAAAAGAGCCCAGAAGACCATTGCTGATATCCTTGATGTAAAAGTAGAAATCAAAGCTTCTGGAAACGGTAAAAAAGGTAAAATTGTTCTGGACTTCAAAAATGAAGAAGAATTGGAATATATTTTGTCCCATATTAAATAATGAAGAAAATATTTTTCACATTTTTCCTGAATCTTACGGTGCTGGCTTATTCACAAGTCGGCCCTATTGATACTGTTCGGTTACAAAGTCCTCCAAAAGCCGAAATACTCCCTGTTGTAAAACCTGGGAAAACTGAAGCTAAGATCATTGAGGATCTGGAGAAAGCCAATGGACCAACCAAAAAAACACTGAAATTGAACCCTACCAGAGCCGGATTGTATTCAGCCGTGTTCCCGGGGCTAGGCCAGTACTACAATAAAAAATACTGGAAAATTCCAATTGTATGGGGAGCAGTAGGAGCCGGAGTAGGTATTGCCGTATGGAATGACAACCAGTATAAAAAATACCGTGAGTATTATATTGCTAAGCTCAACGGGACGCCTAACGAATTTGTAGATACCCATCCGTGGCTGGATAAAAAGGCCTTGGGAAATGTTCAGGACAGAGCAAAAAGACAAAGGGATTATGCTATTGCTATTACAGGACTAATTTATATCCTTAATATTGTAGATGCCGTAGTAGATGCCCATCTTTATGAAAGCAGACATGACCCGGATTTATCCTTTAAACCGGCTGTTATTCAGGATCAGTATGGTTATGATCAGCCGAAAACAGGATTGAGTTTAAGCTACAGATTTTAATACAAAAAAAGTATACCATAAAGCTGATATGGCTATTATGGTAAAATTATAAAACAAAAATAACAGTATGAGAATAGCATTAGTTGGCTATGGCAAAATGGGGAAGATCATTGATGAGATCGCACAAAAAAGAGGTCATGAAGTAGTGGCCCGCCTTAAGGAAACTCCAACTGCTGAAAATCTTAATCATCCTGATGTTGTCATTGAGTTTTCCCTTCCGGAAGTTGCTTTTGATAACATTAAAGCCTGTCTTGAAAATAAAATTCCTGTCATCTGCGGAACGACAGGATGGCTGGAGAAAAAAGAGGAAATAGAAAAATTAGCTGTTGAAAACGGAACAGCATTCTTATACGGTTCAAACTTTAGCTTAGGAGTAAACTTATTCTTTGCTTTAAACGAAAAGCTTGCCGATCTCATGAAAAACGTTGATGAATACTCTTGTCAGCTTGAGGAAATTCATCATATCCATAAAAAAGATGCACCCAGCGGAACGGCTATTTCCATTGCAGAAGGTATTATTAAAAACAACCCGAAATTTGAAGCATGGAAACTGGAAGAAACTCAGGGAGACCAGCTTGGGATTTTTGCGGTACGTGAAGATGAAGTGCCGGGAACCCATAGTGTGTTTTACAGAAGTGAAGTAGATGAAATTGAGATTAAGCATACGGCTTTTAACAGAAACGGATTTGCATTAGGCGCAGTAGTAGCTGCAGAGTGGATTAAAGACAAGAAAGGGAATTTTGCAATGAAAGACGTTTTAGGGCTTTAATTTGTAACAAATTCTTTAAATTGCGACAAATAACAGAAATGATGAATAGTGAATTGTAATAGCGGAAAAGCTGTGATCATTTATTACTCATCATTTTATCATTTATATTATCAGAATAGGCAAAAAAATTTATGAATTATTTTTTAACTTATACAGTATATGTTCTCATTTTATCCATATTAATGGGGATTTCAACATGGAAGCTGTTTAAAAAAATGGGGTACAGCCCTTTATTAGCATTTATACCCTTCTATAATTATTTCATTATTCTTAAAGAAACAAAACATCCGAAATGGTGGGCAATTCTGTCTTATATGCCAATTGTAGGCCCTATTATGATGTCTGTTTTTCATCTTTACTTAATGAAGAAGTTCGGGAAAACTCTTTTCAAGGACCAGATCCTTACAGTGATCCTGCCGTTTATCTATATGGCTACGGTAAACTATTCTAAAGATACAGAACTTGAAGACGAAAATGCCAATGACCTGTTTCTTACAGACGAAGAAAAAAGCGATAAAAAGAAAGATACATTTTTGGGATCTATTACTTTTGCCGTGGTTTTTGCAACTATCATCCACGTTTTTGTAACCCAGCCTTTCGGAATTCCTACAGGCTCGATGGAAAGAACACTATTGGTAGGTGACTTCCTTTTCGTAAATAAATGGAGCTATGGATACAGGCTTCCAATGCGTCCTTTAGCAATACCTTTCCTTCAGGGAACCATTACAGATACAGGACAAAAAGGAAATCCAAAGGATGATCCAAAATCTTATGTAGACGGGGTAAAATTACCTTATACAAGAATTCTGCAGTTTAATAAGCCACAAAAAAATGATGTAGTTGTATTCAACTATCCCCGTGACTCTGTGCATACTGCAATAGACAGAAAAGACCCTTATGTAAAGAGATGTGTGGCTACAGCAGGAGATACTTTCGAAATGAGAGCCGGAAGGCTTTTTGTTAATGGGAAACCTGAAACTATTTTAGGAGACCAGGAAATACAGCACAGATATATCGTAACCACTGGAAGCCAATTGGACATTCCGGCTTTATATAAGGCGTATGGTTTCTTGCCGGTTCAGGAATTACAGCAGAATAACGGAGGATACCTTTATGCTTTCCAGGGACTGACAGATAAAACGGCTAAAGAAATCAAAGAACTTCCTCAGGTAATTGATATGAAGGAAGATGTTTCTGCAAAAGGAGAAGCCGCAGTATATTATAAGGATGAACTTAAAACAAAAATTGATACTACACAGTCTATTTTTCCTATCAACAAACCATGGAATGCCGACTGGTATGGGCCGGTAAGAATTCCTAAAAAAGGAGATGTAGTAGCGATCAATAACGAGACACTTCCTATGTTCCAATGGATCATTTCAGAATATGAGCACAACAGCTTGGAAAAAAAGAACGGAAAAATCTTTATCAACGGAAAAGAAACCAATCAATATACCATCCAGCAGGATTACTATATGATGGTAGGAGATAACAGAGATGCTTCGCTAGACGCAAGATTCTTTGGATTCGTTCCGGAAGAAAATATTGTCGGAAAACCAATGTTTACATGGATGAGCCTTCAGGGAGCTTTCTCAGACAGCAGCTCTACGTATCAGGCACCATTCAAGGTTCGTTGGGATAGAATGTTTAAAGCAACCAATACTGGAGAAGCCAATAAAACTTCATACTGGTGGATTGCAGCAATGATTTTAATATTATTCTTCGGATGGGAATATTTCGTGAAATTATTCAGAAAGAACAAAACTGAAGACGAGTTATAAATAAAATTAAACTTAAAATAGAATGAAGTATTTGAAAAAATACTTCATTTTTGCATTATGAATATGAAGAATGTTTTATTGCCGGTATTTTATCTGCCGCCGGTGTCATGGTTTTCAGTGTTTTTAGAGGCTGAAAATGAAGTTGTATTTGAACAGTTTGAAAATTTTCCAAAGCAGACGTATAGAAACAGAGCCAATATTTATGGGGCTAATGGGAAACTGTCACTGATTATCCCGATGAACCATAATGGGAAAAGAGAAATGAAAGATATGGAGATCTCCTACAGGGAAGACTTTAGAAATCTTCACTGGAAGTCCATCAAGACTGCGTATCAAAGTTCCCCCTATTTTGAATACTATGAAGATAAACTGAGAAAAATATTTGATCTGAAAGAAAAGTTCCTTCTCGATTTTAACCTTAAGGGGTTAGAGGTGATCCAAGAGATACTTAAAACAGAAAAGGCACACTCTTTGAATGAAGAATATATCAAAAATCCTGAAAGCATTAATTTCAGAGAAAAGTTCTCGGCAAAACATCCTTCCGAATTTGAAATGGAAGAATATTACCAGACGTTCTCAGATAAATTCGGGTTTTTGAAAGATTTATCCGTCCTGGATCTTATTTGTAACAAAGGGCCGGAATCTCTTACTTATTTAAAGAGTATTAAACAATCGTATTAATGCAAATTGCCGGAAGGTAAATGAAGATGACGGTTGTATGACTTTAGAAAAAATAAATATCAACATATGAAAAAGGTATTATTAGCTGCTGTTTTTTTAGCAGGTTTTAGTTTCTCTTATGCACAGGAGTCTAGCGCTAAAAGTATTGATCCGAAAGAGGATAAAGATCTGATGACATGGTATCATAAAGATTTTTCCACTTCAAAAGTATATGGTGTGAACACGGCGAACGCCTATAAATATTTAGAGTCTAAAGGTTTAAAACCTAAAACTGTTGTAGTAGGGGTTTTAGACAGTGGCGTACAGGTTGATCACCCTGGATTGGTGAAAAACCTATGGTCAAACCCTAATGAAGTTCCTGGTAACGGAAAAGATGATGACAGCAACGGATATATTGATGATGTACACGGATGGAACTTTATCGGTGGCAAAAATGGTGATGTAGATATTGATAATATGGAAGTAACAAGAGTTGTTGCTAAATATAAGCCGCTTTTTGAAGGGGATGATTCTACAAAAAATAAAGCCAATCAGGCTAAAATGCCGGAAGACTTTGCTATGTATATGAAAGCTAAAGAGCTTTTCACTAAAAAAAGCATAGAGGCAAAACAGAATTTCCAGACGTATTCCATGATTAATGAGCTGATCCCGAATATGGTAAAACTACTTGGGGGAAAAGCCGTGACAGCAGAAACTATTTCAGCGATCAAAGCACCTACTGAACAAAAAGATGCTATCGCATTTCAAGTGCTGGGCCAGGTATCTCAAAGCCCTGAGTTCAAAGGGAAATCTTCTGCAGAATTTGAGAAGCTGATCAAAGAACAGATGAAAGAAGCTATTGATTATTACGCTCCACAATCCAAGCAGTATGATCTCAGCTATGATACAAGAAAAGAAATCGTAGGAGATAACTATGACGACTATTCACAAAAAAACTATGGTAACAACCATTATGAGGGACCTGATGCAGAGCACGGAACTCACGTAGCCGGAATTATTGCCGGTCTTCCACAAGGGAATGTCATTCAGTATGGTGTAGCTTCCAAGGTAGCAAAGATTATGTCTGTAAGAACAGTTCCTAATGGAGATGAAAGAGATAAAGACGTTGCCAATGCCATCAGATATGCTGTAGATAACGGGGCTAAAGTTCTGAATATGAGCTTTGGAAAACCTGTTTCTCCGGGTAAAAATGTAGTCTGGGATGCTTTTAAATATGCTGAAGACAAAGGCGTACTCTTGGTAAAAGCTGCCGGTAACGAAAATGAAGATGTAGCAGAACACCTGGCATTTCCTACCAATTTTAAAAATGTTGCTGATGAAAAACCATTCGTAAGCAATGTTCTTGTGGTGGGAGCGAGTACCAATAAGAATAATGCATTGAGAGCAAGTTTCTCAAACTATAATAAAAAAATGGTCAATGTTTTTGCTCCGGGAGAAGAAATCTATTCTACCGTTCCTAAAAACGAATATAAGTATCTTCAGGGAACTTCTATGGCTTCACCTGTTGTAGCGGGAGCTGCAGCCATTTTATTGGCGTATATGCCGGATCTTAAACCTTACCAGGTTATAGAATCACTTGTGAAAAGCAGCAACCCCAATACAGAAAACGGATTTACTGATTATTCTCAGGCAGGAGGTGTTATTGATGTGACAAAAGCTGCAGAATATGCTTACACCAACTTTTATAACGGTAAATCATCAACTAAAACTAAGCCTTCGAAATCCGTAAAAAAGACTGTTAAAAAATAGTTTATCTACCTGTATTTAAGGCTAAACCATAAAAGGTCCGAAATTTTCGGACTTTTTTTATTTTTTATTTTCAATTTTGGCACGGTTTTTTGTAACTTTATACTAACAAAATAATAAACAACAAAATGAAAAAGTTACTACTTGCAGGGATGTTAGGAACATCCATTTTTGCAGTGTCTTGTTCCTCAGTGAATAAAGCGGCTACAGCCCAGGATCAAAAAGGAGATTTCCTTAAGATGAAAGGAGATTGGCAGATTGTTAGCGTAAATTACGATAAAGGATTTAAAATTAAGCCTTTCGACGAAGGAGCAGATGCTCAGTGTTTTGTAGGAAGTCATTGGAGACTGATTCCTAATAACTGGACAGGAGCTTATACCTTAAACGGTGGTGGAAATTGTCCGGCTATTACACAACCTATCAAGTTTGAAGTGAAAAATGGTAACACATTTATGTTTAAAAAAATTGCCGCAGGTACTAAAGCAAAACAAAATACAGCAGGATATACGCTGACATTAGTGAGCCAGACTACGGATCAGTTTTCTCTTGAACAGGATGTTCCGTTTGATGGAGAAAATGTGAAAGTTGTTTACAACTTCGAAAGAGCTGGAATGAAATAATTTATCAACATACAAGATCAAAAAAATGAAATTTAATAAAACATACGTAGGAGCCCTTTTTTTATCATCAGCTTTGTTATTAACAAGTTGTGAAGCGGTTCAGAATTCAAACCACCAACAGAGAGGTACAGCAGTAGGTGTTGCATCAGGAGCTGTATTGGGAGGTATCTTAGGTAACAATGTAGGTAAAGGAGGTAATGGAGCTATTGGTGCTGTATTAGGTGGTATTATCGGTGGAGTTGCAGGTAACGTTATCGGTAACAAAATGGATAAGCAGGCTAAAGATATTAAAGAAACTTTACCGGGAGCTCAGGTTGAAAGAGTAGGGGATGGTATTAAAGTAACGATGAATGAAAGTATTGTAAACTTTGCTTTCGACTCTTCAAATCTTACTTCTGTAGCACAAACCAACCTGGATAAGCTAGCTAAGGTATTGGCTGATAACCCGGATACGAATATCAATATCTACGGACATACAGACAGCGTAGGTAAAGATGCTTACAACGTGGCGCTTTCCCAAAGAAGAGCAGATGCTGTAAAAGCTTATTTATCTGGAAAAGGAATAGCAAACAGCAGAATGTTCACAAAAGGTGAAGGTAAAAATATGCCGGTTGCCAGCAATGATACTGATGAAGGAAGAGCTAAAAACAGAAGAGTGGAATTTGCCATTACTGCCAATGAAAAAATGATTAATGATGCCAAACAAGGGCAATAATTAATTTAACATATAAATATTTTCGTAAAAGACCGCCCCGGCGGTTTTTTTTGTATTTTTATGCTGTCAATTTTGAATTTGCTATTTTTGTATTTGAAACAACATAAATGAAGAAATATCTTAAACTGCTCCGTGTGGAGCAATGGGTGAAAAACCTTTTTGTATTTGTCCCTCTGTTTTTCTCAGGTAATATTACCAATATAGACTTACTTTCTAAAAGTATCTTTGCCTTTGTTATTTTCTCATTAGCAGCCAGCGTTGTTTATATTCTGAATGATTATAATGACATTGAAGCAGACAGAAAGCATCCTGAAAAAAGGAGAAGACCCCTGGCGAGTGGAGCGATCTCAAAATCAAAAGCAATAGGAATTCTTCTAGGGCTGGTGATCACAGATATTGCCCTTGTATTTCTTGCGCAGTTTTATTTCCATGAAAATTTATGGAAATTTGGAGCCATCATAAGCTTTTATGTGGTGATGAACCTTGCGTATACATTCAGGCTGAAACATGTTCCTATCATTGATATTTTTATTATTGCGATAGGATTTGTACTGCGGGTTTTGGCTGGTGGTTATATTACAGGAATCAGCATTTCACAATGGGCTATTCTGTTAACATTTGTACTGGCATTGGTATTAGCCATCGGAAAGAGAAGAGGAGAGCTTATTAATGCTCAGGTTTCCGGAAAGACAAGAAAGGCACTGGATGGATATAATGTACAGTTTGCAGATATTGCACTGTCTATTTCCATAACATTGGCCATTGTTTGCTATCTGATGTTTACCCTTTCACCGGAAGTGCAGGCAAGATTTCATGAAAGAGTATTTTATACGGTCATTTTTGTCGTATTTGCTCTGTTGAGATATCTTCAGCAAACCCTGGTATACAACAGAACAGAATCTCCTACCAAGATTGTCTATAGAGACCGTTATATACAGGTAACCCTATTACTTTGGGTTGCTGCATTTTTAATTCAAATTTACTTTAAGAAATGAAGCCGAATTTCACACAGAAGGTTACCAACTGGGGGAATTTCCCGGTAGTGGAAAAAGAGATGA
The DNA here is from genome assembly GCF_024586945.1 of Chryseobacterium sp. WG14. Lineage (NCBI taxonomy): Bacteria > Pseudomonadati > Bacteroidota > Flavobacteriia > Flavobacteriales > Weeksellaceae > Chryseobacterium > Chryseobacterium sp. WG14. Next base: position 143,110 of record NZ_JALCZD010000001.1, read on the forward strand.
GATCTGAAGACAGCTTCAAAAAAATAAAAGAGTTTGTTCTTGATCATAATGAGGTTATTGCAAGAGGTAACGGAAGATGCTATGGAGATGCCTCATTGGGAGAAACTATATTTTCTACTAAAAAATTAAATAAATTCATCAGTTTTGACCGTTTAAACGGAGTGATAGAATGCGAATCCGGGGTGTTGCTTTCAGATGTACTTGAAATAGCAGTGCCCCAGGGATACTTTCTCTATGTGACACCCGGAACAAAATTTATCTCGGTAGGCGGAGCCATCGCTTCCGATGTTCATGGTAAAAATCATCATGCAGAAGGCTGCTTTTCAGAATATGTCATAGAGTTTAAACTGATGACCGAAAGTGGAGAGATTATTACCTGCTCCAGAGAAGAGAATTCAGAAAAATTTTGGGCAACGATTGGCGGAATGGGTCTTACCGGAATTATTCTCACCGCAAAATTTAAGCTTAAAAATATAGAATCCGCTTACATTCGTCAGGAAAGTATTAAAGCAGATAATCTGGATGAAATTTTCAGACTGTTTGATGAAAGTGAAAACTGGACGTATACGGTAGCGTGGATAGACTGTCTTCAAAAAGGGAAAAATATCGGCAGAAGTATTCTCATGAGAGGGGAGCATGCTTTTCAGCACGAACTTCCCCAAAACTTAGCGAAAACACCTCTTAGATTAAAGAAAAAACTACAGCCTACTGTTCCTTTTTATTTTCCGGGATTTGTGCTGAATGCCCTGACAGTAAAAATCTTCAATTGGTTATATTATAAAAAACAATCCAGGAAGGAAGTCAAAAGTTTTATTGATTATGAAACATTCTTTTATCCGTTAGATGCCATTAATGACTGGAATAAAATCTATGGGAAATCCGGGTTCATACAATATCAGATGGTCATTCCTAAGGAAGCCGGAAAAGAAGGGATGAAAAAAATCCTTGAAACGATTGCTAAAAGTGGCAACGGGTCATTCCTGGCTGTACTAAAGCTTTTTGGAAAAAATAATCCGCAGGCTTATAATTCATTTCCTGTAGAAGGCTATACACTGGCTCTGGATTTTAAAGTAAATTCAAAGCTTAAAAAGCTGGTAGATCAGCTGGACAGCATCGTTCAGGAGTTTGGGGGAAGAATTTATCTTACCAAAGACAGTATGAGCAGATCATCACTGACCAACTACCTGAAAAATATTAGAAACTCTAAATTTGTGTCTTTACAGCACAAAAGAATCTTAAATAACAACTCATAATGATAGTTCTGGGAAGTACATCTGAGGTGGCACAGGCTTTTGTGGAAAAAGCACTTCAGGAAGGCGAAAAGTTTGAAAAAATCTATCTTTTTACCTCAAATAAAGAAACTACAGAAAGATTTGCAAGACATTTAGATGTCAAGTTTCTGCAACAGTCTGAAGTTGTTGAGCTGGATCTTATGAAAGAAATTGATTACAACAGATTTGATAATATCAATTCAAATGTATTATTTTGTGCCGTGGGATATTTGGGAGAAGGAACAGAAGAAGGGCTTTATGATAACAGAAATACTGAGCGTATTATCGGGATCAATTATTCAAAGCTTATTCCTGTGATGAACTATTTTGCTCATAAATTTGAAAACAGGAGATCGGGAACGATTATCGGGCTTTCATCAGTAGCCGGAGACCGGGGAAGGCAGAGTAATTTTATCTATGGAAGTGCAAAAGCTGCTTTTACAGCGTATTTAAGCGGTCTGAGGAATTTCCTTTTTGATAAAAAAGTACATGTTCTGACAGTAAAACCTGGATTTATGGCTACCAAAATGACAGAAGGCCTGCCTTTAAATCCTAAGCTGACGGCAAGCCCCAAACAAGCTGCTGCCTGTATTTATAAAGCCTTCAAAAAGCAGAATAATGTGGCATATGTTTTGCCGATCTGGAGTATTATCATGATGATTATCAGGAATATCCCTGAATTTATATTTAAAAAATTAAAGCTTTAAAAAAATGAAAAAATTGTATTGTTTTGATTTTGACGGAACGCTGACGTATAAAGATACCATGTTTATGTATCTGAAGTTTTACGATTCTACAAAGTACAGAATACAATTTTTAAAGCATGTTCCTCTTTTTATTTTACTGAAGCTAAAACTTGCTGAAACCGAAAAGGTGAAAAAAAGTTTTATAGGATCTATTCTGAAAGGACAGACCCAGGAAAAAATAGAAATGAAGTCTAAACAGTTTTTTGAACACCATTATCCTCAAATTGTCAGGGAAAATGCACTCGACTTTATAAAAAATATCGATAGGAATAATATACAGAGTTTATTGGTTACTGCTTCTTTGGATATCTGGGTAAAACCTTTTGCCGAAGAATTGAAAATGCAGCTTGTTTCTACGCGGGCAGAGTTTAAAAACGGGGTTTTCACAGGAAATTTTATAGGTAAAAACTGCAACGGAAAAGAAAAACTGGTAAGAATAAAAGAAGAAATAAACGATTCCAGATATGATAAAATTATTGCATTTGGTGATACTTCCGGAGATCGGCCAATGTTGAAATGGGCAAATGAGGGACATTACCAATTTTTTCATTAATTTTGGATGATAAAAGTATAAAAAATGAAAAGGCTGTTAACTGTATTTGCTGCAATGCTCATGAGCTGTACAAATACACCATCCCAAAAGGCTTCAGGTATGCAGAAAAGCGTAGAAATTCTTGTTTCTGAGTCTCAGGGAGGCGCAGACCAGGCTGGTTTCAGAATTATTAAAGACGAAAAAGATTTCCAGAACAGCATCAGACAAAGCTTTGGTGTTATAGATATGGAAAAAGAACCGGCTATTGATTACCCGAAATTTCCAAAAAATAAGAAAGTTGTTCTCTATAACCTGGGAAGTTTCAGGTCAGGAAGTCACAGAATTACAGAGATTAAAACGGTGTATGTAAGCAATAACATCCTGTATGTGGAAGTTCCTGCCGGAGAACCTTCCGGGGGAATGGAAATTCAGGTGATTTCTAATCCGTGGTTTGTTTTTGCAGTTCCTTCAGATTACCAATTTAACTCCGTAGAATTAAAATATTCAAAATAATAATGGATAAAATATATTTAGATAATGCCGCCACTACTCCTCTTGCAGAAGAAGTAATAGACGCAATGGTTGGTACGATGAAGATGAATTTCGGAAATCCATCTTCCACTCACAGCTTTGGCCAGGAAGCAAAAATACTTATTGAAAATGTAAGAAGACAGGTTGCAGACTATCTTCATGTAAGTCCTGCTGAAATCATTTTCACTTCATGTGGAACGGAATCAAACAATATGATCATTAAATCCAGCGTAGAACACCTTGGAGTAGAAAGGATCATCAGTTCTCCTTTGGAACACAAATGTGTTTCTGAAAGTATTCTGGATATGAAAAGCAGAAAGGGAGTAGAGGTAAGCTATATCCGTCCTAATGAAAAAGGAGATATTGACCTTTCTAAATTAGAGGAATTATTAAAATCCTCAGATAAAAAAACGTTGGTAAGCTTAATGCATGCCAACAACGAAATAGGAAATATCATCAACCTTAAAAAGGTAGCGCAGCTATGCAAAGAATATCATGCACTGTTCCATTCAGATACGGTACAGACCATGGCTCATATGAACCTTGATCTTTCTGATATTCCTGTAGACTTTGCTTCATGCAGTGCTCATAAGTTTCATGGGCCTAAAGGTTCAGGTTTTGCGTTTATCAGAAAAGCAACAGGGCTAAAAGGAATCATTACCGGAGGACCTCAGGAAAGAAGCCTTAGGGCAGGGACAGAAAATGTTTGCGGTATTGTTGGCCTTGGTAAAGCATTAGAGCTTTCTCTGAATCATATGGAAGAATATACAAACCATATGCAGAAAATTAAAGACTATGCTATAGAAAGACTTTCTGCAGAAATAGAAGGGATTAAATTCAACGGAAGAAGTGCTGAAAAAGAAAACAGCCTTTACACGGTATTAAGTGCATTATTACCTTATAAGAACCCATTGATAGGTCTTCAGCTGGATATGAAAGGAATTGCCATTTCTCAGGGTAGTGCGTGCTCTTCCGGAGCCTCCAAGCCATCAATGGTAATGATGATGGTGCTTTCTGAAGATGAAATGGATCATTGTACACCATTACGTATTTCTTTCAGCCATATGACAACAAAAGCAGAGATTGATGCTTTAGTAACAGCCTTAAAGGAAATTTCAAGTGACTATGCTATAGAAAAAACTAATGTTGAGCATAGATAGTCTTATGATGTAAAAATCGTAATTTTGAACATTCAATAGAAGAATTGAACGAGAATATAATATTAATTAAAATAAAAGAAACAAAATGGCTTTAGAAATTACGGACAGCTCATTTCAGGATACGGTTTTAAAATCTGATAAACCGGTATTAGTAGACTTCTGGGCAGTATGGTGCGGACCATGCAGAACTTTGGGACCAATCATCGAAGAAGTGGCTTCAGATTTTGAAGGAAAAGCAGTAGTAGGGAAAGTGGATGTAGACAACAACCAGGAAATTTCAATGCAGTATGGAATCAGAAATATCCCTACAGTTCTTATTTTTAAGAACGGTGAAGTAGTAGATAAATTAGTAGGTGTTACTCCAAAAGAGGTAATCGCTGAGAAATTAAGCGCACACTTATAAAAAAATAAGTTTGATAATGAATGCCTTCCAGTATTGGAAGGTATTTTTTTTAAAATAATTTGCAGTTAACAAAAAAAGGTGTAATTTTGCAACCACGAAAAAGAAACGACGTTCTTACACAAAAATGATCCGGTAGTTCAGCTGGTTAGAATGCCGCCCTGTCACGGCGGAGGTCGCGGGTTCGAATCCCGTCCGGATCGCGAAGTTTTATCAATTTCTTTAAAAAATTGATCCGGTAGTTCAGCTGGTTAGAATGCCGCCCTGTCACGGCGGAGGTCGCGGGTTCGAATCCCGTCCGGATCGCGAAGTTTTATCAATTTCTTTAAAAAAAAATTGATCCGGTAGTTCAGCTGGTTAGAATGCCGCCCTGTCACGGCGGAGGTCGCGGGTTCGAATCCCGTCCGGATCGCAATTACAATCAATGTAATATGAAAACTGTGAAATCTAGATTTCACAGTTTTTTTGTTTTTTAGGACTATCTGTTCTAAGGCTTAGAAAATACTTTTAATAAATTCGTTCAAGAAAACTCCTTTGGGGTCTATGTTGTTTCGTAGTTCCCGGAAATCATTTATTCCTGGAAACCTTTCTTCTAATTCCGATTTTGACAGATCTGAAAGTTTTCCCCAATTAGGAGAGGCATTATATTTTTTCATAACATCAAAAAATAACTGCATAGACGGGTGTATTTTTTTCTCACGGTATTCACGCACACACATACCAATATAAAAAGTATCTTTTTGGTAGGAGGGGCTGAGCCATGATTCTTCGGCAGCAGTGTAACGAAGGTCTACGGGGAAATGAACCTTGTGTTCAGTATGTTCCAAAGTATCTCTGAATTCTTTTAATGCCTTTTTGTGAATGCCGTCAGGTATCGGTAGTCCATATTCTGAAACTACCATTGGTATTGTTTCATCATGTACCAATATTTCAAAACTATTTCCAATCTTTGTGCGTGGCGTGAAGAAATAATCAAGACAGTAGGCATTGATTTCCGGGATCAGGGAAGGGTCCGCATTACTCTTTATGAATAGGGGAGTGGTTAAGGTATCAATTTGGAGATCTCTGTCTTTTTGTTCCCGGGTATAGTTTTCCCATTTGCTTTTTTCGCTGTATTGTTCTTTTTCTACCCGCTCTGCTCTGAACAGATATACTTTATCTGTGTGTGGAAACCACCATGCCTTAAAATATTCATAGCGTTTGGCATAATCATCCATAGACTCAAGGAATTCATCAAATTCAATAACAGACTCTTCTGATTTCAGATAGAATAGTGGTTCACATTTTAATGTTATTTCTGTAACTATTCCAAGTGAACCCAGCGATAAGGACGCGGCTTCCAATATATTTAGGTTTTTGTTCCCGATCTTCAATATTGTTTCTTTATTTATTTCCAAAAGATCTCCTGATGCTGTTATCATGCGTAATCTTTCAATCTGCGCCGAAAGGCTTCGGTGTTTTAAGCCACTGCCATGCGTACCTGTTGCTAATGCACCGGCAACTGTCTGTTTATTAATAACTCCAAAATTGGGAAAGGATAATGTGTTTGCTTTTAAAATAGTATACAGTTCATGCAGATACATTCCACCTTGGCAGGTAACAGAGTCTTTTCCCACCGAAATTAGTTTCCGGTAGTTTTTTAAAGAAACCAGAATCTCATTACTGATAGCAATGGGAGAAAAGGAATGTCCTGAACCGATTACACGAATCTTTTTTTTGTTTTTTTCTGCGAAACAGACTATTTCTATGATCTGTTCTTCAGTTTCCGGTTCAAAATAATTTTCAGCAATACAGGATTGATTTCCTGCCCAGTTATTCCAGCTATAATTCTCTTCTTTAATCATTAATATTCGATGCTTCAGTGGCTACTATTGTTGATTCGCTGTATGCAGAGGTATTGATGCCGGTATGTTTTTCTGCTTCTACCTGTTCTTTGACCCATCTGTATGTTTTTTCTATTCCAACGGATAAAGAAATAGAAGGCTTCCAGCCAAGCACTTCCTCAATAAGACTATTGTCAGAATTTCTTCCGCGGACACCTTCTGGTCCTGCGATATGCTTCAGAGGCAGACTTCTGTCCGCAATTTCCATCACAAGTCTTGCAAAGTCATTCATTGAGATCATCTCTTCGGAACCCAGGTTGAGAGGTTTGTTATAATCTGATTTCATGATACGGATCACACCTTCCACGCAATCATTAATATAGCAAAATGAACGTTTCTGTTCACCATCACCCCATATTTCGAAAACGGATTCTGATGCAGCAGCTTTACGACAGAAGGCGGCAGGAACTTTTTCTCTTCCTCCTTTCCAGGTTCCGCATTCTCCATAAATCCCATGAAATCTTGCAATACGTACTTGCATTTGTGGGAATTCTTCCGAATACTTCATGGCAATTTCTTCACCATATAGCTTTTCAAGTCCGTAAATATCTTGTGGATAGGCTGGCCAGGCATCTTCTTCTTTCAATCCAATAGTGTGTTCAGAATTATCCTGTACATGCAAAGGGTAGACGCAGGCACTCGAAGAATAAAAATAACGTTTTACATTGTGATGTCTTGCCGCTTCCAACATATTTAAGCTAATCATTGTATTATTATATCCGATCCGGCTATGGTTGCTTTGAATAAAACCCATGCCTCCCATGTCTGCTGCGAGGTTGAAAACCCAGTCGATTCCTTCACAGGCTTTCAGGCAATTTTTCATATTACGGAGATCAATTCTGAGGAATTCATGGCAGAACTCTCTTGGTTGCATAAATTCAGGACTTACCCAATCTGCCCCTATTACATAGTATCCTTCGCGTTTTAACCGCTTCCCCAAATGGGAGCCTATAAATCCACTTGCTCCGGTTATCAATACTTTAATTTTATCATTCTTCAGAATACGTTTAGGCTCAATTAATTTTAGTATCTCAGCGATATAGGGATGATGGGTATAGACTCCCTCTAATTCTATTGGGAGAGTTCCGTTAATATCAAACCATTGGCCATCCGAATGATCAAGATCAAATCCCAAAGGGATATCCTCAACCTCTGCCTGGAAAGTAATGTTTACCGTATGGGAAGAAGCTCCCTGCTCAGAATCGTTAAATTCTGTAGAGAATGTACCCAGATACTTGGTTATTTTTATTTTGTCTTCCGGGATATTCAGTTCTAAAGCGGCTTTTCTAATTCCACAGGCTTCTATCCCTTCATTTTTCAGCATTCTGCCGCCCTGCATCCAGTAAATGTCTTTACTCGGCTTATTTTTACGTTTGGTAAGGAAAGCTTTATTGTCTTTGACGATGATAAGGTCCACACAAATTAAAGGGACATTGTCAAGGATAGAGCGGTAAAGATCGGTGGGGATGATTCCGGCAGAAGATTTTAAAATGTTTTCATCTTTGTAATGTAGCGGGTTCTTTTCCATTGATTAGTTTCTTTAAGTTATTTAATGATTTTTATAAAAGATTGAATTGTTTTTGAAAATTGTTCATAATAGAAGAGCTGATATTTTCTTTATAGGCATGTATGCTTTTTTCTACCTCTTGTTTAGAAGATGCTCCTATTACTATGGTGTTCACGGCAGGATGATTCAGAATGAATTTGTAATTAAGTGCCATTAAGCTGATCTCGTTTTTATTGCACCATACATACATCTGCATGGCTTTTTCTAGTGAAACATCTTTTTCTATGGCATAATGACAGATGTTGATATCCAAAGGATTTTTACCGGAAAGTAACCCCATGCATAAGGCTGACCCCAGCATAACGGCAACATTATTTTTGTGGGCAGTGTCCAGTAAAACATCTGCCTTGGTACATAAAAGATTATAATCGAGATAAGGCAGGATAACATCGGCATAACCAGAAGAAATGAATTGATAGTGGAGATTATGATTCCGGACACCAAGGCCAATATTATGAATCACCTTTTCTTCTTTTAGCCTTAAAAGAGTCTCCATGCCGTTGTTTTTCAACATGCTTTTAAAATCAGTATCAGAAGGATCGTGGATGTGCACAATGTCCAGATAGTCTGTTTGTAATGTCTTTAAACTGTTATCAATACTCTTCAGGATAGCGTCTGCTGTAAATCCCTTATATTTAGGATGGGTACCTACTTTTGTAGAAAGGATAAAAGATGAGCGGTTTCCGTATTCTTGTAATGAAATACCAATCTTTTTCTCACTATCCCCATAAAAAGGCGAAGTATCAATGAGAGTTATACCATTTTCCAATGCGAATAATACGGTTTCTACTGCTTGTTTTTCCGATATTGGACCTTGAAAGAATACACTTTCATTGCAGGAACCAATACCCGCCCCACCGAGAGAAATTGGAAAAACAGGAGTTTTATTGATATATTTTATTTCTTTTATCTCCATATTGTGAATTATTTATAATTCAAAAATAATGATTTTATGTTGATAATATTTAAATTGATTGTTTTTTTTGAATAAACATGGGAAAGATGTAAATCGTAACTATTGTGGATCATATTTCGGTACAAAAACATGATAACTTGAGAGGTGGGAATATTGAAAATAGCCTATAAATGGGACTTTATACAATGTTTGTCAATAGCTTTTTTTTAAAATTTTTATAATTGATAACCTGTAGTTTATATAAATATTATAGAAAAAAAGCTTATGTTTGTTTGGAGGGACTAAAAAAAGATGTATTTTTGCAATCACAAAAAGAAACTGAGTTCTTTCAAAAAAATAAAACATGATCCGGTAGTTCAGCTGGTTAGAATGCCGCCCTGTCACGGCGGAGGTCGCGGGTTCGAATCCCGTCCGGATCGCAACTATTTAATCAAAATAGTACAAAATGCTGTAAAATAGATGTTTTACAGCATTTTTTGTTTTGTGCCTGTTCCAAAAGAAACTTAAAAACCACAATCTGAAAGTGACCTGTTGAAAAGGAATAAAAATGTCACTGAAAAGTAAGAAAAAGCTTGTTCATAAATTGAACATCTTGTGGGACGTTTTTAATGAATTTAATTTTAAATTTTTAAAAGTGGTACATATATGAATAAGACATTCAACTTTTTTTTCTTAAAAAAAACTAAGATCAACACTCAGGGAAAAGCACTCATATACCTGAGAATTACTATGAAGGTAAAATTTCTGAGATCAGTACAAAACATACCATATCACCACCGAAATAGAACTGCAAGACTCAAAATGTAAAAGGCTCTTTAGAAGAATATAATTCACTTAATTTTATCTTAAAACATTTGAGCAGAAAGTTTATGATACCTACCATACACTCATAAGAGAAAGTGGACCGATAAGCTGTAAAATTCTTAAGAATAGGTTATTGGATAGAGATCAAAAAAAAATCGAATACTGATTCCAATATTTCAAGATTATGACGACAGAATGGAGAAGTTGGTAGGGAAGGAGTTTGCTAAAGAAACATTAGCAGTTATAATAGCTACTTAAGTCTTACCAAAGAGTTTTTAGAATGGAAGTATGACATTTCTGATATTGATATTAGAAAAATTGATTATGTCTTTCTTAATGATTTTGAATTTTTTCTGCGGACCGAAAAGCTTTGTAATAACAATACAGCTGTGAAGTATATTATAAATTTTGAGAAGATCATCAGTATTTGCTTAGCCCACGGTTAGCTGAATAGAGATCCATTTATGGATGATGAAGAAAAGCATTACTAAACTTTCCTATAAAATTTCCTGACAGTCTTATTAATTTTCGCTAAATAGTACTATATTTAAAAACCCTGACAAATAATTAACTATGGCTAAAACAACACAAATCATGATCAAACCCTGGAAATAAATGCACGAAAAGCATTAGCAGCAATAGTAGCAACCGCCCGCAACTCGACAAATAAGACACAATAAGCAATTAAAAGCTCATTGCACAGCAACTTTTTTAGTCCACACTATTGACACATTTGGTTTTGCCAAACACTCAAGCCAGTGTTTTGCAGTCCAAAAGATTCAATTCCCATACAGAACAAAACTTAGATAACGCAAAAAGATGAGCTATACAGCAAGTGTTATTTGAGCCATACAGCAAATAATATTTCTGACTTTGTCTTGAACTTTACAGCAATAAAAAAAATACAAATGGAAAATTCAATTTCAAAAGAAAAAGTTTACTTCAATGCAGAAGGAGTAAAATTATGTGGTAATTTATATAAGCCGGCAAATTTCGACGATACAAAACAATACCCTTCAATCATTACGCAGGGGTCTGCTTTTTCAATTAAGGAGCAAATGTCGGGAGGCTATGCCCGGAAAATGGCAGAAAATGGATTTGTTGCGTTGGCATTTGATTATCGTACTTATGGGGAAAGTGAGGGACAACCCCGCCAATATGAAAACCCCGAAATCAAAAGAAATGACCTTGAAGCGGCTGTCACCTTTCTGATTTCTTTACCATATGTCAATAAGGTAAATGCTCTTGGCGTATGTGCTTCAGGCGGCAATGTTGCTCATTTGGCTGCAACCGATGATAGATTAAATGCGATTGCCATTGTAGCAGGAATGGTGGGTGGACCTTCCGAACTTGGAGAAGCAAGAGGAAGTAATGAAGAAGAAATGAATGCCTTAATCCAATTCATTCAACAAGCCAAACAAGATTATGAACAAACAGGAGAAGCTAAAACGGCTACGGGATATAGTAGTACAGATAAAAATGCTTTTTATTATAATGAAGTGGATTATTATGAAAACGAAAAAAGGGGTAATATAAAAGAATTTAAAAATGAATATGCAATTATAAGTCTCGAACCTTTGTTTCAATTTGACCCAATGAGTAAAGCGGAAAATATAAATATCCCTGCCATTGTTTTTCATTCAGACAATTGTGTACTTCCAAATGCATCTAAAAATTTTTACAGCAAGCTAAAAGGTGAAAAAGAATTGGTTTGGGGAACAGAAACACAATTTAATTATTATGATAAACCGGAACTCGTAAATGATGTAACAACTAAGGCTACCGAATTTTTTAAAAAATACTTAAATTGATTTTCACAAAACAATAAAGATGGAAAACAAAGAAAACAACATTAGCGAATTAACGGCTGAGCAACAGCAAACCCTTATTACTTTTACGAATTTTTTGCCAAGCCAATTCGTACTGAAATTGCCAGAAATCCGGCTGAGTATGGGTTAGCATATGAAGAAGTTAGCTTTCCAGCAATGGATGGAATAGAATTAAAAGGTTGTTTATACCCACTGAATCCGATAAACTCCTTATCGTAAATCATTTTCTTGATGCAAACCGCTATGGCTATCCCGGATACAAAATCCCGAATGATATTGTCGGTTTTGAAGTCAATCAGGTAGCACAGTATAAAACACTACATGATGCAGGGTATAATATTTTGGCTTACGATTTACGCAATCATGGCGAAAGCGAATCCGCTCATGATGGTTGCGGGGGTAGTGGAGTGTATGAACACATGGATGTTTATTGGCTATGTACGCTACGCCAAATCAAGAAAAGATACTGCTCAGATGAAAACTGCGCTTTATAGCATATGCTATGGATGCAATTCTACCTTTGCAGCCTTCAGCAGGCATCCCGAAGAATTCAGCCATATTAAGGCATTGGGTTGGATTGCAGCCTGCATCGATAGGTATTATGATGGAACGACTGTGCAACAACCTCGGTATTGACAAAAAAACTGGGATAGCTTTATCAGAAAAGACGATGTATGACATAACAGGTTTAAATTTCGACCAGTTATCTCCAGTTGAGCACGCAAAATCGGTAACTATCCGTGCAGGTACATGATGACTATCTTTTTTTGTTGGAATGATTACCATTCGTATTCTCTGTGCTGTTATCTTTGAAAATGAAGTGAATTGAATGGTCAAATAGTAAAATGGGAGAAAATAAAAATGACATATTTGACAACCTGCTATTTTCCTGTGCTTGTGAAAAATACAGGTCGGATGAGCAAATTTTGCCTGAACATTTTTTAGCTATTCATCTTTCGGGCGAAACACACATGCAAATAACCGGTAAAAACTTAGTATTCAAAGAGGGCAGTATAATTTTGGTTCGTAAAAACCAATTGTTCAGGGCTGTTAAAATACCTGGAAGCAACGGCGAATACAAAGCAGTTGCCATTTTTTTAAACGAGGATGTATTGCGTAAATATGCATCACTCCATAGAATTCCCGAACAGGAAAGATATATAGGTGAAAGCACAATAATTATCAAAAAAAATCCTTTCATACAAGGTTATTTTAAGTCGTTACTCCCTTATGAAGACAGTACGATAAAAAAAACACATTCGCTTTCCGACATAAAAATTAATGAAGCCATTGAATTACTGTTACAGTACAATCCCGATTTTAAAAAATTCCTGTTCGATTTCAGCAAACTGCACAAAATTGATATTGAAAAATTCATGTTGCAAAATTATAAATCCAATGTTCCCATTGAACAGTTTGCTAAGCTAACAGGACGAAGCTTAGCTTCTTTTAAACGCGATTTTAAAAAAACATTTGGACAATCACCCCGACAATGGCTACAGGGACAACGGCTTACGGAAGCTCACCGATTAATTACAAAGGAAAATCAAAAACCCACAGATATTTTTTTAGATCTCGGTTTTGAAAACCTATCGCACTTTTACTTTTCTTTTAAACAAAAATATGGAGTGACCCCTACAGAATTAAAATGAACTTTGCTAACCTACACAAAGGAATGGTTAAAGGATTCCATTTTTTAATATTATTATTCATTTCAATCAAGACTTTCAGCCTCCAGCTCTAAACCCTTTGCTTTCTTAACCGAACGTACGTTATTCAATAAACTGTACATTTTGTACATTCCATAGTTTATGTTATTTTAGTAAAAAATATAGCTCTTTGATGTCAAAAAGAAAATTTATTCTGTTGTCTATACTTAAAACATGGTTTTTTGCTACGTTTATTTCCGTTGTTTTTCTAATCGTGTTTTTAGGTATTACCAGAGAAATCATAAAAGAACCTAGGAATTGTGATATGAGTGGTCTCGCCTATGGCTTTATCATCTTTTGGCTGTTTTTCCTGAGCTTAACTTCCTTGAGCAGCTTATTTTCTTTTTTAAAACAATTCCAGGGAAAAATACAAATAGCTTTGTGTTGGTTTTTACTTCCCGTTATTGCTTCAGCTTCTTCATTTTTTTTCATTTTAGATGGGAAAATTGATGGGCAAGAGATTATGGTTTTTCTGATTATTAATCTACCCTGGCTGGCCCTATGGTTACTTTATTATTATAGATTTAATTCTTTATTCAGGTAATTGTATTATAAAAATATAAAAGTATATCCCGGAATTTCCGGTTTCTTCAATCCAATTCAAAAAAAATCATTACCCGGCAAGACTGTAATAGAGAAATATCAATGACACGGAGCTTCGATCAGTCTGGAGCTTTTCATAAGCTCAGCTTGCAATGTTGCTTTAAAACGGATTTTTGAAGGCTGCTCTAATTCGGCCGTTGTTTTAATATTTTCAGTCTGAATAATCCTCCATTATCCGAGGCGATTACGATAAAAACTTCATTGTTGAAATCTACTTTTTACGATGACCGAATTGTTTTGGCAGCTTCTTTATATCATGGTTATTGATAACAGTAAAGGAGTTTTTTGATAGCTTCTTTAAAGCTATCTTCAAACCCATCTTGTATCGATCTTCTAAAATGGTACAATCATGAAAATCTTTTCGCAAAAGTAAATCACAGTATTTTGAAAACTGCTACACTTTTGTGTAGATTTGTGGTACCAAAGCTAAAACTACTCCTTTGTGTAGTGTGTAGATTTGTATTTAAACCTATGGAAGATATTAATAGATTTTTTAATGATAAAAATGAAGTCGGTAAAGATGCGGATATCGACTTCAGCCAGTCCGGAGATTATCTGGAGGCCGTAAAAGCACTGGCAAGAACTACTTATCAGAGTCTATACGTTATTAATTATCAAACGAAAGCATTTGAATATGTTTCTGAAAATCCTCTTTTCCTGTGTGGAAAAAGCTCTGAGGAAGTAAAGGAGCTGGGCTATGCTTTTTATTTTCAGAATGTAAAACCTGAAGATGTAGAGATGCTGATTAAGATCAATAAAGCCGGATTTGATTTCTATGAAACCATTCCTGTAGAGGAAAGGAAACTGTATTCCATCTCTTACGACTTTTATCTTATCAACGGTAAAAAGAACCTTATTCTTGTCAATCATAAACTTACCCCGATGTTTCTTACAGAAGAAGGGCAGGTGTGGAAAGCTTTATGTATCGTTTCACTCTCTAACAGCAGCTCTTCCGGAAATGTTGTCCTTAGCAAAGAAGGATCGGATACCCTATGGAAGTATGATTATATAACAGATATCTGGGAAAAAACCGAAAAAATAAAACTCTCCTCCAGGGAATATGATATTTTAAGTCTATATGCAAGTGGTTTGACGATTAATGAGATCTCTGAAAAACTTTTTATTACGGCCGATACCGTGAAATTTCACCGGAAAAAGCTTTTTGAAAAAATTGGGGTAAATAATATTGCGGAAGCGTTAACTTATGCTAAAACCAATAAATTGTTGTAAAAAATATACTTTATTACCGTTTTTTTACGGTATTTTCTATAATGTCTTTTTTGATTCGATTTTAGGTCTGATATTTGTACTGGGTAGCCAAACTAAGTGACCTAATTTATTTATGAAGAACATGTCTGTGAAAAAATTATTTCTATACGCATTCTTATGCGCAGTATTTCTTGTTTCCTGTAAAAAAGAAGTAGAAAAAATAAGTGATACTTTTAAAGATACAGTTTCTTCCGTATCGGGAAATCCTGACGCGGAGACTGATTCCATCAAGAAAGATTCCGTACCGGTAGTTAAGAAAGAATCTGTACCACCGGTGATGCAGGAAAATGGATTCTACAATGCTTTCGTTATTCCAAAAGATAAAAAAATGAGGGATTCCCTCTATGCGGAATTCAGCAAAAAATACAACGAAAAAGAACGTACCGCTATTTTAGCCTTAAACAGATTGGATTCTAAAAGTAAGTGGAATGCAGATACCTTAGTGGTTCCTGCAAAAATAGATACCACCCTAATGGCTTATTCACCTTTTCCTATGCAGCTTGATGTATTAAGTGGTGTAAAGAAATTTGTCATCTTTTCATACCCTATACAGGCTTATGCTGTCTATTCTAACGGAAGTCTGGTGAAATGGGGCCCTACAAGTATGGGGAAAAAAGCAGCGCAGACAACAAGAGGACTTACTTTTGCCAATTGGAAAAAGAAACTCTCTATTTCTACTGTCAGCACTGAATGGAAACTTCCTTACAATTTTAATATCCATAATATTGGAGGAATTGGATGGCATGAATATACGCTTCCGGGATATCCTGCATCACACTCATGCTTACGGTTATTGAGAAAAGATGCCCAATGGTTGTATTCTTATGCAGATACCTGGATATTGAATCCGGGAGGTGCTACCACAAAAGCCAAAGGAACGGCAGTAATGGTATTTGGTGACTATAATTGGG
Organism: Chryseobacterium sp. WG14; assembly: GCF_024586945.1. Lineage (NCBI taxonomy): Bacteria > Pseudomonadati > Bacteroidota > Flavobacteriia > Flavobacteriales > Weeksellaceae > Chryseobacterium > Chryseobacterium sp. WG14. The sequence goes on from NZ_JALCZD010000001.1 coordinate 159,241, forward strand.
GAGGAAGAAGACCTTGGAAGAAACTACTGGACGATCCCAATGCCAATAATATTTCTGTAGAAGAGCTGACCAAATTATTGGAACCGGATGTGCCCAAAATGCTGAAAGAACAAAGCAACAGAGAAAAAGTAGCAGATTCTATCAAAGCGGCTAAAGCAATGGCGACTCCGGTTGATAATGAAAGTCCTGTAGAACCCGAATCTAATTAATCTTTTTTTCAAACTGTAACGTAGATTCTTCAGCGAATCTTCTCAGTTTAAGCATCTCTTCTTTTCCTTTATGCTGCCCGAATCTTGCTGCAGCATAGGTAAGCAGAATAAAAAATAACATAACAAAAGAAGCGCTCAGTGCCCACGGGTATTCGGCGCTTTTTATTTGCTTTTCTACATAATACATTGTAAAGAAAGTCATCCACAGAATGGAAAAAGAGAAATAAAGAAACATGAAAAATGTCCAGACTGCTGAGCTGGGACCAAATACTCCACGGATTACCGTATGGTCATCTTCCATTTCTACCCGCAAAGAAAGGCGTGGTTTCCAATAATTGTCATATTCTGTTTCTACACAGATGGTAGCAACCTCTTTGTTAATGTTTCCGGAAAATTCATCCTTATGTCCGGCAAGGTATGTTTTTAAATTTTCCGCATATTCTTCTTTGGTAAGATGCGTAAACATTTTAAATCTCGGCCGGGTTCTTATCCTGTCTAAAGTAGTTTCTTCTGTTTTCATATTAATCTTGATAAGGTATTGGATCTTCTAAAGTGAAACTTATTTTTAATGTTTCATTTTTTCTTTGAACAACAATGGTAATATCACGGCCTTCAGAAGATTTCATTAATTCAATAATTTTTTGTAATGTCATATTTGATGCATTTTTACCGTTGATGCTGATAAGTCTGTCATCTGTTTTTAAACCTGCCTTATAGGCGGGAGAGTCTTTTCTGACCCCTGCAATTGAAAAAAGAGGTTTTAAACTGAAATTATACTGAAACGATTCTGCTTTATAGGTTTCATTCATAGAACCGGCAAAAGGTTTGGGTTCAATTTTTACTCTTTCTTCAGCCCATTGCATACCGTCTTGCTTGAAATCAAGTCCGCTCATATTAAAATGAAAAGGATCATCAAAATTTCTATTTTTTTTAAGGTATAACTTTTTATTATTATAATCAAAAAAAATGGTAAAACGACGCATAATTTCTCCACCTATAGATCCTTTCCGGTCTTTTACAAGATTCACATGCTGGACAGAAAACTCATCGGGCATTGCAGTCAATGGTTTTTCAAACTGAAATTTTCCAATATAAAAATTATGAATTCTGCTTCTCTTACCATAGATATCTCCATTAAAGCCACGCCCCAGGAAATCATCAATATTGGGTCTGTTATAAACAAAGTTTTTAATGAGAGAAGGGAATAGCCATATGGCATCGCTGTTTCCGAGGTCAATTAATAATTTTGAACTTTTCTTTTCATTGGTCATCTCTATATCAGTATAGAGATAGGGTTTATCTTTTTCTATGGTAATCGGAAGTTCTTCAAATTTTTTGATTTTCTTTTTAAACAGGTCAGTATCTTCATATACCGTTAGCTTCTTAGCCAGATAATCTATTGAAACCGGATGGTTTTTGAAAAAATGGTACCCAATCACTCCGTTTACAGGGATCCCTACATGGGGTGAAATGTTGAATTCTTCATTGGTAACAATATAAAGAGACATAGAGGTATTGATAATAGCATCACCTATTCTGGCAGTATTGCGTTCAGACTTGAATCCATCAAGGCTTAAACTTCCGCCCAGGCCTGAAAACTTTATTTTTTCAACGTTTTCAAGCTTTATTTCCTTGTTTTCCAGACTGAAAAGCATGGTTTCAGACACTCCCGTATCTACTAAAAAAGTAAGCTCTGCCCCATTGATATTAATAGGAATAAAGATCAGATTATTGATAAGTTTAAAAGGAATAACCGCTTTTTTAGCGTTGATTAATTCAAAAGAATTCTGTGCATTACCTAAAATGCCAAAGAAAAGAAATAATAAAATAAATTTTAATTTCATTTACTGAATTTAACGAAATTATCTTAATTGTAAATAAAAACATTCCAAATGATGAATATTTACAGGGATTCGGTGCTTTTTATTTGTTTTCTACATAATGCATCATAAAGAAAGTCATCCTGAGAATGGAAAAGAGAAAAAGAATGGTATGATTTACCTGCTTTGCTGGTATTTCCGGAAACTCATCCTTATACCCGCATATTTTTCTTTGGTGAGAGGTGCTTCCCCGGTTTTTATATATTAATCTTGATAAGGTATTGGATCTTCTAAAGTGAAACTTAAGGTTAGGGTTTCATTCTTTCTCTGAACAACAATGGTGATACTTTGCCCTTCAGATGATTTCATAAGCTCTATGATGGCCTCCAGGGTCATGTCGGAAGCTTTATTTCTGTTGATGCTGATTACTTTATCATCTTTTTTGAGACCCGCTTTATCGGCTGGGGAATCTTTTCTTACTCCTGAAATTGAAAAGAGAGGCTTCAGAGTAAATTTATATTGAAAAGAATCCCCTTTATAAACCGAATTTGTACTGGTAGTGGATGAATGAGTTTCAATTTGTACTCTTTCATGTCCCCATTCTAACCCATCCTGTCTGAAATCCAGTCCGCTCATATTAAAATGAAAAGGATCATTGAAATTTCGGTTTTTCTTTAAAAATAATTTTTTGTTGGCATAATCAAAAACAATACTAAACCGACGCATAATTTCCGAACCCACAGAACCTTTTCTATTATCCACTAAATTAACATGCTGGATAGAAAATTCATCCGGCATAGCAGTCAGTGGTTTTTCAAACCGAAAGTCTCCAAGATAAAAATTATGTATCCTGCTTCTTTTACCATAGATATCTCCATTGAATCCGCGGCCCAGAAAATCTTCAATATTAGGTCTGTTATATACAAAATTTTTGATAAGAGTAGGGAAGAGCCATATCGCATCGCTGTTTCCAAGGTCAATCAAAAGTTTTGAACTATTCTTTTCATTGGTCATCTCTACATCAGCATAAACATAAGGTTTATCTTTTTCAATCGTGATAGGGAATTCATCATATTTTCTTATTTTCTTTTTTAGCAGGTCTGCATTTTCATAGATGGTAATTTTCTTTGCCTGGTAATCTATAGAGATAGGATGATTTTTAAAAAAATGATATCCAATGACTCCATTTACGGGAATTCCTACATGAGATGAAATATTAAACTCTTCATCAAGAATAATATAAAGAGACATCGAGGTATTGATGACTGCATCACCAATGCGGGCTGTGTTACGCTCAGATTTGAATCCATCAATGCTTAGGCTTCCTCCGAGACCTGAAAATTTTATTTTTTCAACGTTTTCGAGCTTAACCTCTTTGTTTTCCAGGCTGAAAAGCAGTGTTTCCGCTACACCCGTATCCACCAGAAAGGTTAATTCTGCTCCATTAATGGTGATAGGAATGAAGATAAGGTTATTGATAAACTTAAAAGGGATAACAGCTTTTTTGGTGTTGATCAGCTCAAATGAGTCCTGGGCATTTATAAAAATGCTAAACAATACACCCAGTAAAAGAAGCTTGAATTTCATTTACTGAATTTAGCGAAATTATCTTGATTGTGAATGAAAAAACATTCCAAAAGCAGGAATGTTTATATAAACTACAATAATGTAGTGTTTATCTTGAAATTATTTCAAATAAGATTATGCGTTTTTTGAATAAAAATCCATCAGGTCCATATAATTTTTTTGATTGACACCGTGTCCGCTCATATACTCCCTGAAAGTAAAATAACAGCTTAGATCATACAACAGGTCGGCAGCTTTTCTTCCCCATTCTAACGGAATGACCGCATCATCTGTTCCATGTGATATGAAAAAACGTAATTTTTCAAGTTTCTTCTTATCTTTTACAATACCATCTAACAGTTTCTCTTCCGGATATGAACTGAGACAGGCAATATTATTAAATAATTCAGGGTGCTTCAACGCCAGGGCATAACATAATATTCCTCCCTGGCTGAAACCACACAAATGAACCTTACTTTCTGTAAGACCATAATGATTGATAATTTTTAATATACTTTCCAATGCACCATCCAATGATTCTTTGGCCTGGTCCACATCAATGAAATTTTCTGGGTTGTTGAAGTCAATATCAAACCATGAATACCCTTCAAATTGGGTATCTCTGGGTGCTCTGAAACTTATGATAAGCCAATCAGCAGGTAATGTTTCTCTGAAACTGAAAAGATCCTGTTCATTGCTGCCATATCCGTGGAGCATAAAAAGAATAGGAGTACTGGCTGTAATATTCTCTGGTTCTCTTACTAGATAATCTAAATTCATACAGCAAATATAATTAATAAATCACATTGTAATCCTACCTTTTATAATTCGTTTGGGCAACTTATCAAAGAATATATTGTATGTGTAATGATTAGCTGGTTGTGCTGTATTATTACGTTTTACAGATTTATTTTAGTTTTTATTGATTTGATATTATTTACAATTTTTTATTGGAAATTTTTCATAAAAGTTATTTTTATATTAATAAAAAACTTATATTTGAAACATTAAAAAATCTATTTGAAGAAATGAAGCAATTTTACAAATCAAAAAGTTTACTTAGACTTTCTTTTTTATTCGTTTTATTATTTTCTGTGATTACCGTTGTAAGTTCTTGTAAAAAAGATGACGATGATGAATTTCAGGATCATGTGGTTCAGTTCGAAGTGAAAACAACTACCGGAGGAGTACTTAAAACTATTGTAACACAGGTGGGTACTAATAAAACCGATATTTTTGATCCAGTAGGAACCTCATGGAAAAGCGAAGAGTTTTTCGTAAATTCCAGCCAGGCACAATTGAATCTGGATGCCAATGCGTTACTTCCCGAAGTGGATTCAGAATTGACCATCAATCTTTGGATAGACGGTGAAATTGTAAGAACCAGCAAAAAGAAAGGAAAAGGAGTTTTAGTAGCTTCTATTGATTACAGCTTCTTAGAATTGTAAATAAAAATATTTAATATATCATTTAAAACCGCTTTTAAAGCGGTTTTTTATTTTCAGATCATATTCTGCTGTACAGCAATATTGATAAGTTCGGTAGAATTTTTTGCCTGAAATTTCTGTAATAGATTTTTACGGTGGGTATCTACAGTAAGAGGACTCAGAAACAGTTCATCGGCAATCATCATGCTTGTTTTTCCTTCTGCTACCATCTGCAGGATCTGTTTCTCTCTTTTGGTAAGTCTGGGTATAGGATGGTCATGTTGAGAAGGTTTACTGATAATCTGTCTGGTTTCATTACAGAAAACAATATTTCCTGAGTGGGCTCCCTGTATACAAACCACCAATTCATCAATCGAAGTATTTTTAAGAATATAACCACTGGCACCGTTTTGAAGGGATTGCATAATGATGCTTCTCTCAGAACGGTTACTGAACATAATGACTGAAGTATCGGGGGATATTTTTTTGATTACCCTGCAGAGCTCCGTCCCATTAGCATCAGGCAGCGTAATGTCTAAAAGGATAATATCAACTTTATGAGATCTTATAAAATCAATAATTTCCGAACCGGAAGTAAAACTTTCTGAAACTGTAAAATGCAGTTGATTGTTCAGCATCATTTTCAATCCTTCAATAACGATAGGATGATCATCTACAATGACAATATTTATTTTTTTATTCTCCATCAATATTGAGTTCTATGTTTATCGTTGTCCCTTGAATATCTGAACTTACCTCCATTTTCCCTCTCAGATAATTGACCCTGTTTTTTAGATTCAGGAGTCCCATACTTTTACTGGTCTTTTCTATATCTTTTTCAAATCCTTTTCCATTATCCTCAATAGTGATCAAAAAGCTCTTCCCCGATTGTGAACATTGCAGCAAAATATTACTGGCTTCAGCATGTTTAATGGCATTAGCCAATAGTTCCTGAACAATACGGTAAATATTAAGCTGAATCGTTACTGGCAGATTTTTTTCAATACCAATAGCCTGGAAATCAATTTCGAGGTCTTTCCTGATATAAAACTCACAAAGATCCTGTAACGCGGTTTCCAACCCAAAATTAAGTAAGGATTCCGGCATTAGGTTTCTTGCCACATGGCGGAGTTCACTCACAGAGCTATCTAATTGTCCCAGAATTCTATAAAACTCCTGATCTTTTTCAGCATCTAAATGGCCGGATGACCACGTGGAGAAATTAATTTTAACGCCGGCAAGCATGCCGCCCAAACCATCATGAAGATCTCTTGCAATACGTTCCCTCTCTCTTTCTTCACCATCCAGAATGGCTTTGGTGAGTGATAGTTCTTCCTTTTGTTTAATATCGTTGATCTTTTGCTCAGATATTTTTTTGTTTTTTCTGAATAAGATAAAAAAGAAAATTAAAAGACTTAACGCTAATGCCAGGATGAGACTCAATCCCCATAAGTAGGAATTTTTCTTATTTACTTCTAATTCTTTTTGTTTTTTTTCAGCGTTTAACGTGGCTATTTTTCTTTCTTTTTCAGCCGTATTAAATTTTGATTCAATCTTATTAATCTCAAGCTTTGTATTTTCGGTATTCAAACTATCACTAAGCCCGGAATATCTTTGTTCCCATACCAGCGCTTCCTTCGCATTTCCCATTTCTTCACTGAGTATGGAGAGCTGCTTATAAATAGTCTTTCGGTTATTAAGGTCAAGAGCAAGTGATTTTTCTGTTAAAATACCTTCCAGTACATTTTTAGCCTCATTGTATTTCTTTAATTTTCTTAGAATATCATATTTGTTGAAATAGAACATTTGTGCCAGCAGATTCTGATTGAATTTTTTCGCATAAAAAATGCCTTTTTCAATCACAGGCAGTGCTTCAGTATTTTTTTGCTTGGTAATGCAATACAGTGTTTTGCTGTAATAATAAAATGCATTGACGGAGGATTCCGGATAAGGGCTGATCAGCTTTTCGGCTTTATCCAAACATTTCTTTGCTTCATCTCCATTAATCTGGTAGCAGAAATTGTTGGCAGCATTGAGATAGGTGAAAAATAGTTCTGAAGAATTCGGATAATTTTTTTCAAGAATTTCTAACGCTTTATTATTATAATTTTCAGCTTTTTTTAATTCGGCATTATACATGAGAACGACGGCAAGTTGTGTATATAGAAAGCCGAGACTTTGGCTGTTTTCATATTTTTTAGCCAGCGGAATGCTTTTTTCAAGGATAATCTTAAGCAGGAAAGGGTAGCCCTTCTTATCTTTTTGTGCTACTCCATAGCTGTACCATGCTGAAGATTGAAGGAGATCCGTTTCTTCAGTCCTGAACTTCGATAATCCTTTAATGGCCTGCTGATAAAAAAGAGCTGCTTTTCCCTTATTACGGTCCAGGTAATATTGCGCTTTATAAAAATCATATTTTGCTGAAAGCAAAGGATTGTTTTTGATGAGTGTTTTCCCGTTTTCCAGGTACTTTCTGCTCAGAAGAGAATCAATATTCCTGTAATAATTGGACAGCAGAAAGTAAGCATCGGCTTTTGGAATATGGGAAGTCTGAGTTTTTGTAATGTTTTGCAGACTGTCTAAATAAGGTTGTTCATGAAGAGAAATAATTTGCTGTGACCGTAAACCGAAAGACAGGAATAAGCTTAATAGGATAAGTAATCTCTTCATGATGGAGCAATTCTGTATAATATTTTAAAAATGCTCAATTTAATTAAAAATTTCAGCAAAAAAAATACCTGAATTTAGGTAGAAAAAATTACTCATTTTTCAGGATTGATAAAGTTTAGCGACTCTAATAGCTTTGCAGTTATCAAATCACTGATCATAGAATATTAAATATAGTAACTAAAATTTAAACAAAAAGATTATGAAAAAAATGAGAATGAGTCAACTGTTGAGAGGTACATTCGTGGTATTATTGGCAACCATGTTCATCGGTTTTGTTTCATCTTGCAGTAAAGATGACGACGATGATAATGTTCCTGGAAGCGGGAAAAGCCATAAAGTGGTTTTTAAAGCGATTGCTTCTACAGGAGCTGACATTAATGTAGCGGTATACGGAATAGATGGTAATCCTACAACGGCTTCAAGTCTTAGCGGTACAACCTGGACAAGCCCTGAAGTAACCTCAGAAGCAGGAACTTATAATGCCAATGTTGCAGTAAATGCCATTGGGGCAGATGCTTCTTCAACGTTGAAAGTTCAAATCTGGGTAGACGGAGAATTAAAAAAAGAAGGTACTTCCAGCGGCCAATATTTATCGGCTTCTGCAAGCTACACATTTTAAAATCAATTATTTTCGAACGAAAAACGGCGCTGAGATTTTATCTCAGCGCCGTTTTAATAGTATATTCAGCATTAAATTACTTTTACAATAAAGTAGCTTTTTTTACCTTTTTGAAGTAACAGGAATTTACCGTCAATAAGGTCGCTTTCGCTAGCTGCAAAAGTATCATTTACTTTTTGTTTGTTTACAGAAATAGAATTTCCTTTTATTTCTCTCTGTGCTTCACTCTTAGATTTTAAGAACCCTGATTTTTCAGAAAGAAGATCAATGATGTTGATTCCCAATACCTCTGCCTTAGCAACTTCTTTTTGTGGAACACCGTCAAAAACCTCAAGGAAAATTTCTTCATCAAGGCTTACAAGATCCTCAGCGGTAGAACGTCCAAAAAGAATTTCCGAAGCTTTTAATGCCTTTTCATATTCTTCTTTTCCGTGTACCCAAATAGTAACTTCTTCAGCAAGTCTCTTCTGAAGTTTTCTCTCATGAGGAGCTGTTTTGTGTTCTTCAATTAAAGTTTCAATTTCTTCTTTTCCTAAGAATGTGTAGAATTTAATGAATCTTTCAGCATCCGTATCCGTAGCATTCAACCAGAACTGATAGAATTTGTAAGGTGAAGTTTTCTTTTTATCCAGCCAATAGTTTTCTCCGCTTTCAGATTTTCCGAATTTAGAACCGTCAGCTTTTGTAATCAAAGGAACGGTTAATGCAAATGCTTCACCCTGCGCCTTTCTACGGATCAGTTCTGTTCCTGTAGTGATATTTCCCCACTGGTCAGAACCTCCCATCTGAAGTTTTACATTATTGTTTTGGTACAGGTGAAGGAAATCATATCCCTGGATCAGCTGATACGTAAACTCAGTAAAGCTCATTCCATCTGCACCTGCTTCTCCTGAAAATCTTTTCTTTACAGAATCTTTAGCCATCATATAGTTGACCGTGATATTCTTTCCGATATTTTTAGCAAAATCAAGGAACGAAATATTCTTCATCCAATCATAGTTGTTGACTAATTCTGCTTTATTAGGTTCGTTTCCATCAAAATTTAAAAACCTTGAAAGCTGGTTCTTTAAACAGTCAACATAATGTAAAAGTGTCTCTTCATCTAAAAGATTTCTTTCTGCAGATTTTCCTGATGGATCTCCAATCATACCTGTGGCGCCTCCTACAAGAGCAATAGGTTTGTGCCCATGCTGTTGGAAGTGAGCAAGAATTTTTATCTGGATAAGACTTCCGATATGTAAAGAGTCAGCTGTCGGATCAAAACCAATATATGCAGTAGTTACCTCTTTATTCAGTTGTTCATCGGTTCCGGGCATCATATCGGCATAAAGACCACGCCATTTAAGTTCTTCTATAAAGGAATTCATTGATTTTTTCTTTAAAAATTTTACGGGGCAAAGATAGTAAATTCAGAAGTATGAAGGGGCAAAAGGGGAAATTTGCTGATTGATATATTTACCAATTCAGTTTTCCTCTCTCTTTGAATTTTCATCCAAATATGCTATATTTGTTAGTAATGAACGACGAACAGCTATTTCTGCTCATTCAAAAAGCCAAGGACAAGGACCAAAAGGCTCAGACTAAACTCATTAATGTTTTTTGGGTGGATGTTTTCTCTTTTGTGATGAAAAAAGTAAAAGATGAAAATGATGCTGACGAAATTACCGTGAACGTCTTTTCCAAAGTCTTGTCGAAGCTGGATATGTTTGATCCTCATTTCCAGTTTAAAACCTGGGTGCTTACCATAGCACAGAATACGGTCATTGACTTTTGGAGAAAAAGAAGCCGTGAAAATGAGGATGCCGTTGAAAACCTTGATGAGGTTAAAAATCAATATGCGAAATCTCCTGAAGAACTGATGATTTCCAATGAAGAGCAGAAAAAGATTATTAAGACTATAGAATCTTTAGATGCCAACTACCAGGATATTATCAAGCTGAGATTCTTTGAAGAGAAAAGCATCAAAGAAATTGCGGAAGAACTTGGCATTTCTGTTGCCAATACCAAAGTGAGGGTGATGCGTGCCAAGAAAGTATTGGCCGAGCTGCTTAAAAATAATGAGTTTGACGACAACTAAACGCTATCTGTCTTTTTAAGAATAAGTAAATTAAATATTTCAATTATAAATTACCCATTCCTGAACTCGGAGTGGGTTTATTGTGATAAAATATAGTGAGAAACTCCTCCAGAAGACTTAATTCATTGAAAAGGCTTATGGTATATTATAAGATTCAATATGTAATGGCTGTTTATTGGGAAATTAAGTAATAATAACAGATTATTACGGAAAATAGACGGTGGAATTGATCCTTCGGGTTCTATTTTTTCGTAACTTTCGGTGTTTTAAAAATGAAAAGAATGACTTCAAAGGAAAAAGTTGCTGCGCTTCGTGAAGAAATGCAGAAAAATAATGTTGATGCATTTATAGTATATTCTGCAGATCCCCATATGAGCGAGTATCTGCCCGAAGAATGGCAGGAGAGAGCCTGGTTGTCAGGATTTCTTGGTTCTGCCGGTTTTGTGGTAGTAACCAAAGATAAAGCGGGACTGTGGACAGACGGAAGATATTTTACACAAGCTGTGGATGAACTGGAAGGCTCGGGAATCGAACTTTTTAAAGACGGAATAGAAGGAACTCCCCATTATATGGATTGGATTATTTCGGAAATTCCTGCAGGAGGTAAAGTGGCTGTCAATGCTTTAGCAGCTTCTCATGCTAACTGGGAACTACTTTCTCAAAAATTTAATTCAAAAAATATTGTACTGGCTGATATTCCTCTTTTAAAAGAAGTTTGGAAAGAAAGAGGTACGCCATCAAAAAATCCAATCTTTGTACATCCTGTAGAAAGAGCAGGTCAGTCTGTAGCGGATAAAATTTCTGCTATCCGTCAGAAAATGGAGGATCAGGATGCAACTGTTCACATTATTTCAAGTTTGGATGATGTAGCATGGACTTTAAACCTTAGAGGAAGTGATGTACAGAGTAATCCTGTATTTTTAGGATATGTTGTGATCACTAAAAATGATGCAGTTTTATTCACAGACCTTGATAAAATGGAGGTTGCTGCCAGAAAGCAAATGGATGACTCTTTCGTGAAAATGATGCCTTATGAAGAGTTATATAATTATCTGAAAGCATTCAAAAATGAAAAAATACTGGTTTCTCCAAACACAAACCAACAGATTTTTGAAATTTTAAAAGCAGATAACCAGTTTATCAAAGCTCCCGTTCCCGGAAATCTGATGAAGGCTCAAAAAAATGAAACTGAGCTGGAAGGTTTCAGAAAAGTAATGGCGAGAGATGGAGTCGCTATGGTGAAATTCCTTTACTGGCTGACCCATAATGCAGGAAAAGAAGCCATGAACGAATATTCTATCGGTGAAAAACTGAGAGGCTTCCGTGCAGAAGGAGAGAATTTTGTGGGCGAAAGCTTCGGTTCCATTATAGGGTATAAAGGTAATGGTGCTATCATTCACTATTCTGCAAAGAAAGAAGGAAGCAAAGAAGTGACTAATGATGCAAGTATCCTGGTAGATTCAGGAGGACAGTATCTTGAAGGCACTACAGATATTACAAGAACTTTTGCTTTGGGAACTGTTTCCGAAGATTTCAAGAGAAATTCAACATTAGTATTACAGGGGCTGATCCGTTTATCCATGGTAAAATTCCCGAAAGGAACTAAAGGTGTACACCTTGATGCTATTGCCAGACTTCCGTTATGGATGGATGGTAAAGACTACAACCACGGAACAGGACACGGTGTGGGAAGTTTTATGAATGTTCATGAAGGACCGCAAAGTATCAGAAAAGATCTGAATCCACAGGATCTTCTTCCGGGAATGGTATGTTCCAACGAACCTGGATATTATCTTGAAGGAGAATACGGGATTCGCCATGAGAATCTGATTGCCGTAAAAGAAGCAGAAACAACAATTCACGGGACTTTCTATGAATTTGAAACACTGACATTCTGCCCATTCTTTAAAGATACCATAGTGAAAGAAATTCTTTCAGAAAGTGAAATTGCATGGTTAAATGGTTATCATAAAACTTGTGAAGAAAAGATTGCTCCTTATTTAGAAGGAGAAGTTAAAGAATGGTTCCTGCAGTTGGTGAGCCCTCTTTAGAAATTTTGTGTTGATAAGGGATAGCCTTCAGCACAGCATTTAGCGTTAACAGAATAATTGTTAGATACATTTAAAGTCCTGTAATTTTGTTACAGGGCTTTTTTCTTTTATACAACCGTATTTTTACGGATAAAACTTTAGTGATTCCCCTGATAGAAGGCAATGAAGAGCTGCCTATATTTGCATCAACACAAACATCATATCTTCATATACATAACTCAATCAGTTTTTAAACGGTAGTAAAATCATTCCATCCTGGGATGGTTTTACTTTTTTGTAAAATATGACGATTCATAATGGGAGTTCATTTTATTTTTCTTTATAGTTTGTAGTCCGGTAATTTTATTTTCATCCTGTTTTTATTTATTTTCGCTGTATTCAAGTGGGAGTGGCAATAATTTAAAAACTATGATACAGGATTATTTTCGAATGTTTAATATATTTTCAGAAAGTGAAATTGAAGAGGTATTACATCTTTTTGAAACAAGAAAAGTAGAAAAGAACGACTGTTTTGTACAGGAGGGTGATCCATGTAAAGAAATAGCATTCATAGAATCCGGAATTTTCCGTTCGTATTATATTTCTGATCAGGGAAAAGATACCACTTATTGTTTCAGGTTTCCCAATGACCTGATGGCTTCCTATTCCTCATTTATTTCAGGAACTCCAAGTATGGAAACCATGCAGGCTATTTCCAATGCTGATCTGCTTATTTTGAGAAAAGATAAAATAGAAGAACTGGTTCGTAACAATTCCAATTGGACATTATTTTTAAAAGCAATAGCCGAGCAGGAATATATGGAGCTTGAAAGAAGATTCTTTCAGCTACAACGTAATAATGCTGCCCAGCGGTATGCTGATTTACTTAAAAACCAACCGGACTATATCCAGAATATTCCGCTGCAGTTCCTTGCTTCTTATCTTGGCATTACCCAACGGCATTTAAGCCGTATCCGAAAGGAGATTTCTTTTTAGACATTTGTCCTGGTTATTGATTCGGAAGCTCTATAATTTTGTAAAAAAAAATAGATGGAGCATAATATTCTGATTATCGGTGGAACCGGATTGGTAGGCAAGACAATTGCCCGTATTTTAGAAAAAAGAAATCCTCATTTCAACATTTTTATTGGAGGACGTAAAGGAGGAAAAACTGATAAAGATTTAAAGATTGATGTCACAGATTCTGGTTCTTTTAAAGTTATTTCTGAGAAAAAAATTAACCTTATCATTCTTTCTGTGAATGATAAAACGGATCAGGTTCTACGGTTTGCCATTGACAATAGTATTGATTATTTAGATATCACCAAACCTACTCCTGATCTGGTAAAAGCATATGATGTGGCAAAGAGTAGTAAAGTCAATAGCAGGATTGTATTCAGTTCAGGATGGATGGGAGGAATTGTCCCGGGATTGGCAAATACACTTTCAGATGGCACGGAAGATATCCGGGAGATCAAACTTTTTGTCTATTACTCTGTTAAGGACCTGGCCGGAGAAAGCTCTGCTCATTTTATGGCAGAAAATGTAGCGGTTCCTTTCAGCCACTATAAAAATGATAAACCTGTTTCTATCAGACATTTTTTAAATACTGAGGTTTTTGATTTTTCTTTTGGAATAGGAAAGCGGAGTGCTTATAATTTTGATGTTCCGGATCTTTATATTTTAAACCGGGTAGAAAGAGTTCCTGATGTCAGTGTAAAAATGACTTACAATTCAAAATTTATTACCTGGCTGCTTGGTTCTTTTCAGTACCTGAGAATTTTCAGTATCTTATCTTTAAAAGAAAGAAAGATGATCTTTGGATCCAGTGGAAATGGAGACCAGTCTGTTTTTGAAATTGTGGTAAAATACAAGGGAAAGTACAGGAAATTAAGCTTGCAGAGTACAAAAGGACAAGCCGAACTGACTGCCTTATCAGCGGTTCTGCATACGGAAGAACTCTTGAGGAATCCTCATGAAAATAAGGTTTATTTTGGACATCAGCTGCATGAACCCTTATCATTATTAGCTCAGCTTAATGCCTATGAAACCATTACTATAAACGTAACGCAATGAAAAAAATAGCCATTATCAACGGGCACCCGAATAAAGATTCGTTCAATTTTGGAATTGCTGAAGCGTACAGAAGCGGAGCAAAAGAATCAGGGGCAGAAATACAGGATATTACAATTGCCGATCTCCATTTTAATCCTAACCTGCAATTCGGATATCAAAAAAGAATGGAGCTGGAGCCGGATTTACTTAAAGCCTGGGAAACCATCCAATGGGCAGATCATCTGGTATGGATACATCCTGTTTGGTGGGGTGGCCTTCCCGCCATAACAAAAGGCTTTATAGATCGGCTTTTCTTACCCGGAATGGCTTTTAAATATAGGGAAAACTCTGTATGGTGGGATCGGTTTCTGAAAGGAAAAACAGGACATATTATTACAACCATAGATCAGCCGGGCTGGTATTACCGTTTGTTTTTCGGTAGGCCCAGCGTTAACCAGCTTAAAAGGTCTACTCTGGAATTCTGTGGTGTGAAGCCGGTAAAGGTGACTTATGTTGGAGTAATCAGGGGATCCAGGGAAGAACAACGGCACCAATGGCTGAAAAAGGTAAGAGCTCTCGGGAAAAGGCTGAAATAGAACCGTGCTGTTCCAATATTTTAATTTTATCTGACAATTATAGACTCTAATTGTCAGATAAAATTTTGAGCAGGACTTATAATCCTTTCTTTCCTTCTATCCAATATGCCTGTGACCTGATGCATCTTGGATGTACTCCTTTTGATTTTAGGAATTTTCTGATGAGTGTCATTGTATTCCCGTTTCCTGTTAAATAGAAAATAACATTATCATTATAGATAGCCTTTTTTTCTTCCCTTAAAAAATCAGTTAAGGATTCAATAATGACCATGATATTATTCTTTGGAGCATGGTAACCATATAAACTCAGGGTTTTCAGCGCTGAAGGATCTGCCAGTTCATGGAGGCAGCCAAATAAAAGGTTATTTTCTTCTGCAGCTTCCTTAATGGCAAGAGAACTTCCCAGGGATGTTTCATCACCAATTGAGAAATGCATTATCGCATCGGGATCAAAAAAGCGTTTTCCTCTGGGGATTAAAATTTTTATTGAATCTCCTGTTGAAAGTTTACTTATGAAATTACTTCCCACAGCTGCTGTATCATGAATATGAAAGAGAATGTCAAATGTACCGGCCTCTCTGTTGAAATTAAAAGGTGAGTAGTTACGGAAATCCCTGTCGTTTACCCTTATTCCTATGGCATAGGCCGGTTCGTAATGAACATCCTGCAAATCTGTGGCAAAGCGTATACAGTGAAGCTCATCAGTAACTTTCTTTTTATCGATAACAGTACAGCCTTTAAACTTTGAAGACCATACATTTTCTACAGTATCATTGATCCATTTTGGTAAGCTTGGCATAAATAATTTTTATAGCAAAGGAAGCTGTAAAATTAAAATATAGCGATAGCTGTTTCAGGGAATTAGATGGATTATTCGTGGGTTACTTTCCGTTTTTATTTTTATCCCGAAATTCTGACGGAGGCTGGCCTGCCAGTTTTGAAAATAAACGGCTAAAATAGGTATGATCATTATATCCCAACTCATAGGCAATTTCCTTTACCGTAAGATGGGTGAAAGCTAATAATCTTTTTGCTTCTATGATAATTTCCTGATGGATCCAATATTGTGCGGGCTTTCCGGTCACTTCCCGGATAACTTCAGTGAGATATCCTCTTGAAATATTCAAAAGCTCAGCATATTCTGATGGACTTTTCGTGGTTTTAAAATTTTCCCTTACCCTAATTCTGAAAGCTCTTGCCAGCTGTAAAGAACGGTTTTCACCGGATGCTTCAGAGGCTGTTTCACGGGAATATATAAAAGCAAACATGCCCACAAAAGCATTCAATAAAGATTGAATAATCAAAAGCCCTTCTTTAGAGGTAAATGTTTCTTCAGTAAAAGAAGCCTCAAGCATAGCAGCAGATGCATTTATTTTTTCTATCCAGTTTTTATCAATTATAATGGGTTTCACTTCTTCCAGAGATTCTTCAAAAACAGCCCGTACGGTATCCGGAACCCAATCTGCCTTTACGGCTACAAACCAACCGTTTACATCTTTCATTAAGAGTCCCTGATGTACCTGATTAGGTAGCATACAAAAAATGGATGTATCCTGAGATTCTATAATTTTAAAATCAACCATCATTTTTACATGGCCGCTTTCCATACAGGTGAAAATATAATGGCTGTCACGGTGGATTCCTTTATCAAAAAGAAGATTTTCCGAATGGAGATAATGTTTATCCATTCTTTTAATAAGAAAATGGTGCTCAGAAATATCGCTTAAATCATAGGTAGGAATGGTATGCTTCATCTTTAGAAAGTGGATACACAAAGCTACAATATATCTTTCTTATCATATAGAAATTATTACTGTAAAAAGTTTAGCAATTAATCACATGAGCTAAACTGCAGAAAATTATTCTACTCCACGAACTCCATTTACTGTTGATAGGATGTAATGTCTGCCTTGCTACAGCGAAAAACAGAAACTGAAATCGTGGTGCTTTCCAGCTTTTATCGCCGTTCCTTTATGGGGCAGATGCTGAAAATGGGTGCTACGTGTACTTTTATTTTCAATCCGTTTAAACTTAAAATAAACTAAAGTGTTTATAGCATTTCACTCAGCTTTTGTGACTCAATTTTTAATTAGTTTAAACAGGCTTATCTATAAAGAATAATAAATTTTAAAAAAGAACAGAGCGTTATAATCATATAGCACTCTGTTTTTTATGCTAATTATGGATTGGCGGTAAGGAGATTGGAATCTTCAATTTTCTGTTCCGGTAACTCCTTTCGTTTTCTCCAGAAGAAGTATGCTACGATAGCTGTAGCGATGGGAAGAGCAATACCAAACTCATCGATATAATAATTGGTATGTCCTTTGTCTACCGTAAGAGGTGTGAAAATAGCCTGGATAAAAAGATTATGGCTGGCATGTAAAATAGCCGCTGTCCAAAGGCTTCCGGATTTTAAGCGCAGCCAGGTGAAGATAAAACAGCATGCAAATATCATAACTGTAAAGCAGGTTAATGCAAGCCATTTGGGTCCGCCCGTGTTGTAATTGGAAAAAAGAAGAAGAGGATAATGATAAAGTGACCAGATCACTCCCATCCATAAGGAAGTTGCTGTATAGGAGTTTATTTTCGCCAGTTGTGGCGTAAGAAGTCCCCTCCAGCCAATTTCTTCACCCAGGGCAGAACCAACAGAACGTACCATTCCAAAACTGCTCATCAGGAGGATATACAGGATAATGGTTACTCCATCAGGAAGGTTCCAGCCCATCCCTTTTCCTGTTTCAGCCACAAACTCATGATTATAAAAACCTCCGGCACCACTTATCCAGATGATAAGGTAGGGGATAAGTGAGTAAAGCAGGGGAATACAATACGCTATCAGCTGATATTTGGTGAGACCCCATTTCCAGCCCAGGGAAGCAATAGGGATTTTTCTGATGCGACAGGTCAGCAGGGCTGCAATTGCAGGGCACCACATAACAATGGTTGCATAAGATATAGCTCCGCCTCCTAATTTTCCGGTAACAATACACATATAATAAACAGGCAGGCAAAACAGCAGGGTGAGCCCCAGATAAGTGGCGATATTTTTCCTGATATCCAATGGAGAGGCTGAAGTGTTTTCCATAAACAGATTGGTGTTTCGGGTTATATTAAATAATGTTTTATTGATTATCAATAAGATGTGATAAATATTTTTATTAAAATTACATTTATTTATAATACGATGGCCAATTTTTATAGGAATTACTTTCCTGTTATAGTACTTCAGCTTTTACTACTGAAAAATATGTAAATTAGCCTGCGAAAAATAATGAACATCTCTTTATAGAATAATCATACTATGTCCAAATTAAAAGCCGTAAGAGAGCAGAAAAACCTGACCCAGGAAGAATTATCAGAGAAGTCAAAAATTTCTGTACGGACGATCCAGCGGATAGAAGCGGGTACAGAGCCTAAAGGACATACACTCAGAGCGCTGGCACAAACCTTGGATATAGAAGAAAGCCTATTGCAGAATGCTGTCACAGTAAGTACTGATGAAGAAATCACAGAGAGTATTGAAGAATCACCGGAAATAAACTATTCTCTGATCAAAATGATCAATCTCTCTTCACTTTTATTTGTTGTGCTGCCACCCCTTAATATTTTGGTTCCTCTGTTGCTGATGTTTACAATGAAGCAGAAAAACAGTTTTGCAAGGCAGATCATTTCGGTTCAGATGTTGTGGACGGCAATGGCTCCTATTGTATTTATGTTAGGGATCTTTCTAAAGCTCGGACGCCCGTTTACCCTGATCCTCATGATCCTGATTGTACTGTCTAATGTATTTATTATTCTCCGTAACGCAGCAGAAATTGACCGGAATAAAGAATTGTATTTCAGATTGAATTTCAGTATGATATAAAACTGTCAGGGCTTTGTCGGGTTTTTGTCGGGTTCATTTTGTGTGCTGAAACATACTAAAATCTAATCTTTGTCAAAAATATTAACAATGACAAAGTATACTCATTTTATACTTCCTTTTTTCATCTTTTTCTTTAGCAATACACAAGCACAAATAGAAAAAACTGACGCTTTGTACAAGACCATTATGTCCAGAGACAGTCTGCTTTTTTCAGTAGGATTTAATACCTGTAATATTTCTCAAATGGAGAATATTTTGAGCGACCGGCTGGAGTTTTATCATGACAAAGACGGTATGTCTGATAAAAAGAAATTCATGATCGATTTTAAAAACGGATTATGCAAGGCTCCGGAAATACACCAGGCAAAAAGAGTTTTAATTGATAAGAGTTCCGAAATCTATCCTATGTACCGGAACGGAAAACTATATGCCGTTATTCAGAATGGTAACCACCTGTTTTATGAAAAAGAAAAAGGCACACCTGAGAAATTGAGCGGAGAGGCTAAGTTCACCAATTTCTGGATGGTAGAAAATGGCAGCTGGAAACTGGTAAAATCCCTGAGTTTTGATCATCATGCAAAATCAGCAATTCAGGAGGATATTCCTGAAGATGACCAGGCGATTGAAAGCTGGTTGAAAGAAAATAAAGTCCCGGCACTTGGGCTGGGAATCATTGAAGAAGGAGAACTTAAACAGATAAGAGTTTTTGGAGAAATAAAAAAAGGAGTTCCGGCACCCTATAATACCTGTTTCAATGTGGCCTCACTTACCAAGCCTGTAACAGCAATGGTAGCACTGCGTCTGATCAGTTTGGGGAATTGGAATCTGGATGAACCTCTTGATCAGTACTGGGCAGATCCTGATATTATAAACGATCCAAGACACAGCAAACTGACGACCAGAATGATATTGAGCCATCAGACAGGCTTCCCAAACTGGAGATGGATGAATCCTGATAAAAAGCTGAGCTTTCAGTTTGAGCCGGGAACACAATATCAATATTCCGGAGAAGGTTTTGAATACCTGCGTAAAGCATTGGAAAAGAAGTTTGGGAAACCGTTGGACCAGCTTGCCAAGGAACTGATTTTTCAGCCGCTTACCATGAATGATACCAATTATATTTGGGATCCTAATACAGAAGAATTGAGATTTGCGGTAGGATATAATAAAGAAGGAAAGCCTTATCCAACGGAAAAAAACAAAGCTGCCAACGCGGCGGATGACCTGCATACTACCATTCAGGATTACGGCAATTTTATGGTCAGTGTTATGAAAGGTAAAAATCTAAAGCCGGAAGTTTTTCAGGAAATGACTAAAAATCAGGTAAAAACAAAAGAACATAAATATTTTGGATTGGGTTTTGAAATCTATGACCTCGGAAATGGTGATTATGCCTTATCCCATGGAGGAGCTGATCTTGGAACACGCTGTATTGCCTTTGTGCTTCCAAAATCTGGAAAAGGAATTCTGATATTTACGAATGCAGATGATGGGTATAAAGTATATGAAAAGCTGATGGCTCATTATCTGGGAGAAGAAGGAAAGAAAATTGCAGCTATAGAAAATAAATAATGTAAATGATCATAACAACAAATCCCTGCTTTTCACTTTAAAAACAGGGATTTGTTGTTTCAATATTTATTTAAAAATAGGAGAGGATATCACTCTTATTTTACCTTTTCTAAAAGATAGAGCTTAGCTCCGGAAAAAGCCAGTTTAGGCATCACATTACCTTCCAGAACCATTGTTTTGTTGTTGACATCAATAACTGAGATATAATTATTGGAATTATACTCGATATAATTTTCCTTTTCCTTAGTGACAGGGTTTTTTCCGAACTCCAGAGCATATTTTACCCAATCTTCCTCACCCGAACTGCAGTGTACGGGTTTGAATTTAGATTTTTTAGCTTTAAAAATAATCTGGTCGAAACTGTCAGTACAGTCTGAAGTAAATGTACTTTCCGGATTCTGATCTTTCGAAAAATCTTCAAAAGAACCGCGGTACACCCCTACTACTTTCCAGGTTCCGTCTAAACGGTCTTCATCAATCTTTCCTTTGGCTTTACTTACGGCCCAGCTAATCCCGTTTACTGTTCCTTTTACCGCTTTGTAGCTTACATTGACCGCTCCCTTTACCACTTTTGCGGCAGTAGATACTACACATGAATTTAATACAAGAACGGCTGAGGCGAGAAATATTATTTTTTTCATATTGTCAGGTTTTTTTATTTGCTGCGAAGATAATGTTTTTGAAAAAGATGGTTTAGAAATTTTATCATCATTTTCATTCCTTGTGGTCGGGCGATTCAGGCCTTTTAAAACTATAACCCAGATCATAATAGATCTTGTTTTCCTGAATGGTTTTCCCCATTGCCTGAACTTCTTCTCCGGGGAGCAGTTGTTTTTTGTCAATGAGGTTTTTCTTATATTTCTGTAAGGTAGGCAGCAGATAAGATATGGTAGTGACCTGATTCTGATCATTGGCATGAATAAACATCCATTCATCAGACTTTTTATTAAAATAGCAAGACAGAAAACCACCCTGTTTTTTGGGACCGCTGTACTTCATTTTAAAACCTTTTTGGACCAAAAGGCTGTCTCTGTTAAGTTTCCCGGGGATAATATCATACCAGATACTGGATGAGGTAAATGTCTGGGCAGATGAAATACATGTTCCCGCAACAAGAGCAATACCTAACGGAACTTTTTGTCTCATCGTTACCGTTAAAAATAAGGTCAGTATATTGTTTTTCATAACTTTTATTTAGATGCCGGGATGTATTCCGGAACGTAGGCTTTTTCTTTTTTCAGAGTTTGAATATACTCTTTGCTGTATATGGCGAGACGGATGTTTGAAATATCAATCATTTTAGAATTTTTGTTTCCTGAATGATCGAATGAAAGGATTTCTTCCTCCTTTCCCTCTTTTTTAGACAGGATGTAGTAGAAATTTTCATTTTCCCAACAGCTTACTTTTTCAGATGAGCTGTCCTCAATAGGTACAAGTTTGCTGTTTTTTTGTAGAAAACTCAACAGGTCTGAAAAATCATTTTTATTTCGTGAGGCCTTATTGGCATTCAGATACGCAAACTCTCCTTTATTGTTTTCCGCCATGTCCAAAGAAGGAAATACCACTGTATTTAAAATCGCTAAAGTATCTTTTGCTTCATCATAAGCTACTGTTTTATATTGATAGCCAAAATATTTGACAGGTTTCTTTTTCCTGCTCATCCAGTCATTGGTAGACTCAAGATAAAAGTCTGAGGGCAATCTTCCTTCTGATGCGTAGAAAGCCAACGTGTCTTTTTCAAACATAGCTGTTTCCAGGGCTTTTAATGCCGCGTTTTTATTCATCTTTTTGAGATCGGTTGATAAAATTTCATCAGTTTTTTTCAACCGCGATTGGTAGAACTTTGAAACACTAAATGTTTTATCCAGTTGATCTATCAGAAGAATATCCGTATCCTGAGCCTGGCAGGAACTCAAAAACAATAATAAGACCATAAAAGGAAGTATTTTATTCTGCATTTTTTTAATTATAGCTCAAATGTAAAGATAGTCCATATAAAACCTTTCAAATTTTATCCACTCTATTTTGTGTTTTTTTTCGAACCGTGATTGGATTGGGAAGGTGTCCAGAAAAGAATAATTATTTGTCCATCAAAATACAGAAAACTACTTCCCGTCTACATACCTCTTAAGATCAGAGATGCTTTTTATCTTCAGATCTTCAGCTTGTTTTCGGCGCATCATTAAGGCATATGCATTATTAAAACCAAGTGGTTTCAGCCATTGAATTCCATATTGTTTTTCAAATGCTGACTTAACATACCGGTAGGTTTTATCGGCGCTTTGGGCAACATTTTTCAGGATTTGTGGCGTAGGCTGTAAGAGGACAAGAAGTCCGGTTCCCGTGTATTCAGGGTAAATATCAATAGCATCATTCATTAAGGCATCAAAACAGATTTTGGTTCCTCCCAAGCCTGTTTTTGTTTCTGCTTTATAGTCTGTATATCCTTCAATAAGCATAGTATACATCTCTGCAAGAATGTATTGTTCCCCAAAGATTTTTGAACCGATTCGCACCGTTCCTGAATTTCCTTTCCGGGGATTTTTATAGAGATGATTCTGTATTAAAAAATCCTTTGCAATCTTTTCCGGGGTCTGGTTGAGGTGGTCAGACCTGTAATTCAAATCGGTCATAATAGAATCGTTGAACTTACCGGCCAGCAGATTTAAGGTTTCTTCCAGTTCCGGAAATTTTTTCAATGTTTTGGTTTTAATAATGGGAGCCGCAAAGTATGGGGGAAATATTTTTTTATCATCATCAAGTACATACAGGTCAAACGCTTTGATCCTCCCGTCCGTAGAATAGCCACTGATGAGGTCCAGTTCTTTTTCATAAGCTGCTTTATACATAATGGCATCATTGACAACCAATGGATTTACATTGAGCCCATATACAGAACGCAGACCGATATCACCATCCTGTCTTCCCATAAATTCCGGGGTAAAACCGGCTTTTATTTTATGAGGTGAAACAGAGGTCAGCAGATAACCGGCTGCCATGACAACAAGAACAATTGGTGCTATATATTTCAATTTCCGGAATACCAGATACCCCGATTTTTGTATCATGGCAATCACCTGATCCAATACAATGGCCAGTAATGCAGCAGGAATAGCGCCCGCCAAAATCATATTGGTATTATTAAGTGAAATACCCCCAAAGATAAATTCTCCCAGACCACCCGCTGCTACAAATGAAGCTAAAGTGGCTACCCCTACATTAATAACGGCGGCCGTCCTTATTCCGGCAATGATAACAGGCATAGCTAAAGGAAGTTTAACCTTAAAAAGCAGCTGCCTTCTGTTCATTCCCATTGCTTTGGCAGACTCAATCACAGCAGGATCTACGCCTGTAATTCCGGTATAGGTATTGCGGATAATAGGTAAAAGAGCATAGGTTAACAAGGCTGCAATGGCCGGTTTGGGGCCGATGCCAAATACAGGAATCATAAAACCCAGGAGGGCAATACTGGGAATGGTCTGCAAAATACCGGCAATACCGAGCACAGAACCGGAAAGTTTTCTTTTTCTGGCAATCAGTATTCCTAAGGGAAGCCCTACTATAATCGCCAGCAATAAAGACAGAAAAGTAAGGCCAAGATGCTGAATGATCTGGTTTAATAACTTTTCATGCTGTTCAGCCATAAACTGCCAAAGACTCTGATGCGTCATACGGTCTGTAATTTTCTGTAATGATTAAATGCTTTGACCAGATTTTCATACAGCCCCGTATGATTGTGATCTGAACTTAATTTCTGCAAGGCATTCCAGACACTTGTATTTTCTGAAAAGCCAGATTCGTAGTGCCAATCTTCAGTATTCAGGAAAGGGGCAATATCCTGTAAGGTCGTTACTTTATATTCCAGCAAAAGCCGGCTTTCAGCAAAAAAATCGATGACGAAATTATTTTTAGGATGATAAAGCATTTCTTTTGGAGTACCGTTCTGAACAATTTTTCCCTGATCCATCAGACATATCCGGTGACCTAGCTCAAATGCTTCCTGTACATCATGGGTAACCAATACTATTGTTTTGCTTTTAAGCTCTTCCAAAGATTTAAATTCTGAATGGATATCTGCTTTCGTAATATTGTCGAGAGCTCCGAAAGGTTCATCCATCAGTAAAACCGGAGTATCGGCAATCAAAGCTCTGGCAATGCCAACCCGCTGCTGCTGTCCGCCACTTAATTCATTGGGAAACCGGGAAAGTACCTCTTCCGAAAGGTGAAGCTTAGCTAAAAGTTCGTGAGTCCTTATTTCCGTTTTCTTTTTCTCCCATTTCAACAGTTCAGGAACTACCGCAATATTCTGTTGAATGGTATAGTGAGGAAATAACCCGGAATGCTGCATCACAAAACCTATTCCCATTCTCAGCTCTTCAGCTTTCTGATCACGGATGTTTTTGCCGTCAATCAGAATATTCCCGGAATCTGTTTCTATAAGCCGGTTGATCATTTTAAGAGTGGTTGTTTTACCACAGCCGCTGGTTCCTAAGAGCACCAGTATTTCCTGATCATAGGCCTGAAAAGAAATGTGATCTACTGCGGTTTTTCCATTAAAACTTTTTGAAACTGATTCAACTGTAATCATTGGCAAAAATTATTGGGCAAGTCTGATTCCTGTAAACTGCCATTTTAAATAGGCTTGAAAAAAGTTTCGGTAGGTATTTCTGCTATGGCCGGCAGGTGTAGCTATGGAAGCACCACGCAAAACCATTTGATTGACCATAAATTTTCCATTGTATTCGCCCACAGCACCAGCTTCTTTTTTAAAATGAGGGTAGGGCAGGTAGGCCGAATTGGTCCATTCCCAGCGGTCTCCCCAGTTGAAATGATCCGATGCTGCTTCCCATTCTGCTTCTGTAGGAAGACGCATTCCTTTCCAGGATGCAAAAGCAGAGGCTTCATAGAAGTTGATATGGCACAGGGCATCATCAGGATCTACTTTCTGTAATCCGTTCAATGTATAATTCATCCATGTACCGTCAATATAATGCCAGTACAATGGAGACTCTGCCTGATTTTGCTTCACCCAGTCCCAGCCTTCGGCATGCCAGTGCCTGAAATCTGTGTAACCGCCCGCTTCCATAAATGCTAAATAGTCACCATTGGTCACCAGCTGGCTGGCTATTTCAAAACCGGTAAGATAGACTTTATGTCTTCCCAGCTCATTGTCAAAACAAAACCCTTCTCCCTGAAAGCCTATTTCATAAACTCCTTCAGCAAAACGGAGCATCTGTGTATCCTCCTCCACGGCTGGTTTTAGCATTTTCCTCTCTTTTGTATAGGCGGGAAAGAGCGGATTATGCCCCAGGATATATTTAATATCAGTCATTAATAATTCCTGATGCTGCTGTTCATGGTTCAGGCCCAGTTCCAACAGCGGCTCAATGGCTTCCGTCATGAATCTGCTCTGAAGAAAAGCTTTCATATGCTCATCCACATATTTCCGGTATTGGTAGATATCTGAAACAGAAGGCCGGCTGAGGTTTCCACGGTCGGTACGGATTACTCTTGCCCCAATAGTTTCATAATAACTGTTAAAAACAAAATTATACTGAGGATCGAAAACTTCATAGTCAGGAAAATAAGAAGCCAGAATAAAACTTTCAAAAAACCAGGTCGTATGACCGAGATGCCATTTCGGTGGACTTACATCAACGATAGGCTGTACTACATAATCCTCAATTTCCAGCGGGGCACAGATCTCTTCTGAACGTCTGCGGATATCCGTATATTTTTTCACTATATCTTTTGTGGTAATCTCTGGTGTCATATCTTTTAGTTTTAATGATGTAGTTTATATCGAATGCATCCAATACTTTTTTCAGATGCTTTACTTTTATTGTACCTGCCAGATACTGTCTACAAACCATTTTTTAGAATCTTTAATCTCTCCGGTTATGGCAAACCCTGCTTTCTCACCCAATGCTCTGATCTGTTCTGCAGAGAACTTCTGAGAAATTTCCATATCGATAAGTTCATGTTCTTCAAATGAAATGCTGATATTTCCAATTGTTACCTTTTGATTTTTAAGGCTTATCAGAAAGCTTCTGCAGGCTCCGCTTACGGGATCATAGGTTTGGTAATGCTGAAATTGTTCCAGATCAAAATTTCCTTCCAGTTCGTTATTGATGCGTGTAAGGAGATTAAGATTAAAGGCAGCTGTAATCCCGTCCTTATCGTTATAGGCACCCAAAATAATGTGGGGATTTTTTTTAAGATCAAAACCAACCAATACACGATCTTTTGGAGACAGGTTTTTATTCAGATGCAAACAGAAACTTTCAGCTTCCTCCAGGGACATATTTCCAATATTACTTCCTAAAAATAAAATCACTTTTCTTCTGTTGGATAATGAAGCCGCCTTTTGAAGCATCTCAAAATAATCACCTTCCAGGCAGGTTACTTCCATTGCCGGAAACTGACTGCTTAATTTTTTATAAAGTATGGAAAGGATATTCCCTGAAATATCAATGGGCATATACGTAAAGTCAGCTCCTTTTTTGACCAAGTATTCAAGTAAATAGGTAGATTTCATGGCATCACCAGCTCCCAATTCAATCAAATCGAAAGAATCATTTTCAGGAATGAGGAGGCCTGCCAGTTCATCTGTTTTATTTTTAAAAATATCAAGCTCACAACGGGTAAGGTAATATTCAGGCATAGCCATAATTTTCTGGAAAAGACGATCTCCAATTTTATCGTAAAAGTATTTTGAAGATAACTTTTTGGGAGTGCTTTGTAAGCCGTTTAAAACATCCGGACGAAAATAATCAATAGAATAATTTTCAGTTTTAGCATGTGAATCTAACTGTACATTCATAGGTCTTATTTTGTGTGGTTTTTAGATAACTGCAATTATCTTGCCTTTCAAAACATCGAATTCCTCTGATATTTTATTAATTTAAATATAGACAATTTTATTTTTAATAGATTGAATTTCATCATGTTTTTAAAATATATGGGACTTTTTTCTGGAAAAAACGTATGAGATTCATGGATTGATTTGGAAATGTAAAACGCTCTTGTAAAAGGATTTGTAAGGGATTTTTAATAGGTATTATAGGTTGGAAAACGCAAGGGCGCAAAGGTTTTTAAATAATGTGCTGTTTTAAGGCGCAAGGAAATCATAAATTTCCAGCAAGTAATCTGTGATTTATGTAACGCAAAGGAATAGTGATTAGAACGTTTTATTATAAGGCAACAAAGAAGAGCAACTTTGTCGCTGAATAAGCTGTATGGAAAAACGTAAGCTTTATCAAAATCGACTGGCATGGCATATAATAGATATGTAAATCTATGTGAGTTGCCTGGAGAAAGCTATAACCACAAATCGAAGATGCAACGTAGCCGAAAGTCACAAAAGGTTTAGGAACACTTTAGGAGAATGGAGTTACAAATAAACTACTGAGAAGTTCACATAAATTTTTTGAAAATCTCTGATTTTCTTAAAGTGTACTTACTAATATGTCATAAGTTCCTGACTTTCTAAAGTGAACTCAAGTGTTTAAAAAAAATATCAGAAAAATGTGCTCAATCTGTGGAGAAAAATTAATTTTCTTCAAGCTTTATTTTATTGATTAACGGATTGGCATACATCGACAGGAAATGTTCTTTTGAAATGGGATCTGACGGGTCAATACGCATCTCCAGCCTTCGGATAAACAGTTGTTTTTCCTGCTCGGTATACTGTGAAGCATAGGTATGGGTATTGTGAAGCAGATCATAGGCTATAAATTTCGTTGGCCATAGCTTATAATTCCGGATAATGGAATCATCAATGATCTGTGCAACAGCCTGGAGCTGCTTATTTTTATTCTCAATGGTAGCTGCAATATCATCCAGTTCTTTGTCAATGACATGACCGGCATGGAGATGAATTCTTTTCTTTTGACCCAATATACCACTAAGCATGGTGGTAAAATCTTCATTTTTACCTTTTATGTATTCCTCTTCCCTGTGTTTGGCCAGCAGTTGAGGCATTTTTAAAGAATCGGTAGGGTCATATTCATAGGAGATGGAGATGGGAACAATCTTTAAGGATTTAAAATAATCTGTTAGGGACTGATCTCCCGCTGCCATTGCCAGCATTTTTAAAACCCCTTGCTGAGTAGCATCATTACCGTCTTTGGCACGGCCTTCACGCTGGGCAATCCATACGGAACGCTTTTCCTGGTGTAATTGCTGCTCAATATATTCGGACATGATCTGTGAACTTTTAAGCTGATCACGCAGCGACAGCCCTCTCTGAACTAAAAAGTTACGGTTCAGTTTGGCTAATACATTCAGAAACTTTCTCCCAACAAGGTTGTCACCAATGGCTGAAGCGGTCATAATGTGGCCGCTCTCCAGTAATGCAAGGTTAAGTAGGGAAGTGTCCAACACAATATCCCTGTGATTCGAAATGAAAAGGTAAGGGGTATTTTTATCCAGCTGATCGAAACCTGAAGTCGTCAAACCATCAGAACTTTTTGTAAGGATCTGACGAACGGTCTGTGCTATAAAATGCCTCTGAAAATCACTGATGGAATGAATATTTTTAAACTGTTCCAGCCAAATTTGCTCATCCGTATCTGGAAAAGTAAAATTCATCAGCGCTTTCATCATAGGGTCGCGGGATACACTCCCTAACGCTTCATTCACCTCCTGATCATGGAAATACCGGATTTCATCAAACTTCGACATGCAATTATTTAAAATTTAAAACCTTTTTGCAAAAGAACAAAAATTATATGAGAATGCCGTAGAATGTAGATGAAAGTATTATGATTGGCTTAGAATATATAGCAGGCAGAAAATTAATTATAGTTTTTATATTAGATAGCATTTCTCTTATATTTCACTCGTGCTAATGAAAAAATATTTGGGTATGAAAATAAATATTAAAAACGATATAAATTACGGGTTTCCATAAAATTATATAATGTTTTTAATTTTCACTGTTAAGAGAATTTGTAATTCATATGCATTACTAAAAATTTTAAATATTTTACAAAATTGCCTGATGGCAAAATTAAGTGAAGAAGATAAGTTATTAAGAATTAAGATTGCAAAACGTTTGAAGAAAATAAGATCCGAATCAGGTAATATTCAATCAAAGTTTGCAACTGATAATGAGATGGACAGACAACTTCTAAATAGTTGGGAAAACATTAATAACGACCGAGGAATGACAATTTACAGTATTAATCGAATCTGTAAAATTATCAATATTACTTTAAAGGATTTTTTTGATGATCCCATTTTCAAAGAAGAATAAAAAGATATTCTAACTATAAAATTGGAGTTTATATTGTTAAGTACAGAAACTAATAACCAAATGGAAAATCACCCATTAATTACAGAGTTACAAAAACTCAAAGAATCATCTCGTCATGCTATCGCGCAAGGTGATAAATATGATTTAGATGAATTCAAAAAATACCTGCATATAGAGAGAGAAGTAGAAAAAGAATTAAAAAATATTATTCTTAAAAGCAGTACATCAGAGCATGCACAATTAATTTTAGTTTGTGGAAATGTTGGCGATGGAAAATCACATATACTTTCTTATCTCCATAATGAATTAAAAGATACAATCTCCCAATTTAAAATCCATAATGATGCTACCGAATCTCATAATCCAAATGAATCTTCTAATGCCACATTATATAAAGTTCTAAATGGATTCAGAGATGAAAATTTAGATCAATCTAAAGATAAAATAATACTTGCTATAAACTTAGGAACTTTAAGCAAGTTTATAGATTCTTATGGTGAAGAATTCAATTCTCTTAGAGAGTATATTACACAATATAAAATTTTGGATGCTGAGCTTCCTCAGGATGAAATACCTGATGTAAGTAAGAATTTTAATCATATTAATTTTACTGATTATCATCTTTATTCATTAACTGGAGAAGGAGCAGAATCAGAAGTAATAATGACTATTTTGGAAAAGATCGTAACTGATCATGAAGCTAATAGCATTCACCGAGCATACTTGGATTATAAGATAAGTTTAGATGAAAAAATATTTTGCCCAATTCTTTATAATTATGAGTTTCTTTTTGATGAAAATAATAGGTTAATAATTTCTCAATTTATCATCAAAGCAATTGTAAAAAGTAAAGAGATTGTTTCTATCCGAACATTACTTAATTTCATTTATGATATTTTGGTTCCAATCAACCTTGGTAGTATAAAATATACAGATTATTATGATGAGATTGGAATGATGAACGCGGATGAGATGCTAACTAATTTGATTCCTAATTATTTATTTGAGCATCCTGAACTTTCAAGTTTATTCAGTAAAATTGAAAGTTTAGATCCTTGCATAAACAGAACAGCTGTTACAGATGATATTTTATTGACTTTAATGAATGTAGAAGAGGCAATGGCTGTTTTTTCTGATTATATTAATCCGAACTATTTATACAAAATTGATTTTTTAATTAATCAAGAATATATTCTAGCAACAAATCTTTCAAAATTGTTTTTGAGGCTTAATTATTTTAGTAATTATTCTAGTCAAGAATATCTTCGAGATGAAGATTATGATGAATATATGACTTGGTTGTTTCACTATAACAATAATCCTAAATTTAAAAGTATTTACCTTTTAGTTGAAAATGCAGCAAAAAATTGGAATGGTAATCCTAAAAGTAATGGGAAAGTCATTATCAATGTGGGAAAAAAACAAAGTCAGTATAGAATTTTCAAAGACTTTAAAGCAACTCCAGATCTTAAAACGCAAAAAACAAATATAAAAACAGAAATTAAGCATAATAAATTTTCGCAAGAATTTTGTCTATCTTATATAGGAGTACCAAAAATTCATGTTGATTATAGCTTATTCAAACTATTGAAGATGATTCTAAAAGGCTATAAACCGAACAAAAAAGATAACAATAACTATGTATATTTTGTAGATATCATAAATAAACTTATTAATCAAAATAAAGAAAACTCTACTTTATACATAGATGAAGTAAATATTGGACAAGAGATAGATTATACATTTTCAATGGATGAATTTGGGGATTACAACTTTCAGATAAAATGAAAAAAATAGAATTATTTAAAGGAGGAATTGATCATGTGAAATCCAGATATGTGTTTAAAAGTACTTTTAGACATATTACTGGAAGACAAATTAAACTATTACCTTTCAAAACAAATCCGGCTGGAGATTCATTAGGAGATGATTTCAAATCTTTTCAAGGAATAACTGGAGAGATTTTCCGGTTATCAAATGGTAAGGCCCAAATTGAATTTGAAGATTCAAAAGATTCTTTTAAAGTTAATTTAAAAGAAAATATTCTAAATTCAGCAATCGGGAATGTTGAAACAGATTATACTGAGCAGCTAAAAAATATTTTAACACAATTATTCTTTGATGAAGACAATAGCTTAGTGAAATTTCATATAAAAACTTTACCTTATATGAATTTTATCACTTCAGGTAAGTCTCTTAATGCTGTTAAAGAAATTTCTACATTTATATCTGATATATTTTTAAAAGATATTGAAAGAGAAGCTAATTTAAATGTTGATACAGAAGCTGAAAATATTTTATCACAATTAATAATTGATAATTTTCCTGATCTTCCTAATGTAAATTCGAAACCAGCCTCTTCAATAGAAGAAGGATATGAGAATTTTTTCCCTGAAATAAAGGAACAATTTAATGATGATTTTACTTTTTTATCAAGTAATAGATCTTTATTTCTAAAACATGTTGAGGATTTTTTTAAATATTATTATTTCCATTATTTAAATCAGTTGGTAATTAATTTAAATGATTTTGGAAGAAATGAAAAAAGAATTAGACCAATTTATTTTACAATGGATTGGGAAACATTGTCTGAATCGAGATTGAGAAATCATTCGTTGGGCTGGAAAGAACTAAATAAATATTCATCTAATCTTTTCTATCATGCAAATACTTTAGAATTGTTGAACTATATCTATATTGATGGTTCTACAATTAAGAATTATAATGATCTTGTTACAATCTATGATGAATTAACAGAAGAAAATAAAAAAGAGCTTAGAGAATATATTATTGAGATAAGTTCTTTTTATAAAGAGAGTATTCCCTTAACAAGTGGAAGCTGGGAAGAATGTGAAAACAAGTTGAATATCGAACTTTCAGCAAAAATGTTTACTAGTCAAATAAGCAAAAATATTTTTACATTATACTTTTTGATAAAGTATCAATTCGATAATACACAACGGGAACATGCTGATCAAAAATATGCCCAATGGTATTTACAATTCGGAAAATTAAATTACACGAAAAATAGAGGCAGGCTAGGAAATACAACTGTACTATCTCAAGAGCTTTTACTTTTCCTAACAAAACTTTGTATTGGAAAACAAGATAAAATCAGACTAAAAACTTTGTGGGAAAAATTAAGTGAACGAGGAATAGCATTTGATGAAATGTCAAAATTAGAAATCATCAAGTTGTTTGAAAAAATTAATTTAATAGAGAAAAAAAGTGATAGCGGAGATGCACAATACGTCAAATCAACTATATAAGTATATTTCAGATTTAATAATAGAATTTTTTACGGAACAAAGAATTCAATCAGGAGAGCGTTATAATTTTTATCTGGAAGATGAAAATCAAATGTTTCAACTTTTTAGTAGCTTATCCGAAAATTCTATGTCCTTCTCTTATATACATCCCGATGGTGGTGAAGAGTATTCTACTTCCAGTTTAATCATTGACGATGTTCAGGTTATTATTGCTTCAAGTTTAAAAGCATCTGAGGATTATCTTACAATGCTTAGAAATAAAGTTGCAGAACAAAGTGACAAATTTGAGAATACAGCCATATTAATTTTATTTAGTGGAAAGCTTGATAGTTTATTAGGAGGAAGCAGTAGTTTGAGTAAAGAGGGGATGCCTCTGCATCATTCAGTATTTAAAAAACGAATTGAAAAGGATATTGATCAAAATGATTCTTTATTAGACTATGAGAAAGTTATTTTGAAATTTGTTTCAGAAAGGAAAACTAAAAGCGTTGTTGAGGATAATAATTCAATTTTTGATTATGAGTCTGTAATCAATGCACTTACTAAAAAAACATTTGAAAAAGAAGATTTTAATTCTTTAGGTCTTTTTTCACACGAAGAATTATGTACTAAAAAAAACGATGCTATAATAAAGGATCTCCATGGAAATTTTAATCTATATGAAAGATTTGAAAACATTTTTTTAAATGGGGATCCAACAACTGATTTAGATCAAGAACTTCCTGATTCAGCAATTAAAACTCTAGTTGCTGAAGGTTGGAATAAATGTGATTATTCACAATTAGTAAAATGGATGGATGGTGAAAAAGAGAAGACACCTCCGAATTTCCAATCGATTACCGGGGATAATTTACTTCAAAATTTTTGGTACAAAGCTGATGGTGATTCGGCTTCTAAAAAAAGAAATATAAATCTTATTGTTTTTAATCCATCACTCGATCTTTCCTTTAAATTGAGTGCAAGATATGACCAATTTATAAAAAAGGAAGGTCTTAGAGTAAGGATTGGATCTGAGAATATTAAAGTTACTAATAGTGGGTATAATATAGTTATTGAATTTGTTAAGTTTAATCCGGAAAGTTTATTTAGCCTAATCGAGTATAGAGATTTTGAGACTGATAAAAAATATTTTATTAAGATTTTACATTTACCTTTTAAAGAAAGTGTTATTTCTGAATTTGAAGGAAATTTTCAGATCAAAATTAACAGATCATCTTCTTACCTACAGATCAAAGAAACTCAAACTTTTATCTTTAACCCAGAAGGCAATATTCAGTCTAACCAACTTTTAAGCTTAGATAAAACATTCAAAGTTAATGCTGATGAAAAAATAGTTTTGGATTATGACCCATCTTTATCCCAAGAAGATGTTATTTTTTTTAATATTGATTTTTCAGATATTATAGTTCCCATTGCACTCAAAACTGATTTTGAGTTGCCTAAGCTTATTTCTGGGCTTGAAGTATGGAAAGAAAAAAGAATAAATCGCACAGATTTCAAGTATATACAGGAGGGAGACATCATAAAATTATTATTTAAAAATAATGAAAGGACAATACGTGAAGAGTTTAGAGTAAATTTGATTCACGAGTATCACATCATAAATTCTGATTCATATTCCTGGGAACTAGGTTATGATAATGAAATTTCTGATAAAGATGTAGAGCTAAGTGATGAGATAAAATTTGCTTTTAATAATTTAAGAAATTACTATAGGTCTAAGCAAGCACAACCTAGTTTAGTTTATTTTAGTGAGGAATTGAAACAAATTTCATTAGAATATATAAATTGCTTCATAAGTCAATTGGAACAATTTGAAGAAAATAAATCTTTAAAACCTGTTCAGAAAAATCTATTATGGTTAGGGGTAGTTAAAGAAAATGTTGGAGAAGAGAAAATAAAATTGAGTCCACTACACCCTATAAATGTAGCCTATCAACTTCAATTAAACAATGATTTAAGAGATGAAGATATTTATAATGCTATATTAAAACGGTTAAATCCTTACAATCTGATTCCTTATATAGAGGGTAAGCCTAATGAAGTGTATATTCCAATAGAATCTAATCATTCACCAGAATGGTTGTATTATTCAATCTATCTAAACTCTAAGCAAGCTGTTCCTAAAAATTATGTGTCAAATCTAGTTGCTGATAAAATAAAAGATTTTACAACTAATTTCGATTTTATTTTTAATCAGTCTGTAAGGTCTCCTGTCAAAATCAATGTTGTCAATTTAGGGGATTGTAAGGAAGTTGTAGAAGGTATTTTTGAATATTATAGAAAATATTTGAATAATAATATAAATAAAAAAATATCTGATTTATACCCTATTGAAGTAAATATTTATGGCTCACATAAAATTGTTACGAAATTTGAAGAGCTTACATTTTATGAGAATGTAGAAGATGTAGAAAAGCATCTGAGAATTGATTTAAAGCCTAAGAATTTTGAAAAAGATGACTTATTAAATGCTTTTTTTGATCAAGTAAAGTTTTACTCTAAAAATGAGCCTCAAAAAAATGAAGATTACGAGTATGCTCATATTACTTTTTATCAATTTGATGTCACTAAAACAGAAAGATCATATGATGACCTACGTTTAATAAAGACTGGAGTATCATTTAATGGATTAATGGCGGATGTAGTTTCTACACCGACAGCAGAAAATTATAGAACAGGATTTGGGACATTAGATTTACCTGATAATCCTAACCAGCTTACAAAATTGGCAAGTCTCTATAATGCTTTTGTTCGTGTTGCTAATAATGGTGATCCTTATGAAAAAAGTAAAGCGCTTTGTACTTCTATCAATTATGATGTCAAAGAAAATCTTGAAAAATTATATAAATCTTCTCAATGGGTCACTTATATTGACCCTAAGGTAGATCTTGATTTTTTCAAAGAAAGTAAGAATTTAGTGATTATTCACTACAGTGATCAGTATAATAATTCAAATGGGTATGATGCTATTACAGTAAGTCAGAAGACAGATCAATATGAAGTTGTGGTCAAAGAGTTTTTACAAAAACATCATGTGCAGTTTGAAACTAATGATACGAATAGTATTATTAATTTTTTCAATGCAATCAATGGAGAATGGTTGTTGAAACTTATTCGTCAAAGTAGCCAGTTTCCTCGAGAAAAGCTGAGTTTACTTTCCGGAATAAAATCTACTTTATCTATATTGTATCATCCTAATATAATTTGGGTTCCAATTTCCCTGGAAGAAATTCTACGAGTTTCAGGAAATGCCGGTTTAAATATGGGTGATGGATTATTTTCTACTAAGAATCTTGGAGCCAATGGATCTTTCAGTGATGATCTGCTATTCATAGGATTAGAAAAAGATAATGATGAATTATTAATGCATTTATATCCTGTAGAATTAAAAATTGGTAAAAATTCTCTTGTTAGAAAAGGTATTGAACAAGGAGAACATACTGCTTCTTTACTGCGTGAACACTTAAGTAAAGAAGGTTTTTTAAGCGAATTCTACAAGAATTTTTTTGCGAAAATAGTGCTTACAAATGCAGAAAAAATGCAACTTTTCAATGTGTGGGATAATCAAGACTGGAGTATTATTTTCAATGACTATCGTAAAGATTTGCTGAACAACAATTTTATAATCAATAATCGTTTAGAGTCGATAATTGGTTCATTTGGACTAATTCATTTTGCAACAGATAAGTTTAGCAGAAAGATAAGCACAAATGACAATTATATGCACGTGGAGTTATTGGAAACAGATGGATATGAATTTTTAGTGAAATCTGTTGATGATCTTATTCAGTTTTTTCATGATACAGAAACTACTATTAATAAAGGTTGTTTACTGATTAATGCATTTGAACAAACTATGTCTGATTCGGATCCACTTATATTAAGTGAATTTATTAACGAACCCAACAATGATTTAGAAACAGAATCTTCTCAAGAATTAGAAAAAAAAAAAGTAACTAATAATACTGCTGAAGGGATTAAAATAGAATTCGGAACTAATCTGAATAATTCTAAAAAAGTTTTTTGGGAGCCTAATAATACCAATAAAGTAATGCACACTAATACAGGTATTATTGGAACAATGGGAACTGGAAAGACACAATTTACTAAATCATTGATCACCCAATTGAATGCTAATGCAGATAAAAATATTGGAAATGAAAGATTAGGGATTCTAATCTTTGATTATAAAGGGGATTATATTAAAGATGATTTTGTGAATAAAACAAATGCCAAGGTTTTACATCCTTATCATTTACCTTATAATCCATTGGCTTTAGATGCAGATGAGAAATCTAAACCAATGCTACCATTGCACACGGCTAATGATTTAAAAGAAACAATATCGAATGCTTTTAATTTAGGAAATGTTCAGAAACAGCGTCTAAGAGATGTTATTGTAGAAGCTTACGAAAGCAAAGGAATTGTCAAAGCTGATCGAAATTCTTGGACGCAGGCTCCGCCTACTTTAGGTGATGTGTGTGATATTTATCTAAGCCATGAAAACAATTCACAGGATAGTCTATATGCTGCCATTTCAAATCTTTCTGAATTTGAAATATTTGAACCGGATACAGCAAAAACACAGTCTTTATATTCATTGATTGAAGGTATTGTTGTCATTAATTTATCTGGCTATGATGAATCGATTCAGAATTTAATTGTAGCAATTACATTAGACGCCTTTTATACACAAATGCAGCATCTTGGGCATAGTACGATCAATGGAAGTGATAGGGAGATCAGAAAAATGATTTTAGTGGATGAAGCAGATAATTTTCTGAGTAAAAATTTTAATTCTATTCGTAAAATATTGAAGGAAGGGAGAGAATTTGGGGTAGGAACTATCCTGTCAACTCAATTTCTCAATCATTTTGCTACCGGTGAAAATGAATATTCCAATTATATTTTAACCTGGGTTATCCATCGTGTGAATGAAATTAAAATGAAGGAAGTAGAATCTTTATTTTCACTGGATAATAAGACGCAAAAAGAAAATTTAATTAAAACGATAAAGGATTTAGAAAAGCATCAAAGTATTGTTAATTTGGCTGGTTCGGAGCCGATTTTGATTAGGGATAAAGCTTTTTGGGAATTATAAACTTAAAAACTAATAAATAACCATTTAAAAAGAAAATTATTATGAGAGTAGAACCTGAATATGCAGCAGTAGGTAAGTTTTTTGGAAGAGATCCAATGTATAGAATTCCAAAATATCAAAGAAGCTATGCATGGGAAAATCATGAAGTTCAAGATTTTATAAAAGATCTTACAAATTGTTATGAAAAAAGGAGACTTGGTCCCGGAAATGAAATAAACCATTTCTTTGGTGGTATAGTTAGCGTTGAACGAAAAGTTACAGGAGTTGTGCATCAGCATGAATATGAATTGGTAGATGGCCAACAAAGATTTGCAACATTTATACTTTTTATTGCTTCAGTAATTTCAGTTTATGAAGAAATGCTTGAGGAAGCAAAAAACAATGGTGATACTACCAATGAGAAAATAATAGAAAATCGTATAAGTAAACTATCGGAGAGATTTATACAGTTTGATCAAGAGGTCAATCGAAATACTTTTACTATTGATGTATTAGAATTATCTAAATCAGATAAGGCCTTTTTCAGTAATCTTATTAAACGAAACAATCCCACACCTTCTAGAGATTCTCACCATCGTTTAATAAGTGCATTTGACCAAATTTTGGCGAAAATTAAATCTTTATATGCTGCTCATTCGATTACTGATAGATTGGATAACTTGGAAGAATTTCAAAAAATAATAGATAATGACTTTACTTTAATTCATATTATCACTTATGATGAAAGAGAGGCTTACAAACTTTTTCAGGTATTAAATGATAGAGGTAAAAGTTTAACCGAAGGAGATTTATTGCGAGCGAAAACTTTAGAATTATTAGAAGGTTTTTCAACGCAACAAAATTTAGTCGAAAATCTTTGGGATGATATTTTAATTGATACATCAAAAATAACAGACGATCATTTAAGATGGATTTATGCATCTCATTATGGGACGAGAGCCGGAAGTACTACTCTTTTTGATGATTATATGAGTAGATTTTTTCCTCAACACAACCAAACAATAGTAGTAACGGATGCTCAAGCAATATTAAGTACAATTCAACAATTGAAAGAGGAATTTGAGATTTCAAGAAAAATTTCTAATGGAATATGGCCATATAGTAGTAGCTCTCGATCTATTGTTCAATGGGATAAAAATAGACTAGATTTGTTAATCCGAGAACTCGGTTTTAAAGTCACATTACCTATATTATTATCAAGCTATCATCTTGGCGAATCAAAATTTTCGGAAATAGTACAAATATTAGAAAAATTCTTATTTAGATATAAAACTGTTTGTAATCAACATATTGAAGCTGTAGTTACAATATTTCATTTGCATTCCGTGCGTATGAGATTGAATCCAGCAACCTATAATATTGATGATTTAAAGAATGAGTTGCGAATTATATTAAATGCTCGTGCAAATGATACGGTTTTTAAAAGTTCTTTGGATACTTTAGCATATAAAGAAGGTGGAGGAAATAAACCTACTAAGTATTTCTTAATGGCCTTAGAACATTATAAAAGATGGTATGATAATGGTACAGTTGGTGCGCCAAAATGTCTTGACAAAACTAGAATTTACGATTTCTCAAGTACTACTATTGAGCATGTATATCCTCGCAATGCTCATGGTGTTGTTCAAAATGCAAATATTGAACCTTTCAAAAATCACTTAGAAAACCTAACTTTTATGGGACCTACAGATAATGTATTAGGGGGAAATGATGATTTCTTAACTAAAAAACCCATTTTTTTAGCTTCATCAGTTAGTTTAAATAATGATATTGGTACTTTGCCTCAATGGACAACAACTGAACTATCAACAAGAAAAGAAGTTTTAAAAAACATGGCCTGTGCCATTTTTGTTGTTTAGTAATAAAAAATTTTGTGACCTTTCCAATGAAGGTCACAAAATTAAAAATCAAATTTAAGTTGATTTGAGTTTTCAAGATCAATGTCATCGTTTATTTCCATTTTAATTCTAATTTCATTTAATAAATAAAAAAGGAATCTTCCTATACCATTATTGCAATAAGCATTTATTATTGGGATTGCAATGGATTTCAAATAGAAATATTCCTCTTCAATATCCTCATCGCCAATCTCAGCCTCTATCAAAACCCCTTTACAAAAATTTCCATAATAATAATCATCTAAATAGTAAATTATTCTATCGCAAGCACAATTCAATATACTTTCATAGTCACGACCGCTATCCAGTAATTTTTTTCTATATTCTATAAGATTCTCCAGAAAGCCATAAGGAGCGGTATAAGCTAGATAAAGTGCTGATTTACTAGCAACTTCCTCATCACTATGTAATACTAACCTTTCAAGCAACTCAATATCAAGGTTGGAAGTATCATAAATAGTATAACCTTCTATTTCGCATTCAAAGATTTGAGCCATATAGCACTCTTCAGGTCCCAAATCTTCTAGGCTAGTATCATATTTTAATAATGCAGTAATCCAAAATTCAAAAGAACTCTTATTTTTAACTCTATCAATGCTTGTAACGTAGGCATATATTAATTCGCTAATTTCTGAATTTTCTAATGGTTGATCTTGATCAATACCTATGAATTCTGTAAGATATATTTCTAGCCATTCGAAATCTAACTTATTATTCAATTTAACTTGGTTTAGAATGGGTTGTTTCGTAAAACGTACTAAATCTTTGTTTAAATCTTTCGAAAGAATAGAAAACACAACTTTTAAATGCTCAAAATAATCAGGGCAACTTAAAAACCATTGAAGAGCAGTTCTTCCAGCCTCAGTTTTTATTGCCTCATGTAGTTCTTGGATTATTCTAGATGTAGAAGTAGACTCTTGAAACAAATTATGCCATTCTTTATACAGGATAGCGATGGAATAATCTCTATCATGGGTATAATAAAAATCAACTTCCGTAGAAATTTCATTTTTTAACTCTTGCAAGATTGCAGCCTCACACCATCGACCCAAATTATCAGAGTTAAATAATTGGGGCATTGAAACAAGCTTAATAGGAGAGTCATATTTATACAAGACTTCAGACAAAGCGATTAACCCTCTTAGTAACTCTAATTCTTCAATACGTGATCGGCTACCTTTTGATAGTATACTATTATGAATAAGTGAACTTCTATTAGCAAATGCGGGTATAATACCATTTGTATATTGTTCGGCTGCAAGTCTTAAATAGAAAGGGTCATGCGGTAAATTCCCTCCGTCTTCATATTGAACATTAAAGGCTTTTCCATATTTAGATTTTGCTTCGTTTATTTCTTCGGAATTAAATTTACCGATTTGTAATATTCCTATTTTTTTTGTGTTTTGCAATGGCTCCGAACATAATTTTCTAATTTGTTCTTTTGTTAATTTTACTATACTACCAACAAATTCGAGATTCCCGGCACTATCATAAAGCATTCTTTCTAAAGATGCACTCGTTGAACTTATAACAATTTTAATTCTTTTAGAATTCAATCGCATACATTCTTCATTTAAGCGCAAGGGAGTATCAAACATTTCATTCCAGCCATCAATAACTATAACCAGATGTTGATTACGTCTTTCTAAAATCGAATTTAGTCTTTGTGCTATTTGAATTATTGAAAAGTTACTGTTAAACGACCATTGAAAATCATCAACCAAAGCATTTAACAAACCTTCTTTTAGAGAAATTGCGGGATAAAATAAACTTGGTATATTGTTACTATGATAAGTATCAATCATATTACAAACAAATGATGTTTTTCCATGTTGTGGAGGACCAGTTACTAAAAGAAGATCCCAAGTTTCTTCATCAAAAAATAGCTTGTTATCCAGTTCTTTTTTAGCCCTAATTCTATCTACATATGTTTGTGGGATATATTTTTTTCCAGAAAACAAGTCATCACTCTTCAATAGAGACATCCTAAATTCTGATTGACCTTTACAAAACTCTAATAAATTATCTTCTGATACCGAAACAAGATAGTTTAATGCCTCAGAATAAGCACCAATTACATCACCGGTAACTCTAAATTGATTTTTAATATATTTGTGAGTAGATTGGACTACACTTCCCGAAATTTCTTCTCCAGAAATAGAATCGAAAATAAGTGTATCTATTCCATTCGTAAGGATTGTAAATGGGGCTATTCC
The DNA here is from genome assembly GCF_024586945.1 of Chryseobacterium sp. WG14. Taxonomy (NCBI): domain Bacteria; kingdom Pseudomonadati; phylum Bacteroidota; class Flavobacteriia; order Flavobacteriales; family Weeksellaceae; genus Chryseobacterium; species Chryseobacterium sp. WG14. Next base: position 201,493 of record NZ_JALCZD010000001.1, read on the forward strand.
TCCTTCTGCTAATGCCCTGGCATAAGATAATGCTTGAAATCTATCATCTTGATGTAAATTATGAGAAGGTTTTTTAACTTCAATAATTATTAAATTATCCCCCTTTGAGTTTGTAACTAGTATGTCTGCTCTTGAATTTATTAATTTGATACCTCTTCCTAAACGGATTTTAATTGTAAATTCAATTTTTATTTCATTAGGAGTAATTGGGCAGTCTTTTAGCCATTCATAAACTATTTTAGTTCTTATATCGTCTTCTGATAAATGCATAATCAATTATAAATAAAGCGTATTTGTATTTTATCAAGGTCTAAGATTATTTTTTGTTTAAACAAATAGGAATCATCAATTTATTGACCTTTTCTAATTTTCTAATAGTATTTGAGAGGCTATTCTTTCTGTAAAATAAGATCTAAAGCATTCGAATATATTGGTAGTTCGATCTTTTCAACGCCAAATTCTTTTTCCATCATTAAATCAACAATACTATTTCCATCAATTAAAATAATGGGAACAGCTCCTGATTGTAATGATGAATCTTTTGCTTCTTTAGAAAATTTAGAGGTTGTGAAGAAAATGCCTTGTTGATACTTACCTTGTATATCTCCACGAAATTGGCTAACCTTTGGCCGACCGACCGTATTTATCCATCGCTTACATTCAAAAGCTACCAGCATAGTTGCAATACCTATTTTAAGTTCACCATAACCGTCAATACCCCCATCTTTGGTTTTTTGAGTTACTTTAACATTTTTAAAGCCGTAAACAGCTAACAGTTTTCTGCAAAATTCCTCAAAATCTTCAGGTTCAATATTAGAAAGTTGGCTTAATATTAATTTTTTTAATGTGTGATTGTATTTCTTTTGAAGTTCTACTATTTCGTCGTAGGGTAGTCTTTCTTTAGGTAAATTTTTATTCTTTTGCTTAGATATATAAGGTTTATCTTTAAACCAAAAAGTTCCATCCTCAAGAAATGTAAAATACTTTACTTTACGAGAGGATGGAAAATTTATATTTTCACTTTGACGTCTAAGAAGTGTGCGAACGATGTGTTCCGGGTTATCAGATTTGAAATTATATAGTTGATTTTCTATAATCTGAAGGTAAATTTCTTTTACACTAAGAGGCTTATTCTCTTTTTCGAGAACTTCAAAAATTGCATCTTTAATTTTCATTTATGGTTTATCGTTTTTCCAAATTTAGAAAAATGAGATAATATAACCAATTTATTAAATGATAAAGTTTTACTTAATGTAATATTTGAATTTTTTCAGAAATTAGTTCCACTAAAAAATCAAAACCATCAATATTATTGACTTTCTGTAATTCCTCATTAATCAATTGCAATCCATTGTCAATATGCAATTTAATATACTTTCCAAGGTCCTTGTCTGTCTTATAAATACCATAATGAGTACAAACTAATCCAATATATATATCATCGTAATCTCCAAATAAAACAGATCGGGAATATTCTTTACCACCAGAGTCAGAAAGGGTATTTAAATTCAATTTATGATCTAGAGACAGTGAATATGATAAAGCCATACGTGCTATGATATTTTCAGTACCTAAATTCAATTTTCTTGTAAGCTGAGCCACTACGTCTTTATTGGCTTTATTAGTTTTAATTTGAGTGAACATAGTTACTGTCTTTTTTAAATTCGTTAAACAACTGATCTATCTTAAATGATTTCAATGACGATGCCCCTTCAACATTATCGATCATATGTACTTTATTCAAATAAGGTTTAAGATATTCATATTCTATTTCTGAAAGCTCTTTTTCCAATAATGGGAACAGAACGACTTGTTCAGAAATAGAAGGGTAGAACTCTTTAATGATGTTTTGCGAGTGAAACTTATCAAATTTTTGCAAAGGGCTATCAATAAATACTGGAAACTTAATTCCTGATTCATCTACTAAAGCTTTTAATAAAGCAGTAGCATACAATTGCTGTTCACCTTTAGATAAAGACTCTTTATCTATGATATTATTATTGACATCTAATAAATCAATATCCATAATATCATCTTGCACATTCACTTTAACATTTCTGATAAAGTTGTTTTTATGCATTAGTTTTTTTAATCCTAATAAGATAGACTTCTGTAAAGAGTACTTTTTATCTTCTTTTATTCTTTTTATAATAACATTGATTTTATCTAAAAGATTCTGAGTAACCTCACTTTTTGCTAAATCGGCCTCAATTAATTTAAAATTCTTTTCAAATTCAGAAAGTATTTTATGATTACTCGTTAATTGAGTTTCTAAAGTAGCAATTTCTTCATTAAGAGCACCTTTTTCTTCAGATAAGGCAATGATTTTTTTATCTGATTTAGATTTCTCTTCTCTCAGCTTTTCAGCTACTGCATTATCTTTTCTTGCTTCTGCTTGTTTGATCTTGTGGAATACCCTAGAAATAGCTAAACGATTATTTTTTTCCTCTTTAACAATATCTTGAAATTGTATACTAAAGCCTCCTTTAATATTGTCAATAACAGCTTTGATTTCTCTTCTCTGTTCGGAAGAAAAATCCAGAAGAACCTTCGTGCCATTTTCTTTAGAAGTATTAAAGGAGCCAAGAGTATCTTGAATGGTTTGAACTACTTGTTTACTTTTTTTGTTTTCAATACCTAATTCTTTCAACTTTTCAATAATTGATTGATAAAGCTTTAAGTTTGAAATAAGATCAATATTTAATGGATTATTCGAAGCTTTCTCATTATCAATCTGATTTTCTAATTCAATGAGCTTTTTACCAGCTAATACAATGGGAACAATATCCAACATTTTTTTTAGCCTACCTTTAATTTCATCAGATTTGACTTTTAAGTTATGGTACTCGTCTTTAAGTTCTTTCAATTCTTCTACAGTAATACCATTTCCTTCTCGGATTAATTTTTCCTGTAAAGCTTCACTTTGTTGGGTATTTAATGAAATTTCTTTTTCAATTTCATCCCTTTTACTTTGACTGATTGTAATGAGCTCTTGAATCTCAGTTTCTTTATCCAGTAATTCCTGTAGCTTTTCTTGTTGATGCGGTTTGGCTCCGTTTCTGCGAAGTTTAATAAGTAATGTTTCCAGATTTTTTTTTAAATCCTCATACTTTTTTATCCCTAATACTTCTGAATATGCCTTACTAAGATTTTTTAATTCTGACTTTGATTTAGCTTCTGCAAGTGTAACGATCTTTTCAGCATCAAAGAAAAAGAATTTAGCGATCTCTCGAGGGAGAATAAAGTCGTTGATAAATACTTCATAACCAACTTCTTTGGTTAATTCATTCTCAACTCCATCAATTAAAATTTCAACATCTTCAATACCGTTTTTAAGATTAAAAGATCTTTTTATTAGAACTGATTCACTAGGCATAGAAGGTATAGATAAATCTTCTAATTCGATCTCCATAGATAGAACTGGATTGATATTTTTATTTTCTTCAAACTCAGTTTTAATATCTCTATTAAGAAGAGTTAACAAGAAATTTTCATACCCTCCGGAATTACGAATATCACGTTTGTATTTTTCTTCAACTTCAACCATCATCTTGCCATAAAAGCACCAAATAAGTGAGGTTAAAAAGGTCGTTTTTCCAAAACCATTTTTACCAGCTACAATATTGATGTTTTTTGAAGAATTAGAAGAAGAAAAATTAATTTCATTTTCCCCCTTATATATTCTAAAATTATTAAATTTTATTTTTCTAATCTTCATACTTTATTTCTTTTCTGGCATTGCAAATTTCTCAATTCTTCTTTCGATGTCATTATGCAGACCATATTTAGAGATCAATAATGTCTTAGTTTCTTGTAGGGAAATTAAATTATCAATAAGATTATAATAACCCATATCATTCTCACAAACTTCACGGATAATTCTTTTTTCAGTATGGTCTAAAGCTTTAATGTTGTTAGTGCTTATATCCTTACCATATATTTCTTTATAAATTCCACCAACAGTATGATCAAATTCAAGATCTCTATTCCAAATAACTTGAATAGCAATTAATTCTTGATTATTGATAAGAGTAATATCTGGTCTTTCTTTTTGGATTTCTTTTTGGATGGTTAATAGATCTCTTAAAATTTCTTTTCGATACATAATATTGTAAGTACCATTATTTTCCCCATCTTCATTTATTGCGACTTGACCATTTCTTCTAGTATCCATCCTATTTTCAGGAAGATTACGATTTTCTACTAGTCTATTTCTGAAATCTAATAATGGTTGCATCCAGTTTCTCCCATTGCTAACCAAGCCATTCATTGATTTATCATTCTTAACAACAGTACAAGTCCAGCAACCAAATCTACTTTGGCCACATGAGGTATGCTTTTTATCCGTAACTACAGTAGGGCATTCATAATCATCTGCACTTGCATCTGAATAGATTTGAAATAGAATAGAATTATCAAATCCCCAAGGCGAAGGAACAGCATTAATGACATACCATACTTCTTCCATCATCATTTCTTTGATAGGAGCATAAGTATATGTGTTTGGTGATGTTTTATGTTTAGATAATCTTCTTCCTGTAACTTCATGTTTTCTTATCGAACGTTCTCTTGTTGCACTTTCATCATAACGGGTTCCTAATAAGACAATTGCTTCACCCATCTCGTCTACCTGATCTAATAGAAAGCTTGAAGTTGGACGAATTTTTAATTTATCTGTACACCATCTAAATGAATTGTTTGGAACTGGATATCCTTTTCCAATGACATTAATCCAAAAAGTTTCTTCTAGCTTAGGAGTTGTTCTTTTTACAAAAATTGGCAAATCCTGATTTCTAGCTTCTTCATCTATTTTCTTAAGAACATCTTGTACATAGTCAGCAAGAATTGGATTTTCAACCATCGTATCGTTACACACAACATGTACTTTTCTTTTTAACTGAAAAGGATGTGGTAACTGCTCTCTGATCCTTTGTAGAGCAATCCACACTAAGGTTAATAATACCGTTGAATCTTTACCCCCACTAAATCCGATAACCCAAGGTCTCTCAGATCTATCTGCATAGACATATTGATCTATAATTTGATCAATAATCCCTTCTATTTTTTTGCTTTTTATATGTTGCATTTTTTAGTCTCGACAATATTTATCCACGTAAAATTCTTGTCAAATTTAGCAAAATAACATTGAATTATTGGTAAACAAAATCTATAATAAACATAATCTATTAAGTGTAAAGTGTTTGTGTTTTAATTAATTGAAAAGACTTAATAATTATCTGATTAGATAGTAGAGGAAAGGTTTAAAAAAGTTATTTGATGAAAATATTTAAGCTATTATTTATGATGAAATTATAGATTGTTCTTTTGCATAAACTTATTCAACCACTAAAAAAATATCCTCCTTATAAAAAGAGGATCTATAATTACAAATTTTTGTTAAGTCAGTATTTCTATCCTCCTACACATCCACCTCCTCAACCTCCACACCGGCAAATACACAAAAATCACAGACAATATCCCAGCCAGTGTCCCAACCACCACAGCCATTGCCGTTGCATCCAACTTATAATCCTTTGAAAAATTATACTGTCCTAGAAAAAGCATAGCTAAAACCAAAGAACAGGTAATCACGCCATGCAGAATACTCAGCTTGGTCATTAGTTTTTTTATATTCAGCTGTTCATCTACTGTAAACTCAATAGCGCCTTGTCCAGCGGCATCGGTTACTCTTTTGATGATATCAATCGTGAGGACAACGGGGAGAAATAGGGCCATTGGTAGGGTAAGGCGGGCCAGATTTTGTTCGCCGGAGAAAAAATGGGTGTAGCCTAATTCTTTAAAGCTGGCATAGGCGATAATGAAATTGAAGAATACATTGGGAAGGACATAATAGATCATTCGCTTTAATAAAAAGCGTTTGAGGGTGGTTTTCTTTAGTTTTTTAGGTGGTTTCGGTTTTATTTTAAATTTCATAGGGGCGAGGTCATCAGCTCGATGGCTTTATCTTTAATTTGATGGGCTTCTTCTTTGGGAAGGAAATTTTCATTGGACATAAAGGTGAAATCCATCTGTTGGTTGTAGGTGCTAACTACCCAGGTATTGGAATTCAGCCATGGAAATGCCACTGTAGGACTGAGGATGGTTTCCACTTTAAAATGTCTGTACTCACTTGGGATATTGATTTTCCCCATATTGGATAGGGTAACATCATGTCCGCCTTCACTGGATTTCAGCATATTGATCATCCGGTCAACGATGGGATGCATATGTTCGCCCATCCATAGGAGTTCCCGGGCTTCCATCGTATTGATTTTCTGAACGAGGTCTTTTTTTATTTCCTTGGCGTTGTCCATTATGTTCTGGCAGCCTTTTTTCAGGGAAAGTTCCACTGTGGGGGCAAATGCAAACAGGTGATCTTCTTTGATCTCCGGAATAAAATGACGGACATCTACAGGACTGATCACTTTACCTTTGGCCTTTTTGCCCTGTATATCCTGGAAAGCCTGCATTACGGAAGAACATAATAAAGCATGAACGGAAATGCCATTGGCTTTACATTTTTCAGTAATGTGTTGGGTAGTGGTAGGATCCAGCTTCCAGTGAATCGCATAGTTGTTTCCTTTATTTCTTTTTTTACTTTTTCGCTGGATAGAAAAGAATATCCTGGCGAATAGTAAATACAATCTGGCTTTGTGTTTTTTTCGGCCTGCATTGAAATCTGAAGGCAGAAAATCATCTACGGAATCAAATGCCTGGTAAGAAATTAATTCAGAGGATGGATCATCCAGCAGTGTAAGGAGCTCGCGCATAAGGGTAACACAGGTAGTTCCGTCAGAAATACAATGGGGCATTACCCACATGATTTCGGAGACTCCGTTTCCTTTGATCCATACCATTCTGGCCATAGGCGCTTTTTCTTCGTCAAATAAACGGAACCATTCTTTTTCAGACTCCAACAGCCAATCCTGATCGGTTAGTCGCTGAACCATACGGAGTGGAATAGGAGTGATCTCTTTTTCTTCAGCAAAAAACGGATATTTTTCGCTTTGGGTATCTACCACCACCCGTAGTAAAGGGTGTTTCTGCTGGATTTTTTCCAGGGCTATCCTGAAGTTTTCCTCCTGGAGTTCTCCATTAATCCTGGCGGTAAACACACAGTTTAAAGGGGTCTGAGGATCCACATACATGATCCTTTCTACCATCATTAGTTTTCTTCTGATCATGATACGGCGATATATTCCAGTTGTACTTTGATGATCTGCATCACTTCATCACGGATGGCCAATGCTTCGGTATAAGGGAGATATCCTTCACTTCCCACAAAGGAAAAGTCCATTTTTCCACGGTAGGTAGAAACCACCATCGTCGTCGTATTCCCCAATGGTCCGATGACCGACGGGCTGAAAATAGTATCTACCGAAAATTCTTTATACTCATGAGGGATCTGGATGCGTCCCAGGTTGGAAAACATACAGTCGTTGGAGGATTTTCCGTTCTTTAGAAGCTTGGTGAAATTATTCAAAGCATCATGTCCGGATTCCATTACCATCATGGTAATATAAGGATTGAGCTTGGACGTTTTACGTTCTACACAGGACTGCATGGAACGTAGGTTTTCCAGGAAACTCATCTTTTCATTGGAGGAAACCACAATCATCAGCCCAAAAGCGAAGATATGGTCATTTTTGATCTGGGTGGCAAAACGTCTGATGTCTACGGGACAGGAAATCTTGTTAAAGGCTGCTGATCCTTTTACTTTTCTGAATGCCTGAAGCAATGCCGCACTTAAGAACGTATTGACGGTAACTTCATTGGATTTGCAGTAAGAAATCAGCTGTTGGCTTACCGATTCATCCACTTTCCAGTTAATCAGATAATCGTCCTGCCGGTCAACAGCTTTTTTACCTACAGGGATAAATCTGATGGCTGTTGCTGCCAGTCTGCCTATAAATTTAGCCTTCAGCTGCTGCTTACGGCTGTTTAAAATATGGGCGGGAACGACATCCTGAATTCCCAATATAGGATGTTCTGTTCCAATATCAGTGGACGGATTATCAAGTGTTTTTAAAAATTCATCTAAAAAAGCCATTGCAGAGCCACCATCACATAAACAGTGGTGGAATGCAAAAAGCATATCTGAAACTTCTTCCCCTTTGATCCATACAAACCGGATCAGGGGAAGTTTTTCGTAATTGAACAGGGTATGCCATTCTTTCCTGGATTCCTCCTGCCATTGGTTTTCATGCTGGCGGGGTATGATCCGCACCGGAATGGATATAGAGGTTTCCTGTACATCAAACCATGGAATATTTTTTTCATCATGGGTGATGAGTGCCCTCAGCCATGGATGCTTTTTTTGAATCTGGGCCAGGGCCCGTTGGATGTCTGCAAGTTTAAACGTTCCTCTCAGCCTGAAAGGAATCACTGCATTGAAAGGTTCTGTTCCGTCTCCCAATAGCATACGTTCTCCGAATAACAATCTTCTTTTCATATGTAGATGTCTGTCTTTTTTATTAGGTCATATGCAATCGCGTTGTTTTTATCAGTGTTGAGTCTGTAAATCATAGCAATTTCATAGGCTATACAGAAGCTAATGTGGAATGTTCCTGTACAAAGTTTTCTAATAACTCTACCGCTTTATCGTTACCGCCCGCCGTATGGAAAGTATGCTGAACTTCCTTAGCGGCAGCCCTGTATTTTGGATTTTCCAGTAATTCAAAAACAGTCTCACGAAGCGCTTCCACACGAAGTCGTTTGTATCGGATACTGATTCCGCAACCGGCCTGCTCGATTAATTTGGCAATATGAAAATGGTCATAAGCAATAGGCGTAATCAGCATAGGCAGTCCGTTTCTGAATGTATCGTTAACGGTATTGAAACCACCATGGCAGATCACCATATCCATTTGCTGCATGACCGCTGATTGAGGGACGAAACTGTTCACAATAAAGTTAGAGGGCCATTCTTCAAAGATCTCCGGTGGAGTAGCCGCAATCACCGTAACCGGCTGATCAGCAAATGCAGCAATAATCTTTTCAAAGAAAGCTTTTCTGATGTCCACTAATAATGTACCTAAGGATACAAAGATCTTTGGGGTAGTAGAAGCATTCAGCTTATCCCAGTCAAAAGGAGCATCATTGGGACGGCCTTTTACCGGACCTACAAATTTCATATGAGACGGAACGGTTTCAAAACCGGCAAAAGCCTGTGAAGTAAACACCATATTTAATTTGTGAGAATGGATATAAATGCCTTCCTCATGGATGCCTACTTCTTTCTGAAGGTCCTTGATCAGGTTTTGTTGCCATTCCCAGATTTTTGGTGCGGATTTTTCCGTGTCTCCCATCACATCCGGTGGAACAGGGGTTGTGGTGACACAAGGGATATTATGTTTATGAGCGAAAAGGGCTCCTCCAAAACTAATACAGTCGTTTACGATGACATCAGGTTTCCAGCTTTCTGTAAGGCGGGTTAATCCCGGCATCATCATCTTGGCAAACGGGACGTAGGTTTCTTCCAGTGCCAGTTTCATCACTTCAGGTCCGGAACATGCCGGTCCGTCGTCCTGCCTTTTTAAAATACGGGCGATTTCATCCTGATACGGAATAAGGTCTTCTTCAGGATAATAATAAGAACCTCCTTCCGGAATATGTTTGCTGTCTAAAGGGGTAATCCCAAACCATTTTACTTCATGGCCACGCGCAATCAGACTCGCTCCTACACTTAAAGTGGGGCTGACATGTCCGAAAAACGGAGGGACAACAAATAAGAATTTAGAAGGTTTCTCAGGTTTTGAAGCTCTTAATATAGCTTTTTCCAATAAATCTGCTGCAGTCGCTGAACCTCCGGCTTCCACAAAAGACTGTCCTACTTTTTGGGCAGCTTCACGGTAGCCTGGATTATTTAAAATCTGATGGACGGCATCTCTCAGGTGGTTGGCTTTGAATCGGTTGAAGTTAAGACGTTCCCCTGCTTCTGTACGCACAACGCGTCCTGCCACATGGGACTGGTCGTAAGCGATAGGAATGACTACCAAAGGAATACCATTGGATAGCGTTTCGGAAACGGTATTGTGACCGCCATGGCAAACCACACCATCCAGATGAGGTAAGAGATCCAATTGAGGAACCTGCTGATACACCATAAAGTTTTCCGGCCACTGCTCGAAAAGTTGTGGATCAGAAACCACTACAACCGTTACATCTTCATCTTTAAAAGCATCAATAACCTTTTGGAAGAATGCTTTTTTATGATCGTGATCGAAAGTAGTTCCGATGCTTACTAAAATTTTTTTGTTGGTAGCGCTTTTTAATCTGTCCCAATCGAATTCACAAGAGATACGGCGCTCTGTAAGAACCGGACCTGTAAATTGGTATTGAGAAGGCAGATCCTCCATTTCCCCAAAGAAATAAGTGGAGGTCAAAACAAGGGTCAACAGGTCAGAAGTAGCCAGGGAACGCTCTTCATTAACGCCAAGTTCTTTCTGTAAATCGATGATCTGATTCACTTCCCATTCATGTACCTTGGGCAGCTCATTCATGATTTTAATGGCAGCCGGAGCGGTAACGGAAGTGGCATAAGGAATTCCCAGTGCCTTTGCAGCAATAGGTGCCGCAAAAAGCTGATGGTCTCCGATAATCAAATCAGGTTGGTATGTTTTAAGTAGGGCAACGATACCTTTATAACAATGTCTGTTTAGAGGAATAAGGACATCTTCGTAAAGGAACTTAATGCTGTCTATTCCGTAGACTACTTTTTTTGAAATAATATCAAGATATTGTTCGCTCTCTTTCTTTTCTTCGTCAGACTGATCGTATTGGATCAGTAATAATTCTCCTCCCGCAGGAAGTTTAGCCTCCAAACTAGGGTCAAGGCTGATCCATGCTACTTCGTGCCCTCTTTCCAGCAGCGTAGCCCCGATGCTTAGGGTTGGATTGACGTGCCCGGTCAATGGTGGAACTATAAATGCAAATTTAGCCATGGTTTTGTGTTAAAATTTTAGATAAAAAATGAACGATAGTTTCTGCGATCAGGTGAGGTTCCTGTATCGGGATATTATGATCACCAGGAATCAATTCAAGCTCTGAAGTGCTGATCTGTGTCTGCAACCATTCTCCTGTAGGCCTGCAGTTGGACTCCACACCATACACTAATAAAGTGGGAACAGCCAGTTCGGTAAGGGGTGCCTCACCAAGAAAATGCTTTTCCCTGATCATATCTGCCTTAATGCTGGTCTGGTTAAACAGAAACTCATACATACGATGGTTTTTTTCCATCTGTCTTTTCCCCATCTGCACTTTAGTGGTATCCGTAAAATTGGCTACATAATGCTCAAGAAACTCTTTGCTGTACTCATCAATAATATTACGGGCCTTTTCGTCCTGAGGATCCGGTGCTTCCATAACAGCCAGCTGGTTGACGCGATCCGGATATTCTAATGCTGTTTTCAAAGCGATAAGACCACCGAAGCTGTAGCCTACCAGATGTACTTTTTCCAACTGAAGATGATCTATTAAACTAATCAGATCGGATGACATGGTATCGAGATCATATCCATTGAGAAAACGCTCACTCATGCCGTGGCTTTTCAAATCGTACATCACTACATGGAAATGCTTTGCCAGGATAGGGGCAATATTAAAATAATAAATGGACAGGTTGCTGAACATCCCGTGGATCAGCACCACGGTTTGTCCGGCATCTTTGTTGAGTTCCTGTATATGAACTTGCCTGTTATTGACAGTGATTATTGGCATTCGTAGATATAATTGATGATCATACTAAGGTCAAGATTGATCAGCTGGTCCAGGTCCATAGAAGACAGCCAACCGGTAAAATCAATCTGATCGCCAAAATGCGCTTTGATTTTTTCAGAAAAAGAGACAATTTCTATGCTGTCCATTTCCAAATCCCTGGTGAATGAACTTTCAGGAGTGATGTCCATTTCTTCTACAAATTCTGCGCCTATCACTTCAGTAATAAAACCTTTTAAAAGAGTAAATAGTTCTTCGTGGTTCAATTTTAATGTTGGGTTTACAGTGTCCATCCGATAATATAATTTTGATGTTTAATAGTTTTGATTTCAATAGTGTTGATCCACAAGTGATCATCTTTTATAAGTTCGACTTCGAAGGCCTTAGGATTTCCTTTCAGTCCTGTACCCAGGAACTTTCCGTATGCTTCCTTGGCTACCCAGAAACGGGTCGTCCATTCTGCCTGATCTCTGTCTTTTAATAATGCTAATTCCTTTTCGGTAAATACCATGTCGTAGAATCCGGAGCTGCGCTCTTCAATGAGCTCCATATCAATTCCTACAGATTTTCCATACCGTGCTATTCCTACCGCATCTTTTCCTTTATGAGCCAGTGAGATATGAATGTTTTCTGTAAAATCACTGATGAGGTAAGGTTTCCCCACTTCATCGGAACGGATTTCAAAGGTAATCGGGAAGCAGGCATGATCTTTTTCCTTGCGAAGAAGATTTCTTACAGCATCCTTTACGGCTACACGGCTTACCATCCAGTTTTTCTTTTTATTAGGCAATAGCTGCTGCTGAAATTGTTTTTCCGTTTGGTTGAAATATCTTTTGAGGATAAAATCCCACGAAGCCACTCTGGTATAGGCCTGGTGGAAAAAGAATACTTCAGGGGCAATTTCCTCCGAAAGGCGGTTGTGCAGCGGTGACATGGAAACATTCCATAACGCAGCATCGATTTCCAATCTTCTGTTTTGCCAGCCGGTGATGGCACACCAGACTTTTCCGTCTCTTGTAAGGACGATATTGGCTGTTGCAAATTCATCATTAAGCTCGGTAAGCATACAGGTACATTCAAAAATACCTTCCTGGTCATGCATATCACCAAAGAATTCAATGTCTCTGATCTTCACCGGGAATGCAATACGGTCTTTCACTAATGTAAGCTGCAACCAAAGTCCGAATAATTGTCCTGCATTATCAAGTAAAGAGCCTTTACCGCCATTTCCTTTGATCTTCCCTACGATACCTTTAGTTCCTACTGATGAAATTTCAGTAATTCCCTGATATTTTTCTCCGTGGAACATATGCATATCATAAATTTCTTCAGGAGTTCTTTCGATAGGTAAAAGATCACCAATGGAAAGATTGAAATCGGGTGTAGGTACCGGGGATGATTTTAAAATCACTTCTGCATTCGCAAAATTCTCGATGTCCAGGTAAGCATGGTGAGAGGAACGCCATTCTCCCTGTACTGTTTTTTCAAAAGGCTTGGCTACATTCATCCATTGGAAAACACTTACATTCATAATCTTATGAACCTGTGTTCCCGGTATTTCTGCTTCAGCAATTTCTGCCAGCTGCTCAAAAATCATGGTCATCGGGATGACCGGTTCCATATCAGCGACATGAGCCCATCCTTTAGGCTGTCTCAATAAACTGTGATCGATAAGATAGGGATGACTTTCCAGGGTAACATACATATCTTTTGAGAAATGGGTACTTCTCGGTGCTTTAGCAGCTACAGGAGCTGGACGCTGGATAGTAATTTCCGGACGGTTCTGGAAAAGTGTTAACACTTCTTCCTGCATACGGATCATATCTGCAACATTGTCCTGGAAGGCCTGTACAAGTGGATAACCGCTTTTTGTAGCAATAGGCGAAGCGGTATATTGTTTGGAAGCCTCAAAAGAGGGAACCAGGCTTTTAATTTCTTTGAAATTACGGATAATAGGTGACCCCAATTCCAGTTTGATCCCTTTTCCTGATGGTTTTTTTTCCTGATTCTGAATCTCCAGAAAATCAAGGGCAATCGTCTTTCCTTCCACAAATAATGCAGCAACTACCCGTTGTAACTGCGCCAATGCAGATCGGGTAGGAACACTGGAAGCGATGGTACTGAATGCTTTTCCTTTTAGGGTATCATCAATGAAACCAATCAGTCCTCCGGTACCCACCTGGATAAAGAATCTTGCCCCTTCCTCATAAAGCTTATCGGTTAGCTCCCGGAAGCGAACAGGTTGAACAAGATGCTCTGCACTCAGTTTTCTGATCGCATCCTGATCTGAAGGATAGGGCTCCAGGGTAGTGGCAGACCATAACGGGATTTTGGTCTTTTGGAATTGTGCCTTTCCCATACCCGCTAAAATCACATCCAGTTTATCAGCGATAAAAGGAGAGTGAAATCCGGACTGGAACGGCAGGATCTGATGGAAAATCTGTTTTGACTTTAAGAGAGGAACCACTTCATCCAATGCAGCATTACTGCCACACAGGATCACTTGGTTAGGACAGTTGTCGTTAGAAACATAGATGTTTGAAATGCCGCTGATAAGAGGAATCACAGTACTCATACCGGCTCCGATCGCAATGAATTTAGAATCTTTTAATTCAAAGGTTTCAGGATTCAATACGTCGATCAGGGCTTTAACAGAATTGGCTTCTGCCAATTCCGAGGAATATCCTGCCAGCCATTCTCCCAAGCTGTGTCCTGCATTCATATCAGGTATTATTCCCAGCTTTTTCAATGAATGATCAAGGATACTGCAGTTGTTGAAAATATGTAATGCGTCGTTTAGCAGGCCTTCGCCTTCATTTTCTATAGGAGCTGTTAAACCGAAATAACGGCTTACAGTATCTACTTCACCTTTGGCCAGACCGTCTAAGCCAGGGAATACAAAGGCTACTTTTCCGCCATCCTTTAATAATGGGGCAGAGGTATACCAAATATCCTGTTTATTTCTCCAGGTGATGTTCTTGGAGACTATTTTAAGTGCTTTTTCTATTCTTGCAGGGGTTGGATCGAATATCGCCACCCTGAAATTTCCTTCGCCTACTGTGCTGTCATTATTTTGTAATGCCGCAAGTAATTCTTCATGGGTAGGTCTTGCCAATAGCAATACATGGTCTTTCTTCGGCATATTATAGCCTTCAAGAACAACGTGTGCATTGATTCCTCCGAATCCGAAAGCATTCACTGCGGCTACTTTTGGCAGCCCTGTTTTTGACCAGTTTTTGGCTTCCTGAACAGGTTCGAATCTTGTGTTCTGCATATCTGCAGTCGGATTCTCACAATATAATGTAGGAGGTAAAGTATCATGATGTAATGAGAGGCAGGTTTTAATCAGTCCTGCGATTCCTGCAGCCGGCATGGCATGTCCGATATTGGACTTTACAGATCCAATACCTGCCATAGGAGCAGTCTCTTCTTTTCCAAAGAATTGCGCTAAGGTCTGAAGCTCTGTTTTGTCTCCAAGTGGAGTTCCTGTACCATGGGCTTCAAGGTAACCGATCTGCTTTTCATCCAGTTCTGCATGGTTCCAGGCCTGTTCTAATGCTTTAAGCTGACCTTTCACAGATGGACTCATCACACTGGTGCCGTTACCGTCACTGCTTACGCCCACTCCTTTAATGACTGCATAGATTTTATCCTGATCACGTACTGCATCTTCCAGTCTTTTTAAGACAACGAAACCACAGCCTTCACCAATGAGTAACCCGTCAGCATCACTACTGAACGGTTTAATCTGCTGTTGATGTGACATCGCTCCCAGCTGGGCAAAAATACTCCAGAAAGCAGCATTTTGTCCGGTGTGTACTCCTCCTGCAATCATCATATCCGAACGGCCCCGCTGCAGTTCCTGTACGGCATGATCCACCGCAATTAAAGCGCTGGCACAGGCAGCATCCACGGTAAAGGCAGCCCCGCCCAAATTAAAGCGGTTAGCCACCAGTGAAGCGACAAGGTTGGGAATTAATCCCATGGCGGTATCAGCGGCAAAACGTCCTTTGCGTTCCTGGAAAGCGTGTTTTACCTTTTCAATATCCACAGAAGATACCTGAGGCAATAGCTCCTGCAGTAACGAAGAGATTTGTTCTCCGGTTCTTACAATTTCGATGGCACGGGTAGCTCCAGGACCGGTATAGTTTCCTTTACCGATGATAATTCCCGTTTTTTCAAGGGAGGTCTTTTTTTGAAAGACCCCGGCATCCTGCAATGCTTTCTGAACCAAATCAAGGGTTAGCAAATGATCTGGCTCTGTTCCTTCCACAGCCAATGGCAAAATACCAAATGCTGTAGGATCAAATTCATAATCAGGAATAAATCCCCCACGCTGACAATAAAAGCGGTCAACAGGGCTTGTGGCATCACTAAAGTGAACCGGATCTATCCTATCAGCCGGAGCCAATTGGGTAGAGTCTACTTTATTGACAATATTCTGCCAAAAAGTGTTGGCGTCCTGTGCCCCCGGAAAGACACAAGACAGACCAATTACAGCAACATCCGTTTTTTTCATACTTAGTTTATACAGAGGGTTACCAATTATTTCCTGACATGATCAGCACCTGGCTTTCAGTTCCGTATTTTATCTCATTAAGGAAGATCTCCTTACCTTCATCCAATGGGATTAAAGAGATACCGCGACGTTCATATTCTGTTTCCAGCGTTGATGAAACCATTCCGGCGCCTTTCCATGGTCCCCAGTTGATGGAAATTACTTTTCCTTTTAATCTTTTATTCAAAGCATTGGCATAATCATCCAATACACTGTTGGCTGCAGCATAATCTGTCTGGCCTTTGTTTCCATACACAGAAGCAATACTGGAGAAAAGAACCACAAACTGACAGTCTGAACGAAGCTGTTCTGCCAATACACGCAGAGGTTTTACCTTGGTGTCAAATACACGTCCGAAAGAGCTGGTTGTTTTCTGCTTGAATAATTTATCTTCTAAAAGACCTGCTCCATGAATTACTCCATCCAAACGGTCATATTTTTTATAAATACCGTTGATCAGGCTGCTTAATCCATCTTCATCACAAAGATCTAATGACTGGTAAACGATTGTATTTCCAAGCAGTTCCATATCACGTATTGTGCGTAGGATCTGATTGTTTTTGAATATTCTTACAGTCTCTTTTTCTACTTGGGCAGGAGAAGTGAATGTTGCAGATTTAATAAGATGAGCTCTTATTTCCTCTTTTGTTTTCATGGCTTCAAATTCTTTCAGATCAGAAGCTCCCTCTCTTGGGTCAGCGGATCTCCCCACCAGAATATATGTACAAGGATAGGCCTGTGACATGTGTTTGGCAAGTTCGGCTGTGATTCCCTGTGCGCCTCCAAGAACTAAAACAACAGACTTTTGATCCAGTTGAATATGTGCTTCTTCCAGGCTGGTGGACAATGGGGATGGGATGATATCTACTTTGTGTCGCTGTTCGTCTTTATAAATAACCTCTGCAGGTTTATCATTGGTCAGGATTTCCTTTACAGTGATCTCTGCGATCTGATGGACTGCCTGAGGAGTGCTCAGGCTGATCAGCCTGCAGGTAGTATGATCAAATTCTCTGGCTAAACTTTTGAACAGACCCGGATATCCCTGATGGTGGCGTAATATACGGGCATCATTGATTTCCTGAAGGTGTGCCGGAATATCTGAGATAAGATATACCCACTTAGCTTTATCGAAATCCAGTTTTTTGATAAGATCTACATGGTCAATAATGCTGTGCTTCACTGTAGCCGAGAACATATCCAGCATGATCAGTCCGTCAAAGCCGGAAAGATCTTTTTCTGTATTTACCAATTCTGCAATAGCACCATGTTTTTCTAATGCTTCTTTGATTGCTGATGCCTGTTGGCTATTGTCCTGGGTGATGGCAAAACGTTTCCCATGCAATACTTCTGTATTTTGCAGTAAAGAAACATCTGTTGGGGTGATATCAAAACGAAGACGGGATAATATATTTTGTGTCGGTTCCGATGGGACAGCCTCCTTAGCTTCAGTTTTGATCTCGTTGGTTTCACTACTCATATCGCTGATCCAGCTTGCCAGCCCACGAAGTGTTTTAATAGCAGCTAATTTTTCCATAAGATCATCAGCCTGTTCCAGGTTTTGACCAAATCCGATCTTGGTTTTAAGATCTCCGATAATTTCCATACGCTTAATGGAATCAATACTAAGGTCTGCTTCCAGATCTAAGTCTAATCCCAGCATTTCTTTTGGATATCCTGTTTTTTCACTGACAATAGTCAGAATGGCATTTTGAAGGTCTTCAAGAGATAATGCAGACTGAGCCTGAGGTTTTGAAGCCCGAGTTTCCGTTGTTGTTCCGTTTTTTTCTGAAACAGATGCTGTTCCTGCTCCTGAGTACTCGGTAAGCCATGAAACCAAACCACTCAGGGTTTTTATTCCTGCTAACTGTTCCATTACAGTATCTTCGTTGGTATTGCCATTGGTCAGGGTACCCAGTTCATTACGAAGTGTTCCTATGATTTCAACTCTTTTGATTGAATCAATACTTAAGTCAGCTTCCAGGTCCATTTCCATACCCAGCATTTCCTGTGGATAACCTGTTTTATCGCTTACTACCTGTAGCAGTAAAGATTTGATATCTTTTGCAGGAGCCCGTTTTACCTGAGCTACGGCTGCCGGAACCTCCTGACGAGCAGGCTGGACAGGAATTGCCGTCATCTGTTGACCGGCAGGAGCCTGAATTGGTGAAGTATAAACAGGGGCCGGATGTACCTGAGGATTCTGTCCCATAAAGGAAAGCATCACATCCCGTTGCGCCTGTATCATTAGTTTCATGCTGTTTAAATATTCCTGCAGCATACGTTCAGCTGTTGATAAGCTTTCAGTGGCAGGAGCTTGCTGATTATTAGTAAAATTATTCATGGCAATAGGAGTTAAAATTGGTAATGCACCATTGGAAGGCAGTGTGCCTGTAGTTGGATGTGCAGTTTGTCCATTAACCCGCCAAATGGCAGGGTTTTTCTTATAAAGCTCAGGCTGATCAATGTCGATAAGTTTAACGTTACGGCCATCAAAAAGCTTAGTGATATTAAAGCTACGTCCTGTACCCAGGTATTGGGCAAGCATGCAAAGCAGGTGGGTGAATTTATTGCGGCTGTTGTCTTCCACATACAGGGTCAGCTGGTCTTTTTCAAGACATGATTTTGCCAATCCGGTAAGTACTTTTCCTGGGCCTACCTCGATGAAGATTCTTGCTCCATCATTATACATTGCTTGCATTTGCTCCACGAATCTTACAGGCTGTACCAGGTGTTCGGTCAATCTTTCTTTGATGTCTGACGGATTCGGTGGGTATACTTCTGCTGTCGTATTAGACCATACAGGGATCTGCATTTCCTGGAAAGGAACGTCTTTTAATACATCAGCATATAAACCTTTAGATTTTGTCAATAATGGACTGTGGAATGCACATGCCACTTCTAATTTTTTAGCAGAAATACCTTCCTGTTTCAGGACTTCCAGTAATGCATTGATTGCTGGTGTACTTCCTGCGATAACACACTGGGTAGGCGCGTTGAAGTTAACCGGATAACATCCTTCCACCTTAGCAATGATTGGCTGTAAGCGTTCGTGAGTAGCACTTGCTGCTAACATTGAACCGGGATCTCCACCTTCTACTGAGTCCAGAATAGACTGGGCTCTCCGGATACTTAAATCTACTAATTGATCTTCTGCAAATACACCTGAGAAACATAAAGCCGGTAATTCACCATAGCTGTGACCAGCCAGCATATCAGGAATGATTCCCAATGATTCTAAGAATTTGGCCAATGCAAGATCAACAATTCCCAACAGCGGCTGTGCCAAACGGGTGTCTTTAATGGTTTCTTTCTGTTGTTTTAAATCCGCTTCATTAAATGTTGTAGAAGGGAAAACCACTTTTTCAAGCTCCGGATAGCTGTCGATAATCTTACGCATTGCCGGGAAGACTACGAATAAATCACGAGCCATATTGATTCTCTGGCTTCCTTGTCCGGGGAATGTAAAGGCTACCTTACCTTCTTTTTTATTAACGGTGAAAGTATCTTTAGTTTCGATTCCTAATAAAACCAATTCAAGCTTCATCATTAGATCTTCAGCCGTATCTGCAACGATACTGAACTGAATGGGTTTTTCTGAACCGATGCTTAAGCTATAAGCGATATCTTTTAATGGAATTCCATCATTGATTTCCAATAAGGTTTTGATCTGGCTTGATTGTCCTTTAGCTTCTTCATACGTATCCCCGCGGAATACAAATAGTTCTGAAGGCCACGACTGCATCGCGATAGAATCATCTTGTTTTGGGTGATTAGCAATTACCGTGTGGAAGTTCGTTCCTCCAAATCCAAAAGCACTGATTCCTGCATAGCGGTTTTTCTCAGTCCATAATCCTGTTTCAGCATGGAAAGAGAATGGGCTGGTTTGTGCGTTATAATAGGTATTGGGTTGCTTAAGATGAAGGGTAGGAGGTTTCACTCCATGGTAAACAGCAAGGGATGCTTTAATTAAACCAGCTAATCCTGCAGCACACTTGGTGTGGCCAATTTGAGTCTTCACAGAACCTAAATGAGTCTGTCCCGGTAATGCACCTGAACGGCTGAATAAGTTTGTTAAGGCACTTAATTCTGTTTTGTCACCCACAACAGTTCCTGTACCGTGAGCTTCTACCAATCCTACAGAGGCAGCACTGATTCCGGCCTGAGTGTAAGCGCGTTCTAATGCTCTTACCTGACCTACTTTTCTGGGAGCAGTTAAGCCAAGGGCTTTACCATCACTGGATCCACCAACACCTTTGATTACAGAGTAGATACGGTCTCCGTCATTGACGGCATCTTCATATCTTTTCAAAACAAGGATTGCGATTCCTTCTCCAAGGGCAATTCCGTCTGCGTCACTGTCAAATGTTGCACATCTTCCTTTTCTGGAAAGAGCGTGGGTGCTTGAGAACATCAGGTAATCGTTGATTCCGTTGTGTAAATCTGCACCTCCGGCAAGAACCATATCTGATTTTCCTAATACCAGTTCCTGGCAAGCCAAATCTAAAGCTGCCAAAGAAGAAGCACAGGCGGCATCTACGGTGAAGTTTCTTCCACCCAGATCTAAACGATTCGTAATCCTACCTGCGATTACATTGGCCAAAATACCAGGGAAAGAGTCTTCTGTGGTATGAGGGAAGGCCTCTTTTACTTCTTCATGAAGTTCTCCGAAAACCTGTTTGTAAAAACCTCTGAAACTGTAGCTGTTGGCAAGGTCATTGCCTCCTTCAGCTCCAATAATTACAGAAATATTTTCTCTGTTAATATGTTTATCTCCATATCCGGCGTCTTCCATTGCCCGTTTGGCAACTAATAATGTTAACAATTGTGTAGGTTCAATGGCTGCAAGGGATTGTGGAGGAATTCCGAATGCCAACGGATCGAAATCGATTTTTGGGATAAAGCCACCCCATTTTGAATGGGATACATCCGGTCCGTCTGAGTCCGGGTGGTAGTAAAGTTCTTTATTCCAGCGTTCATCAGGAACCTCTGTAACACTGTCTTTTCCTAAAATGATATTTCTCCAGTATTCTTCCAGGTTTTTGGCACCCGGGAAAATACATTCCATACCAACGATAGCAATGTCCAGTGGTTTTTCGCCGGATATTGGCGCTTCCGGTAATGCTGCGGATTGAATATGTTCATAATTGTCAATGACATTTTGATGAAGGACAGCCAGTGAAATAACCCGGTTATGCATGGTGGCAATCTGTCCGATCATATACATCCCCAAATCCAGCTGTTCGCTTTTAGGAATCGTAACCAACTGGTCTCCCTGACGCTCTATGCCTTTGGCGGCAATTCTGAGACGGCCTACATTTAGTTTTTCAAGCTGTTCCCAGACTTGCTTTTTATCCACTCCTGCTGCCAGAAGTTTGGTTTTTTCTGTATTGAAATGCTGAGCAAATGCAGTATTTAGACAACGGGTTTCGTGTCCGGGAGCGGTTTCCAACAGGACAGTGTCTTTTGCCTGCATAGCCTGCAACTGGAATTCCTCCTGGATAGCTCCGGTAAGTACCGCTTCCTGAGTATAGAGATAAGCCGTTCCCATCAATACACCAATTTTTACACCTCTTGCAGCAAGTGGTGCGGCCATAATAGAAACAAATGCTGTTGAAAATGAATTGTGGATTCCTCCTGCAAAAAACACACTGATGTTTTCAGGATGTTCTTCTTTTAAGATACGTTCAATTTGTTTTTCCCAAAGGACCATGCTTGAAAGCGGTCCCACGTGGCCCCCACATTCACGTCCTTCAAATATAAAATTCTTTGCCCCTTCTTTCAGGAAAATATCCAGCAGGGCAGGAGAAGGAACGTGCAGGAAGCTTTTTATTCCTGCCTTTTCAAATACTTTGGCCTGAGCGGGTCTTCCACCGGCAATAAGTACTACAGGAGGTTTTGCCTCCAATATATAAGCGGTTTGCTCTTCTCTTAATTCTTGTGGGGCAAATCCTAAAATCCCTACGCCCCATGTTTTTTCACCGGCCAGTTTTTTGGTTTCCATTACCAAAGCCTTTGCCGATTCACCTTTCAGTAAGGATAAAGCCACAAAAGGCAATGCTCCGGCTTCCGCTACAGCATTGGCAAATAAAGGAACATCACTCACGCGGGTCATAGGCCCCTGGGCGATAGGATAACGTAAGCCAAGTTCCTGAGCCATTGAATTGTCCTTATCTATCACCTGAAGTGCTTTTGCCTGTTTCAAATGACCGTACATGGCTTCTTTAAATCCAAAAACCATTTTTTTCAATGTTTTGAAATCCTCATAGAGATCTGTTGCCAGCGAAATATCCTGTCCCATTGGGATATAGCTCTTGCTGAGGTCAAAATCGATGAAATATTTTCTAAGGTCTTCGGCCGTGATATTTTCCGGTAATACCGGTGAATTGGGTCTTACCAATACACGGTGGTTGGCTATAATTCTTGTTTCTGTTCCATTTAGTTTTGAACAGACTTCTTTGATATCCTGAGGTACCGAGCTTTCAGGGAAAAGGGCAAGCTGGCTATCCAGTATAACACCTGTGGCTCCCAATGCCTTTACAGCTGCTGCGGTGTGGAGGCCAATTCCTCCCTGTACCCATACCGGGATGTTCGTAATTTCTTTAATAACACGCTGAAATAATACAAAAGTAGATTCATAACCTACCTGGCCGGCAGCTTCATTTCCTTTGATAATAATCCCTTTTGCCCCTGATCTTTCGGCTTGTATTGCCTCTTCGACACTGCTTACCTGATAAACGACAGGCAGCTCGGAAGAGAAATTAATGGAGGTTCCAAATGGAAGGATTGCGAAACTCACTTTTTCCGAAATCCGAAGGGAAATAAAAGTACTATTTGAAATGTAAATACCATAAGAAGGTATATTGGTCTGGTCAAGCTGGTTCAATGCTTCCTGAGCGGTCATCAATTCATGCCCCAAGCTTAGGACAGGAAATGCGCCTGCGTTATGCAATTTAGGCATAAGGCTAACATCCGGTTTTTCAAAAGGAGTTAGTCCAATAATGGTTAAGTTTTTCATTGCTTTGTTGATATTAGCATGAAATTCCATAACAAACCTGCTATACCCATGGTATACAAGTAGTTGTTTGCTATAAGTGGAATTTAAAGTAGTTAGTTTTTTGTAATATTTTTAATTATAATAGTGATCTAATGATAATTTACTAATATTGAGTGGATTAGCCGTCCGGAGAATGTCAGCCAGGTATTTGGTTGATGTAAGATTGTTGATGTCCAGCTTTGCGAGGGGCTTTCGCCCAAAAATAGTCAAGTTTTTCATAGCATTTATGGTATTGAAATATGGATATAGATTTTCATAACAAAACACTAAAACCTATTGGCATAATAAGTGTTTGTTTATTATGAGGGAATAAAAGTAATAAATTTATATTATATCTTTAATCATAAATACAATTTGATAATAATTTTTTAACAAAAAAATACTGATTGTTCAAATGCTATTAAAGTATACAATTTATATTTTTATTCTCGAAAACAGGCTGGTACAATCTGAGAATACACAATTATAATCATTTATAATTGTAATAATGTTAGGCAAAGATAGCAATAAAAAATAAAATATTTCAATAATAAGAGATTTGTTTTTTTTATATTACGAAAAGATAATATAAATAATAACCGTGTAAAATACACGAAAATCTGATGTTTCAAAAAATGAAATGAAACAGTATATTTTAGTAAAAATGAATTTTATAGTCTTATCTTCCTATTCCAGAATACATTGGGTAATTGGTTAAATAATTATATTATGATGTAACAGAAATTAAAAGATAATGTAATTTTGTGATATAATAATGCAATTAGCCCTGTGATAGGAATGCTGGATGCAAAAAAAGCAGCATTTAGCTGCTTTTTTTATAAAAAATATAGAAAGATAATAGTCTTGTAAGGTGAACTGAATTACTGCTTTTTGTATTGCATATGTATTTGCTATTCAGGAGGTAAGTGTTACGCTAAATTATTTATATTTTAATTCAATAGGATTAATATAGTGAAAAATTAAAATAACCTTAAAATATACTTAAACCGTATTGTTTCACCAGATCCAGAATCATGTGATATCCTGCCAATGAATTTCCATGCTGATCCAATGCAGGGCTGAAAACACCAATCCCCATTGTTCCGGGAACACTTACTGTGATTCCGCCTCCCACGCCCGATTTGCTTGGTAAGCCTACCATACGGGAATATTCTCCACTGAATTCGTACATGCCGGCAGTAAGCATTTGGGATTCTATTAATTTTGAAATTTCAGCATTTTTATAGGTAACATCTCCATCAAAACGAACACATTGGTTGGCAAAGAAATAACCAATCTTAGCCAGGTCTTCCGCTGTAAGTTCAATAGAACACTGTTTAAAATAATTGTCAAGCTGATCTTCATTACCTGTAATCAAACCGTTATTTTTCATGAGATAGAACATTCCGCGATTACGGTGTCCTGTAGATTTTTCCGATTCATAAACCGATTTGCTGTAATCAATGCTTTGATTTTTAGTGATGTATCTTACCATATCCAAAATTTTAAGAAAAGGCTTTTCACCGTCACCGGAAATTAAAGAAGTGGTAAGGATTGCTCCTGCATTCATCATGGGATTTAGAGGTTTCCCTGTGGTTTCCAGATTAGAAAAATGGTTAAAAGGTTTGTCGGACCCGAAATACCCCATTTTATCAAAAACATTAGCTTCTCCTTTTTCATTTACCGCAACCATTAATGCTATGATTTTAGAAATGCTCTGCATGGTAAATTTTTTTTGTGTATCCCCTGCATTAAATATCTTTCCATTTTTCTCAACTACAGAAAAAGCAATTGCTTTGGCATCCATTTTTCCCAATTCAGGAATATAATCTGCCACTTTTCCCTGGGTGTAATAGGATCTGTTTTTTTCAAGGATACTGCTTAGCGTTTTTTCGGATATGGTTGAAATATCTGCTGTTTTTTGAGCGTAAACTACCGTATGTAAAGAAAGAAGTGTTGCTGTAAAAATTCCTTTTGCAGAAAATAAAAAACTATTTTTTTTCATAGAGAATAAATGT
Source organism: Chryseobacterium sp. WG14 (assembly GCF_024586945.1). NCBI lineage: Bacteria > Pseudomonadati > Bacteroidota > Flavobacteriia > Flavobacteriales > Weeksellaceae > Chryseobacterium > Chryseobacterium sp. WG14. Next base: position 226,817 of record NZ_JALCZD010000001.1, read on the forward strand.
TTAGATAAGTCTTGAAAAACAAAGATAAAGTATTTCATCTTCGTTGGCAATTCTTCTAAAGCTACAGCCTTTTGTGTAAACCAGTGAGAATACTCTTTAATTTTTTAGGATTCCATATTTATAATGACCCAACCTTATATAGTTGAATGCAACAGGGCTGGCTCCAGGAAATTGCTTTCTTTTTTAATAGTTCTTTTTTTTCATTTCAAATTCTCTTACTACTTCTGGCGGTTCTCAGTTCCTATTGGCATCTGCTGATATAATGGAGTCTGAAATATATCTTTCATGAGCATAGTACCTTATTTCTTGTTATCAACAGAAAGAACCACAACTTCTGATATTTAGACTCCTTATCAGCAGAGTCGGAGCGTAGAGTATTCGTATATAAAGCCTTTGTGCTGACTAAAAATGAACGCCTGCGAATAAAAAAGACATAAGCAGGATGATTAGAGGGTGTATTAATTGCTTGCGGTTGATAAAATAACTCAAATCTTAACATGATCTTCTAAGCTATTCCTTATTTTTGCAAAGAATTAAACGGCTAAATTGTTTATTTTAAAATATGGACAGGATATTTTTTGACAACAGTCAAACTGGAGTAGTCTCTACGTTTTCCGAACTCGTCAATACAGATTTTTACGGCGCTATGAATGCTATTTGCTGGAAAAGGAATTTGAATGGGGATTTTAAAGAAATTGTATCTAAACTTCAGTTAAAGGAGAATGTGACAGAAGTATCTGCTGAAGACCTTTTGGCACTGCAGCTTTCAGAAAAGGGTAGTGCCGCAAGAGAAACGATCTTAAATGATTTACAGTTATTAACCGATTTTGGAGCCTTACCTTCTCTCAATTTGCTTCAATGCTATGACCGGGATGAAGAGCTGGATTTCTTCTCCACAGACGTATATTCTTATCATGTAGATCGTTCACCCATTGGAACAAATACTTTTTTATGTACCTACCATGGGGCTGCAAGTGAGATCTTACCCAATGAGCAGGCTATACAGAAAATCCTGATTCCTGAGATCCGGGAAAAGCTTAAAGAACTGCATGACGGTCCGGAAGCAGAATTTGAAAATTTCCTGGAAGAATATTTCTTCGATCTGCATTATCAGCCTAAACCTGGTGCAGAACCTGCCAATCTGGGAGTAGGTCATCTTTGGAGGCTGGCGGTAGATCATCCGGCACAGCAGGTCCTGCCTTGTATCCACAGGGCTCCCATTGAAAAGAATGGTGAATACAGGCTGCTGTTGATTTGTTAAATCATATACCTTGTTTTATTAAGTCTTAGTAGAAAAAAAATTACTGAAAACCATTTTGTTGTCTTTTTATATATTTTTTGGTACATTGATCTTCATTATTATAAATTAATAGGTAACCCACATGGCTGATACACTTATATTGTCTGAAGGAGCAGAGTTTGATCACGTGATACAGGAGGTCTCAAAATACATCCACCTGTATGTAATGGCATTTGAAAAAAGTGAGCGTACCATTACACGTATAGATAAGCGTGAAAACATGTATGGCGGAAACGGAATTGTATATATGATACAGATGTTCGGTCATAATGAATTGGCTAATAACCGCCTGGCTGCTTATATGGTTTTATTAAATAACGGTGACGAATCCGGATTCCATACCCACAATGAAAAGAATGAAGAAGAATTATATGTGGTTGTACATGGAACAGGAGAATACCGTGAGAGAACCGGAATGCAAGGATCTGTTCGTAAAAAAACACTTCAAAAAGGAGATATTACCGCTATCAGCTCCATTGGATATCATTCCATTGAAAATACAGGAAATGAACCGTTGATTATGTTTGTTATTACTACTAATAATCCATAATAGTATGGATGGTTATTTTTGATACAGAATAATTCCTGACCTAAAAAAAACTGAAACCTCAGAGAATCCGATAGATGGCTTTAGGTAATTCTCATATTATTTTCAGGGTTTCTTATTTATTTTCTTAATCCTTTGTGAACGTACATACACCTTTGGATCAATTTATTGTTGATCAGGTTTTAAATATACTGTATAGATAATTTCTTTCAGGCCTGTCACTTTTTGAGATAGGCTTTCTTACTTGATTTTCAAATAAGTTTTTTTGTTTCTGTTAAGGGTACGGCTAAATTCCGGGGAGATAAAACACAGCAGCCCTCTGTAAAATTTTATTTAAGAATATTTTAACATAATAATTGTTTTTTAGGCACGAACATTGTTTATTTATATACCAATTACTTAAATATCATATTATGAATAATTCAGATTATAACAAAGCAGAAAATGCAGTCGATCAAACTGAAAAGTCTTTAAAAAATGCAGCTGATGAAACAAAATGGAAGCTAAGTGAATTAGCGGAAAAAGCTAAAGATTATATCAATGAAAAAAGAGATAATGATCAGGAAGCAACTCAGGAAGATTGGATGGAAAGGGTAAAATCTAACTTTTCCGACGCCTGGGAAGACATTAAAGATAATGCCAGTGAAGCTTGGGAAAAAACCAAAGATGCAGCTGAAGATGTGAAAGCGGAATGGAGAAAGAAAACCAATTAAGTTAGTTTAACAAATGGCCGGAGTTCTTAGAGCTTCGGTTATTTTTATATTTGATATTAGTTTATTTATAATCTACTTAAAATTTAAACACTTACTTGTTTCCTGGACAATTATCATAGTAGCATCTTTTTTCAGCTCTATCATTCAAAGCACCTTGAGATCTGTAATTTCCAGACTGATAATTTTTTAGCAGATATCAGGTTTCAGTTCACCCTTTACTGTTCTCCAACTATTTCTTACTATTTTTTCTCCTGCTGAGTTCACATTCAGCTCTATAGTGTCATCTGCTATTATTCCCTACTTATTTTTTAAGCAATTATAAACCGTATTTATTAGTTTATTAATATTCTTTTAATTTATTTAATAGTATATTTGTGTCTTATTTAATAAACAGATCATGGATAAAGTGAATATTTTCTGGTTCAGAAGAGATCTAAGGCTGGAAGATGACTCCGGACTCCATCATGCACTTGATAGGGAAAGAGCTGTGATAGAGCACACAAAAGCCAGAGAAAGAGCATTGAAGCTTACAAGGAAGCACTGGCAGAATAACCCATTATATACTACTCACTAACAAAATAAAAAAATTGGCTAAAAAAGGAATTTTATTAATCAATCTTGGCTCCCCAAGATCAACTTCGGTAAAAGACGTAAAAGAATATCTTGATGAATTTCTGATGGATGAAAAAGTAATTGATTATCGATGGATTTTCCGGGCACTCCTGGTCCGTGGAATTGTTTTAAAGACCAGACCTGCAAAATCAGCGCAAGCTTATAAAACGGTGTGGACAGACGAAGGATCTCCCCTTATTGTTATCACAAAAAAGATACAGCAAAAGCTGCAAAAGAGAGTAGATATCCCGGTTGAAATCGGGATGAGGTACGCTGAGCCCAGCATTGAGACAGGAATCAGGAATCTTGTTGAAAAAGGAATCACTGAGATTGTACTGTTCCCCCTTTATCCACAATATGCAATGAGTACCACCGAAACTGTGATTGAAAAAGCAGAAGAAATCAGAAAGAAAAAATTTCCCAACGTACGAATTAATTATATCCAGCCTTTTTATAACCGGGGTTTGTATATTGACTGTCTGGCGGAAAGTATAAGGGAGAAGCTTCCTGAAAATTTTGATGCCTTATTGTTTTCTTACCACGGGGTTCCCGAGCGGCATATTTACAAAACAGATCCAACAAAGACTTGTAATATGAATGATTGCTGCAATAAAGATAATCATCCGAGTCATTCGTTTTGTTATCGTCATCAGTGTTTTAATACCACAGATCGGGTAATCAAAAAACTTGGATTAGCAAAAGATAAAGTTATTGTTTCTTTTCAGTCCAGATTAGGAAAAGACAAATGGATAGAGCCTTATACAGATCATACATTAGAAACTATTCCCGGTAAAGGAATTAAAAATCTTGCGGTTGTTTGTCCGGCATTTGTTTCAGACTGTCTTGAGACCTTGGAAGAAATATCCGTTGAAGGGAAAAACCTGTTTCTGGAAGCAGGAGGTAAAAACTTCACGTATATATCCTGCCTGAATGATGAAGACCGCTGGATTGAAGTCATCAGAAGCCTGTGTGAAGAGCAACTCAATCAATTCTATTTATTATAGTTTTAAATATATATTGTATAACTTTTTAAGATTTAGGTATATTTGTAAACTATTTAACGGATATGAATTATACGCTTATTAAAGATTTTATAGACCTGCTGCAGGAGTTTGAAACGGAAGTCCGTGCTTGTCCTGATTTGTATCCGGGAACTATTCAGGGTTTTAAAGCATGGATTTCCAATAAAGAGAATACTGAAGAAGTTCATCTTGAAGAGCCATACTGGGAAGGTAAGGAGAATGGAAGAACACCGGAAAGTGCTATAAGTACATTACTTGTTCATCTTAACCGATATGCGAAAACCTACTCAAAATCTGCAATTTCAGATTCTGAATTTTCTACTCAGGAAGACTTTATTTATCTGATTAATTTGAAGGTTTTTGGAGAGATGACCAAGATGGCACTCATCAAGAAAAATATTCATGATAAGCCGGTAGGTATGCTTATTATCACAAGACTGCTGCGTCAGGGGCTTATTGAACAAACTGACTCTGATTTGGACAAACGAAGTAAATTAATACGCATTTCCGAAAGGGGACTGCTGATCCTGGAAAATCAAATGGAGAAGATTCGCCAGGCTACCCATATCGTTGCAGGAAATCTTAATCACAGTGAAAAGATGGATCTGATACGCATTCTTAATAAGCTGGATCGTTTTCATTATCCTATTTTTTCACAAAATATCCATTCGGATCAGCTCATCAACAAAGTGTATGATGATTATGATTTTAAAGTTTGATAAGTTCTGCAAATTAACAGGATAATGATCAGTGGCTTATTTTGATTTTGCAGGATGCGCACTGTCCGATACTGCCGCATTGATGTTACCGGTGGCGTTTCCTGTATTATTGTTGCTTGTTTTTCTGCCGCCAATATGAGTCTTTGTATTTATACTGTCACCACCTGCAGTGCTGTCTTTGGAAATTGGGGATGTTGATGCCGCTGTATCAGAATAATTACCTGGTGTATTGGCAGAATCGGTAACTGTAGTGTTTTCAGTTTCCCTTTTTTTACAGGCCAGGACTACAAAACTTAGTGCAATGATGGATACGAATAAATTTTTCATAAGCTATAATGATAAGTTAATGAATTCTATGAGTATTTTGACAATCAAAATTACATAGAGGTTTGTCACCAGTCTATGAGTGAAATCATAATTACATTATTTTAAAAGAGCAATCAAATAGCATGGATTTGATTTGAACCGATTGGCTTTATCCTTTTTCACTGAGAAAATTATTAATATGAAAAATGAGGCTGTCTTCCACCGTAATAAATTCATAATTTAAAGTTTTTACAATTTTATCATTATTCATTTTCTGAAACGATGTTAAGAATTCTATGTTCGCTCTGGTCAGTAATCTTAATTTGGGAATCAGCCCTCCCGTAATAATATTTAAAATTCTTCCTATATGTAACATATTTGCCGATAGTACAAAAGAATTATTTTTATTAAATTTCTTTTTAATCATTTTAGAAAGATCACTGTATTTTTTGTTCTCAGAAACAACAATGAAACGTTCTCCAAACATATTTTTTTCCATCAGTTCGATTGCTATTCTTGCCACATCTCTTACATCCACACATCCTGTTCCACCGGGGAAAGTGTAAAATTTACCGGCAAAAATCTGTAAAAGTTCACCACTGCTTTTTTGCCAATTGCCACTCCCTATAATCATTCCCGGATAGATAATAATGGTATGTAATCCCTGATAAAATGCTTCACGAACTGCATAGTCAGCCTTATATTTTGAGATAGCATATATTGTATTGTTTTTACCATTGATAAGATCAGAATTTTCATCAATCGGTTTATTGCTTTTTTCCTTATTAAAAATTGCTGCAGAACTTACATAAAGAAATTTCACATTATTGAAATATCTGCAGCATTCAATAATATTTTCAGTTCCTTTAACATTGATGTCAGTAACCTCTTTTTGCCTTTCCGGATCGTAGCTCACTTTTGCAGCACAATGATAGACTTCTTCTACACTTTCCAGGGCACTTTGCACACTTTTCTTGTTGTTTAAATCTATTGTCACCCATTCTATCTTATTAAAATAGCTTTCAGCATTTTCTGTATAATATTCTAATGATTTTTTCACTTCTTCCAAATCACTGGAGCTTCTTTTTGCGGCACGAACTATTTTACCTCTTTTTAAAAGTTCCAAAACGATTACCCTGCCAAGAATTCCTGTAGCTCCCGTTACTAAAATCATTATAAGACAATTGAAGATTAAACTTTAAGAATTCTGCTTTATTCTGTATTGAGCCAGGCGCTCATATATTCTCTATTCATTCTGGCAATAGTATCCAAAGAAATATTTTTAGGACATTCTACTTCACATGCTCCAATTACTGAACAATTTCCGAAGCCTTCTTCATCCATTGCTTTTACCATATTTAGAACCCTTCTTTTTCTTTCAACTCTTCCCTGTGGAAGTAATGCAAAATGAGAAACTTTAGCGCCAACGAAAAGCATTGCGGCACCATTCGGACAACAGGCTACACAGGCTCCGCAGCTAATACAAGCTGCAGCGTCCATCGCTTTATCAGCATCAGCTTTGGGAATGGCAATAGCATTGGCATCCAACGTATTTCCAGAAGTGTTGGCAGAAATAAATCCACCTGCTGCCATGATCCTGTCAAAAGCACTCCGATCTGTAATTAAATCTTTAATAACAGGAAACGCAATGCTTCTCCAAGGCTCAACAATAATAGTATCACCATCACCAAACATTCTCATATGGAGCTGACAGGTTGTAATTCCTGTATCCGGGCCATGTGCTCTTCCGTTTATATATAAAGAACACATTCCGCATATTCCTTCACGGCAGTCATGATCGAGGCGACAGGTTCTTTATTTTCACTAATTAACTGTTCGTTAAGTATATCCAGCATTTCCAGAAAAGACGAATCGGTAGAAATATCCGAAATTTTGTAAATTTCAAATTTCCCTTTTGTTTTTCTGTTTTTCTGCCGCCAGATCTTTAAAGTAAGAGATAAATATTTTCTGGTATTCATAGCATTTAAATTGGAGTATTAAAAATATAGGTAATAACATTACAATTTTATGAGTGATCTCATATTATGCTGAATAGGAGATCGAAATCCCTTATTTCATTATAAGCCTGTTTAAACTAATTAAAAATTTAGTTACAAAAGCTGGGTGAAAGGTTATAAACACTTTAGTTTATTTTAAGTTTAAACTGATTGAGAATAAAAAGTACACGTAAGTAAAAAATCTTTGATTTTTTTTTAAAAAAAACTTACGTGAGTTGTAGGGAGCTTATTTCAGAGCTTTATTTAACTTAGGTATTCAATAAACTTTGTGACTTTTGACTACTACAAAATAAAAAGTGTAAACAAGTTCTGTAAAAAGAAAAGTTTTATTTTACTCTTCTTTATTGTCATTTTTCTTTTCTGATAGTGCTCCTGCAAATACATTGTTGCTAAAATCAATTTTACAACCTTCTGTTAAAATATGAGCTTTAAGATTTTCTGCGTAAATAGGATAGCCTTTTTTTACGGTTTCTATATTTGTGCAGCCAATTTCTTTTGCATTAAAAATCCAGACCATTCCGGATCCGTAGCATGTTGCTTTACATCCCTCTTCTATCAAAAGGGCTGTATCTTCTCCAAGACCGATTCCCCAGCAATCCCGATGAGAGATTATAGCGTGTGCAAGCCTCCCGAATCTTGCCCGGTGTACAAAATGGGTGTCAATAATATAGTTCCCGATTAAACCCAACCCGGAATCAAGCTCAATATCATTTTCCAGGATCGCTTCACCATTAACTGCTTCCAGGATTACAATATTAGGAATACACATTGCTCCTGCGCTGGTTCCCGCAATCATAAAATTTTCCTCCTTCTGATATTTTTCCCTTAAAAGATCTATTAAAACAGATTGCTGTAACGTTTGACAGATCCTATTCTGGTCACCTCCCGTAAAAAAGACTGTAGCAGCGGCTTTTATCCTTTTGAAATGATCATCTGTATGAATCTGGTCATCCCGGATATCCAGAAAACCAAAATTTGTATATCCGATATCTTTAAATGTTTTTGTGTAGGTTTGCTGCATGCTTTCGGGTTCAGAAGTTGCTGCAGTAATCACCTCAATCCGGTCATCTTTGGATTTTGCCAGAAGCTTAAGAATTTCATGGTGTGAAAAATTTTTATTCTTTTTTTTCATTTCAGAAGCACTTCCATCCTTGTCTTCTTTACCACCGATAATCAATAATTGTCCTTTGGGTTTCATATGTAATATTTAGTTGAGATTATAGAATTATATTTCTGTTTGTAAAGTTTAAGCTGTAGGCAGGCAAATGATTCTTTATCGGATCTCCACTGATTAAATTGAGTACAGAGCCATCGGTAAGAATATGTCCTTTCAGATTTTTTTTATAAACAGAAGTTCCTCTTGTTAGGTGCTCGTTTTTAATATTTTTAGCATTCACTGCTATAATAGAATGGCTGCCAAAACATGATGCTTTGTAACCTTTTTCAATGATTAATAACATGCCGCTTCTTAATGCCAAGCCTACATATTCCTGATGACCGAGAACTGCTTTTACCAAACTTTTAAATCTTGCTCCATGTATAAACTGGGTATCAATGATGCAATTCTTAATGAATCCAAGACCTGCAGCGGTATCTCCGGTGTTACTTATTATCAGTTCCGAAAGATACATTGCTCCTGAGTTGATTCCGGCAATGGTAAAGCTTTCTTCATGCTGGTATCGTTTGCTTAAAAGCTCCAGCATTACTGAGTTCTTTAAAATTTCACAGATTTTAAGATTATTATCAACAAAAACAACAGATTTAGCATCCCGTATCCTTGGATAATAATGATCTGTGTCCTGTTTTTTTTGAATATGAATAAACCCGACATTATTATAGCCTTGCTTTTCTAATGCTGTAGAATACATCTCTTTTTTATTCGCTGCTAAATTTGATGTTGTGATTATTTCAATACGAACATTTTTTTGCTCAGACAGCAAGGTGAAAGCTTTAATTAACAACTGATAGGATGTTGACTCATATTCTGCTTTATAAATATCTGTATCATTACCACGAATGATAATTATTCTGCCTTTTGGAGTCATACATAACTATTCATTAGCAGTTTTTACATTAGTGTCTCTTTCCTGCTTCATGGTATCAGACATTTCATCCAGCGTTTGTATTGTATCTGAAGCTTTGTCATTTACTGATTCTTTTTTATTGTCCTGATTAATATACTGTGTCTCAGATTTTGTACAGGCGGACAGAGTGCTTAATAAAAAAAGATATAATACATATTTCATAATAATTAATTTAGGTACTACCAAACTTAGTAATCAGAAAATGGAAAATTTATGATGGAAATCACAATTAAAGAGAGGGTGCTCCTTTGGTCCAGCCAAAAATGGTAAATATGTCACTAGAAACTGGTTTATGAATGTGATTAAAATTATATACATTACATATGATTAGCAGCATCTATCATAAGTCAAATATTGCAACTAATAGTATTGCAATTTTGACAGCAATCCGGAAAAAATATCACAACTCTTCAACTGGTATTTTTTTTGTTTTTTTCTTTTCCAGTCGGCCAGCTGCCTTAACACTATCGTTAAAAACGGATATTCCAGTTTGAATTTAAAAATTTGTAAATACTTCAATCTAATAGTTATAGAGATATGCTTTGGACAGTATGTATTTTGTGTATGACCATTTTAGGACTGATGTTTTTGCTGAAAAAATTTAATCAGCCCTATCTTATTGCTTATATTATCGCAGGTGTGCTATTGGGGCCCCATGCTCTCAAACTTTTTGAAAAGACTGAGGAAATAGAGGTGATCGGTGAGATAGGAATATTACTGCTGATGTTCTTTATAGGAATGGAAATTAATGTTCCCAATAAAAAGAGCCTTATCATTAAGCCGATACTGGCACAGAGTATCAAAGTAATGCTGAGCTTTTTGTTTGCCTATTTCCTGGGCGAGATACTTGAACTTGATTTTAAAAGTGTTCTACTCATCGCAATCCTCTTTACGTTCAACAGCACAGCAGTTGTTGTGGAATTTATGAAGAGGCATGGAAAACTTCACAGCGCCTTCGGAATTATTATCCTCAATATTCTGTTATTGCAGGATCTTCTCCTGGCTCCAGTCCTGACAGTCCTGAAATTCTGGAACGGTGAAAAGTTCAACATCTTAAACTTTGCACTTCCCTTGGCTATATGTGTAGGAATTTTTTTGATATTCAGAAAAATAAGAAATCTGAGGAAAATCAGGTTTTCAAGCACCTTCCTTGAAAACGACCATGACCTGCAGGTGTTTTCGGGACTTTTCATCTGTCTTGGTTTTGGTCTTGTTGCAGAGACCGTTGGCCTGAGTGCTGCACTGGGCAGCTTTATCGCAGGGGTTCTGGTCGGAAAAATCCAGGCATTCTACTGGCTCGAACATTCCCTGCTGCCTTTTAAGGTCTTCTTCATTTCGCTGTTTTTTGTATCCATCGGTCTACGGCTGGATATTAATTATCTTTTATCCAATTACAAGCTTATCGTCATAGGTACCTTAGTGGTACTGGTAAGCAACAGCATCATGGCATCTATATTCTTCCGGATACTGAATTTCAAATGGGAGAACAGTTTTTATGGGGGTGCATTGCTTTCCCAGACGGGTGAATTTGGAATCCTGGCGCTTTCAATTGCTTACAAAACGGGTATGGTGGCATACGATCTTTATAAAGCCGGATTAGGTATTACCTGTTTATCTCTTTTGCTGTCTACCATCTGGATCAGCTGCGGTACCTCAATCAAGAATCGTAAAGCAACCCGCATTTACAAAGGAAGAAAAAATAGAGAAAAAGAGAGTGCAGATACCACTTTAAATACCACGGAAGATGAAAATTTGACAGCAATGCTAAAAAAATAAGACACTTTGGCAACTGGTATTTTTTTTGCTGTTTTTTATACACAGCTGGCCAGCTGACGTGTTATTAAATGATTGTTAAACTATTTAAAAGGAGATTACTATGAATAATCTAATGAGAAGAAACGGAAACAATAATGTAGGCTTTTCGAACATCTTTGATGATTTTTTTGGCCGTGAACTTTTTAACTGGGGCAATAACAATTACTCATCGACCAGTACTACGGTACCTTCGGTAAATATAAAGGAGAATAGCGATGCGTACGAGGTACAGGTTGCTGCACCCGGAATGGACAAGAATGATTTTCAGATCAAATTGGATGGTAACCTGCTCACGATTTCATCCATGAAGCATGACAGCACCGAAACAAAAGAAGATAATTTCACACGGAAAGAGTTCAGTTATCAGTCCTTCCAACGAAGCTTTGAGCTTCCGAAGGATGTGGTGGACCAAGATAATATAAATGCGAAATATGAAAACGGGCTGCTTATGCTAACAATTCCCAAGAAGGAGGATGCGAAGCAGAAACCACCGAGAATGATAGAAATCTCATAAAAAGAGAACAAAAATGGCTGCCACTGGCAGTCATTTTTGTTCTCAATATATAATAGCTATTTAATAAAGATAGCTAACTCTAAATTGTAGGATTGACTATCTTTATGCTTATCTACACATGATGATACTATACAAGTGGTAACCCCTGTAGTTTCAAAAAGCTCAGTTTATCCCAATAACCTCGCTGGAATATTATTTTATCATTGACAATATGAAAAAAGCCACATCCTCTTAAGCCATTGGGGTCTTTCCATTCCATGATGGCCCATTCTCCGTCCTCAAATATATTTTCAACGATACAAACCATTTTTGCGGCGGAAAATTCATTTGATAACATCGTGTAGATTGCTGATTTTCCAACGATAGGATCATTTGCAACCTGATGATTAACAGCGTCATCGGTGTATAGCTCCGCTAAACCGGCAGCGTCAGATGCATTAAAAAGGTCTACCCATTTTTCTAGTATTTCTTTTGGTGTCATTCTATGATTTTTTTATCAAAAGATAACTAATTTTAGAGGTTACTCCTAAAGTAAAATACAAATTCGCCGAAAAAGTTTACCTACCTGTATTGTTAATTTCTGGCAACATCAAAATAGTTACAAATACTGGAGATGGCTAATTAGCAAATCGAATATAAATAATAACGAACCGTCTTATACAGGACGTATATTCTTTACAATATTTAAGCACTGTATTTTTACTGCATTTGATTTTAAGTAATTTATAATCAGTTAGTTGTGCTGTGAAGTGTAAATGCAGTGGTTGTTTTTTTAGATCTTACTTCTAAATTTGATGCATTCTACTATACAGTACTACACCCTCTAAGTATTGTATAGATTTTAAAATAACCTTTTTTTTACATGATTCTAAAAACAGACAAATTATGAAACATTTATTAGTATTATTAGCCCTCCCTATCGGAGCATTTTATTACTCCCAAGTTGGAATAAATACTCCTTCTCCAACACAAACTTTAGATGTAAATGGAACTGCACGAATAAGGCAATTGCCATTAGCACCCTCGCTCGGAACAGCTAAAGTAATAATTTCACAAACCAATGGTGACGTATATCAAATTGATCCGGCAGTATTTACGGCGAGTCTTAAAATCCCTACAACTGTCTTAAGTGTCAAGCTAAATACACCTGGTAGCACTTTGCTTCCGGGAGGTAATGTAACTAATACTGTAGTTTTCGATACAATTGATATTAATCCTGCTGCTAGTATTGGTACCTGGAGCAGCAGTACCAATACATTTACAGTTAATAAAGAGGGTGTGTATCAGATTTCTGCAAGTATTCAATTATCAGATTTCAGCAATCCAAGTGCAAATTTTTCAATCAGAACCAGTTCTTATAATCAAAGTTCTGGAGGGCTTGTGTTAGCAAATAACAAATACGCGGTAAACCAGGTGCTAGCTTTAAAATTGAATCCGGGTGATATTGTAAACTGCACAATAGTAGCAGGAGGAAATGATACTTTTTACGAAGAAAAAGCCATAATGTCAATAATTTACACGCCTTTATAATCTATGAAGTCTTAAATGAACTAGCTTCATTTTATTTAAACTGTTTTTTTATACTGACATACCTATTTAATTTTTACTTTATTCACAGTATAAAATGGTGGTTGCAAAGTAGCCTTCGTTCATTATGAAATTTAAATTCAACTATTTTACCTTACAGAATTAATTTAGCAATTACTGCTGGTAATTATTATAAAAATTAATGACTGCCTGTATTATCTGGCTATCAAAATTTTGTGGTATTAGTGTGGTATTTATAATTTGTTAAATTTAAGTATATTTAAATAATTTAATATTATGATAATTTAATAGTAAGTATTTAAGTTATATTTTATATGTAATGAATTTTATAAACACAAACACTGCGAAAATGGATAAAGTAATTATTATGTTTTTTATTTTTTTTAAAAATAAAATTATATTGCTTTTCATTTTGTTTTCCACACAATTCTATGCCAGAGAATACACAATATCTGAAATTGATAAGCTTCAAAATATAGAATCTAAAAGGCTGAAAAAAATAGGAGACCACCGGGCAAGCGTTTTACTTGATCAAGAATTGGTTGACATTTCTAAAAAAATAGGATATAAGAAAGGAATTATCCAGGGGTACCTTAACATTGCTAATACATTTTGTACTCTTAATCAATATGAACAAAGCTTATCCTATCTTTTTGCCATTGAAGATGAGGAAATTAATGATCTTGTATTAAAATCTACTTTTTATAATGAGCTTGGCAGAAACTATTCTCATTTAGGGTTATATAAACAATCGAATGCCTATTTTGATAAAGCGATTAAATATGCAAATCAAGTTAATGTAAAAAAAAAGAGAGATGTTTTACTATACTTTGCATATGCTTGGAAATTAGGCAGTTTTGAGGAGCTACAAATAAATGATTCGGTACAGTCTATGCAGAAAAAATGTCTTAGCCTCTCTCCAGAGCCATTGTTGTTTATAACCATTGCAGATCGGTATTTGAAGAATAAAAAACTGGATTCGGCAGAATATTACGTTAAAAAAGCTTCATTATTAATTAATAAGTATCCCATCTTTCAGAAATCAATTATGCTTCAATTTTTTGGAAAGCTATACAGTGAGAAGAAAGACTACAAAAAATCTCTGGATTTTTACCTCCAATCTTTAAGTATTTCCGAAAAGATGGACCGAAAAAAGGATATGAGAGATACGTATAAGTTAATATATAAAACGTACTATGCACTTGGCGATAATAGGAAAAAAGAAATTTATCTGGAGAAATATTTAAATATAAACGATGAGTTGGTAAACCTTGAAAAAAAAGCTGTAAATATTCCATTAGAAAAAGTAATACATGAAAAGCAAAAAATAGAAGAGGGTAAAAAGAATGGTTTATATGGCGGTATCGGTGGTTTTTTGTTTTTTGTTACTTTAATTGTTTTTTTTAAGAAAATATATCGCGAACAAAATATAAGTTTATTAGCAGTTCCGCAGAATATAGAAAACTTACAAAGAAACAATGTAGGAATATCTTTAAGTGAATTGAAAGCGATGGCTATGAATAATGATTCTCTTTTCATGGTCAGGTTTGAAGAATTTCATCCTACTTTCTGTCATAATCTTAGATCGGAGCTACCACAATTGACGGCTAAGGATCTTAAATTCTGTGCCTTAATAAAACTGAATTTTTCTAATAAAGAAATAGCCCAGTATGACCATTTGTCAATTCGAACTGTGGAGTCGAAAAAATATAGATTAAGAAAGAAATTAGACCTTGCCCCTGACATTGATTTTAATAGGTGGATCAAGGGAAGAGAATATTTGGAGTGATTAGGATCCATCGAAATCAATTCGAAGTTTTAGAAAAGTTTTTTTGTTGATCAGCTGTTAGTTTGCACTGATTAAATTTTATGATTTTAATAACTGAGAGAAGTGTATACTTTAAGATTAATAATAAGGATATAAAATAGATTAAACATTAATATATATTAATAAAGTGTTATAAATAAATATCCAATAAACAAAACTAATTCCAATGAAAACTCAAATCACCAATGAGAATGTTAATAATGATTTTAACACTCAGCAAAACCAATTTAAAAATGTAGTTTCTATTTTTAAGACTGTGAGCCGGTCCTTTCCAAAAAAATTAGCCCTAATTTCTGAAAATAGATCTCTTTCGTATGAAGAACTTGACCGCCGGTCCGATGAGTTGGCAGGGCATCTTATTGCCTTACAGCTAAAAAGTGGAACTTCTATAGCTGTATGTATGCCTCAATCTGTGGAAAGGATCATATCTTTTTTAGCCGTACTCAAAATAGGAGCTGCTTATCTTCCTATCGATGGTCAATTACCGGAAAATAGAATTAAAATGATGATTGAAGATGCGCAGGCAGAACTTGTTATCACAGAAAATACATATATCGAAAAGTTTTCAGATACGGTTCCCGGATTGATAAATATAGATGAATGGAAAACAAAGCCTATAGAGCTGGATATGGAAATCATAAATCCTGAGGATATAAGTCCGATGCAGACAGCATACATCATCTATACTTCCGGCAGTACAGGGTTACCAAAAGGTGTTGAAATTCATCATGAAGCATTCTCAACCTTTGTGCAGGCTTTTACAGAATTATGGGGCTTTTCCAGTAAGGATGTAACACTCCAATTCAGCTCTATAGGCTTTGATGTATCTATCATTGATATCTGGATCCCTTTATTAACCGGTGCAACTATAGTTCTGTATCCGGATAATAAAATTATAGGAAAACCTTTGCTAGATTTTATTATTGACCATAAAATTGATACTGTTCCGTATCTTCCTCCTGCTGTACTGAGTACACTCCCCACGGATCTCCCTATTGGATCTCTTCATACTTTATCAGTTGCAGGTGAGGCCCCGTCAGAACAAACGGTAAAAAGCTGGTGCAATCGTGTGCGGCTCATCAACGTATATGGTCCTACGGAAACTACAGTTAGTGTGGTCACTCATCAGTTTAAGATAGAAGATACAAACCCCCATATCATAGGACAACCTTTAGAAAGCGCTCAAATATACATATTGGATAAAAATCTTGAAAAAGTGCATAAAGGTATAACCGGAGAAATATACATCGGAGGAAAGCAATTAGCAAAAGGTTATATAAATAGGCCTCTGGAAACTGCAGAAGCTTTTATTGAAGCGCCGGAATGGATAAAATTTATTCATGGGGAAGAATACCGTTTGTATAAATCCGGTGACCGCGCATTTTGGAGAGAAGACGGCAATATTGAATTTGTTGGGAGGCTGGATGATCAGGTTAAGCTAAGAGGTTTCAGAATTGAATTGAAAGAAATTGAACATCATATAGGACAGCTTGCACAAGTTGCAAATGCAGCCGTAAAAGTTCATCGCCCGGAACAGGGACTTCCCATACTTGTCGCTTTTCTTGAGCTTTATGATGCTGATAAAGAATATGTAACACTTGAAGATGTACGAGGAAGATTGAAACAAAGTCTTCCTACCTACATGCTTCCCGATAAAATTGTTCTTTATGACAAACTTCCGCTGACATTAACAGGGAAAATTGATAAAAGCAAATTACATATTCCGCTACAGCAAGTAAGTAAGAAAGCCAAAGAAAAGGTTAATGCTTCAGATCTAAAACAGGAAATGACCGAGATATGGACGGATTTGCTGAACCTGGATGAAATTGATGAAAATGATAACTTTTTTGAACTGGGAGGGCATTCTTTGATGCTGGCTCAAATGCACGATCGGTTACCATTGAATGTTCGAAAAAAAGTTTCATTACCGGAATTGTATCGATTCCCAACAATTAATCTTTTTGTAGAAGAAGCACAAAATCGTTTGGCTAAAAATGAAGCAACGCAACAGCAAAAGGCCCGTCTGGTAGAAGAACAATTATTAAAAGATTCAGAACTGCCCTTTGATTTTGAAATTAAAGAACAGCCTGATCCACGGGTTTTAGGTAATCCTTCCAAAATATTTCTTACAGGTGTTACCGGATTCGTTGGTTCACACCTTCTTGAAGAACTTATCTTCAAAAACCCTAACGCTACCATATATTGCTTAGTACGTGCCGAAAATGAAAAGCTCGGTTTAGAACGGATTAAAAGTACATTCTTAAAGTTCAAATTAGTATGGATAGCAGAGTATGAAGACAAAATTAAAATTATATTAGGAGATCTAACAAAACCTAATCTTGGAGTTGAGGAAAACATATACAGAGAACTGGCAAAAGATATGCAGGTTATCTATCATATGGGTAGTGATGTGAGCTATGTTCAGCCCTATGAGCATATCAAAAAACCAAACGTAGATGGTATGGCAAATATACTACATCTGGCAGTTAATGATAAAACTAAATTTCTTATCATTTCTTCTTCAATGGGAGTATATAGCTGGGGGAGAAGTTTTACAGGAAAAACCTGGATGACCGAAGATGAGCCAATAGAGCAGAATCTTCCTGCAGTCTGCCGCGATATGGGGTACATCAGAAGTAAATGGGTGATGGAAAGTATGGCTTCCAAGGCCCGGGACAAAGGGCTTCCTCTAATCAATTTTCGCTTAGGTTTTGTAGTGTGCCATGGAGAAACAGGGGCAACACCTTTAAATCAATGGTGGAGTTCTTTAATGCGTTCCTGTATTGAATTGAAAGCGTTTCCTTACGTGATGGGGCTGAAAGATGAAGTAATTACAGTAGATTATGTATGTAAAGCAATTGCCCATATTAGTCAAAAGAAAGATGCTGTAGGCTTGAATTTTAACCTAAATCCATTGCCTGAACACGATCTTTCACTTACTGATTTTTGTGTGCGCATAACCGATTACTGTGGATTGCAAATGAAAGGAATGGACTTTCAAAATTGGTTTGAGCAATGGAGGCGGAATCAGGAACTACCGCTCTATTCTCTTCTCTATTTATTCACTGATGATGTACATGAAGGTAAATCCCTTGTTGAAGCTTATGAAGATACTTACTATTTTAAAAGTAATAATACAGAACGCTTTTTGAAAGATACAGATATTCGTCCTGCGATTTTTAACAAAAAGGTAATGGAAGCATATCTTCGATTTATGAAGATGATATAATATGATTTTTAATATCTAATTCGGTTATTACAAATAGTTTTATTTATTTGTAATAACCGTTTTAGATTTAATTTACTGTTGTTTAATGTGTTAAGTGTGCGTGCTGTATTGTGTAACATGCAGCTGCAGTCATATTTCAAAAGTAAGGCTGCCTGTTTCACATAGCTAAAAAATTATCCGGGGTGGTTTAGAAAATAGGATTTTACATGGATCTGGAATGTTTTTCAATATTAATGAGTTTTAACCACTTGAATGGGAATCACTACCTGTGATTAGAATTTCCCTTTTTTTGATTACGGCTTCACGGCACTTGAAAAAAATTTATGGAGAATGTATTGAAAATCTTGTTCAAAAGATCAAAATGGCTGTCAAGTTAGAGTGTCAATCTTTAATTGCAAAACGCGTAACTATTTTCCATAAACACTCTGGTAACTTCAATAAGGATAAAATATTCTGTAAATTAGCTATTATAAAAACCATGTATAAAATATGATATTCCAGGAGGGCAATCAGCGTTAAATCTATTTCTTACTAATAATCTGAAATACCCAAAGCAGGCAATTTAAAATAATATTCAAGGCATTCTATAATCCTATCAATCTCGTTGGAGAGGCTATTAATCAGATTATTAGATAATGTGGAGAACTTATTTATAGTGTTTAAAAAACGTTTGAAAATCTGACTACAACAATTACCAATCCGGCTACTTTTTATAAAACTATAACCAGGAATTTTGTACTTGAAATTTAAGTCAGTTACAAACGATTAAAAATAGAATTATGCAAAAAAGAGAATTAGGGAATAATAGGTTGGAAGTTTCCGCATTAGGCTTTGGCTGTATGGGGTTAAACTTTTTGGACGGAAAAGGTCTTGATAAAAAAGAGGCCACAACATTACTGCGCAATGCCGTTGAAAGAGGGGTCACTTTTTTTGATACTGCGGAAGCATACGGACCTTACACCAATGAAGAACTTATTGGCCAGGCGTTGCAGCCTTACAGAAAAGATGTAGTAATTGCGACAAAATTTGGCTGTAAAGATGCAAGGCCGGCTGTAGGTCTGGACAGCAGGCCCGAAACGATCAGAGCAGTAACAGAAGCATCTCTAAAAAGACTAAAAACAGATTATATAGATCTGCTTTATCAGCATAGGGTTGACCCTAATGTTCCGATAGAAGATGTTGCAGGGACGGTAAAAGACCTGATACAAGAGGGTAAAGTAAAATATTTCGGTTTATCTGAAGCAAGTGCTAAAACGATCCGAAAAGCACATTCCATTCATCCTGTATCAGCATTACAAAGCGAGTACTCTTTGTTCTGGCGAGAGCCGGAAAATGAAATCATACCTACTTTAGAAGAGTTAGGAATTGGTTTCGTTCCCTTTAGTCCTTTGGGCAAAGGTTTCCTCACAGGTATCATAAACAAAAAATTAGCAGATATAGACCGCAGAAATATTATTCCTCGTTTCAGCGAAGAAAACATAAAATCCAATATGGTTTTAGTGGATGCGCTTTCTGAGATTGCTCAACAAAAAAATATTACGACCGGACAATTGGCATTGGCCTGGCTATTAGCTCAAAAGGCCTGGATAGTACCGATCCCCGGAACTACAAAATTACATCGTTTAGAAGAAAACATTGGTAGTACAAATGTTGTGTTAACAGCCGATGAACTGGCAAAAATTGATACAACAGTGAATGGAATTACACTTATGGGCGACCGCTATCCCGAATTTTTAGAAAAACAAATAGACAAATAAAAACTGGCAATAATGCAAAATATTAAAGGAAAAGTAGTTGCTATTACAGGTGCAAGTAGTGGAATAGGTAGAGCCATCGCCCTGGAATTGGCAAAAAACGGTGCAAAGCTTATTTTGGGTGCAAGACGAACAGAGCAATTACAGCAGCTTGTTGAAGAAATAAAAAGTAAAGGTGGCTTTGCCACTTTTACTCAAATTGATGTAAAGAATAAAGCCGATCTAGTCCGGTTGATTAATACAGCTGTTGAGCAATACGGAAAATTAGATGTCATCGTAAACAACGCCGGTGTCAGCCAGCTAAGCCGTATTGACGAATTGGATATTGAAGGTTGGGAAGAAATGATCGACATTAACCTCAAAGGTGTTTTGTATGGGATGGCGGCTGCAGTTACCGTTTTCAAGCAACAAAAATCTGGACATATCGTCAATATTATTTCAACTTCAGGAATAAAGATTGTGCCCATGCAAGGCGTTTACGCAGGGACTAAAAATGCCATTCGCACTATTGCAGAGGCGTTTCGTCAGGAATCAAACGGAAACATACGAATTACAGGTGTTTCGCCCGGAATTGTGAAAACAGATTTTGCGGACAACCTAAAAAACGAAGAAATGAAAATAACTATTCAAAAAGGAATGGAACAAATCGGCATAAACCCCATAGCCATAGCCAATGCTGTGATGTATGCAATGAGCCAGCCTGATGATGTTGAAATTGGCGATATCGTTATTCGTCCGTCAAAACAAAATTGATTAAATTAGTAAACGAAAAATGCAACAACAATCTGACATCAACCATATTAAAAGTATATCGCAACTCGTTCGCTTATTGGGACTTCCTGCACCATTGCACCCACTGATTGCGCTGGTTGATTATAATAATGTTTCGATTGAAGTGTTTCCAAAAGGACAAAAAGTAAGTCTTGATTTTTACAAGATCTCCTTTAAACCTACATTCAAAGGACAGATAAAATACGGACAGGGATATTACGATTTTGAAGAGGGTGGCCTAGCATTTTTGAAGCCTAAACAAATTGTTTTTTCACCCGAAGATACAGAAAGTTATGAAGGTATAGCCTTGTATTTCCATTCGGACTTTATCCGGAATTATCCATTGGGGAAAACAATAAATCAGTATGGTTTTTTCTCTTATGATGTGTCAGAGGCCCTATTTTTATCGGCAAAAGAAAAAGAGATTATAGCCAATTTATTTGTTTCAATAGTCAATGAATTAGATAACAATATTGACAATTTCAGCCAGGATGTTTTGGTATCTCAAATAGAATTGTTGTTGAATTACAGCAATCGTTTTTACAATAGGCAATTTATTACGAGGAAAGCCGTCAATCACGATATCATTACTTCTTTGGACAAACTTCTGAATACCTATTTTGAAGGAGAAAATAGTCTGAAAAATGGCTTGCCAACAGTGAAATATATCAGTTCAGAATTAAAACTTTCACAACGCTATTTGAGTGATATGTTGCGTTCTTTCACAGGGTTAAATACACAACAATACATTCAGAGTGCAATCATAGAAAAAGCCAAAGAAAAATTATCAACAACAAATCTATCCGTTTCAGAAATTGCTTATGAATTGGGCTTTGAACATTCACAATCATTCAGCAAACTTTTCAAGATAAAGACCAATATTTCGCCTTTGGAGTTCAGACATTCATTTAATTGAAGTAGTCATAACTCTAATTATTTTTTAGTTGTTAATTTATTGCAACTGTCAGATTAAGGATTGACTAATTCAGTTAAAAGGAAGATATTTTATTAATAAATACTTCGCGACACTACCTTTAGTTTATCTATCCAAAATTTGGCGGCGAGAGGATATTTCTTACCCCATGCTTATATCCTTTTCGTGAAAAGTCCATGACGATTTGATTTTAAAATATCTTCCGTATATCCTCGATTTGCTTATCTTTACTTTTTTATTAACCAAACAAGAGGAAGAGTTGACGAATGGTATAAGTTGAAAAATTTTATAGTAAAATAACTCGGAAAAATACTACAGCTAACAAAGGTTTGCGACAGGGGTTGAGTGCAAAATCTATTAACAGTTTCTCAATTGAACTTTAGTAATAATATCAGCTTTTGTGCCTCGGTTTGACTTTCGTCAAACTCGCATTTTCTGCCCGAACGCAAAGCCCCAAAACGTGAACAGAAATACTTACAGATCATAGAGCCATATGAAACCAAGAGAATTAATAACGACTAATATTGAAATGACATTATTTGAACCATTGACACAAATTGGTTTTACATTTTCAAAAAGCACTTTGATATTTAAGAGAAAAATAAACGGTTTTGTTCAGACTATCAATTTTCAACTAAATAGATATAATCAAGAGTATGTATGTGCAGAATTTTGGACATCATTTGGAGTGTCTTCAAACGTATATTCAAAATGGCATAAGGAAGAATTTTGTGAAAAACCAATAAATGACAGTTTAGGTGGAGCAATGGATTGGAATATTAAAGGTTGGGAATTCCCAATCATTGATAACAAAAGAGAATTGCATTTTCAAATTATAGACGAAAATGAAAGAGAAAATGTTATGACAGTGCTAAAAAAAAACTTTTTAAATATTGGAATACCTTATTTGGATAGACTTTCAAATTGGGAAAATGCAGCCAATGAAATTGTTGAAAGTGAATGTTCTCATTATAAAGCTTGTGACTTTTTTTTAATTGCAGGCCTTAGAGATAAAGCATTATGGGCTTTGGAACAGGGACTTGATTGTTGGGAAAGAAAGCCAAAAGGATCATTTCCAGAAGACAGAGATAAAATTAAAATAAGATTGAAAAAGTACTTTGGAAAATAGTGCTTCTGCTCACACACACTAACAAACAAAACATAAGAAAATCTTTAGAAAAAAAGCTAAAAATATATTATTTTAAAACTTACTGGAAAGACGGTTGGACTGAAGATAACCAAAGGCAATAAATGTTGCTGACTTGAGTAAAGATATCCTTTCCATTTTTTAATCTTAAGAAGGTTGTTTCCATCGTATTACTGAAATGATCTTGACTTTACAAAAACATTGTATAGCTTATTTAGAAATAAAAAAAAGGGATTCGGAAATTATTGTCGCTAAACCAAAAAAATCCTATCCCTTGTACAAAGTAAGAATTAGAAATGTACCTTATATTCCCATCGGAAAACGAGGCTTTAAATCAAAATTTCCTGTTTGTGAGATTATTAACTGTATTTTATATAAACTTAAAACAGGTCTTCAATGGAATCTTTTGTCTGTATTGCAGTTATTTAGCAACGATGTTCTTCATTATAAAAGGGTCTTTGGCTATTATCTAAATGGTGTAAAGCCAGAATATCGGAAGCTTGCTGGAGTGGTATTGTGCAAAAGAATAAATCAAAAATTGATTTATCTAGCGGAGATGCAGATAGCAGCCATACATTAGCCTTAAAGGGAGGTTAAGCGGTTGGTTATCAGGGGTCGGAAAAAGCGTAAAACAACTAATGCTATATATTTAGAAATGAACTACCCTTAGCCATGTTGATGCCTGTCTGTGGGAATCACAATGACCTGTTTAATATTGAAAAAGCATTTTACAGAAATAACAGTCTTACCTGCATCAGGCATTTCATGGGATGGACTTTTCCTGAACTTTGATGCCGGATTTGATGCTGAAAATCTACGTTCAAAAACATTAGAACTGAGATTAATAACAAATATTGCTCATAATAAAAGAAACTCCGATACAGATAACGATCATTGCTTCAATGGGCAATTGTACAAAAAACGATATGCAATAGAAAGAACAAATGCTTATCTGATAGCTTGAGATCGATACTAAACAGATTTGATACCACAATAACAAGTTGGATAGGATTCAATTATGTAGCTTTTATAGTTATTGCTTTTTGAAAATTTGAAAAAGGAAAGTCGAAAATGACTTCATTGACTAATTCACTGTACCTGTATATCAATTTCCGGAAAGTACACCATGTTTTGATACTTGACAGTACTGGAATGTTTAGGATTTTTCAATCCCTGTACCGAGATGGCGATTTCATTTTGTAACCTATTTATTTTTGTTTAATTTGTTAACAGTGTAATATAACGCATCAATTTTCCAATTTTTCAAAAAAAATTTAGGTTATTGTATTCATCTCACAGCCGGTAAATGGGCTGCGTTCCAAATTATTCTAAAAATGGGGAACAGGAAACGATGAATTCAAAATACTATACTTTCTTCAGCATCAGCGGCTTTAAAAAATTACCTTCTTAAATTTCCAAAATTTAAAAAAAACAACGTTCAGAATTATAAATTGGAACGTAGTATTTTGAATAAATAGTTTATTTTCAATTAGTTAAATTGTATTAATGTATAAGTTCGCATTTATCCTGCGGAACATTCTAAGCCTTTCCTAAGCCTAATTTTGCATCATAAATATTTTATTATGAATGTAGAAAAATTAAAAACAGGTATCGCAGACACAAGAGTCAAATTATGATTAGGAAAAGTAATTTTCACAAATTTGTTCGAAGAAAAATGTAGCTGTTCTGATTAGCTGCCCTATTAGAATCTTTCGGAGCAGGCGGATAAATTAACTGAAATCAATATCAGTTTGGTACATATGAAATACTTTGTATTAAAATTTTTCACTCATCAAAATTCGTTTCGGACCCATATACATCAATAGAAAGCCTTATAAAAATAAGCCATTATTATTTAAAAAAATAAAAAAATGAAAGCATTTCTGATTTTTTCGATATTGTTGCACAATAATCTTCAAGCAAACATTACAACATCAATTGCCAAAGAATATTTGAATTATTCTATTATAAAAGACGATAGAACCATTGGCAATATCCGTGTGGAACGTTCTTTAAAAGACGATATCACCGAATACCTTTTTGAATCCCGAGCTAAAGTAAAAATAATTTACAGTATTGAAATTTACGACAAAATGGATGTCACTTTTAAACAGAATATTCTACAGCAGGCCAAACTTTACCGAACAATGAACGGAAAACTAAAAGTGAACAACACCGCTACCTGGAACGGAAGTTTTTACAATCTTTCGGATAAAGATGGAGCTAATGGCTCTCTAAAACAGTCCATTTTCAGCTCTACTGCAAGTTTATATTTTAATGAGCCTCAAAATATAAAATCTGTTTTTTCGGAGAAATTCCAAAAAATGATTCCTATTCAGAAGATTAATTCCAAAAAATACAGGATCAATCTGCCGAACGGAAACACTACTACTTACACCTACAACAATGGAATCTGTACCCTGGTTGAAGCCAATACGGATTTTGCGAACTTAAAGTTTGTTCTTGATACAAACTCTGATAAACCCCATAAAAAGTATAGTGCTCCCCAATAATAGGACAATACAATAGGCTGCTGCTTATTTGCCAATATATCTAAAGAAGTGTTTATTAATGGTGGTTTATGCAGATCGAGGTGTACAAAAGTGGTACAGGATTAAGATGCTGCAACATCTTTTTTTTCTACGTTTTTGCAAGAATTTCGTCTTTGTAAACGCCTATGAATAAAGGGTTTTATCGATTTCATAGTTAAAATAAAAATAGCATTTGTACTACTTTTGTACACCTGCAATCTTATAAATTGCTGTAAATTAAATAATTGACAATTCCCGAAAGCATCAGTAATAATTGATACATTTCGCCTGTATACCTCAATTTTTATCTATTTTTAAGACGAAAACAATTTACAATTTTAACAAGAAAAGCTCAAATTTTCTATTAAAATGTTTTAATCAATCTACTTATTAATTCTCTGTTGGATTTACTAACTCCAGAATCTTTTGATAGATTTGACCATTTACAAAGTGCAGAACTTGTTTGCTCAATAACATTCTCTATGAATTCTTTTGATAGTTTGGCTTCCCTTCCTAATTTATTCAGATGTTTGACGGTAATATTTCGTCCTTCTCCCATTACCATAGTGCTTTGTTCGCCACCTGGTCCAGATGAGAAAGTAAGGTCGTAAGCGGGTGATAATTTCCATTCACCAAATTCATTCATCAAAAACGAAAAATTCTTAGCATGGTCGTCTCTATTGTGTGCCATAACATTGAAAACTGCCAACCGAAACATTTTTTCTACCTCTCTAATATCTTTGGTTAAAACAGCTGTCAATGATAGTAAATCTTCATAATCAAGAGATGGAAATCTAAAATTGCTGTGAACGAGTCCACTCACCGTATGCATATGGAGACGCTGATTTGCTTCTCTATCAAAACGCTTTACGGCAAAATAGCCATTCCCTTTCTGTGAAGGAAACAAATGAACTTCAGGCATTTTAATTCCTGCATCTACAGCCATTAAAGCGTAAACGTATTCTATTGATCCAGCATCTTTTCCATCTAATGAGTTTGGAAATTTTACCATCCAAGGTTCAAAATTATCGCTTAACAAATTCGCTCCGTATGATATATTTTTTCTCTCTGCATCAACGCCAATCAATGCTTTTGGCCGTGCTCCAGCAGAGGATCCGTTCAAAGCCAAAAGTTCTGCGATCACTTCTTCTGAATCACCTTGCAAAACGTCTTCTGTTTGAGTAGCCAAAACGTCCAAATCAATCATCTTATTACTACTATCTGGACTCTGATCCGGCTCATAAATCAATGCGCCCATACCGTGCAATCCAACGTACGCTAAACGGTCAAGTGGTGAAATGTCAGATGAAGAAATTCCTTCCGAGCGAAGCATACGATCAAAGAGCAATCTTCCCCAACCGTCGGGCAAGCTATCATTGAAAACACCAGCCAAACCTTCAAATGGATCTCTTGGAAGCTCTATCACGTCTCGTTGCAAAGGAAGTTTTATAGGTGAAATTTCTATATTGGTTTGCAGGAATTCTTCATCGTATTGAAAATAGGTGATACCATCACGAATTGCCAAACGACCAACGGGTTGAATTCCAGAACCAAAATTCAATCCTACTTTTATTTCTTTGATGGATGTTTTCATTTTCTGCTTCCTCTTTTTTTAATGGGCTTTTCCACTGATTTTAGTACATCATCAATAGATTTAAAACTCTGTTCCTTCGGTTTTAAAATATCAACCATTTCTTCTAAACCACCAACAACTGAAAGCAATTTTAAAAATGAATCCAATGAGATCAAGCCTTTCTGCTCAAATTTCCTCAGAGTTGGTAAAGGAACGCCTGATCTTTCAGCCAATCCTTCCTGTGTTAGATTCATTTGCAATCGTCTTTCCCGGGTATTATCAATCAGTTTTTTTTGAACTTTAGACAAAGAAATAAATAACATAATAGTAGTATTTATTATAATTAATTAGCAATAAATAACATTATTGGATTACAAATATAAGGAATTATTACAAGATATGTGGAACACATGGTCAAATTAACCACCTAATTACACTGCAAAATTTAAGAAATACTGTTTTATAATTAGATTGTTTTTAAATATTTAATTAAATAATCAATTCAAAAAAGTTTAACCAGTTGAATACGGATTTTGATCTGATTGTTGAAAAAAGTTAAACAAATTTATAATTACTCTGAAACAGCTTATATTGCATAATGGTTTTGAATATATTGTATATAATGTCTGTATGTTTTAGAAATCCTGCCGTAAAGCCTATATATGTTTATAAGTCACTGCTTGATAGTTAACTAAAAGACAGAAAAAGAAATCAAAGAAAAGCTAATTTATTTCCCGATACAGAACTTCGAGAAAATATTTCCCAGTATTTCGTCGTTTGTGACTTCACCTGATATCGTTCCAAGATGTTCCAGGGCGTTTCTCAGCTCATACGCTAAAAGTTCTGTAGAAATCTGAACAGAAATGGCCTCTTTTACCTGATGTACAGCATCCAGTGATTTGTGTAAAGCCTCAAAGTGACGCTGGTTGGTAATAACCACATTGCTTTCTTCAGTTTTTAAATGCTCAACATAAGAGGATAATTCATTTTTAAGATCCTGAATATTTTGATTTTCAACAGCGGAAATTTTTATGAAATCAAATTCATGGGTAAACGCATTTCTGAAGATATCTTCTATAGCTTCATATTTTGTAGGAATTACTTCATCAATTTTTGTAGCACAGATAATAATTTTAAGATCGTCTCTCAATAATGAGGTGATCATTTCAATATCCTCTGAATAATCTTCTGTAGCAGCATCTGCAAGATAGACCAGGATATTGGCATTTTCAACTTTTTCTTTGGCTTTTTTTACTCCTATCGCTTCTATTTCATCTACGGTTTCACGAAGTCCGGCAGTATCAATTAATCTGAAGGCGTGTCCTTTGATGTGAAGTACTTCCTCAATAGTATCTCTGGTTGTTCCGGCAATATTGCTTACAATGGCTCTTTCTTCTTTTAATAGAGCATTAAGAAGGGTAGATTTTCCGGCATTGGGTTTTCCGATAATGGCAACAGCAGTTCCGTTTTTGATGGCATTTCCATACTGGAAGCTTTCGATAAGAGAAGTAAGTTTCAGTTCGATTTTATCCAGCAGTCCACTTAATGCGGTTCTGTCAGCAAATTCCACATCTTCTTCAGCAAAGTCAAGTTCCAGTTCAATAAGAGAAACAAAATTCAGAAGATCAGTTCTTAAGAATGATATTTCGTTGGTAATTCCCCCTTTCAGCTGGCTAATGGCAACCTTTCTGGAAGCTTCGTTTTCTGAAGCAATAACATCTGCAATCGCTTCTGCCTGAGATAGGTCAATCCTTCCATTAATAAAGGCACGAAGGGTAAATTCTCCTGCCTTAGCCATTCTTGCTCCATTTTTAATCAGGGTTTCAAGAATACGTTTTCCAATATGTGGGGAACCGTGAAAGGCAATTTCTACAGAATTTTCTGTAGTGAAACTTTTTGGTGCCAGAAAAATAGAGAGCATCACTTCATCAATAGATTCCTCACCATCCATAAAATATCCATAATGAATGGTATGAGATTTTTGTTTTTCCAGTTTTTTACCCGGAAAACTTTTCTGAACTATTGGTAATGCTTCATTTCCCGAAACTCTGATAATGCCTAAAGCACCTATTCCATTGGCTGTCGCCAGTGCACAAATGGTATCGTTATTCATGCTGCAAATTTAAGCTTTTTACTGCAGATTTTTAACAGATTCTATGATACACATTATCTATTATCTTCTTGGGTTTGAAAAGACATTCTGTAGCTGTAAGTAAAGAGGGAAAATATTATGAGAAATGTCATTTTATTATTTATGATATTGTTATTGGAAATTTAAATAATAAAGAAATGTTTAATGAATGTGTGTAAGTGATTATTGTTTTTAATTTGTTGTTTTTTAATAATTTATATGGTTTTTTAATCTCTTTTTGTTGAATTATTTCTTTGCGGAATTATAAATTTCATCACAGAAATATAATAAATATTCTAATGGTAGATTTTAGTTTGGTATGCTAATTGTTTATTAGGCCCTCAATGTATTGAAAAATTATATATTTATTATTAAAATATATAAAAAATGTTAAAATAGATTAAAGTCGTATGAATAATTTAAATTTTACCACAATTAGTATAAAAATATCTTTTTTACTAATTTTTGCCTTCTGCAGCATGGTCAATGCTCAGTGTATACCCTACACAGGACAGGCAATACTTAGTGGCAATACCTATTGTTTGAATGGAAACCTTACAGTGAGCAGCAGTATCGCGATTCCGAATGGGGCAACACTTATCATACAATCCGGGCAGTTGCAGTCTGTTGATATTCAGGTTAATGGAGAATTGGATATCCTGGATGGAGCAAGTGTAAAATCTACAGGATCCATTACGATTGGAACATTCGGAACCCAGAAAAATTCGAAAATTAAACTAGGAAAGAAATCATTCCTGTCACTTACAGGATCTGTTTCTCAGGGAGACCCTACTTTTATGGGTGCATTTCCGGGAACCAGCTCTACTATAGAAATGGATGCAGGGAGTGTTGTGGAGATATGCGGAACATTTACCCAGCAGTCAACAACTTATCCTTCCGTTAAATATATAGGAGCTCCCAATGGAAAAGCCTACTGTATTGCAAAAGCTGATGTAAGTGGAGGAGGTCCCGGATCTGTTATCAGTAATGACAGCCAGATTGTAGCCATTGCTATGGGATCCGTTAGTGATCTTGGTGCCGGTGGTTCAAGTTTCTGCGGGCCCAATGCGACACAAGCTACATGCCCGTCTTTATGGCCTGATGGATTATCAAATGATAAAACAAGTTGTGGTAATGCACCTGTTATCATTAACGAAATTGATGATGTTTGTACAAAGCCTGGTGCTTCAGGAACTCCTGATGGTTTTACTAAGTTTGGAATTACTGTACAGCAGAAAAATGCTGCGTGGCCGGAAAATATACCTAACGGTTTCATCGCTCTGGAATCTAAAAATAAAGGTTTTGTCATTACAAGAGTACAGCATGTGAGCCAGACGCTACAGTCTGGTGATGCCGTTGCAGATCCAAAAGAAGGCATGCTTTTATATGATATACAGGATAAATGTGTGAAGCTTTATAACGGCACCGAATGGAAATGTGTAGAGAAAAGCTGTAATGATTAATCTAATTTATAATAAACATATGAAAAATATAAAAAATATCAGTACTGCAGTTGCGCTTATTATTTTTAATTCCTTTTTTGCCCAGGTAGCTATTGATAAGCAGTCTGTAGATGGAAACAGTACAGTATTGGATTTTAATAATGTTTCCAACAATACAAAAGGATTAATTCTTCCGGCTACTTCTGGATTTCCCACAGGAACACTGGTTAATGGAACTTTTATCTTTGATATGAATGATAAAAAAGTAAAAGTATACGAAAATGATGTATGGAAAGATTTGTCAGATGCAGGAAATTCAAATGCCGTAGCTGTAAATAATTCAACAGAATCAGGGAAAGGTGTAGTTATAGGGGATTCTTCCAGCTCTGCAGATGGAGTTCTGGTACTGGAGGCTCCGGATAAGGCAATGATACTTCCAAAGGTAGCCATACCTCATAGCAACGTTAAGAATCCATATCCCGGTATGATTTGTTACGATACGGCCAGTAAAACATTGGCAATATTTGATGGATCAGTTTGGAATTATTGGAAGTAATTATCCTCAATACAATAGATCAATTAAAATATCATAAAAACAGCTGTATAAATCTATACAGCTGTTTTTATGATATGCCTGTTTAAACTAATTAAAAATTGAGTTACAAGCTGAGTAAAATGCTATGAACACTTTAGTTTATCTTAAGCTTAAAATGATTGAAATAAAAAATACACTCAAGTTCAATATGAAGGAAGATCTGGATAGCCATTTTCTTTAGAACATAAAAAAAGATTACACATTTGTATGTGCAATCTTTAATAAACAAATAATATAAGTTGTAATATCTTAAGAAGTATTCGTTCTGAAAAAATACTTCTCGGTTAATTGTGTTTTAAGATATTATTTTCATCATAAAGTATTGTGTTAATAGGCTCCTTTTTTTTCGTTTGTGTTTCTGTCTGATATTATTTGTTTAATTTTTTAAAAACGCTCCCCCTTTAGTTTTGTCATTTGTGTTTTTTGTCATTTGTGTTGTGTTTTTACTTTTTACTAGATTTAAGTAACTAAAAGGGGAGGCTTGCAATTCACTTTCTACTTTTTCAAAATAATTTTAATGATTGTTAATTTTAATTTTTTTTGAAGTTTATATTTTTCACATTGCAAACATATCTAATTACAGAGAATATTTCCAAAAAATAGCATACGACACAGCTACACTATGTATGTGTGTAGTTTGTTTATTTGCTGATAATCAGTCGATTAATTTTTAATTGTTTTTGAAGTGAAAATCAAGTAAAAGAAATAAGAAATGATTTTTTTTTGTTGGCTGCATAAATTATTAGATTATGAGTGGATGATTTTTCAATAAAAAAACAGTAGAAAATGTAAAATTTATGTTTTTTATTATGAAGTAAGCTTTTAGGAAATTGTATTTTTTTGAACAAAAAATAAGATGTTTTTATTGGGATGCTGTTGTGGAATTAAAATTTTTAAACTGAAATCTGATTCTGCATGATACAGGAAAAAGTACAGATTAAAATCTTAAAAAAAGAAAAGTGTTTAATTTTTAACAGACCTCTGATGTATCTTTATAATCTTCCGTGAGAGCAAAAATAATAGATGCCCCGAAGAAAAAAATAAGCTGATGATAAGCTGAAAATTAAAGAATTTGAGCGCTTTCTTTAATACTGCTCATCACGAAAATACTTTTTGTCTGGCCAATTCCTTCAATTTCTGATAGTTTGTTCACAAAAAACTCATGAAATTCATCCATATTAGGAGCCAGAATCTTCAGCATAAAGTCAAAATCACCACTGATGTTGTAGAATTCCACAACTTCCTTCAGTTTTCCTACTTCCTCAATGAATTTTCCTGCTGTTTTTTTATTGTGAACATTCAAGGCAATCATACAGATAACCATCATTCCTTTATTCACTTTTTTACGGTCTACTATAGCCGTATATTCTTTAATGATCCCTAGCTTTTCCATACGCTTAATACGCTCATGGGTTGGAGTGGGGCTCAGGTTGATCCTTGCTGAAATATCCCGGACACTCATTTTAGCATCCTTTTGGAGAAGGCGGAGAATAGACAGGTCTTTTTCATCCGGATTGTAATTTTCTGTTGCCATTTGTTCTGTTTTTATAATAATATGTCTTTAATACAGTTTAATTGTTCTTTTATGGTGTGTGTAATTGTATTATTGTTCCAAATTTACTGTAAAATTTTCACATATGTTCTGTTAATTTTAATTTTGCAGGAAATTTAAATATATGGATACAAGGAAGAATGTAATATTAATTTTAGCATCGGTGGGAACATTTGTAGAGGCTTTGGATATTGCCATTATTAATTTAACGATTCCTTCTATCCAGGAACAGTTCCATATTGGTGCAGAAACCGTTCAGTGGCTGCAGACCCTATATGTATTGTTTTTTGGAGGTTTCCTGATCATTGGAGGAAAACTTTCTGATCAGCTTGGAAGAAAGAAAATGTTTTTGCTGGGAGCTTTTATCTTCATGTTAACATCATTAGGAGCCGGATTATCAGAAAACTTTGAAGTATTAGCTGTATTCCGCGCTTTGCAGGGATTGGGGGCTGCCTTTGTAATGCCGTCAGCATTATCTATTGTGACCAATACTTTCAGAGGCGAGCAGGAGCGAAACCATGCTATTGGAATTTTCAGTTCTTTTGCGGCTATTGGTTCCGGAAGTGGCCTTTCTGTAGGAGGCATCATCAGTACTTATCTAAGCTGGCATTGGGTATTCCTGATTAATGTCCCGATTCTTTTAGTTACACTGATCCTGTCTTACTACTATTTGCCAAAAGATGAGAAAAGCGAAACCGTACAGAAAACAGATGCCGTTTCAGGGATCCTGATGGTGTTAGGGCTTTTAAGCTTAACTTATGGAACACATGAGCTTATTCATATTAAAGAGCAGCCTTTTCTGGTGAGCGGTTCTCTAGTACTTGCTATGGTGCTTTTAGTAATGGTTTTCTACCGATTGAAGTCTGTAGCTGAGCCATTAATTGATTTGCAACTGTTTAAATATAAATCACTTGTGGTTTCTAATGCCGCTTTCTTTACTCTTGGAGCATTTTTTATCGGCTTTTTATTTCTTATTTCATTAATGCTTCAGAAAGATATGGGATATACTGCTGCCTCAGCAGGGTTAATGCTGGTTCCGTTCAGTATTGTCTCAGCTTTAACGGCCAAATTTATTTTACCACAGGTTTCCAAACGATTAAATTCTTCTCAAATGGGAATTTTTGGATGGTTATTTATGCTGACTGGAGGAATATTATTATTGGTAGCTGTCTATACAGGACATCCGTTAACAGTAGTGTTATTGGGAGCTGCATGTATTTCAGGAATTGGAATGACCTTTTGTTTTACCGCTTTATCCGTCACGGGAATTCAGGATGTTGAACCTTCCAATTACGGTGTGGCATCAAGTTTGAGTTCTACAAGTTACTTCTTGGGAGCTGGGATAGGTTTATCTTTCATGACTTTAATGAGTCAGGTTTTTCCATCAGAATTTGCTGTGGGAAGTCTGAATCTGATTATCCTGATTGGTTATGCTGTTTTAGCACTGGGAATGTTATCCTATTTTATAATAAGAAGCTTAAAAGTGAAACGTGCTGAGATGGCAGTTTCATCATAAGTGGCCTTAAAATTACACAAACTATATGAGAAAGGGAATCGGTACTTGTGCCGGTTCTTTTTTATTGAGACTAACATCTCTTGGGTGTAATTCGGATCAGGTGCAAAAGTTGGGGGTAATATAAATTTACCTCAATACACCTTTCTTTGACGCAAAGTTCTATTTTTATTACGCTTGATTTTTAAGTGAGCCAAGAATGAATCGATTAGAAATCGATTTTGATGAAGCTAACTTTTTTATATCGCTTATTCAGCGACAAAGTCGCCTTTCTTTGCTTTCTTAAAATAGAGCATCCGAATTATTTTTCCTTTGCGTGAATAAAAGGTTATTTCCATCCTATTTTCAGGTCAAAATATAAAAATCACATATTTAATGTCATCCAAACAAGAAGTTTTAGTTTAATCCAATTTGCTTAGTCCACAACTTTTGAGACTGATCCTGTAATTCTATTTGTTCTTTTTATTTTTGCAGTATGAGAATACAAATCATTAGCGATCTTCATCAGGAATTTGGAAGTACTGAACTGTGTTTTGACAATTCGGATGTTATAGTATTGGCTGGAGATGTAAACTTGGGAACCAAAGGAGTAGAATGGATAAAGTCTAAGATCCCGGATAAACCGGTAATTTATGTTCTTGGCAACCATGAATATTATAAAGGGGCATATCCCAAAACGCTTTACAAAATTAAAGAAGCGGCTCAGGGCTCAAATGTTTTTGTACTCGAAAATTCTTTTGTGGATATTGACGGAATCCGTTTTCATGGAGCAACATTATGGACTGATTTCTCCATTTTCGGGAATGCTATGGAGTACGGAATGCTATGCCAGTCTAAAATGAATGATTACAAAATGATAAGACGAGATCCTTCCTATTCAAAATTGAGAACCGTAGATACTTTTAAAATACACCAGTTCTCAAAACTATGGTTACAGGAAAGTCTTGAAAATTCAAAAGGACTTAAAAATATTGTAGTCACCCATCATGCACCAAGCATTCAGTCTGTACCCGAATACTATAAGGAAGATCCATTGACCTCTGCTTATGTTTCTGATCTTGAATTTTTTATAACGGAACATAATCCATTATACTGGATTCATGGACATATTCATACTCCTTGCAGGTATAAAGTAGGACAAACGGAAGTTATCTGCAATCCCCATGGATATATAGATGAAAAAGATAACGGGTATGATAAGGAATTGATTATTGAGGTAATATAAAGAGCAATAGGCGATTTATCGATTTATTTATTTTCATTGTACTATATTTTTAGCTTGCAGTAGAATTGTTGGATAATACAATGTTTCATCAATAATTACATTAAGGGAGATGTCTTAAAAATTTATACCTATAAAAATATCAATAGAATTGGGCTTTAGCCCATTTTTTTAAATAATTGAATACCCATTAGCTTTAGCCAAAATATAAAAACATCCCTATTTAGCATTCAAATTTTTTTATTCACTACCTTCGTGTCCTAATTTATCTTTGATGGCTAAAAAAAAACAGACAGAACCTGATTTTGTTTCACAATTGGCTTTTGATGAAGTTCTGGAACAGGTGGAATTTGATCTCAGGATCAAAGAATTTGTTGTCATGGATATTGACAAGGTAAATTATATTATAAAACCAAATATTCCTTACCGTTCAGACTATTTTTGTATTTTTTTAGTACAGAAGGGAAGTGTCAGCTTTCGACTCGATGATACCAGCTATGAGGTGTCTCAGGGAGATGCCGTTTTTTGTCCAATGGCAGAAACTTTTTGGGTAGAAAATATTGCTGAAGATTATAATGCTAAATATATCTTCTTTTCTGTAGATTTTATTTCTCAGGCAGGATTTAATTATAAGTCGAATAATGTGTTAAAAAGCCTGTCATCAGACCCTACCCATATTATCAGGAATGAACCTGATATGTACAGAAAGCTTCAGTTTCATCTTGACGAATTGAAGATGCTGAATAATAAGGAAAAAGACAATTATTATTTCAATGAAATGATTTGGCATCACTTTTCACTGGTAATCTACGAGATTGATAATTATTTCAAAAAAATAGAGAAGCCACATCTGGTGACCCATAGGGAAGATGAGCTTACCACCAGTTTTTTTATACTGGTTCAGGATCATTTCAAAGAAGAGCATAATGTTCAGTTTTATGCTGATAAATTATGCATCAGCCGGAAATACCTTACCAAAGTTATTAATAAAACGATGTTTAAATCTCCCCGGGAAATTATTCATCAGGTGTTGGCTGTAGAAGCCAGGCTTTTACTTAAGAACCCTAATTTAAACATCAATGAAGTCGCTCTGCAGCTGAAGTTTTCAGACCAGGCCTCTTTCAGCAAGTTTTTTAAAAAACATACGGGCAGATCTCCTTTGGAATATAGAAAAGATGATCTATACTGATAATGAATGAGTTATATTGATTGACGTCTTTTTGCTAAATTTAAAGTATAATTCTGATTAAAAATATGAATATCTATCATTTAAATTACCTATGAATGATATTTCTCATGTTTTTAAAAACTAGGCGTCTTTTTGACAAAACAAGAAGTTTTTTGAATAATCCTATTGAATTTTTTTCGTTCGAATTTTGTGCGGTAAATTTAAAAGGAATATTGTTATGCAAAGATTTTTAATTCAGAAATCAACCATACTTTTCCTCTCGCTTATTGTCTTGGCGGGATGCAGGAAAAATAATCAAAATCAATCTTATCAGCAGCAGGCACCCGAACTTCCTGTAGAAACAGTGAAGCAGGGAGATGCTTCTGTTTCCAGGGAATATGCAGCATCTGTAGAGGGCGTTTCCAATGTTGAGATCAGACCTCAGGTAACAGGATATTTAAGTAAAATTTTTGTAGACGAAGGAGATTTTGTGAGAGCGGGGCAGCCTCTTTTCAAAATTGAAGATCAGGTATTCAGAGAGCAGCTTAAAAGTGCCCAGGCCGCTTTGATTACCGCTCAGGCGAACCTTTCCACTTCTAAAATTGATCTGGACAGAAAGAAGGAGCTATTCAGAAATAAAATGGTTTCGGAAATTCAGGTAAAAGAGGCGGAAGCATCTTATAATGCTGCAAGAGGAGCGGTAAGTCAGACCACTTCTTCTATTGAATCTGCAAAGATTAATCTTAATTTTTCTGTGATTAAAGCACCGGTAAGTGGGTTTATCGGAAGGTTCAACTACCGTTTGGGAAGTTTAATGACCCCTGGAAATCAGGATCCTATCACGCTGCTTTCAGATATTCATCAGGTATACACCTATTTTAGTTTAAGTGAAAATGACTTTAATAATTTTCAGAAACAATATGTAGGAAGCAGTATTGATGAAGTGATCAAAAATACACCAGCGGTTTCTCTATTGCTTTCAGGAGGTGAAAAATATGCTGAAACAGGAAGAATTGATGCTGTAGAGGGACAGTTCAATAAAACCACAGGCTCTATTACTTTAAGAGCGAAATTCAATAATCCGAAAAACATGCTGAGAAGCGGAAATACTGGAAAAATCGTGCTGGATCAGTTTTACAGCAATGTTGTTTTACTTCCTATCGCTTCTACAAGAACGATTCAGGATAAAGTTTTTGTATTTACCATTAAAGATGGAAAGGCTGCCATGCTGCCCGTTGAAGTCAATGGAAAAGCAGGAGATCATTTCATCGTATCTACCGGGCTTAAGGCTGGTGATCAATACATTGTTTCCGGTTTCGACAGGTTACAGCCGGGGACTCCTGTAGTGGCTCAGAAGAAGAATGCTCAACAGAAAAAATCGTAAGAAGAAATCATGTTAAAGAAAATTATAAAAAGACCCGTACTGGCAACGGTTATTTCCGTATTGCTTGTTATTCTGGGAATTGTGGGGATGGTAAGTCTGCCGATCACAAAATTTCCGGACATTGCACCGCCTACCGTGATGGTAACGGCAGCCTATCCGGGAGCCAACGCTGAAACGATTGCAAGATCTGTAGCTCCACCGCTGGAAAACGCGATTAACGGGGTAGAAAATATGGATTATATTACTTCTACAGCAAGTAATGACGGAACATTAAGTATTACTGTTATTTTTAAATTGGGAACAGACCCCGACCAGGCAGCCATTAATGTTCAGAACAGGGTAGCACAGGTAACGAACCAGCTTCCTGCTGAGGTGATCCAGGCCGGAATTACTACCGTGAAAAGACAAAACAGTATGATCGCCATGGTTTCTCTGACGAGTAAAGATGGTTCAATGAATGATCTTTTCCTTGAAAACTATGCCAAGATTAATATTGTCCCGGAATTAAAAAGGGTAAAAGGAGTAGGGGATGCTATGGTATACGGAAATAAGGATTATTCAATGCGTATCTGGCTGGATCCGAATAAGCTGACTTCATATAACCTTACTCCTGCGGAGGTTTCCCGCGCTATTCAGACCCAAAACCTTGAAGCAGCACCGGGAAGATTAGGGGAGAGAAGTAAAGAGGTAATGGAATATGTACTTCGCTACAAAGGAAAATTTACAGAGCCGGAGCAATATGAGAATATTACAATTAAAGCACTGAATGACGGTTCTGTCTTAAAATTAAAAGATATCGCCAAGATAGAATTTGGAGCTTACAGTTATACGGTTTCTTCCAATTATAACAAAAAAGCCTCTGTAACGATGGCGATCTTCCAGATGGCAGGATCCAATGCCAATGAAGTACAAATTGCCCTTCAGGAGAGAATGAAAGAACTGGAAAAATCCTTTCCCGAAGGAATGGATTATGAAATTCCGTATGCTACAAAAGAAGCGTTGGACCAGTCTATAGAACAGGTAATCCATACTTTAATTGAAGCATTTATCCTTGTATTTATTGTAGTATACATCTTCTTACAGGATTTCCGCTCTACTTTGATTCCGGCTATTGCAGTTCCGGTATCTATCGTCGGAACCTTCTTTTTCATGAAAGTTTTCGGGTTTTCCATTAATATTCTGACCTTATTTGCTCTGGTGCTCGCCATTGGTATTGTAGTAGATGATGCCATTGTAGTAGTAGAAGCGGTCCATGCTAAAATGGAGCATAAAAAACTGAATCCGAGGGCGGCAACCATGTCAGCCATGAGCGAGATCACAGGAGCTATTGTATCTATTACCCTGATTATGTCTGCGGTATTCGTTCCGGTAGCCTTTATGAGTGGTTCTACAGGGCTATTTTATCAGCAGTTTGCATTAACCTTAGCCATTGCCATCATTATTTCTGCCGTGAATGCACTGACCCTGAGCCCGGCTTTATGTGCTTTATTCTTAAAGCAGCATCACGGTGGTTCTCATGAGAAAATG
The DNA here is from genome assembly GCF_024586945.1 of Chryseobacterium sp. WG14. Classification (NCBI taxonomy): domain Bacteria; kingdom Pseudomonadati; phylum Bacteroidota; class Flavobacteriia; order Flavobacteriales; family Weeksellaceae; genus Chryseobacterium; species Chryseobacterium sp. WG14. The sequence continues at coordinate 266,316 of NZ_JALCZD010000001.1, forward strand.
AATTTTAAAGACCGCTTCTTTGCCGGTTTTAATGCGAGTTTCAATAAACTGACTTTCCGTTACGGAAAAACGGTATTATTCCTGTTAAAAAAGAAATGGATTGCTTTCATCCTGATCTTTGCTTTCGGAGGCTTGTTTGCATGGATGTCTATGACCACACCTAAGGGGTTTATTCCGGATGAAGATCAGAGTTTCATTATTGTAACGGCCAATCTGGCTCCGGGAGCATCTAAAGACAGAACGTCAAAAGTAGTGTCCGATACAGAAGATCTTCTGATGAAAAATCCTGCAGTAGATAAAGTGATTTCTGTAGACGGGCTGAATTTATTCAGTGGCTCTATGTCCTCTTCTGCCGCTTCTATATTTGTTAAATTAAAAAAGGCAGGACAAAGAGGATCTGTTAATAATATCAATGACATTATAGGACAAACCCAGGGAATGCTTTCTCAGGATAAAAGAGCAAATTTCCTTGTGATCAATACCCCAACGGTAGATGGCTTTGGAAATACCAGTGGAATGGAGCTTGTGCTGCAGGACCGTACGAATGGAGAACTTCAGAATTTAGGAAACATTTCTTACGGAATGATGGGTGCTTTGATGCAGAGACCGGAAGTGGCGGTAGCATTTACAACATTTGATGTTACCTACCCCCAGTTTGAAGTGCTTGTTGATGAAGTGAAGTCTGCCCAGCTGGGAGTCAATGTTTCTGATGTATTGGGAGTAATGCAGGGGTATTACGGAAGTATTCAGGCTTCGGATTTCAACAGATTTGGAAAATATTATAGAGTATTGGTACAATCCACTCCGGAGACAAGACAGGATAAAGAATCCTTGAACGGAATTTTCGTTAAAAATAACCTGGGACAAATGGTTCCTGTTAATACATTGGTAAGTTTAAAACAAGTGACGGGAGCTGAAGTGGTGGATAGGTTTAACCTTTTTAACTCATCCAATTTAACCGTAATGGCAGCTCCGGGATACAGTACAGGTCAGGCTATGGCAGCTATTGATGAAGTCAGTAAGCAGGTGCTTCCTCCGGGATATACATATGATTATAAAGGTATGAGCCGTGAAGAAGCAGGGTCCAGCTCACAGTCGGTGATGATTTTCGGATTGTGTATTGTATTTGTATTCTTCCTTTTATCAGCCCAGTATGAAAGCTATATCCTTCCACTAGCAGTATTAATTGCTATTCCTGTAGGATTATCAGGGGTATTTGTGGGGATTACACTGGCTGATCTATCCAATAATATTTATGTTCAGATTGCACTGGTGATGCTGATCGGGCTTTTAGCCAAGAACGGTATCCTGATTGTTGAATTTGCTATACAGAGACGTAGAGCGGGCAAAAGCCTCATTGCTTCTGCCGTTGAGGGGGCCAAAGCCCGTTTGCGTCCTATTTTGATGACCTCTTTAGCATTTATTACCGGATTGCTTCCGTTGCTATTTGTAGTAGGTCCGTCAGCGTTGGGTAACCATTCTATTGGATATGCTGCCATTTCAGGGATGCTTTTCGGAACGATCTTAGGGATTTTTGTAGTGCCTGTTCTTTTCGTGGTATTCCAGGCTTTACATGAGAGAATCAATGGAAGAGTGGTAACGGATGCTGACTGGGAATATTAATTCAAATGATTTTAAAAATGAAAATTAAAAATATAGCCTATATCGCATTCATTTCAGGAACAACTATATCCTGCAAAGTTCAGAAATATGAACGTCCTGAAGTGAAAATGCCTGAAGCCTTCAGAAGCGACAGTATGATGGTGGATCAGAATGAGAATATCGCAAAGATCAGCTACAAAGATTTTTTCAAAGATCCTGTTCTCATAGGATTGATTGACAAAGCTATGGTACAGAATAATGACCTTCAGCTAGCCTTAAAGCAGATTGAGTTTGCCTCATTGGCTTATAATCAGAGTAAATGGGCAAACATTCCTACCGTAAGTGCTGCTGCCAATGCAAACATCAGCCGCCCTTCGGATAACAGTATGAACGGGATGATGGCAGGGCAGTTCATGGGGAAAAGGTATATGGAAGATTATACAGCTTCTGTCAACCTTTCCTGGGAAGCTGATATCTGGGGAAAGATCAAAGGAAGAAAAGAGCAGGCGCTGGCCGAATATCTTAAAACCCAGGAAGCCGGAAAGGCTGTGAAAACCCAGTTGGTGGCAGCTGTAGTGCAGGGATATTATAATGTATTAATGCTGGATACTCAGTTAGAGATCACAAAATCTAACCTTACCTATGCAGAAAATACCCTGAAATTTCTGACAAAACAACAGGAACTTGGATTGACTACAGCGTTGGCGGTACAGCAGCAGGAAATTGTAAGGGATCAGATCTTAAAATCAATTCCGGCTATTGAAAGTTCCGTTACCACACAGGAAAATGCACTAAGTCTGCTTACGGGTTCAATGCCCGGTAAGATTGAAAGAAGTGCGAGCCTGAATACGGTGCAGTCTCCGGACCATATCGCAGCAGGTATCCCTTCAGAGCTGTTAAGCTACAGACCGGATATTAAAAGTGCTGAACTTGAGGTAAGGAAAAGTGCTGCGGCTATCCATGTGGCTAAAATGAGCATGTATCCTTCATTGAGCATTACTGCTCAGGGTGGAGTGAATGCATTTCAGATCAGCAAATGGTTCAGTGTGCCGGGATCACTTTTCGGAATGGCTGCCGGAGCTATTGCACAGCCTATTTTGAATGGTAAGCAGCTGAAAACCCAGTATGAGCAGTCTAAGGTGTTGGCAGATCAGGCTGAAATTACCTTTAAACAATCTGTTTTAAAAGCAGTAGGCGAGGTCTCTGATGCTTTAGTGCAAATTCAGAAGCTTGAGGAACAGCAAAAAATAGCGGAAGGATTGGCTTTAAAATCTAATGAAGCGGTGAAGAAAGCTGATATTTTATTTAAATATAATTCAGCCACTTATGTAGAGGTAATCATTGCACAAACCAATAAGCTTCAGGCTGAAATGGAACTGGCTTCCCTGAAAGCGCAAAGACTGAATGCCATAACGGCGCTCTATCGTTCTGTAGGAGGCGGATGGCAATAAAGTAAAATTGAACCTGCTTCGTCTGTACTGATGAAGCAGGTTTTTAATCCATTATCATTATGAAGAATACAAATATACAGGAGGGAATCATTCTTATTCCGGATTTTAGCGGATTTACAGAATTTGTGTTCAATACAAAACTTTATACAGGAGAATATATTGTAAGACAACTACTTTCTACACTGATCGATGTGAACGGTCGTTATTTTGAAATCTCAGAGATTGAAGGAGATGCCATTTTATTTTATAGGTATGACGAAAATCCTTCCTATCAGAATATTTCGAAAATACTCATGAAAATGAGGAATGCCTTTAATAAAAAAATTGAAGAATTAAGTAAAAGTTTAAGTACTACTATAGCATTATCCTTGAAGTTTATTGTGCACTACGGAACATTTTCACAATATAATATCGGAAGTTTCAGAAAATTATACGGTAAAACCATTGTAGAAGCTCATCAGCTGCTGAAAAATGGGCTTGCAGAACAGCCTTCTTATGCGTTATTCAGCAACTCTTTTTTAGAAAACAGCAACAATCAGGAGACTGATCTTAATAAGGATAAATTTCGTCTGCCGGAAGTAGGCGTTATCCATTATTTTGAAAATATAAACTAGCATATTTTTTAATATTAATCCTTGTAAATTTGCTATTGCTAGCGGCCCGGGTGAGAGAGATCCGGGCCTTTTTTTGTGTATAAAACAGTAAATGATTTTTAAGTGAAAATGAAATTTGGAATACTGTATGGTTTTGAATAATTCGCTGTGAATTTGATGGTTATATGTTTTTTTTATTGGCGTTTTATTGTAAACGGTTTTGTTTTGCTGTTTTTTTTATTGCTTGGGAATCCGATATCTTACTAAGAATTAAGTATTTATTCGACTTTTTCACTATTGGGTGTAACAAATAGCTCCTCATAGTGGTCTTATAGAATAAACTATAATTTCAAATGAAAACAATTTTATTTCCAATAGCATTATTAGCAGGTTCTTTGACCTTGGCCCAAACCCAGGTTGCAAAAGATACTGTTAAGCAAAAAGAGATTGAAGCCGTTACTCTGGTGGCCAGAAAACCGACGGTAGAATCTAAAGTAGACAGAACGGTATTTAATGTTGCCAACAGTGCTATTCTTGCAGGAAATACAACGTGGGATGTTCTGAGAATGACCCCTTTGGTGAGTATTGATAATAATGATGCTGTAAAAGCAGAAGGGCAGACCGTAACGGTTTATATTAATGATAGAAAATCAGTTTTTACAGGTAAAGAATTAAAAGAATATCTTAAAACAATTCCGGCAGATAACCTGATGAAGATTGAAGTGATTACAAGCCCTTCCTCAAGGTATGAAACTTCGGGCTCCGTGATCAATATTGTCCTGAAAAAAAGGGATGACGAAGGATTGAAAGGAAGTATCTCCTTAAACAACAGGCAAAGTACCAAAAATTCACAATACACGAATTTCAACCTGAACTACCATAAGAAAAAATTTACCCAGACCCTGATAGGAGGTTACAATAGCGGAAATTATGTACAGAAGACTGAAACATGGGATAACCGGTATGCAAGTAATAAAACGACCCAGTTTAATATGGAAAACGAGACGAGAAATGAAAGTCCTTCTCTTTCCTCTACCTCAGAATTTGAGTTGAATGACAAAAATAATATCGGATTTGTATTTGAGTATTCACAGAACAGGAATTTATCTCTGGCAGAATCTGATGGAATGATCTTCACTAATGGAAATCCTGATGATTCTTTTCATCAGACTCAAAATATGTGGGGATTCAGCCGTAATTTAGGGACTAATGCCTTCTACAAATATTATGATAAAGAAAAGAATAGGATTTTAGATATTAATTTAGGGACCAATTATTCCAGCAATGACAATGATAATTTAATTGATAAGGAAATTGATAAACAGGGCGTGAAAACCGCTCAGCAGCTAGGAATTATCAGCTCAAACCAAATGCGTAATTATTTTCTGAAAATAGATTATACGCAGCCTTTAGGTAAATCCGGCGGTACGATAGAAGTAGGAGGTAAAACGGAAATCAACAATCATGTTATTCCCAACAGCCTTTATGGATTCAGTATGAATGATCCAAAGTCAGAATATTATAATCTTTCGAGAAATGATATCTTTCATTATGAGGACAATCTAAGTTCTTTATATGCCAATTATAGTAAAACATTCTTCGGAAAACTGGAAACAAGAATTGGGCTTCGATATGAATATATTGATTATAAAGTAAGACAGGATGTTGCAGGTACAGAGAGAAAAGATGCGTATGGAACTTTTCTGCCCAATCTATTGCTGAAATATAATTTTTCAGAGAAATTTGATTTGAGTCTTACCTATAACCGAAGCATTTGGAGACCTTGGTATTCTGAATTTAACCCTTTCCTGGCACCTGAAATCAATGGAACATATTCCAGAGGAAATCTTTATCTGAATCCTAACCCTAATGACCGGCTTTATCTGAAATTCGGACTTTTGAAAAAGTACTTTATTTCTGCAAGGTATATGCATACCAATCAGGATTACTGGACTACCTATGTAACGGAAAACGGGAGAACCGTTTCATTACCTGGGAACTTCGATGGAAAAGTTGAGAAATATTACCTTTTTGCCAATACCAACCAGAACTTCCTGAAAAATAAACTGAATGTAAATGCGGGATTCGGATGGTACTATATTAACAATAAGGATTTTAATGAGAAAAACAGGCTGGGGGGTAAAGATTATATCAGCTATTGGGGAGCCTCCGCCAATATATCATATACCAATCTCTTCAATAAAAATATTAATGTAAGTGCATGGGTAGAGCTTGCCAATCAGAATAACGGAAATTCATATGCCAATAATACCAATGTTTTCCATAATATTTCAGTCACTAAAATATTTCCCAAAACTCAAATGGAACTGAGTATGCAGCTGATGAATATTTTTAAAAGACCTTATGCAGATAATACAACATACAGCCAGGACGGAACTTTCAGAGAGTATTCAAAATGGGACTGGTACGGAGTTTCACTTACTTTTGTAAAACGTTTCGGAAATCAGAAAGTAAAAGAAAATACTAAAACTGATCTTGAGAAAAATTCAGGAGGAGCAAAGTAGTACAAGATAGGTAGGCAGGTTTCAGCGAGAAGCCTGCTTTTCATTTCATGTAAGGTAAGTTGGAAACCTGACGTTTTTTGGTTAATTTTTATCTCCTTCAGATTTTAGATCTGTTAAATACAAAACCTGAGAAAAATATAAAGCTGAATTTGAGAACAAATAAAAAGCAGATTCCTGTTAGGGATCTGCTTCTATAATTGTATATCGATAGAAATCAACGGTAAGGCAGTCGGTTTCCATTAATAATCCTGTGTTTATTTCAGTGTAAACTTCACTTTCGTTTTAATAGCATCTGAAGAATTTCCAATCAGAGCTTCAAAATCTCCGGGTTCTGCTACCCAGTCATGTTTACCGGCATCAAAATAACTTAATGCAGTCTTATCGATGGTAAAAGTTACTTCTTTTTGTTCTCCGGGGTTTAAAAATACTTTTTCGAAACCTTTCAGCTCTTTTGCAGGGCGGGGAACAGATGATTTTAAATCACTGATGTAAAGCTGGGCTACTTCAGCACCTGCTTTCTTTCCTGTATTTTTAACACTCACTGTAAAAGTGATGGTGTCGTCCTGTGAAATTACCGTTTTATCCGCTTTTGCTTTTCCAAATTCAAAACTAGTATAGCTTAATCCATGTCCGAAACTGAAAAGAGGCTTGATGTTTTTGGTATCATGCCAACGGTATCCAACGAAAATTCCTTCGTTATAGGTAATATTGATCGGGTTTTTCTGGTCTTTTCCTTTTCCTGCTGCAAATTCTTCTTTTTGTCCCGGATATTCTCCAAGTTGGTGAGCCGGGTTATCTTCCAGTTTTACTGGAAAAGTAAAAGGAAGTTTTCCGGAAGGATTAGAATCCCCTGCTAAAACGGAAGCAATAGAATTTCCTGCTTCGGAACCCAGATACCATGCCTGTACAACACTTGGAACCTCTTTAATCCATGGCATGGCCACAGCATTTCCGGATACCAGGACTACAGCAAGGTTTTTATTGGCTTTTGCCAGTGCAGAGATGACGTGATCCTGATTGTAAGGAAGGCCATAACTTTTTCTGTCATTTCCTTCGCTGTCCTGGAAGTCTGCTTTATTCAGTCCGCCTACAAAGATGACATAATCTGACTTTTTAGCCAATGCTACAGCTTCGTTCAAAAGCTCTGTTTCAGAACGGCTGTCTTTTAAGTCCTGTCCGGACTTTACCCCGTTATACTCTCCACCAATATCTCCTACATACCCTCTTGCATATTCAACGTCAGCCTGTTTTCCAAATCTGGATTTGATTCCGTCCAGAGGAAGCGCTTCATATTTTACCTTTAATGATGACGAACCACCACCCACAGTCATAATCTTAATAGCATTTTCACCTATCACGGCGATTTTTTTGGCTTTATTAAGATCGATGGGAAGAACATTCCTCTGGTTCTTTAATAAAACAATTCCTTCCTCGCCAATTTCTTTTGCTACAGCTTTATGTTCCTCAGAAGCAATATTCCCAAAAGGTTTATTTCTGTTCATGGTGGTCTGATAGGCAAGACGAAGCAGCCTGGTTACTTTATCATCAAGCTCCGTGGTTCCTACTTTTCCGGATTTAATTAAATCAAGATAAGGCTTTGCCAGAAAGTAGTTGTCATAAGCATTTTTAGTTCCGGCAGAAAGACCATTGGTCCATGTTCCGAATTCAAGATCCAACCCGTTGTGGATGGCTTGTTCCGTATTATTGACAGCTCCCCAGTCGGATACAACCACTCCTTTATATTTCCATTCTTTTTTCAGAATGTCATTCAGAAGATATTGATTCTGGCTGGCATACTGGCCTTTGTACATATCGTAAGCACCCATAATCGTCCAGGAATCTCCTTCAGTTACTGCTGCTTTGAAGGGTGGAAGGTAGATTTCATAAAGCGTTCTGTCATCTACATTCACATTACTTGTATGACGGAACATCTCCTGGTTATTGAGGGCAAAATGTTTTACAGAAGTTGCTACACCATTAGATTGTACTCCTTTAATATAAGGAACTACCATTTTTGAAGTCAGATAAGGATCTTCCCCCATATATTCAAAATTTCTTCCATTCAGGGGAGTCCTGTAAATATTTACTCCGGGTCCTAAAAGGATATCTTTTTTCCTGTAGCGGGCTTCTTCTCCTAAAGCTTTACCATAGTTCCATGACATTTTTTTGTTCCATGTAGCAGATAAAGCCGTCAGGGCAGGGTAGGCGATAATAGAATCATTGGTCCAACCTGCCTGGTCCCATTCGTCCCACATTACCTCAGGACGTACCCCATGAGGTCCGTCAGTAGTCCAGAATTCAGGAATTCCCAGTCTGGGAACACCCGGTGAGCTGAATTTTGACTGGGCATGCAGCATAGCCACTTTTTCTTCCAGTGTCATTCTGGAAAGTGCGTCCTGGATACGTTGTTCTACAGGTTTGGATTCGTCTAAATAAACCGGTAGAGTATTATTTGTCTGAGCCATATAAGAAACAGAAATAAGAGTGAATAAACTTACAATGGCGGTTTTCTTTAACATAATGCCTTTTTATTTGATTGTAAGCAAAAATAGCTAAAATTTTTATTATCTCAAATTGAGAAAATGAAAAATAATCCGTAAAAAAACTGTCTACATAATTGTTTGACAGTTCTTTTATATTTTCGAAGACTAAAAATGAGAAACGGGATGAAGATAATTCACTTTTGACGTTTATGAATCAGTGTTCGTAAAAACACTAAAAATTTGGGCCTTAAGATTCTCAAATTCAGCACTACCATCCTTTCACGGCCCCTCCTTTAAAAATTTCTTTGGCTTTCTTCTCCACTTCATCAGACTCATAAGCTTTGACGAAATTTTTTACCTTCTGACTGTTTTTATTGTCTTGTCTGGCAACCACTACATTGACGTAAGGAGAATCTTTATCTTCTTTTAGAACACTCTGTTTCTCAGAATCCAACCCAGCCTGGGCTGCAAAGTTATTATTGATAATACCTACTACCACATCTCTGTCGTCCAAAACTCTTGGGATCTGTGCGCCTTCAATCTCCATAATTTTCAGCTGCTTTGGATTTTCTGTGATATCGGTCACTTTCGGAAGAAGCCCGACACCTTCTCTTAATTGTAATAAGCCATTTTTCTGTAACAGAAGCAGAGAACGGCCTCCATTGGTAGGGTCATTAGGAATAACCACCGTATTTCCATGCTGCAACTGAGTTATATTTTGAATTTTTTTGGAATACGCTATAATAGGGAAAACAAATGTATTTCCCACCACAGCCAGATTGTAACCCCGCTGTTTCGACTGTTCAGTAAGATAAGGAACATGCTGGAAAGCATTGGCATCAATATCCCCGGTGGTCAAAGCTTCATTGGGAACAACATAATCATTAAAGGGGATCAATTCCACTTCAAGATTATATTTCTCTTTCGCTACTTTTTTTGCCACTTCAGCAATTTCCTGCTCCGGGCCATAGGTAATTCCCACCCGGATAAAATTCGGATCATCTTTCCTTCCGGAACAAGCCGTAAATAATAATATGCCGGCAGCAAATAAACTTAAAATCTTTATTTTTTTCATTGTCGTTCTTTTAAATAAGAAAAAGGAATTATAAAAGGGCAGATCTTACTCCTTTACGCTCAGAATTTCTACCTGTGATCAAACCTTTTTGACAGCCGATCTCCTGCAAACTGGATAATAAATACTAACAGAACCAGTAAAATCAATACAGTATTCATGATCACAATATCATAACCGATGTAACCATATTGATAGCCAACCTGTCCTAATCCGCCGGCACCTACCGCACCGCCCATCGCAGAATAGCCTACCAGAGTAATTAAAGTGATGGTAGCATTATTGATAAGTGAAGGAAGGGCTTCCGGAAGCAATACTTTTCTGATGATCTGAAAGGGTGAAGCTCCCAAAGCTCTTGCCGTTTCTATTAAACCGTGAGGAACTTCAATGAGGCTGTTTTCCACTAGCCTCGCAATAAACGGGGCTGCTCCTATACTTAAAGGAACCAATGCTGCGTTAACCCCAATGGAGGTTCCTGCTAAAATTCTTGTAAACGGAATCATCCATACAATTAATATAATAAAAGGAATGGCACGGAAAATATTCACCAAAATAGAGAGTGCCCTATGATAAACGGTATTTTCCAACAGCTGTCCTTTTCTTGTTAAAAACAGCAAAATCCCAACCGGAAGGCCTAGAACGAATCCAAAAAATCCGGATACGAATGTCATATAAATTGTTTCCCAGGCTCCTTTTGCTAAAAGAGCAATTACCGTATCACTAAGCATATCCTTTTACTGTATTTTGAATTTTATTTTGATTGAAATAGTAGATGGCCTGTTGATTTTCTTCTTCTTTCCCCTGAAGCTGAAGCAGCAGTTTTCCAAAATTGGAGTTTCCAAGATATTCTACATCAGCCTTCAAAAGTTTGTATGGAATTTTATATTGACTATATAAGGTTGAAAGAAGTTGTTCAACACTTATATTTTCATTGAGTTCTATTTCGACCAGCGGAAATAAACCATCCTGTGGTTCTTTCTGAAGTCTGTTATTGAGTTCCTGCGGCAGGGTCATGTTATCTGAATTTATAAATTGCCGGATTACCGGATTTTCCCGATCCGAAATAATCTCACTTAAAGTTCCTTTTGCTAATAATTTTCCTTTGTCTATCACGGCAACGTGGTTGCAGACTGCTTTGATGACCTCCATTTCATGAGTAATAAGGAGGATGGTAATTCCCAGTCTTTGATTGATGTCTCTCAACAGCTGTAATATAGACTGTGTGGTGGCAGGATCAAGTGCACTGGTAGCTTCATCGCAGAGTAAAAGATGGGGATCATTGGCTAATGCCCTGGCAATGGCAACTCTCTGTTTCTGACCTCCGGAAAGGCTTCGTGGATAATCGTGGGCCTTATCTTCAAGGCCTACAATTTTCAGAAGCTCATTCACTTTTTTATTAATCTGATCTTTACTTGTACGATCCAGCTCCAAAGGAAGCGCGATATTATCAAAAACAGTTCTTGAAGAAAGAAGGTTGAAGTGCTGGAAGATCATCCCAATTTTTTTGCGCTCTTCAGCCAGTTGCTTTGAGCTTAGTTGAGTGAAATCCTTTCCGTTAATAATAATCTGCCCTTCGTCCGGTCTTTCCAACAGATTTACCGTACGGATAAGGGTACTTTTTCCAGCTCCTGAAAATCCGATAATTCCTACGATATCTCCTTTCTCTATAGTGAGGCTCACACGATCCAGCGCCTTGAAAGATTGCTTTTTCTGATGGAATGTTTTTGATATATTTTTAATTTCTATCATTCTGATGTTTTATACTATTTAAATAGGCTGGTATCGTCTGCCTGTTTTATTAAAAAATCGTTTCACTCTTCTTAACTTCACTTTTGACCGTTTCGAAAGTTTAAAATATTTGGTGACATTCGTCAGCAATACTCCCAGCAATATAATGGATAAACCATACAACTGACCTCCATTGATGCTCTGATTGGCAACAATCCAGCCTGCAATAACCGTTACAATAGGGTTAATGTAGGTATGGGTGCTTACCAAAGCGGCGGGTTTTACGGACAATAGCCAAATGTACGACAAATAAGCGACTATAGATCCAAAGAAGATCAAAAACAAAACACCCAACCATGCTGATAATGGGATGGCTGAGACCGAAAAAACGGTCCATTCTTTTCTTAAAAATGCAATCAGAAAAGAGGCCAATCCAGCTACTATAAGCTGTTGGGCAATATTCATAAAAGTAGATTGCGAAGCCGGGTTTTTCTTTGAATATAAAGAACCCAGTACCCAGGCTATAGAGCTTAATCCTAACACGATAAAAGCGGTAATACGAAGATGGCCGTCAGTGGCTGCATGAGCTGCCGTTGAGTTTACACTTCCCTTTAAAAATAATACCAATCCTACAAAACCAATGACCAGGCCTATCGGAATAAACTTATCTGAAAAATAATATTTCCAGTTCTTTCTGTCAATGGCAATAAACCAAAAAGGTCCGGTTGCAATAGAAATGGCCGCTTCCGGTGCCGTTACATACTGCTCTCCCCAGGCCACAAGACCTGTTCCTCCGGTAAGAATTAAAATACCGGTAATAGCATTTTTTTTCCAGTTGATCATCGTATTAGCTTTTTCTCCTTTTGACAGGAGATATCCTATCATCAGAATTCCTGCAACCAGAAATCTTAATCCCGAAAGAATGAACGGAGGAAAACCTTTTAAGCCAAATGATATGGCTAAAAATGTAATCCCCCATATTATATAGATGTTGGTAAATGCCAATGGGACCAGCCATTTGTTTTTAGAAGTGCTCATTGTTATTTTTTAATGTTGTTTGTTGTTAATAAAAAGGCTCTACAATGTTGTAGAGCCTTTAAAAAATATGTTATATAAAAGTAAGGTCATCCACAGTATTCTTGGTGTATAGGCATACAGATACACATCATCATGTTCTTGATGGTATGTTTCTTTATTGAATTATTTTTTAATTCTGCCTTCATTTTATTTTATTTCCTGAATACGATTGCAAATATATAATATAATTTTTATTAGTCCACTAAAAAAGTAGGCTTTTTGAATATTAATTTACTGTAACGGATTTAAATATTTGTAATTCAGTGTTTTATTTGTTTTTATTTTTTGATTGAATGTTGGTGGAAAATAGTTTTTAATTCATTTATTGTGGAAATGCGATGAAATATGCTGTTATGGAATGATTAAAATAAGTTTGATTATTTAAGAATTGTATAAAGCAGTTTTTTACTGTGCGTTTTTTCAGGGGTTGGATCTGTAATAGATTCATTTATTAAACTAGTTAAATGCACAGGATTTCTATTGATCATAATTTAGCATCAAATTTAAAAAACATGGACAATAGAATATTAGGCCTGCACCATATTACAGCTATTGCAGACAATGCAAAAAGAAACTTAGATTTTTATACTCAGGTTTTAGGGGTAAGGCTGGTCAAGAAAACCGTCAATTTTGATGATCCGGGAACATATCACTTCTATTTTGGAAATGAAAACGGAACACCGGGAACTATTCTTACTTTCTTTCCGTGGGAAGGAATTGGTCAGGGTACTAATGGAAGCGGTATGGCTACTCATATCGGATATTCAGTTCCGAAAGGAAGCCTTGGATTTTGGAAAAGCCGTTTTCAAAATTTTAATGTGAATATAAAGGAAGAGGAGTTCTTCGGGGAAAAGCTGATCTCTTTTAAAGATCCGGACGGCTTGCAGTTACAGTTCATAGAGCCATCTGCTGATGATCACCGAAAAGTATGGACCACTGATGATATCAAAGAAGAGCATGCTTTGAAAGGATTTCATAATGTTACTTTAAGTTTAAAAAAAGCTGATCCTACCCTTAAGATTTTAACGGATATTTTAGGATATGATCTTCAAAAGCAGGAAGGGGAAAGATACAGGCTGGCTACAGATGCTATTGATACGGCCAATTTCGTAGATATTATTGAGAATGATAAAATGCCATCCGGAAGAAATGCTGCAGGAACCAATCACCATATTGCTTTTAGAGTAAAAGATGATGCTGTTTTAATGGAATACCGTGAAAAAGTATTATCTGCAGGCTTAAGTATCACTCCTAAGATCAACAGGGATTATTTTTACTCACTCTATTTCCGTGAACCTGGAGGTGTATTATTTGAAATTGCCACAGATAATCCGGGGTTTACTGTAGATGAACCACTGAATGAACTGGGAAATCACCTGAAACTTCCTGTACAATATGAAGGAATGCGTGATAAAATAGAAGAAGCATTACCGAAGTTATCATAGATCATTACTCTGCTGTGATAAAGACTGTAATTTTGACAGTAAGAATAATATAGTAAACAGTATCAATAAAAATAAAAGAAATGGAAAGAACAGAAATAGTTTTAGAAGGAAGAAAAGGAGAAATTCAACTTTTTTCAGATGATCATAAAGCAGGAAAAATGGACATTTCAGTAATTGGAAAAAAACTGACCGTGTATCATACTGAAGTGAATTCGGAATATGAAGGAAAAGGCTTTGCCAAAATTTTACTGGAAAGACTGGTTTCTTATGCAAGAGAAAACGACTTGAAGATTGTACCCTTGTGTCCCTATGTTCATGCACAGTTCAAACGTCATCCGGAAGAATATAATGATGTGTGGATGAAAGAAACGTTGTAATCACGGTGAGTAGGAGAGAAGGGTATAGAATGGATCTAAACTAAGTTTACTGACAGGTTTGGTTGGTCGTCATTTTTCCTTTCTTCCCACTCTGGAATAATCCGGAAATATATGTAGAAACTCTACATTACAACAATCAGTCAATAAATTTAACTTTCAATTTTCAACTTTCAACTTTATGAAACTTATCACAGGATTGCATCATGTTACGGCTATTACCGGCAATGCCCAGGAAAATATAGATTTTTATACCGGAGTTTTAGGACTTCGATTGGTCAAGAAAACGGTAAATTTTGAATACTCCGATGTTTATCATTTCTATTTCGGAGATGAATATGGAACGCCGGGAACTATTTTGACAACTTTTCCCTATGGTAAAGACCTGATTAATGGAAGACACGGCAAAGGAATGCTGAATACCACTGCTTTTTCAGTTTCTATGGATGCATTAGAGTATTGGACAAATCGTCTGGATCAGTTTAATATTCAATATAAACAGCCACAGCAAAGATTTTCTGATGAAGTTTTTATTTATCTTGAAGATTTTGACGGGCTGGGACTGGAATTGGTTTTTAATGATAAAGATGAAAGAAAAGGATATAACAACGGCTATATTCCCAAAGAATATGCGTTAAAAGGAATTCACCATGTGGAAATCTGGCAGGATGCTTATGAAAGAACGGCCGCCCTTTTAACGACCCAGATGGACCATAAGGTCATTACTGAAAGCGCTGACAGATTGAGACTGGCAACAGAAGATCTGCCAGGGAAATATGTAGATCTTTTGTATATGCCTAATGCGTTAAAAGGGCTGGCAGGAAGAGGGACTGTTCATCATGTAGCTTTTGCCACTCCGGATGCACAGTCGCAACTTGAGATGGTAGACAGGCTCAATGCATATGGTTTGGAGCATACAGAAGTGAAAGACCGGAAATATTTCACATCAGTATATTTTAAAGAGCCCGGTGGTGTGTTGTTTGAAATTGCCACTTCGGGTCCGGGGTTCGATGCAGATGAAGAAGCTGCATCATTAGGGGAAGGTTTGATGTTACCGGAACAATTTGAAGAACAAAGGGAACGTTTAGCGGAAATTCTCCCTGCAATTAATTATCCAACAGAAAAATTCAGATAGAAATAATGAGTCATATTTTAAATATAAAAACAGCAGGAACACCGTTAAAACAGGCAGAGAAAGCCTTGATTATGATTCACGGACGCGGTGGAAGTGCTCAGGATATCCTGAGTTTATCCCAACATCTGAATGTAAAAGACTATGCATTATTAGCCCCACAGGCACTGAATCATACCTGGTATCCTTATTCGTTTATCGCTCCGGTTGATCAGAATGAACCGTGGTTGTCATCTGCCCTGGAAATGGTAGATCAAACAGTAAAAGCTGCTGTAGATGCA
Source organism: Chryseobacterium sp. WG14 (assembly GCF_024586945.1). Classification (NCBI taxonomy): domain Bacteria; kingdom Pseudomonadati; phylum Bacteroidota; class Flavobacteriia; order Flavobacteriales; family Weeksellaceae; genus Chryseobacterium; species Chryseobacterium sp. WG14. Next base: position 282,079 of record NZ_JALCZD010000001.1, read on the forward strand.
GGCATTAAACCTGAAAACATTTATTTTTTCGGATTTTCCCAGGGCGCCTGTCTTACGCTGGAATTTTTGGCCCGTAATGCACAAAAATTGGGTGGAGCAGTGGCTATTATCGGAGGAGTGATTGGTGATAAGATCAACCGGGATCACTATAAAGGTGATTTTGCAGGAACTCCGGTTCTTTTGGCAACCAGTAATCCTGATTTCCATGTTCCCATAGAAAGAGTGTATGCTACAGCCAATATTCTAAGAGAAATGAATGCTGAGGTTACAGAAAAAGTGTACGCCAATTTCGGACATTCCATTAATCAGGAGGAAATTGAACTGGCGAATTCGGTTATATTTAAATAAATTAAAAGATAGTATTGTCAAAATTCAATAGAGGTGGGCTTTAGCCACCCGACAATATATCATCAATCCATTGGCTTTAGCCAAAACTTATATCCTCTAAAAAAGATGCACGAATCACTACTTTTAATACTGGGTCTTTTATTACTCGTTATGATGCTGGTGATGCTGGCACAGCGCATAAAGATTGCTTACCCTATCTTTCTGGTGCTTGCCGGATTAGGAATCAGCATGATTCCGGGAGTACCTGTTTTAAAGCTGGATCCCGATATTATATTTTTAATCTTTTTACCACCGCTTTTATATGAAGCGGCATGGTATACTTCCTGGAATGACTTCTGGAAGTGGAAACGCCCCATCAGTCTGTTAGCTTTTGGACTTGTTTTCCTGACCTCTCTGGTGGTTGCTTATACTTCACAGCTTCTGATTCCCGGTTTTACCCTGGCATTAGGCTTTTTATTGGGAGGTATAGTTTCTCCACCCGATGCTGTTGCAGCAGCCACTGTATTAAAAGGATTAAAGGTTCCTAAACGAACCCTTGCCATATTGGAAGGGGAAAGCCTGATCAATGATGCTTCTTCACTGATTGTTTTCAGGTTTGCTTTAGTTGCGGTAATGACGGGAGCTTTCTCAATGCATGAAGCCACCGGCCAGTTTTTTCTTGTGGCAGGAATGGGAATTGTTGTAGGAATTATCGGAGCTCATATTTTTTATGCCATTCATAAGTTTTTGCCTACTACCCCGGCAATTGATGCCGCTATTACGGTAATTACACCTTATATTTTATTTCTTTCCGCAGAGCATTTCCATTTTTCAGGAGTGATGGCTGTGGTAAGCGGGGGACTTTTTATGTCATTTCGTGCCCATGAGATTTTTAAAACCGGAACGACAAGAATTAATATGACAGGAGTCTGGAATACGTTGATCTTTGTAATGAATGCGTTGGTTTTCGTATTAATAGGACTTGAGCTTCCGGATATTATCAATGGTCTGGGAGAAACCTCTTTAATGGAGGGTATAAAATATGGTTTAATTATAAGTGGTATCGTAATTGTGGTTCGCCTGTTATGGATTTACCCGGTAGCCCATCTACCGAGATGGCTGAGTAAAAAAGCCCGACTGGACCCAAGCCCGGGATGGAAAAATCCCTTGATCATCGGTTGGGCCGGAATGCGGGGAGTTGTTTCTCTGGCAACAGCCTTATCCATTCCGGTTATGATGAATGAGCAGTCTCAGTTTCCTATGAGAAACCTGATTATTTTTATCACGTTTATCGTTATTTTTGTAACGTTGGTTTTCCAGGGACTTACACTGCCTTTGATTATTAAATTAACTAAAATAGAGGAAATTGATCCTATTTTACCTTCTCATGAGCAGCAGGCAGGAATTCAAATGAGACTGGATCAACTGGCAATTGACAGGCTGATCAAAGAATATGAACCTACGGTAAGCAGTAATAACCTGGTAGAGAACCTTAAAAAAGCATTGGAAAATGATATTAAACTCCACCAAAACCATCTGAGCTCTATTGAAATGTGCACCAACAGGCAGAATGATCTGAAGGAATATCATAAGATCATGCTCGACATTATTGCATTACAGAGAAAGGATTTATTCAAAATGAAACGTGAAAAATTATTCGGTGATGATGAGATTAGAAAAGCCGAATCTCAGCTGGATTTGAATGAATTGAAAATAACGGGGAGTAAACATTTGTAGGGGAGTTGAGAGTTAAGAGTTGAAAGTTAAGAGTTGAGAGTTAATAGCTTCAAAAGAAAATTACTTATTATTCTTCCACTTTCCGGTTTTTATACGTTACATCGCTCTTACCTATAAACTCTCAACCATCAACCCCTCAACTCGTAACCAATAAGAACCATCAATACTGAAACTTAATGAAAACATTACATTTTTTAATCATCGGAAAGAATCAGGAAATTCTGGATGTTTTACAACGGATTATAGGAAATAACGACGGCTGGACAGCTGAAATTCAAAGTGATGAGAATGCCAGCTATGACTATATAACAGAAAATAAGATAGATATCGTTCTTTTAAGTTCCGGATTATCCGATAACTTTGAGAAAGAGATTAAGATATTCTGTGCCCATTTAGATAAAGATGTTAAAGTGATTGACCATTATGGAGGAGGAAGCGGACTGTTAAAGAACGAAGTTTACAGTCTTTTTCCTAATTTGCAGGGGTAAACTTTAATTTATGTTTGAAAATATCATCAGGAACATTGAACGGTTCATCACTATAAGTCCGGAAGAAGAGAAAATTTTTACAGATGTTCTGGTTTGCCAGACATTTCCCAAGAAGACTGTTTTATTAAGAGAAGGAGAAATCTGCCAGTTTGAAGGATATATTCACAAAGGATGTGTAAGAATGTACTGCTTGGATGATAGCGGTTCTGAGGTTACCTTATTGTTTGCTATTGAAGATTGGTGGATCAGCGATATTGCTTCCTTTCAGGAGCAAAAACCATCAAAAGTATATATTGAAACTCTGGAGGACTCAGAAATTTATATGCTGAATCCTGCAACTAAAGAGAAATTATTACAGGAAATTCCCAAGTTTGAGAGAGTTTTCAGGATGTTGGTACAGCGGAATTTAACGACCTTACAGAGCCGCCTTGTGAATACCATTTCAAAGACTGCTTCAGACAGATATATTGAATTTATCAAAGTATATCCTTCAATTCCACAAAGGGTAGCTCAATATTATATTGCTTCTTATCTAGGGGTTTCGAAGGAATTTGTAAGCACCATCAGAAAACGGTTGGCTTCAAAAGAAAAATAAATCTTGAGATTTTTACCCGCAGATTACACAGATTTACACAGATTTTTTTTTTTTTGATAACAAATGTTGAATGAGTATCTCAATAATTTTATCGTAGATAAATCCTTGCGCCTTAATACATGTTACGTAATAAATATTTTGCGCCTTTGCGATTTCCAAAAATCTTTTTATTCCAACAATCAATATAATCATACTGCCGAATACAAAAAAGTATCCGGCATTTTTTTTTGCTGAAAAGTCATTTATTAAACTAGTTAAATGTGCAGGGTTTTTCACCGCTGTACATTTGTCCTATCAAAAACAAACAAATAATAACTTGATATGGACAGAAAAGATTTTTTAAAAAAAGGATTATTGGGAACAGGAATGTTTGTAGCATCAGCTTCTCTTGGAAATACCATGAAAAATGATATTGATGAAATCGAACCATTAGAACCTATCGGATATAACCATTTACCCAATACGGAATCAAAAATTAAAGACAACTCTGTCATCCATAAAGCAGATTCACGGGGAAAAGCTGATCATGGATGGTTGCTAAGCCAGCACACTTTCAGTTTTGCCAACTACCATAATCCTGAAAGAATGCATTTCGGAGTATTGAGAGTTTTGAATGATGACAAAGTAGAAGCGGGAAAAGGTTTCGGAACCCATCCTCACGACAATATGGAAATCATCAGTATTCCTCTGGAAGGAGATCTTGAACATAAAGACAGCATGGGCAATACAGCCGTAATCAAAAGCGGGGATATTCAGGTGATGAGTGCAGGAACCGGAATTATGCACAGCGAATTCAACAGAAATACTGATCAGCCTGTGAAGTTTCTCCAGATCTGGGTGTATCCCAACAAAAGAAATGTAGTCCCAAGATACGACCAGATTACATTAGATAAAACGAAACGTCAAAACGAATTTCAGCAGATCCTTTCCCCAGATGCCAATGATGAAGGAGTATGGATTCATCAGGATGCATGGTTTCATCTGGGAACTTTTGAAAAGGATAAGAAAGTCAGTTATCAGATCAGGAAAAAAGGAAACGGAGTCTATGCTTTTATCCTTAAAGGAAGTGCACAAATCGAGGGTCAGCCAGTAGAAGAAAGAGATGGTTTCGGAATGTGGGATATCAAGGATTTAGATATTAAAATAACCGGGGAAGGAACGGAAATCCTATTGATGGAAGTACCTATGACTTTATAAAACAAAGATTATAAAAAGAACCTTCTGTCCGACAACAAAAATAATCAGTAACCAAAAAAAATATGAAAAATATATTAAAACATACCCTAAATAAATCATTAGTCTTCGCATTACTGGTATTAACTGGTTTAAGCTTTGCACAAACGATCTCTACTACAGCCACTGCAAAAACCACTGCTTTAGGAACTTCTAAAAACTGGGGAATCGTAGATGGAATCTCCATGATAGGATTAGTACAGGGACCTTCTTCAGCCGATTCCCAGCTTCAGGTAGCCTGTATTTTCGAATATACGGAAGGAGATATTTTTAACGCTCAGGCTTTACCCGCTAAATTGAACGGATTGGTTCATCTGGATGAAGCTTTAAAAGGAGAATTAACCAACCTTAGAAAGTCAGGCCAGTTTCAGGGACATTCTTTAGGAACCCTTTTGATTACCCCGCCTGAGGGATCGATGTCTGCAAAGAAATTATTGCTGATCGGTTTGGGTGACCGTAACAAATTCACCCCTGACCTGATGACTTCCGTAGGAGAAGTGGCAGCCCGTGAAGCTATGAGGTTAGGCGTTACCAATTTTGCCTTTGCCAGTGACCTGAAAGATGCAGGAATAGATTCTCCAACTGCTTTGGTAGCTGGAAACGTAGTAAGAGGAATCGTACATGCGAACCGCTCTGAAACTTATCTGAAAGAACACAAACTTTCCACCACAAAAAAATTAGAAAAAGTATATCTGCTGGCTGGTCCTGCCTTCTTTGAAACCGCAGGCGGTGGAATTGCTGATGCCATTTCTGAAGCTCAAAAAAAATAATTCCTCCGGATAGTAATATTGTTTAATTTAGTGTCAACCTATTTTAGGACGACTCAATAGATAGGACGATTATAATGTTATACTCTAAATCTTTAGAATATAGAACTTAATTTCACTATCTTTCAACTCCAAGCTATCCACTCTCAACTAAATTAGCGAAAGTCAAAAAAAATCCCGATTTTTGCACCCCTACAATAAACCCGAGTTCATGAAATTATGTATTGCCGAGAAACCCAGTGTTGCCAGAGATATCGCCAAAGTATTGGGTGCTACCACGCCTAAACAAGGTTATATGGAAGGAAACGGCTATTGCGTAACATGGACGTTTGGACATCTTTGTACCTTAAAAGAACCTCACGACTACGGTCCGCAATACAAATCCTGGAATTTGTTTCTGTTGCCTATTATTCCCAGCAGTTTTGGAATAAAGCTTATTCCGAATAAAGGCGTAGAAAACCAGTTTAAAGTAATCGAAAGATTGGTTGAAGAATGTGATGAGGTGATTAACTGTGGGGATGCCGGGCAAGAGGGAGAATTGATCCAGCGTTGGGTATTGCAGAAGGCAAAATGCAACAAACCGATCCAGCGTTTATGGATTTCTTCACTAACGGAAGAAGCTATCAAGGAGGGCTTTGCCAGTTTAAAACCTGCTGAAGATTATAAAAACCTTTACCTGGCCGGAAATGCAAGAGCCATAGGAGACTGGCTGCTAGGAATCAATGCGACAAGACTCTTTACTAAGAAATTTGGTGGAAACAAAGCCGTTCTTTCTATAGGAAGGGTGCAAACTCCGACATTGGCGATGCTGGTTCAGCGTCAGAAAGAGATCGATGCCTTTACCACAGAAGAATATTGGGAACTGAAGACTAAATACCGTGACGTTATTTTCAATGCAGCGATTGACCGTTTAAAAACGCTGGAACGTGCTGAAAAAGGGCTGGAATATCTTAAAGTAAATCCATTTGAGATCGTTTCTTTCGAAATAAAAGAAGGAAAAGAAAAGAATCCAAGACTTTTTGATCTGACGGGACTTCAGGTAGAGGCCAATAAAAAATATGGATATTCAGCAGAAAACACGCTGAATTATATCCAGAGTCTTTACGAAAAGAAGCACGTAACCTATCCGCGTGTTGATACCACTTATCTATCCGAAAGTTTATATCCGAAAATAGGAGGAATTCTTCAGAAAATGTATCCTTATCAGGACCTGATTGCTCCATTATTAGAAGCTCCGATTCCAAAATCGAAAGCAGTTTTTGATGATACCAAAGTAACTGATCACCATGCGATCATTCCTACGGAAATCCCACCTTCTCAGAATCTGAGCAGGGAGGAAAAACTGATTTATGATCTGATTGCAAAACGTTTTATTGCCGTATTCTATCCGGAATGTAAAATTTCCAATACTTTGGTAGAAGGAAAAGTAGGAACTATCCCTTTCAAAACCAGTGGAAGACAAGTTCTTGAAGCAGGATGGAGAGCTGTCTATGCCAAAGAACCTAAAGAAGAATCTGCCGATAAAGAAAAAGAAAAGGAAGAAGAACAGACCATCCCCGAATTTATTGTAGGAGAAACCGGACCTCACGATCCAATGATCCACCAAGGAAAAACGACACCTCCAAAACCCTATACCGAAGCTACATTGCTGCGGGCAATGGAAACCGCCGGGAAACAGGTAGAAGATGAAGAACTTCGTGAACTTCTGAAAAATAACGGTATCGGAAGACCATCCACCCGTGCCAACATCATCGAAACCCTTTTCAAAAGAAAATATATAGAAAAGAAAAGGAAAAACCTGATTGCTACACAAACTGGAATTCAGCTGATTGATACCATTGAGGATGAACTTCTAAAAAGTCCGGAACTTACCGGAGAATGGGAATCAAAACTTCGTAAAATTGAGAAAGGTGAATATGAAGCCAATCTTTTTAAAGAAGAACTGATCCAGATGGTAACGGAGCTTACCGCAAAAGTAGTTTATGGCAAAGGAAAAGTGATTACTCTGCAGGAAGAGCAAGAAGAGGTGAAGGAAAAGAAAAAAAGAGAACCGGCACAGAAAAAAGAACTGCAGTCCTGGGAAGAAACAAAATGTCCAAAGTGTAAAGAACATAACCTGATCAAAGGAAAAACAGCAGTTGGCTGTTCAGATTTCAAAAACTGTGGTTTTAAAATTAGTTTTGAAATTTTTGGTAAAAAACTGTCTGATAAACAATTGATGGACCTGGTTTTAAAAGGGAAAAGCTCAAAATTGAAAGGCTTCAATACTCACCCGGAAGGATTAACAGAAGGAGTCCTGACTTTAAGTAATGATTTTAATGTCTTGCTTTCTTAAAACCTACACAAAATATCTGCTCAATCAGCAGGAGAAATATCAACCACAAAAGTCACAAAAAATTTAACCACTTAAGATTTTTAAAAGTGACCTTTAAACTGCTGAAAAGTACATATAAGTTTTATGAAAATCTCTGATTTTCTCCTAAAGTGAACTTACCCATATGCAGTAATTTTTACACTTGCTTAAGTGAACTAAAGTGTTTAAAAAATACTTTAGAGTCTTTTATACAATGTATTTTTCATTTCGCAGGTAATAAAAGCTCAAATATACCAATTGAAGACTACACATTCCCCTCCTCCGGAGGGGTGGCGAAAATTCAAAGAATTTTTGACGGGGTGGTCAATATACCTCTCAATTAAAAAATTACCTGAACAGCCTGTCATACCAACCACTGATATCTTTTTTGATATCCTCATGGTATTTGCACAACACCTGAGCCAGTTCCAGACCGGATCTTTCAGACTTATATGTATTCAAGGTAAGATATCCGTAAAAATTTCCATCCTGATCGATAATAGCCGGAGGGTAGGAAGCATAAGAGCTCCAGGGAGAGCAAGTGCTGTATGAACTCCCATAATTTCCGTAAGAATTCCAGATTGATTTTGAACTGTATACATTTCCGTAATCACCATAAGTGTTCCACACTGAATCTTTATTAAAAGTATCACAGTTTAAACATCCCAGATATTGATCTTGATCTGAACCTCCATATAAAGATAAGGTTTGGGCATGAAAAGTACAGCACATCAGAATGCTTAGACACGAAAAAAAACTTTTAAAATCCATATGATCATCCCTTTAATACAAAGCTAAACTTTTATATCATAAAAATAAACCTAAGCTTACAGATTAAACATTACTCCTGCAATAATTAAAGCGTGCAAGCTTTTTGTTGTTGGCGAATAAGAATACGGACCTATCACTCAATTTTTAGTCTTTTAATTCTTTACTTTTTAAATCAATCTTTACATTTACATTCAAATTCAAAAAGCAATGACTCCAGAGAAAACAAAACTTATTACAGACAGCTTCAACCGCTCGGAAACCTTGAAATTCTACAGGGCAGAACTGCTGGAAGTGGAAACAGATTTTATTTCTATAAAAATCCCTAAGATGGAAATGATGACCAGGAAAGCGGGAATGTTCAACGGAGCAATGATCGCTTCTTTAGTGGATGTTTCTTCGGGATATGCAGCCGTAAGCCATTACAAAGAAGATTGCTATGTAGTGACAGTTGAGCTAAAGGTGAACTATTTACGGCCTGCAATGGGTGATGCTCTGATATCAAAATCATATGTCATTAAGGGCGGTACCAAAATCAGTGTGATCAGAACGGAAATTTATGTTCAGAATGAAGGTCCAGATTCAGAAAGTCATGTGGCGACTTCATTGGTGACCATGATGAAAATAAAATAAAAGCTTCAGGATGGTAAAAGGCTAAAATATCTTTAAACAAAGGGTTTTATTGAATTTTTTTTACCGAAATGGAATGGCTTTTGCTCCATAACCCCCATAAACATTAAAAAATAATAATATGAACTTAATTATCCGATTATTTATTACGGCGATAGTTGCGTATCTTTTAACAAAAGTTTTACCGGGAGTACAGTTTGAAGGATTTTCAACAGCAATCATCTTTGCCATTGTATTGGGAGTTTTAAACATTTTTGTTAAACCTATTTTAAGCCTTTTCGGACTTCCCCTTACCATTATTACACTAGGTTTCTTTGCCTTGGTAATTAATGCGGCAATTATTATGCTTGCAGATTATTTTATAGACAGTATGGTGGTAGATGGCTTCTGGTGGGCATTTATATTTAGCATTCTATTGTCCATTGTCACTTCTTTGGCAAGTTCAATGTTCTCAGATGGAGATTAATTAAAAACATACAGATCAAAATATAAATCCGCTCAACAAGCGGATTTTTTTATTTTTTAATGAATTTTAACAATACTAAATTTCCCTTTGAATCTTTCAGTTTTAGAAAATAATTTCCTGAAATAAGTTGATGAATAGAAATTTCTTTTACAAACTGGTCTTTTACAATCACTCTTCCATTCACATCTAGAATCTCGTATTCCTGAAAATTCCTGTCAGTATTTACTTTTAAAATATCTGAAACAGGATTCGGGTAAACTTTAATTAAAACATTGCTGTTTTTTTGCTGCGTTTCATGAGTCGCTAAAAATAAACATGAGGGTGGAGTTGTTATGATCCCGTCAGTAAAATCATAATACAAAGTACTTTCCATAGGAATCAAATTTGTACTGATAGTTGAAGGAATATTTTCAAAGAGGGTACAATTGTTAAAACGTACATTGGCACTTTCAAAATTTCTGGCAGCCTTATACCAGGATTCACATCCTGCGGGCTGCATTACGATCCCTGGCCAGAAGGTATCCATCGCAAATCCGTCAATAGAATTAGGATTCACCATATCAATCATTACACAGCTTCCGGTCCATGTAGAAGGAATTTTAAAGTAAATATTAGCCGTAGGAATACTTCCTGTATAATATTTTTTACTGATGACAGCTGATAAACTTCCCTGGCCATCAACAAGAAATGCTTTGATTTCTTTATTCTGATCAATGGGAATCTGTACATTATTGACTGCTGAACCAGAACTTAATGTAGGTGTGCTTCCATCAGTAGTATAATAAATAGTTCCGTTTCCTGAAATAGTTGCCTGATAAGTGTTATAATAATGATTGGGAAAAGGGCTTATCGTTAACTGTGAAAAAAAGAAAGAAGACACAAAGAGTGCAGAAAAAAGGAGAAATTTTTTCATGTAAAATGGATATTAGTTTAGTTTTTATAAAATTAATAAAAATTCATTTGCATATTAACTATTTATTTTCAATATCGTAAAACTTTCATGTTAATTCTTTCGTCCGTTTTTATTTTAAATATTAACTTTGGCAATCTTTGAATCTAATAAAAGGACTCTATGAGCCTTATCTGGTTTTATGAATCCGTAAAAATGAATACTAACATATGAAACTTAAGTACAGCCTGCTGGCTCTGGCAGCTCCGCTTTTAATGAATGCACAACAACTAATGACGCCTGAAATTCTTTGGACTTTGAAAAAAGTAGGAGTACAGGCCGTTTCACCGGATCAAGCTTCCCTTATTTATAAAGTAGGACAGGTAGATCTGAAAACAGAGAAAACAAAAAATGAGAATTATTTTCTAAATGTTCTTAATAATCAGTCTTCAAAAATAGATTTCGGTAAAAAAGCCCTGATTCAGTGGGATAAAAATGGAATCTATGCACAGGAAGGTGATATCATCTATCTTTCAAAAGATGCCGGAAAAACCTGGACAGAATTCTATACCATAGGTGAGGCAGATAACATTGTTATTTCTCCTGACGGTAAAAGAGTCGCTTTCAGCAAACAGGTTCTGGTTGAAAAACTGATGGGTAAAGATAAATACAGTGATACTCCTAAAACAACAGCTCAGGTATACACAGACCTGAACCACAGACATTGGGATTATTTCAATGAAGGGAAATACAACCACGTATTTGTTGTCAATACTTCCGATAAAGTAGATGCTGCTAAAGATCTTTTAGAAGGGAAAACCTGGGATTCTCCTCAGAGACCTTTCGGAGGTGCTGAAGATTTTATCTGGTGCCCGGATTCTGCACAGCTTTTATACGTTACCAAACCTAAAAGCGGTAAAGAATATGCAACAAGTACCAATACAGATATTTTTGCTTACGATTTAGCTTCAGGAACTACCAAGAACCTTACAGAATCTAATAAAGGATATGATCTTAATCCCAAATTCAGCCCGGATGGAAAATCATTGATCTGGCAGAGTATGGCCAGAGATGGCTATGAAGCAGATAAAAATGATGTAAAGATCATGGATTGGAAATCTGGTAAGACTACGAATCTTACTGCAGGTTGGGACGACAGCGTATCGGGAGATGTGCTTTGGGGAGCCGATTCAAAAACAGTTTACTTTACGGCAGCTTACAGAGGAACAAAACAGCTTTTCTCACTGGATTCAAAATCTGCAAAAGTACAGCAGATTACCAGAGGAGATTTTGACGTTAATGAAATCTTTACAGATAATAAAACGTCACTTTTAGTAGGAAGAACAGATGTAAACCATGCCACAGAAATTTTCTCAGTAAATCTTAAAAACGGAGAAATGAAGCAGGTAACTGAAGCTAATAAAGGGGCTTATGCTAAGTTGGCTCAGGGTAAATCTGAACTTAAAATGGTAAAAACTTCGGATGGTAAAGAAATGGGGGTATGGTTCCATTATCCACCAAATTTTGATCCTAATAAAAAATATCCAACGCTGGTATATTGCCAGGGTGGTCCACAGTCTGCATTGACACAGTACTTCAGTGTAAGATGGAACTTTGCTTTAATGACTGCCAATGACTATATCGTAGTGGCTCCCAACAGAAGAGGAATGCCGGGATGGGGAACAAAATGGAATGAGGAGATCTCTAAAGATTGGGGTGGACAGCCCATGAGAGATTATCTGGCAGCCACTGATTACGCAAAAACATTACCGTACGTAGATGGAGACAGAGTAGCTGCTGTAGGAGCAAGTTATGGTGGATACAGCGTATTTATGCTGGCAGGAATACACGAAAACAGATTCAAAACGTTCATCGCCCACGATGGATTATTTGATATGAAATCATGGTACCTGACCACTGAGGAACTTTGGTTTGCGAACTGGGATATCGGTTCTCCATGGGAAAAACCACTTCCAAAAGCCTATACAGAATTCAACCCAAGCAATTTTGTGGAAAAATGGAATAAGCCAATCATGATTGTTCAGGGAGGAATTGATTTCCGTGTACCTTACGAACAAGGGCAGGAAGCTTTCCAGGCTGCAAAATTAAGAGGACTGAAATCTAAACTTGTTTATTTCCCAAATGAAAATCACTGGGTACTTCATCCACAAAACGGATTGGTATGGCAGAGGGAATTCTTCGATTGGTTGAAAGAAACATTATAAAAGTAATAACAATTATAGATCAATACAAACGGGCTTTGGCCCGTTTTTTTATGGTTAAAAAGTTCTAATGGCTTTAGACAAAATTTATATATTTGAGCATGCAAAACCGTATTTCTTCATTTTTACCACTTATCGATACACAGTCTGAAATTTTAATTTTAGGTTCTATTCCGGGAGTGAAATCACTGGAAAAGCAACAATACTACGCTCATCCACAAAACAAATTCTGGAAGATTATTTTTGAATTGCTGAATGAAGAATTTACAGAAGATTATACGGAAAGAATCAATATTTTAAAGAAATACCATATTGCCCTCTGGGATGTTATTGATTCCTGTGAAAGAAAAGGAAGCCTGGATTCTGAGATTAAAAATGAAGAGGCCAATCAAATTGCTGAGCTGTTGGAAGAACACCCTAACATCAGAGCTGTTTTCTGCAACGGAGGAAAGTCTTATAAAAACCTACAGAAACTTCTAGGAAAAAACTATAGACTTCCAGTCTTTTTATTACCTTCTACAAGTCCGCTTCATACCGTTTCCTTTGAAAAGAAATATGAAGAGTGGAAGAAGATCCTGGAATTTCTGGATTGATGATTCAATACCTAAAATTGATCATAAGGATAACAGTCAGCATTAAGATTCCTGCGGAATGACAAATACTAAACACAGTCTATGCACACACTTTGTCATTCCGCAGGAATCTAAACGTAGTAAGAATCTGCCTGAGCTGCTCAATCTGTGAGAAAAGATAAACCACAAAAGCCACAAAATATTCTAGACACTTTAGATTTTTTAAGTTAATATCAGACTGCTGAAAAGTTCACTTAAGTTTTTGAAAAATCTCTGATTTTCTTGTATCTACAGTTAGATTCCTGCGGAATGACATGGTAAATGGAAATTCCAATCATTATCTTTTAACTTCATGGGAATTTGAAATCAGATGGTCAAATATACCAATTGAAGACTAAATATTCCCCTCCTCGGAGGGGTGGCAAAAATTCGAAGAATTTTTGACGGGGTGGTTAATGGCGTAAATTTTATTTTTCACTACAAACCGAAGATCTGATTTAATCAAAATTTCGATGAAAGTATCTGATTTTCTACTGTATATGTGTTAGGAATAGAGAAAGCATCAGTCTTACTATATCAACAATCTGATCAATCTGTTAGGCAGGAAATTAATCAGCTTTCAGGTATTTCCTTAATCCTTTTAACAGTTTCAGCTGATTGCGTGTTCTGTTGAGATTATGCTCAGGATACTGTATCGAATAATATGTGCTTCCATTCAGATAATCTGTCAGAAAACGAACTGCCTGAATATAGATTACCACCTGGGCTGCATAATCAAGATACTCAAGTTCTTTGAATACCAGCTTTTCTTTTAAATGAAGCAGAAATCCATCTTTTACAGCCCTGTATATGGATGGACTGAAGTTTTTTATAGCACTTCCGTCATCTTCATTGGTTGTATTGGTGTAAGACCTTGCGATATCTCCGAAATCATACAATAAGGTAGAAATCATGATGGTATCCAGATCAATAACCGCTAAAGGACTGAAATCGGTATTAAAAAGAATATTTCTGACATTAGGATCTCCATGTATGATTCGGCGGGGGAGATCATTATTTCTTTCCATTTCAATCCAGTGTTGAGGTAAGAACAGCAAATCGTTAATTTCTTCAATCTCAGTAGAAGCGTTTTCTATAAGGGCTACATCGGCAGCATGTAATGAATCCCTGTAATCTGAAATTCTTTTTTCAAAATTGATAAAATCAGGAATTGGGGACTGGATATCCGGAATATCTCCTGTATTAATGGCATTAAGAAAACATCCTATTGCTTTTGCAGATTCATAAGCAGAGGCTTGATCATGAATTTTAAAAAGGGTTTTTGCATTTTCTATAAAACTGGATAACCTCCATGAATCCATATTTTCATCATAGACGATAAAACTTCCCGTTAAAGAAGGAATGGGCTTTATAAGCTGCAGAGGATAATTTCCATTTTCTAAACGTTGATTGACAACAATATGGTTATTGATGATAATCTCCGGCTGTTTGAAAACGGTACGATTAATTTTTTGCAGGATAAACTTTTTCTGTTGATCTTTATCTTCTAAAAGGTAGGTCGTATTGATCAGTCCATCCGTAATGGGGGAAATGTTATAACTATTGGTGCCAATAAACTGATTCACAATGCTGTTTAGTTCCATAAATCTTCCGGGTATCTGTTTTTTTGAATTTCTGAGGTCAGAAAATCTTTAATGCTCTTCTTGTCGTCTGCGTAAGTAACTCCCATCCATTGGGAAGGTGAGATTTTCACTTTTACTTTTACCTTTTTTTCATCCATCATTCTCTGTATGGCGGAAGGAATATAAAATTCCTGATCAGGCATCGGGTCTGATTTTATAAAATCATAAAAATAGGTTTCCAGGGTACCAAAAATACCGGGATGGAAAATGAAAAAGTTCATGGATACTAAGGTATCAGGAGCTATCTTTATAGACTGCCCATTTTCTGTATAAATAATTGAATCATTTACCTTTTGAATAGATGTCTGTTCTTCTACCTTGACAAGGAAACTGTCCGAATCTAAAGTACAGATTCCCCTGGCAACAGTTCCGTTCCCGCTTAATGTAGTACTTACCGGATAAGCTGCCATAGCCAGCTGTATTGCTGAAATATGATGAAGTTCAATTTCGTCAGCTGCCAGGTGATAAGCTTCTTTTCCGTAAAAATCATCTGCATTGATCATTACAAAAGGTTCATGTATCACATCTTTTGCGCAAAGAACAGCATGAGCGGTTCCCCAGGGCTTCTGCCGTTCTGAGTAATCAAAATCAGGAACAGGAATACGATCCATTTCCTGATATACCCAATGCAGCTCAAACCCTTTTGCTTGGGATAGAGCATTAAGGCGGTCAATATAACTTTTGGGAACTAATCTGTTAACGATAATCACTATTTTACGGAAGCCAGCCTCAAGAGCATCATAGATAGAATACTCCAAAATCGGAGAGCCGTTATCGAGTATTCCATCCACTTGCTTGAGACCTTTATAACGGCTGCCTAATCCGCCGGCCAATATGAGTAATGATTTTTTAGAATTCATCGGTCATTCCAAATACAGGTTTACGGGTCTTCCATTTACCATTGGTGAAATCAGGAATTTCAACAACCTGGCCTCCTTTGGCAATAGACTCTTCACTAAGCGGCGTAATGGAGTACCATAAAGCAAGATCATAAACGTCCATTGGAAATTCTATATTCCGTTTGATGCATTCAATAAACGTATTCATCACAAAGAAATCCATTCCGCCATGTCCTGCACCTGCTGCTGTATTTTCAAACTTCTTCCACATCGGATGATCGAATTCTTTCATCCATTTTTCCGTATTTTCCCAACGGTGGCTGTGGTTCATTGTTTTTTCAAAATAAATATTCCCCTGGTTGAAATCTCCCCATCCGAAATCCTGCCACAATCCTTCAGTTCCCTGTACACGGAATCCAAGGTCGTAAGGTCTCTGCAAGCTGGTATCGTGGGTCAACAGTATTGTTTCACCATTCGCACAGGCAATTTGTGTAGTGACGATATCACCCTGATTGAATTTTACCTTGGCATTCGGATGATTTTCTCCACCTTTAGCATGTTCTACGATATATTTGTGTAATCCTACAGATTTTGAGGAGAATGAAGAAAGCCTTGTTAAACGGTTTCCACGGTTGATATCCATCATCATGGCAACCGGACCCAATCCATGAGTAGGATACAGTTCTCCATTACGTTTTATATAATGTTCAGTTCTCCATTTTGCTTCACTGAAACCTTTATCACCAAATTCAGCTCCGGAATTATATGGGTTCACCCCGTCATTGAAAAGAACACCTCTCAGATCATGCTGGTAGCCGCCTCTTCCATGAACCAGTTCTCCAAACATTCCTTTACGGACCATATTCAGAATAGCCATGATATCTCTTCGGTAGCATACATTTTCCATCATGAAAATAGGAACCTTCGTTTCCTCATATACTTTCACGAATTCCCAGCAGTCCTCAAGCTTAATAGCTCCGGAAACCTCCATTCCAACAATCTTTTTGGCGCGCATAGCTTCCACACCCTGCGTAAGATGCCATTCCCATGGAGTGGCAATAACAACAGCGTCTATTGTTTTTAATTTTAAAAGATTTCTATAGTCATATTCCCCGTTTGAAAACTCCTGAGCAGCAGATTTATTATTGTCTTTTAATATTTTCTGGGAAGCGGAAAGCATTCTTTTATCAGGATCTGCAAATGCTACAATTTCCACATCACTGCGTTTTGCCAGTAATTTTACATGTTCCTGTCCACGAAGCCCAACACCGATAAAGCCGACACGCACTTTCTTATCTGTTTTAAAATCATTTGAATAGGCAAATAAAGAATTGGGTACCACCAATGCTCCAAAGCTCGCCAAAGCTGCTGTTTTTAGAAAGTTCCTGCGGGAAGTACTATTGTCCATCTATTTTTTTTCTAAATATATTAAAACTTTTGTAAATCGCCGCGAAGAGAGTACTAGAGTGGGAGAGTATTAGAGTATTAGAGTATTAGAGTATTAGAGTGGGAGAATATAAAATAGCTTATGGTGTACATCTCTGATATCTAGTATCTGGCATCTAAATCTAGTATCTATCCTCTTACTGTCCAAAATAAGCCGTAATCAGTCTTTCTCTCATTTTATTTAAATACTTAATGTCTTTTGTATTGGACAGAATAATTAAGGTAAGATCATTTTTATCGGCTAGATGTACCCAGTTGGCACTATGCCCATAGCCTTCACCCTGACGTTCTACAAAAAGAGTATGTACAGAACCGAATTTTTTAGGATATACCCAAAATCCAAGTGCTGTATCTTCAAGCTTTTTATCAGGAGTAAGCATGGTGTTTAGTGTTGTTTTATTAAATAAGGTATGGTTGAATAAGGCCTGATCAAAGAGTAGGAGATCTTTGGGAGTAGAATACATGGCTCCGGCAGAATAAAAATTGTCAATATAGGTGTTGGTGGGTGTATGAAGAGCAAATACATTTTCACCGTCAGCCGTATAACCATCATCAATATTCCGGATAATATCATTGTGATGAAGAAATCCTGTGTTCTGCATTTTCAGGGGAGTTAATATCTGCTCTTTAAGAACGTTTTCAAAAGGTTGGTGGTATATTTTTTCAATAATCTTTCCAAGGAGAATAAAATCACCATTGTTATAGCTGAATTTTGTGCCCGGTTTATCGATCAGCTTTTCAGAGAGAAAAGTACTGATGAAATCATCCAGATCCCATATCGTATTATCATAAGCCTGATGAATAAGTTCAGGCGAACTGATGTCTTTGTTTTCTCTCCCACTGCTGTAGGTCAACAAATTTCTTATCGTTGCTTTTTGGGCAGCTTCTCCTTTATATTCGGGATAATAGGTGGAAATAGGAGCGTCTAAATTTATTTTTCCTCTTTCATAAAGCTGCATGATCAATGCTGCCGTAAAAGTTTTGGTCAGCGAGAAGATATGAAACCTGGTTTCATCTGAAAAAGGAATATTATAGTGTCTGTTTGATAAACCTTTGTAGGTAAGTAATTCAATCCTGCCACCTTTAGCAACCAATACACTCCCATTGAAATTATCTTTCTGCACGCAGGAGTCAATGACCTGCTCAACTTTCTGTATCTGAGGATAGGCCAGATGAATCATCATCATCAGTATTCCTGACAGTATTTTTTTCATGGGGAATATATTTTTAGTTTAGTACTGAATTACTTACGTTAAAGTAATCAATTATTTACGTATTATAACTCATATTATTATATTGAATGTTTACTGATCTATCCATGCTTTCCTTAACGCTAGCTGTTTTGCATTGAGATTAGAGGAAAGACTTACTTTTCCGGTAGTTTCATCATATGTAAAACCAACTTTTCCCAGATATTCTTTCAAAGGAACGGGTTGGGTGCCTTCAATAAAATCCCTGAAAAATGTACGTATTTCCGGGAAAGTCATTTTTGTAATTTCATCAAACAGGTCATTATCATTAAAATATTTGCCTTCACCGTATTTTTTCATCAGCTGTAACATTAGATCCTGAGTTCCCATTTTTCCTCCGGAAAGCTCCCGTAATCTGATATCCAGACACATGCCCAGTAATGGCCCTTTTTGATAAAAATTCATATATTGGTCTTGTCTTTCCATGGCATTCTTACTGATCTCCGTGAAAGACAGCTTGTTGTCAAACTCTTTCATACCCTTTATCTTTTCTTCCAGGGTTTTTTCAAAATCCTCCAGGCCAATCATTTTTTGTTTTATAGGCATATGGATGGTTGCATATTCCGTCATTCCCTCATATAGCCACAGATGTTTGGATAGAGAAGGATGTAGAAAATCGTAATGCTGAATTTCTCCTGAATGAATGTTGAGAGGAGTAATAATATGAAAGAATTCATGAGAAGCGACCCTGTTTAGAGCATTGGGAAGAAACTTCATATTCCCAGACCGGTACAGGCAGACTGTCGATTGAGAATGCTCCAGCCCATCTCCCATGAATCCGCTTTCATTTGAAGGTTCATAGTAAATCAAAAAGGCATATTTGTTTACCGGTAATGATCCTCCCAGATAAGCTTGCTGGTTTTTCAAAATGTTCTCTATCTCAAGAGCTATTTTTTTTGAATAATGCCTTTCTTTCTTATTATAAAATGAAACAAGAACTTCAGTATGCCCTATTTTCAGCCAGGTGGTATCAGGAACACAGTATAAAACAGGGGAGTCCACCAGCTGGCGGTAATCTTTGGCCCATGCGATATCTGTATTTTTATCTTTCTGTTTGTAATCCAGCGCAGAAGAGGCGTAAAAATCTTTATTTTTTGTAATATTAATTTGATAGGGAATATCTTTCATTTCCTCAAAATATCCCACCAAAGAATTATAATTGATGACAAAAACACTGTCTTTACTAAATGTACTGCCCGCAGATTTAGCTCCATGGGTATCTTTTTCTAAAGAGTCCCATCCATCGGCTACCTGATATGATATTTTGTTGGCATGCTTAAGGTCATGTACCATCCAGCTGTTTTGATCCAGACGCTCGACAGGTATTTTTTTTCCTTTTTTATCAGTAGCCACAAGATTGGAAACATACTGACCGAAATTCATGGCCTGATAAAACCCGGGAACCAGTTTGGGAATAATAAACTTCCCTTCTTTAAGGTTATTTTTGGGTGGCGTAAAAGAAACTTTGACTTCATCATTCGATAGATGAAGAAGGTCGATATGGTATGCGTAATTTTCCTTTGATGCTTGGGCAATAATTGTAGAAGGAAATATAACCAGTACAAAAACTAACTTGATCAGGTTATTCATCTGCTTTTGTTTAACTGGTACGAAAGTACAAAAATTGCCCAAGGTTAAGGAGCTTTATTTTTCCGTAAGATACACTTCTTCATAAGGTTGGATCAGCACCCATCCGTTTCCTGAAAACTTCATTTGAAATTCCTCGCCGCTTCCTCTTCCGATAAGACTTTTAAAAGAAACATTTGTTTTCAGTTCCGGGCTGAGGTTTCCGGACCAAGCCACAGTAGCATTAGGATCTGTGAAAACAGGAGTGTCAGGAGTTACCAATAGAGTTAAAGGATCCCCATGCGTAGTGATAGCAATATGACCTGTTCCCGAAAGTCTGGCTTGGAAAAGGCCTCCCGACATCATCCCTGCTACACTTTTAAGCATGGTTATATCGCTCTTTACACTTTGCTCATGCGCTAAAATATCATTGCCATTCACACATACAGCTTCATTATTTAAATACAGAATACGGACTTTCTTCCCCGAATCTGCTACATACAGCTTGCCTGTTCCTTCAGCTTTCATCAGCCTGGCACCTTCGCCACTAATGGCTTTCTTTAAAAGATTACCTATACCTCCGGCCAGCATGCCCTGTCTTTCGAAATTGATATTGCCTACATAGCTTACCATACTTCCTCTTTTGGTCCATACAGCCTGGTTATTAAGATTGATTTCTAAAAGGTGTTTGGTTTCCAGCTCAAAATAGTCTCTTTGTTGTGGATTTTCTTTTGTTTCATTAATAAAGGCTTCTATTGAATATTTGCTCATAATTATAATTTTTTGATTTGTTTTCTATATTACTTGTTGATTCTGCATACCTTAAATTCTCTTTTATTGCTTTTAGGATTTAAATCCACAAACTCATAGTTTTCAAAATCTGCAAGTTTGGTTTTGAATACTTCTGTAGCTTTTTCTACAGACCAGTTTTTGGGATAATGAAACCCGTCAAATGCTGCACCTCGAATATGTGCTTTAAAATCATGTGAAAATTCATCATCACCAGAATATGTCAGCGCTATTTTGCCGGTCCATTCAATAGTGTAGCGGTGATTATCATTTTTTGAAAATTTTATTTTGTGGCCTGCACAGCTGTCATGTCCCAGTAAATAGATGTTAAAGGCAAGATCTTCTTCTTCAAAATCACGGTAAGAAGGCAGGTCATTGCTGTGCAGTTCACTCTTAGTGACAGAGTCAAAATCCACTTTTTCCCCTGGCTTGTCTATTCTTATTCCGCCCTGATCGCCCCAGTAGGTTGACGATAAAATACAGGCATGGTAATTGCCCCATACTATTTTGGAATCCCAGTTAGATGAGGTCTTTTCTTCAATATCCTCATTTTGATCATCCGCATAATACTTTTCTGTTTTTAAATGAAAATCAAACCATACCGATTCATCTTCATCTATTTTGCCACTCCAATTGAATGCAATAATTTGATGCCCGTTAGGGTATGGGCTGTTAAGAAAATAAATTTTACTTACTGTTTCCATCGGTAATTTTTTACTGGCAACTAAAATAAATCTTTTTTTTCTTTTGAAATCCCCGTATAATCACGGTTTTATATTTGATCGTAAATAATACTTGACAAAGGGGTGCTGAATGTCGTATATTTGCACTCCGAAAATTACACCTTGTAATTTCAATAATTTTTAAACCGTAATTTAAAATGAAAACATCAGATTTTAATTTTGATCTTCCTGAGGAATTATTAGCAGAGCATCCATCAGAACACAGAGACGAAGCTAGATTAATGGTTCTTGATAGAAAAACAGAAACTATCGAGCACAAATTATTTAAAGACGTTGTGGATTATTTTGATGAGAAGGATTTATTTATTTTTAATAATACCAAAGTTTTCCCTGCACGCCTTTATGGAAATAAAGAAAAAACAGGAGCTAAAATTGAAGTTTTCCTTTTAAGAGAGCTTGATAAAGAAACTCGTGTTTGGGATGTATTAGTAGATCCAGCGAGAAAAATCAGAATTGGTAACAAATTATTCTTTACTGAAGATGAATCTTTGGTAGCTGAAGTAATAGACAATACCACTTCAAGAGGTAGAACTTTAAGATTCTTATTCGACGGTTCTTACGATGAATTCAGAACAAAACTAAAGGAATTAGGAGAAACTCCGCTTCCAAAATATATCAAAAGAGCAGTAGAGCCTGAAGATGCTGAGAGATATCAGACGATCTATGCAAAGATAGAAGGAGCAGTAGCTGCCCCTACGGCAGGTCTTCACTTCTCAAGACACCTAATGAAAAGATTGGAGATCAAAGGGATTGATTTTGCTGAAGTTACCCTTCACGTAGGATTAGGAACATTCAACCCGATTGAGGTAGAAGATCTTTCCAAGCACAAGATGGAATCTGAAGAAATCATCATTGATGAGAAAAACGCTGAAATCATCAACAGAGCTGTAGAAACTCACAGAAGAGTTTGTGCCGTAGGAACTACTACCATGAGAGCATTGGAAACTTCTGTTTCTTCAAACAAGAAAATCTCTGCTTTCAACGGATGGACAAATAAATTCATTTATCCACCTCACGATTTTGGAGTAGCTAACTCAATGATCACCAACTTCCACACACCAAAATCAACATTATTGATGATGATTGCTGCATTTGCAGGAAGAGATTTCGTAATGCATGCTTATCAGGAAGCCGTAAAAGAAAAGTATAAATTCTATTCTTACGGTGATGCAATGTTAATTCTATAAATTATGTATACATGTAGAGTGTACAAAGTATAATGTATTTTTAGTTTTTAAAATTAATACAATACATAGCGTTATTACTTTGTACATTTTACATTGTACTTTTTACAACAATGAAAGATATCCGTATATTATCGTTAGACCAGCTTAAAGACTACTTTGTATCTTTAGGAGAAAAACCGTTTCGTGCGAAACAGGTCTATGACTGGCTATGGAGTAAAAACCTCCACTCGATTGATGAAATGACGAATCTTTCGAAATCACTTCGTGAAAAAATTTCCGAAGAATATACCATTAATCCCGTGTCCGTAGATCTTCTTCAAAAGAGTGCCGACGGAACAATCAAGAACGGGGTAAAACTTCATGACGGATTATTGGTAGAATCTGTTCTTATTCCAACAGAAACAAGAACTACAGCCTGTGTTTCTTCACAGGTAGGCTGCTCATTAAACTGCGAATTCTGTGCTACAGCCAAACTGAAAAGGATGAGAAACCTTGAAGTGGCAGAGATTGTAGATCAGGTGGCCCTGATTGACAGCCAAAGTAAAATGTATTTTGAGAGACCCCTTACCAATATCGTATTCATGGGAATGGGAGAGCCGATGATGAACTACAAAAATGTAGTGGAAGCCATCAGAAAGATCACCCAGCCAGAAGGATTAGGAATGTCTCCAAGAAGAATTACTGTATCTACATCTGGAATTCCTAAAATGATCAAAATGCTTGCTGACGATGAACTGCGTGTGAAACTGGCACTGTCTCTTCACTCTGCCATCGAATCAAAGCGTAATGAGATTATGCCTTTCTCAGATAAATTTCCGTTAACGGATATCATGGACTCCCTGCAGTACTGGTACCAGAAAACAGGCTCAGTCATTACTTTTGAATATTGTGTCTGGAAAGGAATCAATGATGGGGATGAAGATATCAAAGCTTTAATCAAATACTGTAAACAGGTTCCTTCTAAAGTAAACCTTATACAATACAACCCAATTGGAGACGGAAAATACGATCAGTGCAACAAACAGGCGGAAGAAAACTATATCCGTCAGCTTGAAAATGCCGGAATTACAGTAATGGTCAGAAGAAGCCGTGGTGGTGATATTGATGCTGCCTGCGGACAATTGGCCAATAAAGCGACCGATTAAAATTTCCTTAAAAAACGTTAAAACCCCCTTTGCTACATTGTTTAAAGCCCTACCTTTGCATAAATTATTTTGTGATGATGGACTTTTTTATGAATGAAGATGGGTTAGAAAATGTATATGCATGGTCAATTCCACTTCACGCTACAGTTATTTTGGCCGAAATGATTTACAGCCATGTTTCTGAAGCTAAATTATACAGTGGGAAAGATCTCGTTACCAATGTTTATCTGGCATTGATGAATTTCGGTCTCGATCTTATTATGAAAGCTTTTGCAATGGGGGTAATGTTTTTCTTTTACCACCACAGGCTTTTCTCATGGGATTTTAGCATCTGGTATTTTCTGATCTGTTTTATTATTACAGACTTTGCCTATTATGTGCTGCATTATGTAGATCACCGTTCCAGAGCATTCTGGGCTGTTCATATTACACACCACAGTTCAGAGTATTTTAACCTGACAACAGGATTCAGAAGTCCTGTTTTGCAGCCACTTTACAGATACTTATATTTTTCTCCTCTGGCCTTTTTGGGCTTTAATCCCTGGCATATCATGGTGGTTTATGCTATTGGACAGGTATATGGAACCTGGGTACATACACAGACCGTGAAAACTATGGGAATCCTGGAATATATTCTGGTAACACCTTCTCACCACCGGGTACACCATGCCTGCAATATTAAATATCTGGACAAAAACATGGGAATGTGTCTTATTATCTGGGACAAAATGTTCGGTACTTTTCAAAAAGAAGATCCTAATGTTCCCATTAAATACGGAATCTATCCCAAAATGCCGGACAATAGACCGGATACCGTTCTTTTTTATGAATGGCGAAAAATCTGGAAAGATCTTAAACAACCGGGATTAAAATTCACAGACAGAATCAATTATATTTTTAATTCTCCGGGATGGAGGCATGACGGAACGGGAAAGACCGTAAGACAATATCAGAAAGAGTATTTTGCAAGACAGGCTAAAAAGAAAGAACAGCCGCAAAATCAGGAAGAACAGAAAATTGCTTAACCTATAAGTTAATTTTAAATAAAAATCTATCATGAGAACGGGCTTTGGCCCGTTTTCTTTTAAACTACCTTGTCAAATCTCCAATTTGCCACTCCTCTGGAGGAGAAGAATGATTACACGTCAAATTTGTGGCTCTTCCATAAAATAAAATCAATGATTAAGAAGTAACTACATTTTTAACAACCCATACCTAGAATCTCGTTTTCTCCTTATTTAAACCTAAAGCTCTATTTTTGCCTAATGAAAAAAATCCTTCTGGTTATTAGCCTTATCCTTGGTCAGTCCGCATTTTCACAACAGACTGATTTTCTGAAAATAAAAAAATACAAAGTCAGCTATCTGGATCATAAAATTGAGGAAACCTCCGGATTGAATATGTTTAACGGAAAACTATATACTTTCAACGATAGTGGTAATACGCCGGAGCTGTTTGAGATCAGCAAAACATCAGGAGAGATTTTACACACTTTAAAAGTTGATGCTAAAAATACTGATTGGGAAGCTCTTACCAATGACGGTACTCATTTTTATATAGGAGATTTTGGAAATAATGACGGAAGCAGGAGGCATCTTAAGATTTTTAAAGTGCCCGTACAGAACGACAGCCTGCAAAACAGCAGATTAAAGGAAATTCTGTTCCACTATCCGGAGCAGACCGATTATATATCGAGCTACTATAATACAAATTTTGATGCAGAAGCCATGGTATATGCCCATGGAAAAATTCACCTCTTTACAAAAGAATGGGCTTCAAAGGCCAGTACACATTATACCATAGATCCTGAAGTATACGAAAAACAAGGAGCTGTGAAAGCAGAATCTTATAAAGCCAATTTCATGGTAACAGATGCTGCTTATTTTGATAAAAAACTTTATTTAGTTGGCTATACCAAGAAAACAGAGGTTTTTCTGGATGTTTTTACAGAAACAGAGCCAGGTGTCTTTTTTAAAGAAAAGCCAAAGCATTATTACCTTGGAAGTTCTACGGGCATTGGTCAGATAGAAGGAATAGCAGTGGATGAAAACGGAATTTATATTTCCGGTGAAAAATTTAAATATTCAGTAGTGAGAACAAAGCAGGCATTTTATTTTATTCCTAAAGAAAAACTCAAAGATTAATTTTTCTTAAAATTGACCGAAAAAAATTATCTTTGTGAGAATAAATAATTATTCACCCAGCATTCGCAGATTGTGGCAAACATTGTAGAAGACATTAAGCAACCGATCAATGAGGAAATGAAACTTTTCGAACAGAAGTTTTATGAATCAATGCAGAGTAAAGTTCCCTTATTAGACAAAGTCACCCGCTTTATTGTTACAACCAAAGGGAAACAGATGAGACCTATGTTTGTATTTCTTTGTGCCAAACTGGTGGGGAATGTTAATGAAAAGACCTATCGTGGCGCCTCTATGATCGAACTGATTCACACGGCTACCTTAGTCCATGATGATGTGGTGGATGAAAGTTTCAAACGCCGTAATTTCTTTTCTATTAATGCTTTATGGAAGAATAAAATTGCTGTTTTGGTAGGAGATTACCTTTTATCAAAATCCGTATTATTATCTACAGATCATAAAGATTACGATTTATTGGGTGTCATTTCCAGAACAATTCGCGAAATGTCTGAAGGAGAGCTTCTTCAGCTTGAAAAAGCCAGAAAACTGGATATTACAGAAGATGTCTATTATGAAATCATCCGTCAGAAAACAGCTACCTTAATTGCTGCCTGCTGTGAAATTGGAGTTCTTTCCAATAATGCAGACGAAATACTTGCTAAAAAAATGCAGAATTTCGGTACTTATACCGGTATGGCTTTTCAGATTAAAGATGACCTTTTCGACTTCTTAAGCTCTAATGTAATTGGGAAACCTGTAGGAATTGATATTAAAGAGCAGAAAATGACCCTTCCTTTGATTCATGCTCTGGAAACAGCCAGCGAAAAGGATAAAAAATATTATTTTAATACCATAAAACGCTATAATAATAATCCTAAAAGAGTAAAAGAACTTATAGAATTTGTTAAAAGTTCCGGAGGATTAGAATATGCAGTAAAAACTATGAAAGAATTTCAGCAAAAAGCTAAAGATATTCTTAATGAATTTCCAGACTCTGAAGCACGAAGCTCTTTACACAGTATGCTGAGCTATGTTATCGAAAGAAAATTTTAAAAGTTAAAATAAATAATAAAAAAATCGGAATGCAGTAAGCATTCCGATTTTTTCTTTTAAATTTTCTGAATCGTTACATTGGTTACGTTCCCGCTTCCGGTACTTCCGGTTTCCGTTGCTAGAACTGTACAGTTTTGATTAGGTGCAGCTGTAAAACGGATTTGATAACCGGCAGTAGGAATAACAAGCATCGTAGTATAATTCATAAGTTCTCCTACGGTTCCGGAGGTTGCCGTAGCGTTATAATGGCTTCCCCTTCCCAGATAATTGGCATCAGGAACAGGACGTACTCCCAGAAGCAGCTGAGTTCCGGCTGCCGCATTTGAGAAACTGGCCTGCAGAGTAATCAAATAATTGCCTGGCTGGTTGAACGTTAAAACTCCTGTACCTGTATTATAAGAATAAAATGGTGAAGTTGCTAACGGAGTAGAAAACAGTAACGTAGTAATAGAAAGGGTTGTAAGGCTTTGACTGGCAGTAAGACGGGCATGAAATAATGAATAATCTGTAAAATTGATGGTCTTTAATACTCCGTTTGCATCGGCTACTACAACTCTGTCATTTCCTCCCACTCCAATATTGGAATTAATATTTCGAATTCTGACATTTCCCGAGCCAACATCCAGTTTGTCTGTAGGTACGGTAGTTCCAATACCGGTATTTCCTGTTCCCGTTACAACAAAATCATTAGCCTGCTGCAGTACAGAAGGACTTCCCGTTGTTGGATTGTCTTTTGCTGCATCAACGTGGAAAACAGCCTGTGGATTATTTGTATTAATCCCTACTTGTGCAAAAGTAAGCATAGGAAATGCCAAAGCATTTGCCAATACTAATAATGTAATTTTCATCTCGTTTTTTTTTTGAAATTTATAGGAGTGAAATTACAAATATGACAGCTAAAAAACAAGTATTTCATTCATATGTGAGTTATTTTGCTTGTTTGGATGGTTTTTATTTATTAATTTTAATGTTTACTTAATTAATTGGTAATATTAAACTGTTTTTAATTCAATAAATAGAATAATATTAATTAAAGTATTTTCATGGTTACAATAATAACGGCTAGAACTATACAAAATAAAGCGAATAAAAATAAATAATCCGCAATAGTCTCAAACTGACTTTCCTTCTTTTCTTCTCTTGTTCTGATAGCCAGAAATGAAAAGAAACAGCTGCATGCAAAAAGCAGGCACGCAAGCCCGGCGAATTCGTCTAAATATGTATTGCGACTGATTTTAGTGATTTTTAGCGAAGTGATAATGATCAGCGAGAATCCTAAAAGATTGCTTGAGGCATTAAGGATATGAGGGGACTTTTTTTCCATCTTTTACAATTTTTATCAAAATAAAGCACAATTTTTTTTATTATCAAATTTTTAATAAAGATTATTAAAAATTAAAATTAATTTAAAAATTGTATATTAGCAAAATACTTGAAGAATAAAAAACTTTTTTACTTAGCTATGCAAACAACCTATATTGAAACACAGCAGATATCCTTTCAAGATTTTAAAAATCAGATACTTGAAGACTATAAGTTAGGAAGGATCTCCCGTGAAATGTCTTATCTCGGAAGGAGAGAAGTTCTCACAGGAAAAGCTAAATTCGGAATTTTTGGAGACGGTAAAGAACTTCCTCAGTTGGCAATGGCGAAAGTTTTCAGAAATGGAGACTTCCGTTCAGGATATTACAGGGATCAGACTTTTGCATTAGCAGTAGATGCTTTGACAGTAGAAAGCTTCTTTGCACAGCTATATGCTGATACAAGTGTAGAAAGGGAACCTGCTTCCGCCGGAAGACAAATGAACGGACACTTTGCAACAAGAAGTTTAAATGAAGACGGAAGCTGGAAAGATCTTACAGCACAGAAAAATATTTCTTCTGATATTTCTCCTACTGCAGGACAAATGCCAAGATTATTAGGATTGGCTCAGGCTTCTAAAGTGTATAAAAGTGTATCCTTTGAAGGTTCTGAGAAATTCTCGAAAGGAGGTAATGAAATTGCTTTTGGAACAATAGGAGATGCCTCTACAGCAGAAGGTCATTTCTGGGAAACTTTGAATGCTGCATGTGCACTTCAGGTTCCTATGATCGTATCCATCT
Organism: Chryseobacterium sp. WG14; assembly: GCF_024586945.1. NCBI lineage: Bacteria > Pseudomonadati > Bacteroidota > Flavobacteriia > Flavobacteriales > Weeksellaceae > Chryseobacterium > Chryseobacterium sp. WG14. The sequence goes on from NZ_JALCZD010000001.1 coordinate 311,069, forward strand.
GGGATGATGGCTATGGAATTTCAGTTCCTACTAAAAATCAGAGAGCTAAAGCTGACATCAGTGAAATGTTAAGCGGTTTTCAAAGAAAAGAAGGAGAAAACCAAGGTTGCGAGATTATTCAGGTAAAAGCCTGGGATTATCCTGCTTTATTGGATGCGTATGCAAGAGCTGAGCATTTTGCAAGAACAGAAAGTGTTCCTGTAGTCGTTCATGTAATAGAAGTTACACAGCCTCAAGGGCATTCTACATCAGGATCTCACGAAAGATATAAAAATGAAGAGCGTCTTGTTTGGGAAACGCAATTCGATGGATTAGTGAAATTCAAAGAATGGATTTTGAACTATTCTATTGAAATTGATGGTAAAGACGAAGTTATTGCTACCGTTGAAGAACTGGATATCATTGATGATGAAGCTAAAAAAATAGCAAAAGCAGGCCAGAAAGTGGCTTGGGACAGCTACCAGAAAACAATTACAGATTTAGTTCAGTCCATTTTACCTTTAGTGGAAAATCTTAAAGGCCAGAATACTGAAGTTGAAACTTATATTGTTCAATTTAATAAACTGGTTTCTAAAGCTAAAAAAGATGTTTTCCATTTAATCAGAAAATCTTTACTGGCAACAAGAGGAACGCATTCTGCAGAAAGAAATCAACTGATGCAGAAGTACAATGAAGTTTTTGAAATTGAAAAAGACAATTATTCTTCCCACCTGTACTCCCAGTCACAATGGAAGGCTGAAAATGTAAAAGAAATCAAGCCTGTTTACTCAGATAGCTCTGAAGATGTAGACGGAAGAGTAGTGGTAAGAAATAACTTTGATAAAATTTTTACAAAATATCCTGAGACCTTAGTATTTGGTGAAGATGCCGGAAATATCGGTGATGTTAACCAGGGGCTTGAAGGAATGCAGGAAAAGTATGGCGAATTACGTGTAGCTGATACCGGAATTCGTGAAGCTACCATTCTTGGTCAGGGGATTGGTATGGCAATGAGAGGGCTACGGCCTATTGCTGAAATCCAGTACCTGGATTATGTCCTTTACTGCTTACAGGGAATGAGTGATGATCTGGCGACCGTACAATACAGAACAAAAGGTGGTCAGAAAGCTCCTCTAATCATCAGAACAAGAGGTCACAGATTAGAAGGAATCTGGCACTCAGGTTCTCCAATGGCGGGGATTCTGAACCTTTCAAAAGGGATCCTGGTATTAGTTCCGAGAAACTTAACTAAAGCTGCCGGATTCTACAATACAATGCTTCAGACGGACGAACCTGCTATTATTGTAGAATGTCTGAACGGATACAGATTAAAAGAAAAACAACCTGATAACTTAGGAGAATTCACTGTTCCTGTAGGTAAAATTGAAGTGACTAAAGAAGGGAAAGACGTTACGTTGGTAACTTATGGTTCTACCTGGAGAGTAGTTTCTGAAGCCGCTGTTGAACTGGAAAAATTAGGAATTTCTGCAGAAGTTATTGATATCCAGTCATTAATTCCTTTCGATTTATCTCACGAAATTGCTGAAAGTGTAAAGAAAACCAACAGATTAGTAGTGATTGATGAAGACGTTGAAGGAGGAACTACAGGATTTATCTTACAGCAGATCTTAGAAAAGCAGAAAGCATTCAGATATCTGGATTCAGATCCGTTAACGATCTCTGCCAATGATCACAGACCAGCGTATGCAAGTGATGGAGATTACTTCAGCAAGCCTTCTACAGATGATATGGTAGAAAAGATCTATGCTATGTTCAACGAAACAAATCCTCAGAAATATCCTGCGATATTCTAATTGGGGTTTAAAATAAAAAAACGGCGAGCTTTCAGATTTCTGAAAGCTCGCCGTTTTTCATCATAAAAAGTAGATCTGAAATTTTAATCTGCTTCAGCCAGAGTGATCCGTAGCTTATTCAACGTATTCATTAAAGTGATACTTGCTGTCAGTTCTACAATCTCCCGCTCTGAAAAATGTTCAGCCAGTTTTTCTTTGATCTCATGCCAATCATCAGTATGGTGAATGACAGCCTCTGCCCAGCTTAAAACAAGCTTTTGCTTAGCATCAAATGCATGGGTATGCCTCCAGCCGGGTAGCCTGTTAATAACATCCTGCTCAAAACCAAAATTGAGAAGCTCTTTAGCATGGTAGCTGCAGCAATAGGGACATCCATTGATCTGTGAAATCCGTAGTTCTACCAGGGCAATAAGCTTTTCTTCAATCCCGGATTTTCGGATGCTTGTATGTGCTTTATACAGATGACCAATGGTTTCTTTAGCTATTTCTTTATAATTCATAATGGAAATTTTATACAAATTTGCACTATAAACTCATCAATAGCTATATACTTACTTTTCCGTTCTATACTTACCTTTTTGAAAGTACCCTTGGATGAAGCTCTAATTATTAATAAAATTGTTTCACCGTCTCAATAGCTTCTGTTTCAGGATCAACAAACAGGTAAACACATCCGTTATCGTGGAACAGATCACAGTCTTTAATGTCCATTTGTCCTAAAAAGAAGAAAGGTTTGTCGTTTTTAATCGGCCAATTAGGATTTTGTATCCATTGAGGAGGTTTCGTCTGATATTTAAAAAGATGAGCATACCGTTGTTTCATATAGAGCTTTTGATCAGCTTTTGAAAGGGTTTTATCTTCCGGTAAAATGTATTTTTCAATAAAGTCTGGGTCGGCATCTATATATTTGGGGCTTGTACTTAGAATCAGATTATACTCATCTGAGTATTCGGTTGAAGAAGTAAATTCAACTCCTATTTTTGAAAGAAATAGCTTTACAGCTCCATGGGCGTTTAATTTTCCGACAGAACTCTTATAATCTTGTTCTGCCAAAAATAAAAATGGATTTGTATCCTGTAAATAGGTTCCTTGCCAAGTAATGCTAGGGTCTGAAAGGATTTTTTCTAAATCCGGATTGGTATAAAGCTGTTGCTCAAAATCTTTTTCAGAAATTGTATTTCCAACAAAGTCTTTCAAAATCTGTATCCCGTCTGCCATTTTTAAATATACTGTCTTTATAGCTTATGATTAAATTATATATGACGTTATTTTAATTTTATAGTAGTGATAATATAAGTTGAAATGAAACTAAAGGCTGTCAAACATTAACAGCCTTTTTACTTTCTTTATTCAGCATGCTACAATCCTTTGTAGGCAATTCTTTAACCTGGTATTTTGCTTCCCACTCCTCCAGCAGGTATAAAATAGGCAGTAAAGCCAGTCCTTTTTCTGTCAGGGAATATTCTACCCTTGGAGGAAGTTCTTTAAATTCTTCACGAATCACCAGGCCATCACTTTCCATTTCCCGTAATTGATCGGTCAGCACCTTTCTTGAAATAACATTAATGCGCACAGCAAGCTCTCCAAAGCGTAATCTCCGGTCTTTGATCACCAGTACAATAATGGGTTTCCATTTGCTTCCCAATGCAGCCATTGCCTTACCCAATGGGCAGCTGTATTGCATTAATTCATTCTTTTTCATAGGGAGATATTTATTTTAAGCACATATAGAATTTGAGATTCCATATGTTACTTTGATGTTACTAATGTAAGTTACTGCGAAGTTACCACTATTTTTTTAATAAAAGATACAAAAACAAACTATTATTAGTTACTTTGTGTAACAATTATAAAACAATATTTAAAAATGAGTACATCGTCATTATTTAAACCGTTTCAATATAAGAATTTACAGCTTAAAAATAGAATCGTAATGGCTCCTATGACCAGAGCACAGTCTGATAATGGAGTTCCTACACAGAATATGGCAGACTACTACGGGAGAAGGGCAGCTTCAGAAGTTGGATTGATCCTTTCCGAAGGAACCGTTATCAACAGACCCGGATCAAAAAATTTACAGAATATCCCGGATTTTTATGGAAATGAAGCCTTAAACGGATGGAAAAACGTCATTGATACCGTACATCAGCATGGAGGCAAAATGGGTCCACAAATCTGGCATGTAGGAGATACAAGAATGTCTGAAGATTATCCATTGGTTGCTATGGAGAAAGCTTCTACAATGACGATTGAAGATATCCAGGATACCATTGCCCAATTTGCGGCATCAGCGAAATCTGCAAAAGACCTTGGATTCGACTGTCTTGAAATTCACGGAGCACATGGCTACCTTATTGATCAGTTTTTTTGGGAAGTAACCAATACCAGAACAGACGAATATGGAGGTAAAACATTAAAAGAAAGAAGCCGATTTGCCGTGGAGGTAGTAAAAGCCATCAGAGCAGCAGTGGGAGAGGACTTTACCATTATCATCCGTCTTTCACAATGGAAACAACAGGATTATAAAACGAGGTTGGCATTTACGCCCCATGAAATGGAAGACTGGTTATTACCTTTAAAAGAAGCTGGAGTAGATATTTTTCATTGTTCACAACGCCGTTTTTGGGAACCTGAATTTGAGGGTTCTGATTTAAATTTTGCAGGTTGGGCTAAGAAAATTACCGGGCAGCCAACGATTACGGTAGGTTCTGTGGGATTAAATGGAGATTTTCTTAATGCTTTTGCAGGTAAAGGGACAGAAAAAACTGACCTTACAGAACTGATCAGAAGACTTGATCATGAAGAATTTGATCTTGTGGCAGTAGGAAGAGCAATCTTGCAGGATTACCAATGGGTCCAAAAAATCAAAGAAGGAAACACAGAAGAACTTCTTGATTTCTCAGCAGAAAGTATGGGCGTATTATTTTAAATAGAGTGGTGAATAGGGAATGAGTTTCGCTGTCAATTTTTTAACAGCATATTTTATTCACTGCGAAGCAAAATTGACGGTTCACCATTCGGTTTAATCATCATAATTCACTTTATTTTATATTTAATTTTTTCACCTATTTATTAAAGAACCGGCTTTCAGAAATTCTGAAAGCCGGTTCTATTTTTAATCCTGTATCCACATGCTGTAGGGCAGATTCACAAATCCAGTACATTGGTTTTCCGAACTCTTTAATAAATACTTTGCATTATGTCCGGAATAATTAACATATGCCATATCACTTATATATAATTCTGCACAAAAAATACTTGGTATTAATAAGTCAGAATAAAATAAACCCACTCCCGGAAAATCCGGGAGCGGGTTTTTAACAGATTTAAATATCTAAAACTGCCTTATAACGACAGAAGTGATTTCTTATAAACCAATATTTTTTGTTGGCTTCAACTGCTTCAGAATACTTTTTGGAATTGCATTTTTGTGAACCAAAATAGCGGTTGATTTATATTCAACATAAGGTCTTGATACATAAAGGTATCCTGCAAAGTCATTGGTAACTCCCCAGGAATTTTTCACCATATAATATTCTTTACCGGTCTGGTCTTTTGCCAAACCTACGATATGCATACCGTGGTCATCGGTAGTAGAAAGGTTGTTTAGAGCTTTCTGACGCATATCTTCAGTAATTGTTTTATCCTTTTTAGGCTCTGTAAACAACGTCTGCTTATTTTCAGCAGTAATTTGCTCTAAGTCCATATCAGGAACATAAGCCACTCCATTTTTGTAAGAGAAATAAGGCTCGGAAACATCAGTTGCCCAGCCGATAGAATATCCTTTATTTACGGCATTGTCGATGATAGAAGTAAAATCTTTCATCGGAACATTCCAGTCTGAATCATGGCTCCAGTTATCAGGAATTGGAACTACGAATTTTTGGTAATAAGGATAATCTTTGTAAGAAGATAATTCTACATAATCTTCAGGATTAATTCCCACCACTTCTTTCGCGAATGTTTTAGGAGTGTAGTTTTTCCCTTCATATGTAAAATTAGCAGGTACCTTTCCTAAATATTCATCAAGAATAGCATCCACAGAATCCATCCAGTTATCAGAAAGTTTTCCTTTTGAAGAAGCCTGAACCAGGCTATCCAATACCGGCTTTATTTTCCCCTGCATTTCTTTGAAGTTGTTTACCGTTTGTCCGGATTTTAATCCAGAATAAACATCTTGAGGAACAGCTCCGTACTTTTTGTACATATTGATTACATCGTGAAGTTCTCCACCGTCACCCCAACTGATAGCTCCGTTATTTAAAACATATAACTTTGCTTTATCATGATAAGAGTTTCTGGCCGTGAAAATTTCAGCAAGATCTACAGGCTTTTTGCCCATTCTCTGCATTTCAGATTCAAGGAAAGAATTTCCTGAGTAGCTCCAGCAAGTTCCTGATGAACCCTGGTTCTTTACAGAAGTAGCACCAACGTCCTTTAGCGTTGTGAACTGAAAATTAGCATTTTGTGAGTGGTTATTTTTTAACTTATTGATTAAGTCATCTTGGGCAAACATCATACTTCCTGCAGACAAAACAAAAAGCAATGATGCGATTTTCGCATTTTTCATTACTATAAAAAGATTATTTGTATTAATAGTCGTTGATAATAGAGATTTGTTACAGAGGAAAAAGTTAAATTTAAAATGAAATTTTTTATAAAAAAAAGAGAAATGATTAAAAAAGCTAATAATGAACTTGTTTTTACACTTTTTATTTTAACCGCAAATCGAAGATTATCGCCTTTCAGTCGATGAATGTTATTTCGACGTAGTCAAAAATTACAAAGTTTCTTGAACACTTAAGTTTAATAATGCTGTGAAAATAAGCTCATTAAAGCTCACGTAAGTTTTAAAAAAAATCAAAGATTTTTTGCTTACGTGTACTTTTTATTTTAATCAGTTTAAACTTAAAATAAACTAAAGTGTTTATAACGTTTCACCCAGCTTTTGTGACTAAATTTTTAATTAGTTTAAACAGGCGGGAAGTCAATATAAAAAATAAATCCAGAATTATTTCATACACTCCATTTATCTCTTTTTAGAGTTCTCCGATCCGTTTTTTTGCTTTCTCAGCGTTCTTTGCCTATTCATATATTTACTCTATTTTAGGAAAAAGTTTATCATGTTTCCAACCTACTCAAAAGTTTCTGCATCTATCCTGATATAACTCCTGATTATGGAACGAAAATTATTATTAGAATGCCAGCGTAATGACCGCAATGCCCAGCGGAAGATCTACGAGAAAATGGCGGGCAGACTGTACGCTGTCTGCAGACGCTATCTGAAAAATGATGAAGATATTGAAGAGGTATTGGCAGATAGCTTCTACAAGATATTTACAAAGATTGGCCAGCTTCAGAATCCTGAAACCTTCGAAGCCTGGGCAAGGAAAATTGCAGTGAATGAATGTCTGCAGAAACTAAGAACCAATAAAGTCATGTTCATTTCTTTAGAAGAGAACTTTATCCCTTCTTCAGAAGGAATGGCTGAAAATATTTCTTTTGAAAAAGATATGATGAGCCTGCTTAGTTTTCTTCCGGAAGGATGCAGAGCAATTTTTAATCTTTTTGCTATTGAAGGGTATCCCCACAAAGAAATTGCCACAATGCTTTCTATAAGTGAAGGGACATCCAAATCTCAGCTCAACTTTGCGAGAAAAAAATTACAGGAACTTTTGGTGAATCAAAACATTTAAACTTTTACAACAATGGAAAATAATCATATAGATCAACAATTCAATGAAGCTTCAAAGCTTTCTGAAGAACCTACGGTTTTTGCTGGTTTTGAAAAAGTTTGGGGGAAAATTGAAGAAAAATTAGATCATAAAGAAGAGAAAAAAAGAATGATTCCTATTTGGTTTCCTTATGGGATTGCTGCCAGCCTGGTAATAGGATTGGGTGTCTTATATTTCCTGAATACAAATGATGCATCAGAGTCTGTACAACAATCAATAGCAGATATCAGCACTTCAAAAGAATCTGTTGTTAATCCTAATATTGCTCAAATTAACAGTATAATAAAGGAGAATATTCAGAAAGATAAAAATAATACTAACCCTGCTGTAGAAAAAATAGCAGTTCAGACAGATCCGGTTTCGGCTACATCTATTGATACTGCTATGCCGCTGCCTGTGCATGTTCCACCCATTCCATCAGCTCCTAAAATTCAGGTGGCAGCAAACGGGTATTATGTACAAAATGGTAAAAATATTGAAGCTTCAGACAGAAGAAAAGACTATGTTCAAAATGAAAATGCTAACGAATCAACTCAGTCAATTGACGAGGTTGTAGTGACTGCAATGGGGGTTAAAAAGTCTAAAGTTTCTATGGCATTGGCATCGAGTGTGGTGAGTTCAAATAGCATTGCTCCTCAAACTTCTACAATAAATAGATTACAGGGAAGTGTTGCAGGAATACAGGTAGGAGCGTCAACAAACAGTCACGTAAGAATCAGAGGAATAGCGTCTGTTGTTCCCGGAAAAGATCCTTTGTACATTGTGAATGGGAAAATTGCTGATGCTGATAATTTCAAAACCTTAGATCCCAATAAAATTGAGAATGTGGCGGTATTAAAAGATGCAGCAGCTACAGCATTATACGGAAGCAAAGCCGCTAATGGAATAGTTCTAGTAACAACTAAAAAACTTTCAAGAAGAGAAAAGAAAAGAATGGAAAAACTTCAGGAAGAAATCAATAAACAAAAACAGATTTCTCCTGTAGCTAATGATGAAAGCTATGATACTTTTGTGGAAAATCCGTTTGAACTGACTCAAAGCCAGCCATTATCTACATTTTCCATAGACGTGGATAATGCTTCCTATTCTAATGTCAGAAGAATGATCAATAACGGAGAGGTTGTCAATAAAAATGCGGTGCGGGTAGAAGAAATGATCAATTATTTTACATATGATTATCCGCAGCCAAAAAATGAAGATCCATTCTCTATTAATACGGAATATAATGGAGCACCATGGAATCCTGGCCATCAATTGTTGAAAATAGGACTTCAGGGAAAAGATATTCCGAAGGATCTTTTACCTGCCTCCAACCTGGTTTTTCTTATCGATGTTTCCGGTTCAATGGATGAACAGAATAAGCTGCCATTACTGAAATCATCTTTTAAAGTCTTGTTGAATAGGCTCAGACCTAAGGATAAAGTTGGGATCGTAGTGTACGCCGGAAGTGCAGGAATGGTTTTGCCATCAACTTCAGCGGCTGAAAAAGATAAAATTATTCAGGCTTTGGATAACTTACAGGCAGGAGGAAGTACCGCAGGAGGAGAGGGAATTGAGCTTGCTTATAAGCTGGCACGGGAAAATTTTGTAAAGAATGGAAATAACCGTGTGATCATTGCAACGGATGGAGATTTCAATGTAGGAGAATCATCTACATCAGATCTTCAGACGCTTATTGAAGAGAAAAGGAAATCCGGGGTTTTTCTTACCTGTTTAGGCTTTGGAATGGGCAACTATAAAGATAATACCCTGGAAACCTTAGCAGATAAAGGAAATGGAAATTACGCCTATATCGACAATATGCAGGAAGCCAATAAGTTCTTGGGAAGAGAATTTGCAGGAAGTATGTACGCCATTGCCAAAGATGTGAAAATCCAGGTTGAGTTTAATCCGGAATTTGTAAAATCTTACCGTCTGATCGGCTACGAAAACAGGAAGCTGAAGAATGAAGACTTTGTCAATGATAAAATAGATGCCGGAGAATTGGGAAGCGGACATACGGTTACCGCTTTATATGAAATCATTCCTGTCAATGTACAATCAGGTTTTCTTCCTAAAGAGAGTGGATTGAAGTATACTCAGACTATCTCTTCAAAGAAATTTGGAGATGAGCTGGCTACGATCAAGTTCAGATATAAAAAACCGAATGGAGAAGTAAGCCGTGAAATCAGTCAAATTGTTAAAAATTCTGATCGTAACATATCTTCAGCTACTCCGGACTTTAAATTTGCATCTTCCGTGGCATGGTTCGGACTGGTACTGAGAAACTCCGGACTGATTACCAAAAAAGATCTTTCCGATATTGAAAATCTTGCTAAACAAGGTAAAAATAAAGATGAAGAAGGGTACAGAGCGGAATTTATCAGATTGGTAGAAAGCTACAAAACAATTAAATAGCGATGAAAAACAGGCATTCCCAAAGGATGTCTGTTTTATTTTAAAATTAATTTTCAAAAATTATTGAAAATTCAAAAAATATAATTAGATTTGTAATATAAATTGAAAAGCTAAACACAATGCAACTTTCAGAAGCCAAAGAAAAATATATTCAGACTTGGGGAACCTTTGCTACCAACTGGGGGATTAACCGCACCATGGCACAGGTACATGCCTTACTGTTGGCAAGTGATAAACCTTTGTCTACGGATGAAGTAATGGAGCAGCTGGAAGTTTCAAGAGGAAATGCCAATATGAATCTGCGTGCCTTAATGGATTGGGGAATTGTAAGAAAAGAATTTATAAAAGGTGACCGGAAAGAATATTTCGTCGCAGAAAAAGATGTATGGTATCTGTTCAAGCAAATTACCAAGGAGCGTAGAAAAAGGGAAATTGAACCTGTAATTTCCTTCCTTGAAGAACTAAAAAATATTGAAGATAAGGATACAGAAGGAGCAAAAGAATTCATTAAATTAATGGAAGATTTCAGCTCTGTCACCGGGAAGATCAACAATATTATGGATCTGGCCATAAAAAGTGATGATCACTGGCTGGTAGGGAAGATTACTAACTTGCTGAAATAGAAAGAGGATGAAAAATCCTTTTTTATTTCATTTTAATTTTCAAAAATTACTGAAAGTTTTAAATAGATAATAATTATGAAAAACTTTATCATTCATTTATTTCTGATTTTGTATTTCAGAAAAAGAGGAACTCATTAAAAATAATTATCATGAAAGAATTTACAAAAATTGACTTCTATACTCAGATGTTTTTTTTAATAATTGGACCTGTGGCTTTTATAATGGGAGGTTTATCCGGGCTGGTACTATTTTATTTTATAGTAGGAATTCCACAATTGATTAGTTTTCTGGTAAAATTATTTCTTGGGATAAAAAAGTCAGTGTGGTATATCACCTATGGAATAGTAGTGATACCCTTCTGGATTACTGTAATGATCTTATTTAAAGAGAAAATTCTTAATGATTTTTTTGGATATATTTTAATTGCAGCTCTTTTATACAGCCCTGTAATGGCAGGACTTTATGTATACGACTGCTACAAAACATATAAATTTTACAAATAATGACCATGAAAACCTTAAAAAACCATACACTAATCTACGACAACGAATGTCCGATGTGTAATCTATATTCCCAGGGCTTCACAAAATCTGGGATGCTTGATGAAAACGGCAGAGAAGCTTTTACGGAAATCTCAGTAAGAAATAAAGATCTGATAGATTTACATCGGGCAAAAAATGAAATTGTATTGGTAAACCATAACAGCAATGAAGTGATCTATGGATTAGACAGCCTTCTTCTGATTATAGGGAATTCTTTCCCATTGTTGGAAAAGATAGTAAGACTACAACCTCTTTATTGGTTTTTCAAAAAACTCTATTCTTTTGTCTCTTACAATAGAAAACAAATTATTCCATCAGTAAAAAATAATGCGGAAGATGCCTGTGTTCCTGATTTTAACTTGAAATACAGATTATTGTATATTGCTTTTGTTGCGGTTTTCTCTGCCTGGATTTTAAGCATGTTTTCCGGAAAACTGGATCTGAACTTAAACCGTAATTTTTTAAGAGAGTTTGCCGTTTGCCTGGGACAGATTGTCTGGCAGACTATTTTTCTAAAAATCTATTTAAAAGATAAAATCTGGGACTACCTGGGAAATATGATGACTGTTTCTTTAATCGGAACATTACTTCTGATCCCGACTTTATGGACGGATTTTAGTTCTGTTTTTTACATGATATATTTCGGGATAGTTGTCTTTATTATGTTTCTGGAACATTTGAGAAGATGTAAAATACTAAAGCTCAACTATACTCCTACCATTTCCTGGATTCTATTCAGAACGATAGCTTTGGGTATCATTATTTTAACAATCCTTTAAAATAAAGACAATGAACCACCTTGAACTTATCAGACAGGTAGAATGGAAAGATCTTAAAAAACTTTCTGTTAAAGAAATGCTGATTGAAAATAATATCAGCCTTCCATGGCTTTTTATTTCACTGATTTTAGCGTATCATGGATATTATTGGATCGCATTGCCATTTTCAGGATTTTATTTTCTGACAGCATTGAGGCAGGTACATAATGGCTTTCACAATTCATTAGGAACCGGAAAGTTGTTGACATGGCTGTCATTGTATCTGAACAGTATGTTAATGATGGCTTCCATTCATGCTGTAAAGTTCAATCATATCAGGCATCATAAATTTTGTCTCTCTGAAGAAGATTATGAAGGAAAACCGGCTTCTATGAAATGGTATGAGGCAATACTATATGGCCCCGAACATATGTTTTTGATTCACTGGATTACTTTAAGAAAAGCAAATAAAACATATGTGAAAAATATGTTGCTGGAGCTGCTTTCAATAGGTGTCTTTACATTCTTTATCTTTTATCTTCAAATCCATTTTCTGATGTACCATATATTGATCATGTTTTCTGGTGAATTTTTGATGGCCTTTTTTGCAGTGTGGACAGTTCATCACGACACTCATGAAAACCCTAATGTAGCAAGAACGCAACGAGGGTTCTGGAAAAATAAACTGACCTTCAGTATGTTTTATCATATGGAACATCATCTTTTTCCGGCAGTTCCCACCATTAAACTCCCGGAATTGGCAGAAAGAATAGATAAAACCTTACCTGAATTACATAAAAAACAAACTTTTTGAACATGTCTGGAATATATTTAGAAACACTGATCAATGCCGATATACACCGCGTTTTTGATCTGGCCAGAGATATTGATCTGCACCAGAAATCAACTTCAATATCTCATGAAAAAGCAATTGCAGGGCGTACATCCGGTTTAATTGAGGAAAATGAAACCGTAACCTGGAGAGCAAAGCATCTGGGGATATATCAAACGCTTACCACTAAGATCATCAGTATGGAAAAACCATATCAATTCACTGATATCATGTTGAAAGGAGCTTTTAAATCTATGCGTCATCAGCATAGGTTCAGAGACATAGAAGGGAAAACCGTGATGACAGATATCTTTGAATTTGAATCTCCACTAGGAATCATAGGAAAGCTGTTTAATACAATCTACCTCACCCGTTACCTTAAAGCCTTCCTTCTGGAAAGAAATAAGATGATAAAAACCATCGCAGAAGAATCTGCAATGAGCCACGGGCAGCAGTCTATTCAAGGATAGGATAAAATGATATCAAAAATATAATCATCAAAAAATACACAATTATGAATTTTTTAAAGGCCGAATGGCGGAAATTAGCCATCATTAATTACGAAATCAATCCTGAAGTATTGTTGGGCTATTTACCTGAAAGTACTGAACTGGATTTTTATAAAGGGAAATGTTATGTAAGTCTGGTTGGCTTTATGTTTTTAAACACAAAATTATTAGGCCTTCCGATTCCTTTTCACAGAAATTTTGAAGAAGTAAATCTGCGGTTTTATGTAAAGAAAAAAGAACATGGAATTTGGAAAAGAGGAGTGGTCTTTATCAAAGAAATAGTTCCTAAACCGGCTTTAAGTTTTGTAGCTAATTCTATTTATAAAGAAAACTATCATACATTACCCATGAAAAATAATATCTACGAAGATGGAAATGAGCTGCTGATCAAGTATTCGTGGAAAGATAAAAATTGGCATTCTATTCAGATTACGGCAGACAATATTGCGCAGCCCATGGAGCCAGATTCTGAATTTGAATTTATCACAGAGCATTATTACGGCTTTACAAAAAAAGATGATAGAACCTCAGAATATGAAGTCTGCCACCCAAAATGGGATTTTTATCAGGTAAAAGATCATGAGCTGGAAATTGATTTCGGTACAATCTACGGTCAGGATTTTGAATATCTGAACCATCATAAGCCTGTTTCAGTAATGCTCGCGGAAGGCTCGGATATTAAAGTAAAAACAAAGAGATATTTAGGATAAGAATTCCGTATTTAGAAACAACATTTTAAACTTCAAAAAATGAAAATAATGATAGCAGGTGGATCCGGATTTCTCGGCGAAAACCTGGAAAAGTATTTTACAGAAAAAGGAAATAAGGTGCTGATCTTAACCCGAAATCCCAAGCGTAAAAATGAACTGTACTGGAATGCAAAAACTGTAGGAGAATGGAAAAATAGCCTTGAAAAAGCAGATGTTCTGATCAATCTTACCGGGAAATCTGTTGACTGCCGCTATACTGAGAAAAATAAACAGGAGATTTATTCTTCAAGAATAGAAAGCACTAAAGTATTGCAACAAGCCGTAAACAGTTGTTCGGATAAACCGAAAATCTGGCTGAATGCAAGCTCTGCAACCATCTACGTACATTCAGAAAAGCACTTGAATACTGAAGAAAATGGAGTAATAGGCGATGATTTTTCAATGAATATCTGTAAGAATTGGGAAGAGGAGTTCTTTACCATTAAAAACAATGAAACCAGAAAAGTAGCACTCCGTACCTCTATTGTCCTGGGGGATAACGGAGGTGCTTTTCCAAAATTAAAACTGATTACAAAGCTGGGACTAGGAGGTAAGCAGGGACGGGGTCAGCAAATGGTAAGCTGGATTCATATTGATGACTTTTGTAAAGCTGTGGAATGGATTATAGATCATGAAAACATGACGGGGGCCGTCAATATAACAGCTCCAAACCCTGTGTCCAATGAAGAGATGATGAGGAAATTAAGAAAACAGCTGAATATTCCTTTTGGCCTTAATGCGCCGGTTTGGCAGCTGGAAATAGCTTCTATCCTGCTGAAAACAGAAACCGAGCTGTTACTCAAAAGCCGAAATGTTTATCCTGAAAAACTGAGTAAGGCAGGATTTAATTTTTCTTATCCGGGAATGGATGAAGCCATACATCATCTTTTGAAAACCTGATATTGTATATTATGGGAAGATAGTTAAATTAGCACAAACGATTCCTCTATGCCAGCCAGACAAAAAACAAAAATCATTGTCCTTTCTTCATTTTTGATTGCTGCAAAGCTTTTATCACAGGCCCATAATGTTTCTGAAGGATACCAAAAGCCTATAGATCCTGTTGTTGTACAGAATTTAGAACAATGGCAGGATCTGAAATTCGGTTTGTTTATGCATTGGGGAACTTACAGCCAATGGGGAATTGTTGAAAGCTGGACCTTATGTCCTGAAGATGAGTCATGGACGCAGAGAAAGCCCGAACATGGGAAATCATATAATGAATATGTGAAAAACTATGAAAATCTTCAGACTACCTTCAATCCCATAGGGTTTAATCCACAGAAATGGGCAGATGCAGCAAAAAAAGCAGGGATGAAATATGTGGTTTTTACAACAAAACATCATGATGGTTTTGCCATGTTTGATACCAAACAATCCGATTACAAAATAACATCAACAAAAACCCCGTTTTCGAAGAATCCGAAGGCAGACATAACAAAAGAGATTTTTAATTCTTTCAGAAAAGAAGGTTTTAAAATTGGCGCTTATTTTTCAAAACCTGATTGGCATTCCGACGACTATTGGTGGTCATACTTTCCTCCAAAAGACAGAAATGTAAATTATGACCCTAAGAAATATCCTGAAAAATGGAAAAGCTTTAAGAACTTTACTTTTAACCAGCTGAATGAAATTACTTCCGGTTACGGAAAAATCGATATTCTTTGGCTCGATGGGGGCTGGGTTCGCCCTTTCAATACCATAGACCCGAAAGTAGAGTGGCAGAGGACGATCAAGGTGCAGCAGGATATTGACATGGATAAAATAGGGGCAATGGCCCGTAAAAATCAACCCGGGATTATTATTGTAGACCGTACTGTCTCCGGAAAATGGGAAAATTATATAACTCCTGAGCAGGCGGTTCCGGAACAGGCACTTTCTGTCCCTTGGGAAAGCTGCATTACTATGGGAGATTCTTTCTCCTATGTTCCCAATGACAATTATAAATCATCACAAAAAATCATTGAAACACTGGTAAAGATAATTTCCCGGGGAGGAAATTACCTGATGAATATTGCACCAGGCCCTGATGGCGACTACGATGCTGTAGTGTATGAACGATTAAAAGAAATTTCCGGTTGGATGGAGAAAAATGAATCAGCGGTTTTTGCAACAAGAAGCGTGTCCCCTTATCATGAAGGAGAGTTTTACTATACCCGGAGCAAAGATGGCCATACATTAAATATTTTCCATTTGGATACCCAGTCAAAGTCAGAATACAAGGCTCCATCCGAGCTTATCTTTACTATTCCGGAACAATTCACTCCAAAATCATTGAAAGTTCTGGGGATTTCTTCTGCAGTTCAATGGAAGAAAAATGGAAATACAATTAAGGTAAAGCTTCCGCAGGACCGGGCCGCATTAAAATATGCTGCAGTTATTCAGATCAAACAGTAATTCAAAATAAAAAGAGCAGATTTATGCTGCTCTTTTGAAGGTATAATGTTTGAATCTTTTAGTATTTTCTTGCCAACAGAAGGTTCAGTAAGAATGTACCGGTCCAGTTACTGTTGTTGGTACCATTGGCTCCAATGAAGTCTATACGGGCAACAGATACCGTAAGTCTGGTCTTTCCGCCGGTTCCGTTATTGGCAAGACTTACAAATGATGCCGTAAATACATCAGGAAAACTTGAATTATTTCCCGCTGTAAGAATAGGATACATATTGGTTACATTGAAAGGAGTTCCCTGATATTCATAAACAATGGTCATTCTGCTTGTATTGGAATAAGAAGCTGTATGGGCATTGGTTACGGATGATTTACTGATAAGCCACCATAGGTCCGTTCCGGATCCTGTATCATAAGAAGTATTGGTATGGTTTGACCAGTCTGCAACTCCCGGTGATCCGTTTCCATGAGGAGGAATAGACAATTGAGATCCATAAATTTCCACATTACTTGGCTTAGGAAGAACCGTGAAAGAGAGATCCCAGGTTCCGCCAGTGGTATTCCCATTGTTCACCACTTCTGCGTAAGCTCCTACCGGCACTACAAAAGAGGGAACAGGAGTACTGTCTATCCTCAAAGTATTACCTCCGGAAGGCTGGATGGTAAGGTTAGAGGTAGAAATATTTTTAATTTTATAAATTCTACCTGTATAGCTGGCCGTTCCACTCCCAATAACAGGAAGCGTAAAAGTGGTATTACCTGTTCCGTTGTAGGTAATATAGTGGTCAGTAGCTGTAATGGCATATGTGGTAGTAGCTACTTCTTTATAACCTGCTCTCAGAGATCCATTTATTGCTAAAGTACTGTTGGGGGTTGTGGTATTAATACCAACCTGTGCACTTAGGGTTACTGCCCCAAATAAGAGAATCGAAATGTATTTTTTCATATTTTTAAAATTGTTTTTTACAAAAATATGAAAAAAACATACGTAATTTACTTTATGCTACATATTTTCTAATTTAATAATTTAATTCCTATGTAAGTGATGTATGTTTTTTAGACTTATTTTTAAACAAGTCTGCAGCAAATTCCAAATCGTAAGATAATAGCTATAGTACTGATTAAGATAGTAATTGACGATGATTGATGCATTTTTATTTTCTCTCACAGATCACATGGAAAGACGTTTTTTGTTTTTTTGAGGGTTATTTGATAATTTTTCTTCCCCAAATAATTAAATATTTTTAGAATATCATAATATGATGAAAATAATCAGTTATAAATAAACTATTGTTGATGTTTTTTAATGATTGTAAACTCTATGTTGTAATTTTTGATCATGGTATGATATGTGCACTTTTATTATAAACCAAAATGAATTTAATTAAACATAATTAATTTATTAAAATCATTTTAAAAATATAAACATCATGAATAAGTTATTTATTTTCACCCTGTTGTTCGTAGGTTTATCAATGCATGTTTCAGCCCAAAAACATCCTCCACTTCCGCCGCATCCGTCGAAAACCGAATTGGTAGATGCCAAAATGCGTGAGCTCGATAAAAGATACAATACTGAAAAGAAATTAATTCTGAATCATCCGCTTGCCACCAAACAAATGAAAAGAGATCAGTTAAAAGCTTTAAATAAAAAATATCAAAGCCAGAAACGATTACTTAGAAGTATGAAATAATATAGATTTCTTACACTTATTAAAATGAGATAAGTCTGTTTTTACTTATTTTATTTTATGAAATTTTCAATTCTGAATGCTGTTTGTTGAAAAAGAGCGATTTTTTGTGCTTTTATTTTATTTAAAATTAAATAAAATAAGCTTGCTGGTGCATTTTTACATCTATTTTCAGAAACATGAAACATCCAATATTTTTCCTTAAATTCGCATAAAAATTTTTAAAGTAATGAATTACGATATTATTGTCATTGGAAGTGGTCCTGGTGGATATGTTACTGCGATCAGAGCAGCACAGTTGGGTTTCAAAACCGCAATTATCGAGAAAGAAAACTTAGGGGGAATTTGCCTTAACTGGGGATGTATTCCTACTAAAGCTTTATTGAAATCTGCTCAGGTTTTTCATTATATTAACCATGCTGAAGATTACGGATTGAATAAAGTGGAAGCTAGCTTTGAATTCCCGAATGTTATTCAGAGAAGCCGTGGGGTAGCCAGCAAAATGAGCAAAGGAATCGAATTCTTAATGAAAAAGAACAAGATTGATGTAATTCTTGGTACAGCAACTGTACAGAAAGGTAAAAAAGTTTCTGTTACAGATAAAGATGGTAAAGTAACTGAATATTCAGGAAGCCATATTATCATTGCTACAGGAGCTCGTTCAAGAGAATTACCAAACTTACCACAAGACGGTAAAAAAGTAATCGGATACAGACAGGCATTATCTCTTCCTGAGCAGCCAAAATCTATGATCGTTGTAGGTTCTGGAGCGATTGGAGTAGAATTTGCCGATTTCTATAATACAATGGGAACAAAAGTAACTGTTGTAGAATTTATGCCAAATATCGTACCTGTAGAAGACGAAGAAATCTCTAAACACTTAGAGAAATCTCTGAAGAAGACAGGAATTGAAATTATGACCAATGCTTCTGTAGAAAGCGTTGATACAAGTGGAGAAGGAGTAAAAGCTACCGTAAAAACGGCTAACGGAAATATTACATTAGAAGCCGATATCCTATTATCTGCTGTAGGTATTGCTGCCAACATCGAAAACATCGGTTTAGAAGAAGTAGGAATCCAAACAGATAAAGGAAGAGTTTTAGTAAATGAATGGTACGAAACTTCAGTACCGGGTTACTATGCGATTGGGGATATCATCCCAACTCAGGCATTGGCTCACGTAGCTTCAGCAGAAGGAATTACTTGTGTTGAGAAAATCAAAGGAATGCACGTTGAAAAGATCGACTATGGTAATATCCCGGGATGTACTTACTGTCATCCTGAAGTAGCTTCTGTAGGTCTTACAGAAAAGCAGGCTAAGGAAAAAGGATACGAAATTAAAGTAGGTAAATTCCCTCTCTCTGCAAGTGGTAAAGCTACAGCAAACGGAAATACAGATGGTTTCATCAAAGTTATTTTTGATGCTAAATACGGAGAGTGGTTAGGGTGTCATATGATTGGTGAAGGAGTAACTGATATGGTTGCTGAAGCTGTTGTAGCAAGAAAACTTGAAACTACAGGTCATGAGATCATTAAGTCTATTCACCCTCACCCAACTGTTTCTGAGGCTATCATGGAAGCAGCAGCAGCAGCTTACGGTGAAGTTATTCATATTTAAGATACAAAAGAGCAAAACTCTTTATTGATATTATAAACCACAGATTTTGTCTGTGGTTTTTCTATTAAAAATACCTAATTTCGGTGAAAAATTAACATGAGGAATAAATCTATCATAGCCGCTTTCGCTTTAGCAGGAGCCTTCTTCTCTGCACAGGAAAAAAATGAATTTGTAGCTCCCAATGAAAATCTTATTGCACAAAATATTCTGCCAATCCCAAAAAGTTTAGGCCAGAGTCTTAAAAAATATTCTGAAAGCAGAAATGCTTCTTTGGCAGATATCCATCCTAACGGAAAAGAAATCATTGCCGTTACCCGTTTCGCCTCTACTAACCAGCTGTATAAGATTTCTATGCCTATGGGCGCCAGAAGACAGGTTACCTTCTTTGATGAACCTGTTAATATTGCTTCTTACGAGCCTACGAAAGGGGAATACCTTGTTTACTCAAAAGATACGGGAGGAAACGAATTTGGGCAGCTGTATACATTAGATCTGAAGACATTGAAATCCAAGCTGCTTACCGATGGAGGAAGAACCCAAAATGGTGGTATTACCTGGAAAAAAGACGGTTCAGGATTTTATTTTACCTCTACCAAAAGAAATGGAGGTGACCGTGATATCTATTATATGAATCCCCTAAGACCCGAAGAAACCAAGCCTGTTTTGGAACTTAAAGGTGGAGGATGGGGAATCAGCGATATTTCTGATGATCATAAGAAGTTGCTGATCACAGAATATGTTTCTGCCAATGATTCTTATCTGTATATCTACGACACAGAAACAAAGAAATTAGAACCTGTTACAGACAGAAAAGAAAAAGGAATTGTTCAGCTCAATGCTTCTTTTGGAAAAAAACCTGATGAAATCTATTATATTACAGACAGGGATAATGAATTCAGCAGATTGGCCGTTCTGAATGTGAAAACAAAAAAGATCAGTTATCTGACCACTGCTATTCCGTGGAATGTAGAAGGTTATGATCTTTCTAGAGATAAATCCAGACTATCTTTCATTACCAATGAGAGTGGGATCAACAAACTGTATTTATTGAATACGGATAACCAGAAATATACACCGGTAAGCAATATTCCGGTTGGCCTTATTGGGGGAGGGAAATTTTCAGGAGATGGAAAATCTCTTTATTTCTCACAATCTGCAGCTAATTCAGGATCTGATATCTATAAAATGGATATAGCCTCTCAAAGTATTGAAAAATGGACAGAAAGTGAGCAGGGAGAAATGCAGCCTACGGACATGGCTGTTCCAAAACTGATAGAATGGAAAAGTTTTGACGGTATGAAAATTACAGGATTCTACTATCCTGCACCAGCAAAATTTACAGGGAAAAGACCGGTGCTGATTTCAATTCATGGAGGTCCTGAAGGGCAGTCTATGGCCACATCACTTGGGCAGGCCAATTATTTTCCGAATGAAATGGGTATCGCAGTGATTGCACCTAATGTAAGAGGGTCTTCAGGCTTTGGAAAGGCCTATATTGCCGCAGATAACGGATATTTGAGAATGAACTCTGTAAAAGATATCGGTGCTTTACTGGATTGGATTGCAGTGCAACCGGATCTGGATAAAGACAGGATTATGATCACAGGAGGAAGCTACGGAGGATTTATGACCCTGGCTACAGCGTATGAGTATGCCGACAGAATCAGATGTTCCATGGATGTAGTGGGGATTTCCGATTTCAATACATTCCTTAAAAATACTGAAGAGTATAGGAGAGACCTGAGAAGAGTAGAATATGGAGATGAAAGAATTCCTAAAATGGCAGAATTTTTCACGAAAATTGCGCCTTTGAATAATATCGATAAGATTAAAAAACCTATGTTTATCGTTCAGGGAACCAATGATCCCAGAGTTCCTGTATCAGAAGCTATTCAGATGAGGGATAAGTTAAAGGGGCAGGGAAAAACAGTTTGGTACCTTGAAGCAAAAAATGAAGGCCATGGTTTTAGAAAAAAAGAAAATATCGATTTTCAACGTCTTGCCATGATTAGATTTATGCAGGAATATCTGTTGAAATAAAACATTTTTTTATCTGAATAAGAAAACAGTGCACTCCTGTAAACTTTTATGGGAGTGTTTTTATTATGACAAGAGAAAATGAGAAGACAGTAAGGTAAAAATGATACCAGTAAATTAAATAAACCTATAAACCATAAATACTAGTTTTTTATTAAAATAATTTTAAAATCAACACATTTATAAAAATTAATCTGTTTTTCTCACGCCGATTTCTTACATTTATTCTATGAATTTTGAAAGAGTAGGACTTGTTTTATCAGGAGGTGGTACGAAAGGAATCGCCCATGCAGGAGTATTAAAATTCTTGAAAGAAAAAAACATAGAGGTAGATATCCTTTCTTGCTGTAGTGCAGGATCTATTGTAGGATGCCTGCATGCTGTAGGCAAAACACCAGAAGAAATTCTTGAGTTCTTCAATTCAATTTATTTTTTCAACTGGAAACATTTTACGTTCAATCAACCCGGATTGGTTTCTTCGGTCATTTTTAGGAATTATCTTAAGCCCATTTTTCATGATATGAAATTAAAGGATCTGGATATTGAAGTGAAAATTGTAGCCACAGAGCTGGTTTCAGGAACACAGAAAATTTTTGATGAAAATTTCGAAATTGTAGATGCTATTATTGCCTCCTGTTCTATACCGGGAATCACAACGCCTTACATCATTGATGAAGAAATGTATTGTGATGGGGGAGTGCTTAATAATTTTCCGGCAGACATTATCAGGGACGAATGTGACAAGCTTATCGGAGTTTTTGTATCACCACCCCATGATACCCATATTAATGACCTAAAATCAATCAAAGCTATCGTTTCACGTTCTTACGACCTGCTTTCCTACAGGATTGAAAAAATAAAGTTTGAATATTGTGACTGGTTTATTACTTCACAGAAATTATCAACATACGGAATGTTTGAACGGAGAAAAGACAGGCTGGAAGAAATTTTTGATATTGGATATAATGCGGCCTCAGAAAGTTTTGAAATCAGCCAGTATCACACGGAACTGAAAAAATTAGGAACATAACATAAATCCTGCATCACAATGCAGGATTTTATATGGTAAAATATGAAGAAATACTACAGTGCTTTATGGGTTGAGATCCATACTAGATCCAGTTATTTCTTCACTACTTGTCCGTCCTCGCGTACAATTTCCTGATCATTTTCATCATTTACAGTAAGGGTATAAGGTGCTTTTTTGGCTGAATCAGTAAGATAGTTTCTCCAAACTTGATAGGTGTATCCCTGATTGTTAAAAACGATATAGTAATTGCCTCCCGTACCGTCAGGAACCAGTTCCCCATCACTGATGATCATGCTTGGTTTTGCCGTGATTTTAGCGTTTGCATTCCATGATTGATACAAATACTTACCGTTGGGCTGTTTGTCAATTCTTATCTTAAATTTCTTTGTTTTAATAATGACCGTTTTGGGTACTTTTTGAAAAGTAGCATAAGAGGTTACATGATGGTCTTTTGATTCATTCGGAACTTCTTTCGCATATACAAAAGAAAACTGAGCCAGGCAGAAAGTTCCTAATAAGAAGCTTTTAATCATATTTTAAAGGTTATTGGTTACTAATCAGAGTTTCATCAAATATAGAGCCATTTTTACAGAGATAAGTTTACTATGTGGCAGTAGTATTTACCACCCCGTCAAATCTTCGATTTGCCACCCCTCCGGTGGAGGGGAATGTTCAGTCTTCAATTGGTATATTTGAGCATCTGATTTCAAATTCCTTGAAGTTAAAAGATAATGATGGGGCTTTCCATTTACCTTGTCATTCCGCAGGAATCTAAATGTATATATATACAAGAAAATCAGAGATTTTCATAAAACTTATGTGTACTTTTCAGCAGTGTGATAGCCACTTAAAAAATTTTAAGTGTTTCAATCTTTTGTGCCTTTTGTGGTTGATATTATTCTCCCTCAGATTGAGCAGATTTATATTATGTTTAGATTTCAGCTGAATGACACAATGCATTGTTTGAAAAGCTTATTTTAACACTTTAGATCACTTAAGCAAGTTTAAAAATTACTGCATATAGGTAAGTTCACTTTAGAAGAAAATCAGAGATTTTCATAAAACTTATGTGTACTTTTCAGCAGTGTGATAGTCACTTAAAAAATTTTAAGTGTTTCAATCTTTTGTGGCTTTTGTGGTTGATATTATTCTCCCTCAGATTGAGCAGATTTATATTATGTTTAGATTTCAGCTGAATGACACAATGCCATTGTTTGAAAGGCTTATTTTAACACTTTAGATCACTTAAGCAAGTTTAAAAATTACTGCATATAGGTTAGAAGAAAATCAGAGATTTTCATAAAACTTATGTGTACTTTTCAGCAGTGTGATAGCCACTTTTAAAAATCTTGAGTGTATAAATCTTTTGTGACTTTTGTGGTTGATATTTCTCCCGCAGATTTCTCTTATTTAAAGTTGTAAATCTTAGCTGGATACAGCAGTATAGCTTGCAAAAGCTTCTTCCAGGCTGTTAAATTTGCCTTTAAACTCATCAATAGGACAGTCCTGAAGGATATTCCCTTTATGAATAAGGATAACGCGGGAGCAAAGAGCTTCCACTTCCTGCATGATATGGGTAGAAAGTAAAACCGTCTTTTGCTGACCAATTTCTTTTACCACATTTCTGATTTCAATAATCTGGTTAGGATCCAGACCATTAGTGGGTTCATCCAAAATTAACAAATCGGGTTGGTGAATAATAGCCTGGGCCAACCCAACACGTTGCTTATATCCTTTAGATAATTGACTTATTTTTTTTGACTTTTCCGGTGTGATCCCTACAAGCTGAATCACTTCATCTACTCTGGCTTCAGAAATTTTATGAATATTTGCTACAAACTGAAGATATTCCTTAACATACATTTCAAGATAAAGTGGATTGTTTTCAGGAAGGAATCCTATTTTTTTCTTACTTTCAATGGCATATTCAGAAATATTTTGACCATTAAAAATAATTTCGCCCTGGTCAATTTTCAATGCACCAACGATGGATTTCATTAAAGTGGATTTTCCGGCACCATTAGGACCGAGAAGGCCGATGATCTCATTTTTATCAATAGAAATGTTGATATTGTTAAGGGCAGTTTGTTCCCCAAACTTTTTAGTCAAATTGATTATCTGAAGCGGCATAATGATTAATGTCTTTGTGCAAAAATAAAATAAAAAAACTCATTCGATGGAATGAGTTTCACAATATTTTTAAATTATACTTATTTTTTTGATTTC
The DNA here is from genome assembly GCF_024586945.1 of Chryseobacterium sp. WG14. NCBI lineage: Bacteria > Pseudomonadati > Bacteroidota > Flavobacteriia > Flavobacteriales > Weeksellaceae > Chryseobacterium > Chryseobacterium sp. WG14. The sequence continues at coordinate 336,000 of NZ_JALCZD010000001.1, forward strand.
TTACTGCCGCCAGTAGATCTTGGTGTTGCTGTAGAGGCTGTATTTGGACCTGATTTTGAATTGACAACAGCCGATTTTTCATACAATGCATACTTACCATTTGTTTTACCAAAAATTTTCTCAACCTGTTTTTGGGTTAAAAACTGAGATTTTCCGATATACTTCCGGTTCTTGTTGATAATCTGAATAAACTGGAGTGTCTGCTGACCATAGTTTTTTTCATAATGAAGTTCGATAATATCATTAGGAAGTTCCAGGATAATATTTTCATCGGGAATAGCTGTTACAAAGCCCTCCATGATAAGTTTATAAAGCCCTGATACATCCCCATTCAGATTTTGGAATGAGAAAGATCGGATGGTATTCAGGTTGCTGGTGTTCAGATCCTGGTAATTGATGGTAAACTTATCTTCTTTTTTATATAAACCTACGGAATTATCTTTACCAATTTCCACTAAACTCTCATTTTTCAACACTTTAATTTGTGAGAAAACTGAAATGCTGAACATGCATGTAATAAGTAGAATTATTTTTCTCATGAATTGAATTTTAATGTTTTACAAATTGGTGTATATAAACTTACTAATAAAAAAGTTAAATAACAATTTTTATTCTTTAAACAAAAGTAATACTTTTTTTTGATATTCATGAGGAATTGCCTGTGGGAGCTATGAAATAGTGGTTGTAAGTAATGATTTGAAGATCAGGTGTTTATTTGTTTTTCACGCATATCCTCTTTTTTAAATCTCTGAAAAAAACAGATCGGAAATTATCAGGTGTAAGGTGTTGAAAAACAGACTGAAAATTAGTTTTCAGACTATCTGAGATAAAGCTATTTAAAATAAGTGTTAATTTTTATAATCAGAAAAAGAAAGCTATGAAACGGATAGCATTTTTAAATAATACATGATTCATCAGTAAGGTTACAATAATCTGTTTTTTGAAACTGCCAATATGAAAGAGTCAAACTCTTGCCGGTAGCTTCTTCCGACAGGAATATGATGACTGCCAAGAAATACTTCGGTGGTGTTGAAAGCAGTAACCCGATCAGCATTGATCAAAAATGACCTGTGAATTCTTACAAAACCTTTGGAAATAAGGATTACTTGTAAATCTGTTATTTTATTTTTTGAAATAAAACTTTCCTTTGTAGCCAACACTACTTTAATGTCATTTCCCTGGCTCTCAAAATAAATGATTTCTGAAAGAAAAATTTTCCGCTGCATTCCTTCAGTCTTGAATATGATAAAATCTTCCTGGGGAGCCGCTGTATTTCTTAGGATACGTTCTACCGACTTAAAAAAGCGTTCAAAAGTAATGGGCTTAAGGAGATAATCAATTGCTTCCAGTTCAAAACCTTCAATGGCAAAATCACGATAGGCCGTGGTGAAAATAGTTGCCGGTTTCTGAGACAGTGACCTTAAAAAATCAATTCCGTTTAAGTGAGGCATCTGAATATCCAGAAACATCAGATCTACAGGTTGATTCTGAATTATTTTATAGGCTTCCATCGCATTTTCAGCTTTCCCAATTAGTTTCAAATGATCGATTCTGGAGATATGGTTCTCCAGTAATTTTGCTGCCAAAGGCTCATCATCTACTATAATACAGTTAATCATATTGTGAAGGCGTGATTATTTCAACTTTAAAAATATTGTTTTCCCGGGAAATTCTGAAAGTAAAATTTTCATCATAATAATGCCGGAGCTGTTTTTTTATATTTTGAAGGCCAATTCCTTTCTCATTAGCAGCCTGTTCCTCATGAAAAGTATTTTCAATTATAAAGGCCGAATATTTGGCATTGGTTTCCATCTCTATTTTTATTTCTGTCTGCCTAATATTTTTGCCAGCCCCATGTTTAAAGGCATTTTCTACTAAACTGAGATAGAGAAGTGGTGGGATAGTATTGGAGGAGTTTAATACGGTCTGCCTGCTTATCTTTAACCGGCCAGTACTGTACCGGAGACTTTCCAAAGCAATATAATCTTCAAGAATATCCAGCTCATCAGAAACAGATACCCACTTTTTTTGCCCTTTGTATAAAATATAATCTAAAATATCCGAAAGCTGGCTGATAGATCGAGAAGTCTTTTCAGAATGGCTGAGTGAAAGCGAATATATGTTATTCAGGGTATTAAAAAGGAAATGAGGATTTAGCTGGGATTTGAGGGCTTGTAACTCCAGTTCGGCTTTTTCTTTTTGAAGGTCTGCAGCTTTCTCTTTTTCATCTTTGTAGCGCATGAAAAACATCATTGAAATAAAGATAAATGCTCCGCTGATGATAGGAAAAGTATAATAAAGCAGAAGATATTTCAGATCTGTAAAAATGCTGTAAATGCTGTCTTTCGTTTCATTCATAAAAAGAGGTTCAGCAATGTAAACAATAAAGAACCTGTTGATGGCCGAGAGAAGATAAAGGCTTATAATCAAGGATACAGAAAACTCAAGATATTTTTTCCTGTCAAATAAATATCTGAAGAGAAAGAAATAAATAAAATTAGCGGCAATAATCTGAAAAATCCAATGGCAGAAATTATAAATGATGATCTCTGCAGACAACCCATCATATTCGCCATAATTTCTTGCAATACCAAACAGAAATAAAGCTGACCAAAAAAATAACTGGAAATATAGGGTACGTCTGATATGAACCTCTGACTCATTTTTCATCTTCAAAAATATAAAATCTAAAACAGAGCAGGTGAAAAATGTTGCTGAAGACTATCAATTGAGGATGAATAACATGGTTTGATATTCAGACGGCTTATTCTACTGTTGACATCATTTTAGCTGTTTTCCAAATGTCACGGTAAAAAGTATTCCGGAAACTGGCAACATTTGCAAAAAAATGAAATGAAAGAACAGTCAGAAAGGTTGTACGGGTTGGATCATCTGAGATCCCTGGCCATTATATTGGTTTTAATGTATCATTATCGGGCGTTCAGGCATCCGGTCTGGATTGACAGTGTAGGAAGATTCGGCTGGACGGGCGTTGATCTTTTTTTCGTATTAAGTGGTTTTTTGATATCGAGCCAGCTGTTTAAAGAAATAGAAAATAAGGAAACGATCAGTCTGAACATATTTTATACGAAACGTTTTTTCAGAATTATTCCACCATATGGGGTTACCCTGTTGCTGTATTTTACTTTTCCTTTTTTCAGGGAGAGGGAAGCATTGCCGCCTTTATGGAAGTTCATTTCCTTTACTCAGAATTTAGGATTGAATGTAATTGATCAGGGTACATTTTCCCATGCCTGGTCATTGTGCATCGAAGAGCAGTTTTATCTTCTCCTTCCTTTATTTCTTTTGATGGTAAAGCGGATCAAGCTGTTTCAATATATAGCTGTTTTAATTATTCTGCTGATCCCTTTTTCTCTGGTACTCAGATTCTTCATGTGGAACCAGTTTTTAGTTTCCGCTGATAGTAATTCTTCGGAGTTCTGGCGTTTGTGGTATATGAACATCTATTATCCGACCTATGCCCGGTTAGACGGTTTGGGAATAGGGGTGTTGATTGGCTATTTAATGCAGTATTCATCAGTGTTTAAGAGGTTTGTTCACCGTCATGGAAATAAGCTTTTTTTCCTGGGAATGGTACTGCTGGGAGTTTCATTCTGGGTTTGTAATGAGCAGGCTTCAAAAGAAGCTTCTGTCTTTGGATTTACTTTGGTGGCTGTTAGTTACGGAATACTGGTAATGTCTGCTGTATCTGAATCTTCATTTTTTTCCCGGGTTAGATGCTATGCTACCACGCAGCTGGCTGCTTTATCGTATGCCGTTTACCTTTCTCATAAAGGAATCATTCATATGGTACAAACCGGTCTTGATTATTTGGGAGTTCAAACTTCAGACAATATAAGCCTTATGATCTGCTTTTTTGCCTGTATTGGAGGAGGGCTGCTGTACAGGTATTTAATTGAGAAACCATTTTCTAAGTTTAAATACAGACTGTTGAACAGCTCTCATAAATAAGACTAAAGAATCCCCAAATAGGAGTGCTTTTTGGGGATTTAATTTGAAAACAGCAGAAATTTAAAACTTTAAATAAAAAAGCGATCTTACCATTCTGAAGAAGTCCATTTTACCGTAAGCCAGGCTTAAGCTTGGCCGGCGATATTCCGTATTTCTTTTTAAAAGCAAAAGAAAAGTGGGAGAGATCTTCAAATCCTACTTCAAGGAAAATGTCTTTAGGTTTCCTGTTTTTTTCTGCCAACTGGTAGTAGGCGAGTTCAAGCCTTTTGGCAATCAGCCATTTCTGAGGAGTACTGTTAAAATGTCTTTTAAAATCCCGGTTAAAGGTAGAAAGACTGCGACCGGTGAGATACCCAAGTTTCTCCAAAGGCATATTGAACATGAAATTCCGTTCCATAAAATTGACAAGGTCCACTTTTCCCGGAGCATCAAAATGAGTAAGAACTTTATCTACATCTGGATTTACAGATCTGAGGATTGCAATAGCTTCAGTCATTTTAAGAGAAGCAATATGCTCAGGAAAGGTTTCCTCCATTTCAAAATAGGGCAGCAAAGAGTTTAAATAGCTCTTCAGTAACGGATGGTTACTAAAACTATAGATACACTGTTCCGGGAGTATGGGGTTGGGAAGGTCAATTTTTTCATAGTATTGCTTCAGGCGCTCTACAGAGAGATGCAGTACAACGGTTTTATGAGGCAGCCCATCCTTAGGATAGTTGACAACTGTAGCCAGCTGATTTCGGGGAATTAAAAAAGTATCGCCGGCATGGAAGTAATAAGTTTTGCCTGCCTGTATGATTTTGGTTTCGCCGGAAATAAACCACACCAGCATATGATCATCAAACATAAGATCTGACTTGAATAGTTTATCCTCATAACAGGATAATTTGATCTCCTTTGTCAGGTATTTTGAAATATGATCCATGGCTCATGATATTTTTAGATTAATAAATATAATACATTTTGCAGTGTTCTGTTTTGCCTTATTCCACAAGAAATCTGATGCCTGTTATTTTCTCACTCCAGTCCCATAAACGGTTGGCATTGGATTGATCTAAAGAGTATGGTTTTACTCCTTTTGTTACTGTGTTTTCAAGAGCTAATGGAGCAATATCCGTATCTTCACAATATACTCCTCCTATGGTATTAAGTTGTGGACTGATGGCACACCATACTGTTGTGGCAGCACCCTGAGGAATTGTTTTTAAGGTAGAGCGTATTTCCTCAGGGATATTTCCATGAGCGTCTGTCAATCCCATTTTTTGGAAAAGTTCCAGGGGAGCTTCTCTTCCCAATTCTGTACCGGCAATTGACCCCGGATGTACAGAATATACTCTTACTCCCGCTGATCTTGCCCGGTTATCTAGCTCAAGAGAAAAAAGATTAACTGCTGTTTTAGATTGGCCATATCCTTGAAGGGTTTCATATTCACGGGTCAGGAAATTGGGATCTTCGAAATTGAAAGGGGCAAACTGATGTCCTTGTGAGGATACATTAACCACTCTGGCTCCATGAGCACTTTTAAGAGCCGGCCATAATTTTGCTGTTAACTGGAACTGAGCCAGGTAATTCGTAGCCAGCTGCGATTCAATACCCCGTTCATCTCTGCGCAGTGGCACCCACATAATACCTGCATTGTTGATCAACAGGTGAAGAGACCTTCCGGATGCGAGAAATTTTTCCGCAAAATCATCAATAGACAAAGGATCCATGAGATCCATCGGCTCTATTTCTACGTTATCAATTCCCTTCAGGTTTTCTATCGCTTTTTCTATGTTCCGGGCAGGTACAATAACGGTTGCTCCCACTGCAGCCAAAGTTTTAGTCGTTTCCAGACCGATACCTGTATTTCCTCCGGTTACAATGGCAACCTTTCCTGTAAGATCAATCCCTTTGATCACTTCTTCTGCTGTTGACTGTGCATTAAACCCTGAAATAATAGGCTTTTGCATTGCACCCTGATAATTACTGTTTTGCATTGTTTTGGTATTTTAATGGTATACAGCAAAGGTATTCCGGATTTTTCTTTTTCATTTTGTTGTAAGAGTCAATTTACTTTGTTGTAACTGTCATGAATTTGATTTTCTATTGCCTGATGAGGTACCTTTTAAAATGATTTTTGCGTTAAAACATGATTAGTTTTAATAAATTAGCAGATTCAGATAAAACTCAATAAATGAACGTTATTATAATGAAGAATACACAAAATTATGTAAGAATGTTTTTACAAACGGAATCATTCGGAAGAATAAATACAATACGTACAGCAGTGTTATTTATCTTGCTATTTATGTCTCCTACAGGTTTTGGACAAACATCTGCTTCAGCATTTAATACGATATATACTCAAATAAAGCAAAAGAATTTTTTTGAAGCCCATTCATCTTTTGCGGTACATAAGAAAAAACTGCCTGTGGAATATCAATATTTTACAGAAGCGGTGCTTGATAATGCATTTAACAAACCTGAAGAATCTAACAGGAAAATAGCTGAACTGGAAGCCTTAAAAACTTCATTTCCAGACTCGCTGAAGCTTAAAATCTGGCATATTAAAGAAGATAACTGTATGAAACAGTATGATTATGCCGGAGCTAAAAAAGCAGTACAGGAAACTCTTCAACAATATGAAAGTTTGCTTACAGAAGATGAAAAAAATGACCTGAAGAATAATCTGAAAATCTGGACCGCGCTGGAAAATGAGCCCCGTCAGAAAGTGGTATTGAATGGTGCAACCCGTTTGAAAATGGAAAAAGACGGGGCAGGATTGAAAAACCTGAAAGTGAATATTGGAGAAGATACGATGAACTTTATTTTTGATACAGGAGCTAATATTTCTACGATTTCAACTTCAGCTGCTCAACGCTTACATATGAAGATCATTCCGGCAGCTATTGACGTAGATGCTATTACCGGTATTTCCGTTAAAGCCGATCTTGCGGTCTGCAAAAAATTGGTTCTCGGAAATATTACCGTGGAAAACGCTGTTTTTCTGGTATTTGCAGATAGCGCACTCAGTTTTCCTCAAATCAAATACCAGATCAATGGTATCCTCGGATTTCCCGTTATAGAAGCATTAAAAGAAGTTCAGCTGACGCAGGACGATTATTTTATAGTACCCGACACAGAAACGAAAATAAATACAGTCTCCAATCTGGCTATTGACGGATTATCTCCCCTTATTTTTATCGATGGAAAGCATTTTTCATTCGATACGGGAGCCGATCATACCATTTTGTATGCCCCTTTTTATCAGGAGAATAAAAAAAATATTGACAAAGAGTATCAGGTAACTAAAATCAGCATGGGTGGAGCCGGTGGGGAAATTGAATATGAAGGGTTTAAGATCAACCACACTTTTCATATCCTGGATAAGAAAGTTCCTCTTGAAAATGTAAGTGTGCTAACAGCTAAAATTAATAAAGAAACAGTTTACGGAAATATTGGCCAGGACGTGATCCGCCAATTCAACAAAATGACCATGAATTTTGATCAGATGTTTATTAAGTTTGACTGATTATATCTGGAAATTGAGAACAATTATAATAGAATAGCACCATTTTACTCAAATGGTGCTATTTGTTTTAATGAACAGGAAAAACCTGTTCCTTATACAAAATATGATGGATATGAATGTGATTACATAGGCAGGGTAGTTTTTGGCTTTTCCATGTAAAGGTAAATAGCTAATAATTAATATCTCCTGCCATAAGATAGGGTTTAATAAAAAAAATAAAAATATTCAAGTATCATATTTTGACGGAATTAGGAGATATTTTCCGTTATCTTCTTCGATTGAAGTTCTTTTAACAGGAAAATTAATTATATTTTTGAAAATAATTTCATTTACACAATGAGTTGTTCCAAAAACTGTTGTGGAAAACGAACCTTACTATTTATGATGAGAAAATATTCTACTTATATCCTGCTTTTTGGATTTCCTTTGTTCGGGGCACAAACTAAAGTGGTTGAAAAATCCACCTATGAGCAGAACTGGATGTCGTTAGAAAAGGAAAATAAAGCAGTTGCTTTTGATGCTGATATACACTTATCTGATGCTGAACTTACATTAGATAAAAAATTATTTGAACTACGAGCGCAATTCCTTAGCGAAACAGAGAAACAAAAGATCCCTTTATATAACAGCTCTTTTAATGAATTAAAACCGTTGATAGAAGGCAGTAAGCTGTATAAAGTTTTTCAAACAATGCCTAAAGGCGGCTTGTTGCATACCCACAGTGGAGGAGTTACCGATATGAAATGGGTAGTTGCAACTGCAAGAAAATATAAAGAATGTTATGTGTATGACCAAAAAGACAGTGATCAATTTATTGTAGGTCAACTGGCATTTTTTGAAAATGGGAAAGTTCCAAAAGGATTTGTAAGTCTTGATAAAAAACTTCTTTCAGATCCTCATTTTGAAAAAGAATTATTGGAGCTTCTCACTCTGAAGAGGGATAAATTATGTAACTATACCAACTATTGGATTGAGTTTGAGAAACGTTTTCAACGTATTAATCTGCTGTTGCCTTATCGTCCTTTTTTTAAAGAATATTATCTGAAAGGCTTCCAGGATTTGGCGAAAGATAAAGTACAGCATCTGGAAATCCGATATGTTTTTGAAGAACTTTATGATTTTCAACACGGTAAATATCCTTTAAAGAAATCGATTACCGACCTGCAGGATATCGTTAAAGAAGTGCAGAAATCAGACCCTCAGTTCAGCCTGAAACTCATTTATTCAAGTTTTAAGTTTTTAGATCCTGAAAATATTGAAAAGCAGCTTGAAACAGCTTTTGAACTCAAAAAAGAATTTCCGGAGATGATTTCCGGGTTTGATCTTGTGGCAGATGAAGCGGCAGGCCATCCTATTAATTTCTTTGAGAAAAACTGGAGCGCATTGGACGGACTTAGTAAAAAGTATGGTGTAGAAATGCCTCTTTTCCTCCATGCCGGTGAAAGTAATTCAGTCTTTAATAAAAATGTTTTTGATACTTCATTGTTGAATAACCGAAGGATTGGTCATGGCCTAAACCTGATCTATTTTCCGAAAACGATGGAGCTGATCAAAAAACAGAATAAACTGGTTGAGGTAAGCCCAATCAGTAACCAGATTTTAGGATATGTAAGTGACTTAAGGAATCATCCGGCAAGAGTGTTATTAAGTAATGGGGTACAGTGCTCCATAAACAGTGATGATCCGTCGGTATACGGATATGAAGGGCTTAGCTACGATTTCTGGGTTGCTTTTGTCTATTGGGAGTTGGATGTAAAAGCCTTGAAAAAACTGGTTTTTAATTCCATTACCTATTCTTCTATGAATGACAATGAAAAAAAGCTTGCTATTACCCACCTGAATAAACAGTGGAATGATTTTGTCCAAAAAACCAACTCAGTAATAACACAGTCTACCCAATAAATTTTAGTACTATAAAATAAAATAGCATCATTGAACATGGTGCTATTATTATTTAGGGATTTATATATTGTAAACTATAGTAAAAAATCAGTTGTTTTCATAGCCATCTCTTTTGAGTTCTTTTTCAATTTCATCAATTTCCGGTAAAGGAATATGGAAACTGTTTTCAATATAAGCCAGGATGCTTTCATCCGTTTTATTATTTATTTTTCTGATAAAAAGCTGGTTGCTGGATTCCAGAGACTTAATATAGCTCAGGATGTCCTGCTTGTTTTTGAAAATTGATTTCCCGATTACCGCTCTTTTATCATCATTGACGATAATATCACTGAAGGATGTATTCATAAGAACGGTCTGAAAAAATGATTCCGCAGGTAAGAACGTATAAAGGTAGTACTCCTCAAAATCCATTACTCTTTTATTGTTGGTAAGGAATAGGCAGGTTTCTCTTGTAAACATAAACCATTTTCCGCCAATATAAGGTGTCACTCCTTTCATAAACTCTCTTTTATAAATGAATGAGGAGATCACATGGGCTAGTTCCGTAAAATGATTCTGTATTCGCTGTAGGGTATCCGGCCTGTAAAACTTTTGATCATAATAAAAAAGATAATTTCGGCCGTTATTGACCGTAAGGAATTTACGGATGATTTGTTGAGATTTAAGCGGATAATCTTCACCGCTAAGGTTAATAAAATAATCCCACTCCCGGCTTACATTCAAGAGAAACTCCATCGCGTTGAGTTCAGCCTGAATCATACTGAAGCCTCCCGATACAATATTCAGGCTATCTAAAATATAGACATTGGGAAACTGAACAGCATACTGTTGAATCTCTTCTGTGAACTGTGATGTAGATTTCCGGTCGATATGAATAAGATAGAACTGATCCCGGGTATAAATCTTCTGAAACATGGCTTTAAATACTTCAGGCTTATGATGTACCATAATAAAATAAGCAATTCGTACATGCGGCACAGCTTGTAATGGTAATGTTTTTCGGTAAGGGTCTGTTGTGGGAGAAGGTGTTTGCATAGTTAGGAAGATTAAAATCATCCGCGCCTGCAAACAATTCGTTTAAAGTGCATAAATTACGAATAAATTTTTGATAATCAATTCATTAAAAATGGGTTTGTTTGCTTTCTTTATTGTATGTTTGCAGATGTTTATAAAACAGGTCACTGCCTTTGCTACTCTGTAATAGTTTAAAATCACAATTTTTTCTTTCAGTTTTGCTTTTTCAGCTGCCATTTATAATCTTATTTCAATTGCGGAAGATAGAGATTATAAAAGTCCTATTGTACATAGGAGCGATACGTTATTGCAGGTTAATCAGTAATATTTTTAATATTATTGCTACAGCTAGAGCAAGCAAAATGATAAGCTGAGAAAGAGTATTCCTTATTTGTTTATCCTAAAATACATCAACACAAATTCTGATAAACAGATTTGCTTACAAACTGCCGGAAGCCCGGAATTTATAATGAATTTTAAAAATTTAAACTTAATCAATCCCATTATCCGTGCTGTTACAGAAGCTGGTTATTCCAAACCTACCGAAATACAGTATACTGCAATTCCACAGATTTTAGCAGGAAAGGACATCGTAGGATGTGCACAGACAGGAGCCGAAAAAACGGCTGCCTTTGCTATGCCTATTCTGCAGTTACTTAAAAGGTATACCCCTGAACATAAAGAAATACGGGCTCTAATACTTACTCCAACCCGGGAACTGGCACTGCAGATAGAAGAAAACTTTGGCGTATACAGTAAATATTTACCATTATCACAACTTTCTATTTATGGAGGTGTTTTAGCCGGAAGTCAGCTTGCTGCACTCAGAAAAAGGGTGGATATTCTGGTCGCTACTCCCGGAAGACTTTTAGATTTAGTGAACCAAAGGCATATTGATCTCTCTAAAATTGAGATTCTTGTGTTGGATGAAGCAGACAGAATGCTTGATATGGGGTTGGTAAATGATGTGAAAAAAATTCTGAAGCTGGTTCCGCAGAAAAAGCAGACCCTGTTCTTTTCGGCAACCATGCCGCTAAACGTACGGAAATTTGCAGAAACAATTCTCATCAACCCTGTAGAAGTTACAGGAAACCCTACTTATCCAATATCACAAACTATTATTGATCAGTCAGTCTATTTTGTAGAGAAAGAGAGCAAAAAAAAAATGATTTGCTGATTGATAACAGCTATTTTATAAATAAATCTGTAGAGTTTACAGATCAAAATATACACAATTTTTAATATTAATTACAATGCAAGAAGGCACCGTAAAATTTTTCAATGAAGCAAAAGGCTTCGGGTTTATTTCTCCAGCAGACGGGAGTAAAGACATATTCGTACATTCTTCAGGATTAAACACAAAAATGATCCGTGAAAATGATAAAGTAGTTTTTGAAGTACAAAAAAGTGATAAAGGTTTAAACGCTGTTAACGTAAAATTAGCATAATTAAACCTGTTTGCAGATGTAAAAAATCATGTACTGCATAATTGCAGTCAGATTTTTTTACAGACTCAAAATCCATACACTTTTAGTATCTGGAATATTGTTTGAAAGAACATTAATGTAAGTTACATTGTGTTCATTAACCTCTTGCATAAAGCAAGAGGTTTTTTAAAAATTTGCTGAAAAGAAAATTAATTGATTTGAAATTAATTAATTCGGACTGATATTTGAATACTAAAATACTGACATCGGTTTGAAGAAAAGTTGTTGTACCAATGACTATAGCAAAATAAATGTTCATCCAACATACAGACCCCATCGGGGCAACCAAATAATATGATTACTATCAACAGTTATAATGAATATAAGGCTTATGAAGGTCAGATGATCGGAGTCTCCGGCTGGCATACAATAGACCAGGACCAGATCGACAAATTTGCTGAGGCCACCTTAGATTATCAATGGATTCATGTCGATAAAGAAAAGGCAAAAAATAAAAGCCCCTTTAAATCTACCATTGCTCATGGCTATTTAACATTATCATTGATTCCTTATCTCTGGAAGCAAATTGCTGATGTGAGAAATGTAACGATGGAAATCAATTATGGGATCGAGAACTTTAAATTTGGACAGGCAGTTCCGGTCAATAGTGACGTCCGGTTACAAGCCACAGTGAAATCTGTGACCAATCTCAAAGGAACTGTAAAAGTGCTGGTTGAGGCAAAACTCTTAATCAGAGATCACCAAAAACCGGCGTATACAGGTGATGTTATTTTCCTGTATCATTTTTCGTGATAGATCCATTGTTTTCTTTCTCAATGTACAAGCCTGTTTACATTAATTAAAAATTTAATCGCAAAAGCTGATTGAAACGCTATAAACACTTTAGTTTATTAAACTTAAGTGTTCAAGAATCTTTGTGACTTTTGACTACGTCGAATCTTCGATTTGTGGTTGAAATAAAAACGTTTAAACAAGTTCTGCATAAGCTTCCAAAACACTTTTACTTTTTTCCACAAAATAAAAATCTAATGTGAGGCGGTATTGCCTCATATGAGCTCTTTGTATTACAATGACACAGATTGTCGAAAAATATTCCAGACTCTCATTTCATTATGGAATTGGTTTAATCCGCAGTAAAACCAATTATATCCGGACAGTATACCTCATATTTTCATAGAGGATTATAGAAACATGGATCGCGATAGGCATTGTTTTTAGGATATGGGAATATTATTCATGAAAACAGTTCAAATTAAAGCAGGCGGTCGGTAGGTGAGAATTATGTCGTTTTGTTGCAGAAAATCATATATTTACAATATGGGAGAACTATTAACTGAAGAAGTGTTTTCAGCACCACGATGGCAGAAAATAACCTATCGTATATTAAGTATTTTGGTATTTGTATTAGGGATTAACGTTCTCATGATAAAAAATGCAGGATGGCTGCTTTTTTTAGCTCCCCTGATTTTCTTTATTGCTGTTTCCATGTTTTTATTTACCCGCCAAAAACTTATTATTTCAAATGATGAAATACGTTTTGTTGGTGGTTTTAAGACTTATCTTATTTCCTGGAATGATATGACGAAGGTTGATATGGTGAGACTTGGAAAATATAAGACATCCACTGCTACGATTTATTACTCCGGTGGAAAAGTGGATTTGAACAAAGGTTTTTACCTTGAACCCCAGTTCAAAAGGATTTTATCACTCCTGGAAGCTAAAACTAATCCGGAAATATTTACAAAGAGATACTGGGAAACCCGCAGTCAGATTAGTCACGGTTATGGTTTGGAAAAATAATATAAACTGGCTTTACGTTTCATTATGGTTTGCCATATTCTGAAACGGAAGGTATTACAAATACATAGAAAAATGATTAAAAACAGGATACAGGGGCTCGTTGCTTTTTCTTTTACCGTACTTCTTTTTTCCTGTTCAGCCACAAAACAGGTGGTTGAAATCGGAAATGCTGAAAATGTGGCTTCCCAAACAGACTCACTCTATATGGAAATCCAGCGTGTAGGTCTGGAAGCCACCAAAAATAATCATGTGCCCGGAGTAGCCATAGCAGTTATCCAACATGGAAAAATAGCCTGGACACAATGCATCGGGTTTGCTGATATGGAAAGTAAAAAAACAATCACTACAGAAACTATTTTTAATGTGGGTTCTGTATCCAAAATGGTATCTGCATGGGGAATGATGCAAATGACTGAAAAAGGGCTCATAAAGCTGGATGATCCAGTTGATCAGTCACTGGTACGCTGGAAATTACCTGTATCTCAATATGATATCTCAAAAGTTACTTTACGACGTATTCTCAGCCATACAGCAGGGCTTTCGGTGCATGGGTATGGAGGTTCAGAGCAGGGAGTTCCACTGTTAAGTTTAGAAGAATCACTTTCTGGCAAGACAAAAAGAAACGGAGAAAGTGTACGCCTGATTAGTGAGCCGGGAACGAAATGGGAATATTCGGGTGGTGGCTATACACTTGCACAATTACTGCTGGAAGAAAGAACAAAAGAGAAGTTCGCGGTTTATATGGAAAAGAATGTTTTTAAACCTTTAGGACTGAATCATACCCACTATGAATGGACTGAAGATATGATGGCAGGTTCTGCAACTGCCTATGATGCTTCAGGGAAACCCATAAAGAACAGGGTATTTACAGAACAGGCGGCGGCAGGATTGCAAACCACAGTTCTGGACCTTGCTCATTTTGCTGAGCTATCCATAACTGCTGATTCAGATCAATTGAATAAAGTTTTGAAATCAACAACGATACAATTAATGGAGAAATCGGTTGTACCATTTTCTGATCAGGAAAAAAGTGGTCTGGGCTACCGGTTCATGAATTATGAAGGGCTTGAAACAATTGGACATACCGGCGAGAATGAAGGCTGGAGTGCCGGGGTATTTATGCACCTGCCCACAAAGAGCGGCATTGTAATAGTCTGCAATGGTTCTAATGGAGACCGCGTCTGGTATCCCATTTACCAGAGCTGGGCAAAAAGGATCAAAGAGCATTGAACATTACTTCATTCTCTTGAGGATGATATTGAAACTGTTTTACCAGGTTCAATTGATAATAAAGGGTTTCAGGCGTGTGATAAATGATAGTTAAATTTTCCATGGGTGGAATAGTTGTTAAATTGATAAAAACAAAATCAGAAAACAAGATACTAAGAAGATCTGCAGTAATTTCTGTTGATTCATAAGGGTTGGAAACAGTATAAAATATAGATGGGTAAATTTATGTTGCGTCAAGTTCTGTCGCTGCCCTTCTCTATCTTCGTATCAGAAAAAACTTAATACCAAAAATAAAAAATGATGACAACAAAACAGATTCAAGACCCGAAAACAGAAGAATTAATAAGCTTGCTTGCTGTAAATAGCCAAACTCCACTACCTGTGGATAATATCATATATTTTAATAAAGAGTCAGGAGATCCTGCTCCATATTATAAAAGGTATATTGAAAATTATATAGATCCAAGATGGTTTGGAGCTGAGGGAAGCGGGACAATAGATGACTCTGCTGCATTCAAAAAAGCAGTGAGCTTTTGTCAGAAATCAAAATATAAGATCCTATTAATACCGGAAGGCTGTATTTTTGATCTAGGAGCGCAGCTTATTGATATTGGCGAAATTACATTATGCTTTACAGGTGGAATTATTCAGAATGCTACTTTAAAAGGTTTTAGTTCAGATACATACGCGCCAACTTCGTGGATTGATGCGGGATGCTATCAAATTTTCATGGCAAATGTCGTCTTAATGGACAACTGGACTTCAACCCAGGGTACTGTCTGGGCAGACTGGTATGGCTCTATTGCAAACAATTATGGATCAACAGATCTAAAATATTCTGTTGAGGCTCTTAATAAAGTATTTAAAACAGTAACCTTAAATAAAGGACATTATTTTTCCGATAAATGCAATATTCAGGTAAATAGCTTGATAGGGCAGGGAATTGACAGTACAATTATCGATATCAGGCTTCAGAAGGATGGTGATTATGGTTTTTTGATTGGGAAAAAAGGAGGAAATACAAATGAAAGAACCTTCAACAATGTTATTAGCAATCTTTATATCAGTATGGATTCAGAAGCAAAGAGTCTTAAAGGAACTGCAGGTATTGTTCTGGGAGCTACACAAGAACCATTGATTGAAAATGTTAAAATTAATAATGTTGAAGCATTCGAAACAGAAAATGAGCTCAGAATTTTTACAGAAAATATTGAAACCAGATATCAGGAATTAAACTGTGGACTGTTCATAGATGGATTGGGAGAGCTGGCGACTATCAGTAATTTAATGACAATGTCTCAGGTTGGTATTTTTTATAAAACATCTTTTGATTTTATCAATTTCGAGGATTATACGCATTGGGGTGGAGCCCATGATTTTTCTACTGTTTTTATTGCTGGCAAGTCAGGATCTAATAGTACATTTACAGGAAGCCAAAGTTGGAGCAAAGGATTATTTGGATTGTATGCCATGCCTGCTGACGTAGAAGCCAATTTTACGAACTGGCTGATAGAAAATTTACGAATAGAGCAACTTGCTGAAATAGAGTATGCTAACGGGAAGTATATGGGAGCCAGTATTTATATTGGAAATCAGATGTGGCTTAATAATCTTATTGTAAGAAATGCAATGTTGGGCGGAACATCAAATGGAGTTATTCTGAATAATCTTAAAACAGGTTATGTGGAACTGGATAATATCAAACAGTATTTTAATGCTCATTCTAAAACGGCTATTCAAGTCAGTTTTGATAATAATAGTGTTAGCTGTATAAGTTTAAAAAATGTACAGATAGATGGTGAATTTGATCTTGTAAATACAGCTATAGTTGATAATAGTTACAGTCTTATAGATTCTACAAAAGAAGGGATTTCTCAAAAAATTATAAGCAACCGGAATTGTGTTAAAACTTCTGTAAATGGAAACATAATTTATAAGCAGAAAGAGTTTATTGCAAAAGACAATATAAGCTACTTTTCAATTATTAACACTAAGCCAAGCGAATGGCCAGATAATCAAAAATGTAAAAAAATTGATATCTCAATAATTGGGATTAATCGCGCTTATTATATAAAATTTTATTATTTCAAAGACGGAAGTTTCAGAATTGTTGATGTTTCCAAAAATACAGCGCAAGAGCCAGAAATTATTGTAGGCCCGGGAATCATTGCAAATAAATTTACTATTGTAAAAGGCGACCACCTGTTTCTTTTTAACCGCCTCAATGAAGCTGTTCAGGTTTTTATAGATCATGAAGACCTGATATACTAAATGATAATTTTTCAGCAGAAATTTTCATGCGATTGCTTGTTTCTACTGCATCAAAATCTCCAAAGTCTCCTGATTTTGGAGATCTGCTGTGTACAGGTTTTTATCCTTTTTTAATGGGATTTCTGTTTCTCCAGTCTTAATTTATCTGTGACAGATTAATATTCAGGAATTTACTTCTTTGGTTTCAATGAAAAATTATCCAAATACACTGCCTGATGGACCCCATTCAGTAAAACTTTCAGCCCTAAATGAGTTTCTTTTTTTACAGAAATATTGAATGTTTTCTTATCTCCTGTTATTTTGGAAGGTTTCGCTATTGAAACATATGATTGGGTATCGGAAGTATTGCTTACTGAGAAAATTTCCAGGGTGGTTTCTCCTCCGTTGTCAGAAATATCAAGACTAAGACTATAGTTTCCAGCTTTAATTTTTGGAGTAACCAAATACATATTTTCTCCCGGACTGTACATTGAGTAAAATATAATTTTTTTGTCACTGGCATACAACATGGTCTTTCCTCCTGCCTGGGCAGTCCAGCATTTGTTAATATCTTTCCATGTATCAAAATTTTCTGTGATCGTGGATACAGCTTTACACTGTGCCTGTACAGTTAAAAATCCTCCCAAAGCCACCATTCCGGCCAATATGATCTTTTTCATAGGTTATATCTATTTTACTGTAAAAATAGATAAAAAAGGCTAGTAGAACGGTGTTTTATAAAAAGAACAAACCGATAGGCAGAAATAAATTTTCAAATGCCGGTTTGCTAGGGCTTGATTGAAATGTAATCTCTATAGTCAAAGAGTTTGGAACAGGCTCAACAGAAAAATAAGTTTAACTCTGGCTGCCAGGCTTTTTACATTCCTTTGCATTACATATCAAGCCTGTAGATAAATTCCTCAATCTCCATTTGCCGGGCATTGGCAAAACCTTTATCAGAACCGATTTTGATAAAGCCACATTTTTCCAGCACCTTCTGTGAGCCGATATTGTCAAAGGCAACACGTCCAACAATAGGCCTGGCCGCTTCAATGGTAAGAAAATCTTTCAATGCTGTTGTTGCGATACCTTGTCCCCAGAAACTTTTATCGATCCAATAGGTGATTTCTGTATGGCCTTCCAGGACAAACTTTGCAATACTTCCTGCGATCACAGTACCGGCCATAATAGTTTGGTTGTTGACGGTCGGATCATTCAGTAATCTGGTATATTTGGCCAGATAGGCTTCTTTATTCTTGGAATCCTGTGAAGTAAATGCTGCCAGATAATTGGCTTCATGGTCAAGCTGAATCTGAAAAAGAAGATCTAAATCAGTAACCAGAGTGGGTCTTAATTTTATGTCTTTCATATTGAGTGATGGGTTAAAGTATCTTCAAATATAGAATTTATTAGCCTATTTTTCGCCCATTATAACCTTCATAAAAGATTTTATTTTGAACTAACTTATGTGAACTAAAGTGTTTTAAGATAAAGGCTTTTGAAGCTTTTATGCCTAAAAAAAACAAATCTCAAGCCTTTTTTATGATGGAATAGAGTAGGCCGGAATCATAAAATTTAATACAGATTTAATGCTGAGGTTATCCCGGTAAAAACGGAATCTGCTAGTTTCGTACACAATTGATAAACTTATTATATACTGTTACACCCTAAAAAACGAATCATGATTCAAAAACAAATACTTGGATGGATGCTTATGCTTATGGTAGTGAGCGTTGGATGCCAGCATAATGAAATAGCTTTAGTTTCAATGGAAGAAGAACTTTCGTCAAAATCCAATGCCAGCAGAGTGGCTACAGAGGTCAGTGTCAATCCTTATGCAGACACCAGTACATATATTAGTTCAGGTTTTAGTTTTGTAAGCCTATCCCAGGTTAATAAAAACCGGCAGGCTATTGGCGGAAATGCATACACCGAGGTCTACGGATTCAATATCCCGGAAGAAAACAGAGTAAGAGGAATCCGCTGGAACACCGATGATGAAACGACCCCGATCTGGCGGCCGCAGGGTATTGCAGGATTTACTAAAGATGGCGTCCGTTACCTGTTGGTGAGTTGGTATGCAAAAGATGATGCCGAATATAAAGGTTCCCGCATTACCCTGATTGATATTAGCCCAAGTTCAGGCACCTACCTGACGTATCGGCATATCTTATTGGTGCAGCCTGATATCCCAGCCAATACTACCACACATACCCAATATGGTTCTTACGCTCCACTAAAAGTACATGCTGGTGGGATTGCCTATTTTAAAGGTAAGATTTATCTTAGTAGCACGAATCTCGGGGTCCGGGTATTTGATATGGATAAAATAATTGAAGTCAGTACCGGGGACACCACCAATGAGAAATGCGGTAAAGATGCCAACGGTAACCTGTTCGCCTTCAACTATCGGTATATATTGCCTCAGACAGGATATCAAAAGATCAATAACGCCAGTCCTTTCTCCACTATACAGGTCAATGAAGAAGGTACTCAATTCTGGACCGGCCAATACTATGCAGGCAGTGCCGACGCCTCTATTGTTCCTCAAGTCTTTGGCTTTCCTGTGGATGCCAATGGAACACTTCAAAACTCAGGAATTGTTGCCGTAGCGCCCAAAAACAGTCTTTTTGCTGATAACCACGCCCATGGCATCCAGGGCGTATTCCGGAAAGGAAACAGAACATGGCTTTCCTGTACCGGATCCCCAAGCAACTCTTATGGTTCCAATGCCAGACTGGCAAGATACACCGATGGAGCCGATGATACCGTACGTTACCGATGGCCCTATGGTGCAGAATCCCTCTACTATGAATCCCAATATAACTATCTGTGGAGCCTCACAGAATATGAGCCCAATGCCGGAGCACAAAATGGCAGCCAGGTCAATAGATGTATTTTTGCGGTGGATTTTTCAAAGTATGAGTAGTTAAAGATCTGCTGCAAGGTATCGAGGGTTCGAATACCTTCCTTTCTGTAAGATTTGACGAGAGTGAGATCCCTCCAAATCCATGAAAAATAGAATTAGGATTTTGTAAGAGGTAATTTTGTTTAAGTTGACAAATAAGTTTTTGCATGAAATAAAAACTTCCAAAGATGTGAGAATATTAGAAAATAATATTACGGTTTCCCGTAATTAATACGTTGTTATCTCCTGTATGTTGGCAGATAAAAAACTTATATGATACTAACCTTAATTAATATCTCATTTGGTATTGGTGAATTTTTTTCAACGACATTCATAATTTTATTCATATTATCAATATGTGTCCGTCTCTACAGGATTTCTAAATATGAAAAATATAAAAATTCTAAATATGCAATATCATGTCTTTCAATCGTGTTAGCTTTGCATTTAGTAGTTTTTCCTTTTTTATATACGTTAATGCTCAAAAATAATCCTGCTAGTTTTGAGTTTAAAACTGCTATTCATGATAGTCGAAAACAGTTGGTACTTAATGAATGGATTGATGATTCGAAAAATATTCCTTATCAAATTAAATACCTTGAAAATATTAAGCTTTCGAATTATACTGTTTTAAACAGACAATTAAAAGAATTTAAGCAATTAATTTTTACAGAAAATAGTATAATACATTCAGATTTTGGTATGAATATTCCTGGAAGAAATTCTATAGCAACTATTTATATATTTGATAAAAAGGGTGCTTTAAAAAAGAAATTAGATAAAACTGGAGACCAAACTGAATTAGAAACTATGAAACTTGGTAATGTAGTAACAGAAGATATTAATTATCTTAAAAATGAACTAAAATATTACAAAGTTAAAAAAGCTGAATTAGACAGAAATAATTTTTGGACTTTTACAACACTGCTTCCATATAGTATATCTTCAATATTTACCGGAAATATGTCTCCATTAACACCAATGGCTAATATATTATACACCATTCATTATGTTATAATCTATTGTATTGGGATAGGAGTCTTTCTTCATTTTTTAATTAGAAATTTGGACTTAATTATTAAAAATCGAAAATCTTAACTTCAATTCTTTTGCCCCCCTACTGGTGCAAGTGTCCCGTTTGTATCCCCATCGCTGCCGCACGAATCCTTTTGTGTGGTTTTTATTCCAATCACTTTTTCATAAAGTTTTTATCTTTATAAAAACATAATTGATGAGTCGTAATTACAAATTCCACAATCCTGAAGGTTGTATTTCATAAGTTTTGCTGTTGTAGGCTGGCTGGATGTTTTTATTAGAAATGAATATAAAGAAATTTTTTTAGAAGGTTTAAGATTTTGCCAAAAGAGTAAAGGAATGGAAATACATGCGTGGTGCATTATGTCGAGTCATGTACACTTAGTTTTCAAAAGTATAAACGGACAGAAACCAGAACTTCTGATTGGCGATTTAAAAAGGTTTACAAGCAAGGCAATTGTAGCAGCAATCAAAGAAAACCCTATAGAAAGTAGAAAAGAATTTTTATTAGATTTTTTCCTTAAAGAAGGCTCAAAAACTTCAAATGTATCCCAATACCAATTTTGGAGGCATGATAATAAACCTATTGAATTGTGGAGCAACAGAGTGATTAGGCAGAAAATTAATTACGTCCATCAAAATCCTGTAAAAGCAGGTTTAGTATTCCTTGCAGAAGATTACAGATACAGCAGTGCAATGGATTATTCTGATGAAAAAGGACTTTTAGATGATATTGTTGTTTTTAGAATGTTTGATTAATAGTATTAAATACCACACGAAAGGATTCGTGCGGTAGCGGGGGCTGGATGTTTTTATTAGAAATGAATATAAAGAAATTTTTAAAAGTGTATATTCGGCAGTTAAAAACGAAAAGTTATTAATACAGGTTAAAGTTTATGCAAAATTTGCTCAGCCATCGTCAGCTAGCATTTTACGCTATCTGTTAAAAAAAACATTAAATTAAGAAACAATGGACAAAAATGATTTTGAAAATTTCAAGCAAGAGGTAAGTTGGTTTGCAGGACAAAATGATAGCGTTGAAATTAAACATATCATCAGTAAAACTTTTAGTCCGGAATTTATCAATACATTTCCAACTTTATATCAACTATTACTACAATCGACTTCAATTTTGAGTGTTGATATAACAACATCTAAAAACAAAAAAGCAAACTATTACCTATATACTTGGACGGACAAGAATGGCTTTAAATGTAGCTGGTTATGCAAGATTGAACAAATTCATACTGAAATTGATATTTTATCTGAACATCAGTTACTCTTAGATGAAATGGGCGGTATAAAGGAAACTTATCACCATTTTGATACAGAAACCGAAATGCTTACCGATAATCAGAATTTTATTTTTATTAAATCCGAACTCACAAAAGGCTTAGGTGACTGGATTGATCTATATGACCAGGTTTGTAAAGATGAAAATGTAAAACAAATTGATACAAAAGATCTGATTTGTTTCGCCGAAGAAGCGAATGGAAATGAAACCTTTTATAATTCAAACACAAAGCAGGTTTTACTTTTTGCTACTGACCATAGTTTTGAAAATGTTGAAGTTTTAAAAGGGCAATCAGAATATACATTTTACACAATTAATCATGTAACGACATTTGTTGATTATGTAGAAGCTCTTGCTCAGCAATGGTTAGAGAATATTGTATCAGAGGGGTTGTAAAGTTTTGAATGAATATCAACCATTGATTCAAAGCATTTCCCGTTGCGCAAAGTCTCCTGACTTTGAGCCAATAAAATAAAAACATTCCTGTAAAACATACTCCAAAGTCAGGCGGCTTCAGCGAGTAACGTTAAAAAAACTAGCGGACAAGAAGATAGATTCCAAGACCAATTGCAGCATAAGCTGTAACCGTAAGAATATCAGCTATAGGCTGTGAAAAACGTTTTTCGGCAATTTTCTCGGCATTGATCTGGTTCTTATGAAATTTTAGAATTTTCTTAGGATTATGAACCGGGTGTGCCACCAGGCTGTCGCTTTCCCACTTGTCAACGATTACTTTATAGGATCTGCCTTCAACGTCAATTTTAACATTTTTACCAGCTGCCAGTTTCTCCTGAATATTCACAGGAGCAGGGGCTTGTGGTGCGTTCAGGCTTTCAGCTGCCGTATTCTGCATTTGCGGAGCAGTAGTACCAGTAAGGGCTGTATTCTTTTTAGAATCCTGCTTATTGTTGGCCGCTGGATCCACTTGTTTTTTCACCTGGTAGGTATAGCAACTGCTAAGAGAGAATGATATAATGATGAGATAAAGATACTTTTGCATGAGCTAAATTTAAGAATTAAACGGAATATGTAGGAGTTTCTTTTGAAAGATCCTGTAAAAAAATATCAAAAGACTCTATTTTTATGAAACCGTTGTACAAAGTCTCCTGACTTTAAGCCTGCAAAATAAAAAAAATATTTGAACATACTTCAAAATCAGGAGACTGCAGAGAACAGGAGAGTGGAGATAAAAATCCTTTTTATTTTTGATGATCCATAATAAAAATATACTTTTGTAATCAACAACATAAAGTTATGATAACAAATTATGTTGTTTCCTCTAAAAAACTAAAAACTAAAAACTAACCAGAAAACTAATTACATCATGAAAAATGAACAAAACTACGCTGTACCCATTCTTACGGATACATCAAAACTCATTGTTTCCAGCAAATTAAAACAACACTAAGTATTACAATTTCTTTAGGGTCATAAACATATAGAACCCATAGGATTTATTTGATTATTTCTTCCAATCAGAAGTAAAGAATATCTGGTATGAAGTATAACCGGTACTTCGCTTTCGATCTGGGGCGGCAATATCTTTATTGAAGTTGGGGACGTTTCATGGGGTGTCAGTGATGATGCTATATGATCTATGCAACCCTTTAAAAATCAATGTTTATTCATTGATTTAAATCCTTATACCATAATCCTGTGCTCAGCAAAAGGGTGATTTGGAAAATGGCAGTTAACGAATGATTTAAAACCAAACAATATAATTTAAACTTATTAATTTTTACACTATTATGACAAAGAAACTACTAACCATTGCCTTCACAGGCTTATCATGTACTATGGCTTTTGCAGCAGATCTATATGTTCGGAATGGGGGAGCAGGCGGTGCTTATCCTACTGTAAGTACAGCAATCACAGCCGCTTCAGACGGGGATCGTATCATCATTCAGCCTAAAGCGAATGGAGAGGCTTATGTAGAAAATCTGACTATCAACAAATCGCTGACTTTTGTTTCCGAAACCAATTATGCCAAGTATATCATTCAGGGAAATGTAAGCATCAATCCGGCAACAGGAAGAACGGTGACGATCAGCAATATGAGCTCAGGCTATTACGGCAGTTATAATGTACAGGCAAATTTTCCAATAGGTACAGGAAGAACTTTCGTTAATATTGTGAACTGTGATCTGCATAATGTTTTAACAGATAAAGTGAATTTCACTACCAACATCTCCGGTTGTACGATTAGTGGAATCCTGAAGTTTTCTCACGGAAGATGTACAGCTAATAAAGCAGAAAGTATTGCCGTGGTAGCTACGCAGGACAACAGTCCTATTGGATCTGATATTGAGGTTTACGGGAATGTATCCAACTCATTTATATCCAATTCACAATCCAATTATAATTTTAAATTCAGCAATAATTTTTGTACCGGTATTTATATTTATAATATTAAACACGGAAGCTCTAACGAAATCATTAACAATACCATCTATAATCCTATTCCCGCAGATACGGCTCCGTTGTACGTTAACTTAGGTAATAATATCAATTCGGGAAATATTGCTATGATGAACAATGCCGCTTCTTTTGAAGTAGGAGGGACCAATGCCTGCATTCAAAACAAAAGTAATAGTGTTGCGATAACAGCTAACTATAATGTGTTCACCAATGCTTTTGTAACAGAAGGTAACATGACGCAAAATGACAATTCAGGATCATTGAACCTGAACTTCGACAATGTAGCCTATACGGTAACCGGTATGAATGTAAATGCCGGAAATCCTGGTATAAAATACACTGATCTGGACTTAACAAGAAACGACGCCGGGCATTATGGAGGCTCTAACAGCTGGATGAATTACTGGCCGGCAAATAATGGCAATAAACCTCAGGTAAACTATCTGTCCACTCCAAGATCTGTTACCAGTGGAACATTTAACATCAGCGGGTCTGGTTTTTCTAAATAATTTCTAATGATATAACAATATGAAAAATTATATCTACAGTATAATTGCTTTGTTGACGGTCATGCTGTGTCCGGCACAAGTACTGATCAGCCAGGCAGAATATTTTTGGGATATTGATCCGGGAACAGGAAACGGAACTCCGGTATGGGCTGCCGACGGAACTTTCGATAACGTTGTTGAAGAGCTTTCCAAAACAGACATTGCCACACCGGGCAGCGGATTACATAAATTCAATATCCGTGTCAAAGACAATACGGGAGTTTGGGGACCGGTTTTTACCAACATTATTGATGTTCAGCCCAATCAGAGCTCTGCCATTATAGCTGTTTCCCAGGCGGAATATTTTTGGGATACTGATCCGGGAGCCGGAAATGGAAATCCAGTATTGGCGGCTGATGGAACTTTTGACAGCGTTATTGAACAACTCAGTGCAACAGGAGTCGCTACACCGGGTAGCGGTTTGCATACATTCAGTGTCCGCATTAAGGACAATATGGGAATTTGGGGACCGGTTTTTACTCATGTCATTAATATCCAGCAAGCTTCGGTATCTCCGGTAATTACTGTTTCTCAGGCTGAGTATTTTTGGGATACTGATCCGGGTGTGGGAAATGGAACCGCTTTATTGGCTGCTGATGCAAACTTTGACAGCTCTTTTGAGCAGCTGGCTGATACAGGAATTGCTTTACCCGCTAATGGCTTACATGTATTTAATGTCCGTATCAAAGATAATACGGGTGTTTGGGGTCCTGTTTTTAGAAATGTTATTGATGTACAGACCACAGCTTTTACTGGCTGTTGGCAAATTTTTACTACAAGAGGAGACCATTCGGTAGGACTCAAAACAGACGGAACATTGTGGGCATGGGGTGTTAATGGCGATGGACAATTAGGGGACGGAACCACAACTGCCAGATCTGTTCCTGTAAAAATAGGCACCACAAATGACTGGAAAAGCATTTATGTAGGCCATAAGCATACTCTTGCCATTAAAACAGATGGAACACTATGGGCCTGGGGAGATAATGCATTTGGGCAATTAGGTGACGGAACTTTAATTGACAGAAAGGTTCCTACTCAGATAGGAACAGCAACGGACTGGCAAAGTCTTGGTGGCGGAATTGAACATTCGGTAGGACTCAAAACCGATGGGACGCTCTGGACATGGGGACGTAACGGCTATGGGCAGCTGGGAGATGGAACTACCATATCAAAAAATATCCCAACACAAATCGGTACTGCTACCAATTGGAAAAGTATTCGTGCTGCCAATTATCAGACGTTAGCGATAAAAACCGATGGAACACTGTGGGGATGGGGAATTAACAACTATGGACAACTTGGAGACGGAACTACAACTTCAAAAAATATCCCAACACAAATTGGAAATGCTGCTAATTGGAAAAGTATTGATACAGGAGTGCAACATTCGGTAGGACTTAAAACCGACGGAACGCTATGGGCCTGGGGAAATAACGGTAACGGACAGCTTGGAGACGGAACTACCATTTCAAAATATACCCAAATACAAATAGGAACAGCAACCAACTGGCAAACTGCAGCGGTTGGAAATAGTTTTACATTTGCAACAAGGACAGACGGAACGGTTTGGTCATGGGGCAGCAATAACTTTGGACAGTTGGGTAATGGTACAAGTACAGGAAATAGTACCACACCTGCACAAGTAGATTCTTCTTCAGATAACAAGCAGGTTTTTGCCGGAGAGAGTCATATTCTTGTACAAAAATTTGATGGTTTTCTAAAAGCTTGTGGACGCAATGACAATGGACAGTTAGGTGACGGTACAAAAGTTAACAAAAATACGTTAACTGCTATGGCTTGTCCCGGATACTGTATTCCTCCAACACCATTTTCATCATCCAATATTACTTCTGAAACGGCTAGTCTAAACTGGACAGCAGCAACGGTGACTCCTGGTCAAGGATATGTGTATCTTTACAGTACCAGCCCAACACTTGGAGGTATTCAAGGAGGTGTTCCCTCTACTTCTACAACAGCAAATCTGACCAATTTACTACCTGATACCACGTACTATTGGTGGGTGGGATCCAATTGTGGATTCAGCCCGTTTGCCTGGATGCCGGGAGGTTCCTTTACTACACTTCCTACCAGCGCAACAGGCTGCTGGCAAAGTGTGAGTGGAGGTATTGATTACTCAATGGGGATCAAAAAAGACGGAACGCTATGGGCCTGGGGAAATAATTATGATGGCGAGCTGGGAGACGGAACTATGATCAATAGAAATATCCCAACACAAATAGGGACCGAAAATAATTGGACGAAAATAGTGGCTGGAGCTTATTTTTCAGTAGGTATGAAGACCAATGGATCCATATGGACCTGGGGAGAGAATAGCAGAGGACAGTTAGGTGATGGAACTACAACCACCAGAAATATTCCAATGCAGGTAGGAACTGCAACAGACTGGGTGGATATTGCAACGGGGGGAAAGCAGACATTTGCTATAAAATCAGATGGAACACTTTGGGCCTGGGGGTATAATAACAGGGGACAGTTAGGTGATGGTACAATCATCAACAAAAGCATACCTGTACAAATCGGTACCGCAACAGACTGGCTAAGTATCGCCTCCGGAGAAGCTCATACCCTTGCTGTAAAAACAGATGGAACGCTATGGGCCTGGGGGTATAATGACAGAGGACAGTTAGGTAATGGTACCGCCATAGCAGTAAGTTCCCCTACTCAAATCGGAACGGCAACGGATTGGAAAACTGTTACTGCAGGTACCGATCATTCGATAGCACTGAAAACAGATGGAACGCTATGGACCTGGGGGTATAATGACAGAGGACAATTAGGTGATGGTACTACAATTTCAAAGAATATTCCGACACAGGTAGGAACAGAAGCCAACTGGCAAAGTGTGAAGACTGGCACATATGGTTCTACTTTAGCCATAAAAACAGATGGAACACTATGGACCTGGGGCTATAATGGCTGGGGACAATTGGGAGATGGTACAGAGATAGACAGATCTACACCCATACGTATCGGAACCGCAACTGATTGGCAAAGTATTGCAGCAGGAGCTAATAATACGCTTGCTGTAAATACTAAAGGATTTCTGGCAATCAGTGGCTATAACCTCAAGGGACAGTTAGGAGATGGTACTTATATTCAGAAGAAAATTTTTATACCTGTTGCCTGTGGTACAGGTAGTGTGACTGTTCATAAAGTTTCTAGTTTTGCTAAAGCCGGTTTAACTGTTGATGAAGTTTCAGCAAAGGCAGATCAGCTGAAAGTTTATCCCAATCCTGTACAGGATATCCTGACCATTTCATTTGATCAGAAGATGCTGTCGGTATCGGTTTACAATGCAGCCGGACAGCAGGTACTTACGAAGGCAATCAATGATACTAAAGGAACTATTGATGTTTCCGGACTTGTATCAGGAGGTTATCTGGTTAAAGTGAACACTGCTAATGACCTGATAAGAATGGTGAAAGTTATCAAGCGGTAAATAGTAAAACTTTAATACCAAAAAGGTTTCTTTAGACCTTAAATCTTTCAAATAGCGCCACTTATCTTTAAGTGGTGCTGTTTTTTTTAACTAATCGCTATCTTTAATACATCATCAAAACAAAAATAATAACCCCGTTAAAACTTTAAAATCATGATAAAAACAGCAGTCTCTGGTTTCCTTCTCTTCAGTCTTTTCCTGGTAAGTGCACAAGCCATCGAGTCGGGAAGCCACAGCACGACGGGCTACATCAAACCGGACGGCACGATTGAAAACAGCAGCCATTCCACCGTAGGATACATCAGGTCAGACGGGACGATCGAGAATAAAAGCCATTCGACCATCGGGTATATCAAAAGTGACGGCACCATAGAAAACGAAAGTCATTCTACCGTAGGGTACGTTAAAAAAGAGGGCACGGTAGAAAACAGTAGTCATTCCACCGTGGGTTACATCAAAGATGATGGAACGGTGGAAAGCAGCAGTCACAGTACTATTGGCTATGCCAAAGGCGTTAAAAAAGACTGGGCAGCAGTAGTCTATTTCTTTTTTAAGCTAGATTGATCCTTAGCACCGCAGAAAACATAAGGAAATTAGCCAACAATTTCTGATCATTAATTAATAGGTAACGGAGAATGAACGTACTTATATTAAAAAAAACGGCTTTTGCCGCTTTTCTAATATAAATGATATGTTGAATATCTTTTAAATGAGTTTTAGTAACTCTCCTGCCACCTTTTCGGAAGATGCAGGATTTTGTCCGGTAATCAATCTTCCGTCAACAACCGCATAAGGATTCCAGTCCTCAATTTTACTGTATACACCGCCATTCCTTTTGAGCATGTCCTCAACCAGAAAAGGCACTACGTCAGTTAATTGTACGGCGTCCTCTTCAGTATTTGTGAATCCGGTAACATTTTTATCCTTTACCAGATACTCACCATCTATTTTCACATCCTTCAAAACCCCAGGTGCGTGGCATACAAATGCTACAGGTTTCTCATTGGTATAAAAATCAACGATAAGCTGTTGCGAAACCTTATCTTCAGCGAGATCCCACAATGGACCGTGACCCCCAGGATAAAATACGGCATCAAAATCTTCACTTTTAACTTCCGATAATTTGTGTGTATTTTTTAATTTATCCTGTAATACCTCATCATTATCCATTCTGCGCGTAGCATCGGTCTGAGATGATGGATCTTCACTTTTCGGATCAATTGGCGGAAGACCTCCCTTTGGAGATGCCAATGTTATTTCTACTTCTTTATCAGATAATGCATAGTAAGGAGCTGCCAATTCTTCTGTCCAAAATCCGGTCTTCCTACCGGTATCTCCTAATTCGTCGTGACTCGTAAGCACGAATAAAACTTTTTTACTCATTTATATGTATTTAATTAGTACTGTAAAGTTGGCAATATCATTCTTTTAAAAAAAGGATCCAAGTCACTATTTATATGTGATCCATATCACACTTTAGAGTAAAAAGAGACAGATAGAAATTATCTTACACTGTCATAGATTTCCATTATTCTGAAAGACGCTTAGACCTTCAGTCTTGTAATTGGTGGTATTATATACCCCTTCGCTACCGCACGAATCCTTTCGTGTGGTTTTTATTTCAACCACTTCCTCATAAAGTTTTTATCTTTATAAAAACATAATTGATGAGTCGTAATTACAAATTCCACAATCCTGAAGGATTATTTTTCATAAGTTTTGCTGTCGTAGGTTGGCTGGATGTTTTTATTAGAAATGAATACAAAAAAGATTTAGAAGCAAAGCCATTGTTACGGCAATCAAGGAAAATCCTGCAGAAAGCAGAAAAGAATTTTTATTAGATTTCTTCCTTAAAGAAGGTTCAAAAACTTCAAATGTAACTCAATATCAATTTTGGAGACATGATAATAAGCCTATTGAGTTATGGAGCAACGGGGTGATTAGACAGAAAATTAATTATGTAGATCAAAATCCGGTTTAGTTTTTCATACGGGGCACAAATACTAAAAAAGCCTTTCAAGGAGCTTGAAAGGCTTTTTTAATGTAGTCAGAAATATATTATTTAAAAATTTCATTCTGATAAAGAATACGGTCGTCTTCGTCAAAACTGATGATCAGTACCTTATATTGTTTGGCGGTGTCGTTATTGAAAAATTTAATTCTTGGTGGAACGTATTCGCTGTCGAATAAATTAGGGTTCCAGTAGAGTGTTTCCCGGGTATCATTTTCAATTTTCTTTGCAGGATCATCAGTATCGAGGGTTTCAATAAGAAATTCCGAAGGTTTATCATAGCCTTTTATGACAGATGAGTTGTTCTTTTGAGCTTCTTTTTGATTGCTCTTAGGCTTCATATTCCCTCTCATTGTGTAGATCAATACTGCATTACCCACCAATCCGGATCCTTTTATGATTTTTACCATAGCAATATTGCTTATAGGAACATTCATAATCATGCCCGGTTCAGTAGCCATTTCATCTAAATAGAGCTGAGCCTTGCTGCCACGAATGTAGGGAACATTCTCTCCTGAGTTATTTCTTTGAAATACTAAGCCGGCTGCCCTTCCTTGTAGCCATGCTAATATATCGGTTGATCCTGCAGCATGCTGGTCTTCATTGACAAAGTCGAATATCGTAGAATTCAGGGAATTAAACATTCCGGTAGATAGTTGACTGTTTAATTCTGCTGTTGGATCTTTCTTTTTTCCTGTTAATTTTACTTCTTCAATTTCTACATCAGTACTCCCGTTTTTTTGATTGTTTTTCTGACTGTTGATGGCCCTGGAAATTGATGGAGGAAGGGTTTTGTTTCCGCTGGTTTTTACCAGGGTATATTTTGTACCTGGAAAATTGCCTTTAAATGGTGTGGGCGTAACCAGTGGCTCTACGGTGACGAATAGATTATCAGTGCTTGATTCCTGATTCTTTTCTGAAGTTGCAAGAACTGAAACGTTCAAAGGTTCAGAATAGTTAAGATTATCTAAATAGATATATCCGTTTTGGTCTGTTTTGGATGGGGTAAGCGTGGGTTCGTTTTTGCCTAATTTCAAAGCTAAAATTACACTGGAGTTAATTAGCAGGGCATTGTTTTTAATAGGTTTTATCCTGTAAGAAAGAAATTGTTGGGAATTCGTTTTAATGGCTGGTACAGATCCACTAAGTAGGAAATTCCAGTCAAATCTTTTCCATTTTTCAGAAATAAGCAGTGCATCCAACGCTTCAGTATTGGCATTTTTAGAAAAATATTGGGCCGGACTGTCTATTTTTGAAGTAAAATCTCCCGTTAACCAAAGACTGCTCAGTATATTTTCTTCTTCCGGGCTCTGGGTACCGCTATCCTCACTTACCAAAACAGTATAATTTTTAAAGTACGATTCCGGGGAAAGATCAATACTGTTGAAAGATCTTGGTGTCTGCTTTATATTCTGACCTATAATTTCTGCTTTCTCAATATGTAAACTATTAGGTTTTACGAAGCAAAGTCTTTGGGCCACCAGATGGTCTTGCTCATCAAAAATGGCCAGCTGTAAAATACCGTTGGCTTCATTGTTGATTTTTGCAGGAATAAGACTGGAAGCTTCATTGATCAATTGGTTAATATTGGCTTTGTAAGCAAGATGATTATTGATGGTTCCTACAATTTTATAGTTCTGAAGTTTTTGTTTTAAATTAACTCCTTTTAAGCTATATTTAATTCCTTCTTTAGAGTTGGAAATTTCTAAATGAACACCACTGTCTGCAACTTGTGGCAGATCTACGGTTTTGCTTTTACCTGTATTATCCTGAATGATAGCCTGATACTTTTTTCCTAAAGTTGGAGTTATGGTAAAAGATGAAACATTTTTATCAAAAGAGGTAAAGGTAGTAATGGGTGCATTGGGATTTTGCGTATCTATTACTTTTCCCGTCCAGGTTGCAGGTAGAGAAGTATCGCTTGATAATCTTACGGCAAATTTTGTAGGCATACCGTTAATGAAAGTTCCCCCTTCCGGAAAGACTTTAGCAGACCAATCAGAACCTTTAGCAATCACTAATGATTCTGTGGAGGCTGGATTGTAAACAGGAATCGTTTTAACAATCTGAAAATCTTCATTAAAATTGGTCATGTAAGGCGTATAAGCTCTTATAAAATAGACTTGCTCGGGAAGGCTTTCTTTCAGTTGAAAATCTCCGCTGCCTTCACCGTTAGTCAGAAGTACAGTTTTCCAGTCTATTAATTTTTTATCAGAACTGTACAATTCCACAAATAAAGTAGTAGATAATGAAGAACGGTTATAGCCCTCAAATACAAAACTTTTAAACCAGATTTTGTCACCGGCTGCATATTGTGATTTGTCAGTCAGTACGTATACTTTTTCCTGTTCGTAATTATTCTCAAGATTTGTAATTGCCTTTTCTAATTGAGTTTGTGCCAGTATAGGTGATACAAGTGAAATAAGCAATACACAGAATATATTTTTCATAGAAATATGAGTGCATTTAATTCTGTGCTAAATTAATCATTTAAGAGCTTTAAAAATTGATATTTAATCTCTTTATTTTTAGAAAAAGAAATCAGATTGATTATCCCTTGATATGCTTCAAACGCTGTGGAGCAGTTTCTATATTAATTCAGATCATTAACCTGTTTTAATACAAAAGAATAATGTTTATAAATGCAGGTTTCAGGTGGTAACAATAGAATCCAAATTATTAATTTTTTCTAAGCGGGCCATAGCAGATATACTTGAAAAAAACAGGAAGGGTTTCTAAGCATGTCTTCAGTTCAGTTTTTGATATGCCCGCATTGCAAAGAAGTAAGCGACCAGCATAATTCCTGTGCACCATGCCAGGGCAATCCATATTTCATGACCTGCCGGCTGATTTGAAAGTAAAGCACGGATAGTCTCCACAATTGAGGTTACAGGCTGGTTTTCTGCAAAGGCACGGACCGGTCCGGGCATCGTCTCTGTTGGTACAAATGCCGAACTAATCAGAGGAAGGAAATGAATAGGATAAGCAATTGCGGTTGCTCCATCCACTGATTTTGCAGATAATCCGGCAATGGCGGCAATCCATGCCAGAGCCAGCATAAAAAGTATAAGTATACCAGCTATGGCAAGCCATGACAATATGCCTGCCGGTGAACGGAATCCCATTATTAATGCAATGAGAACAATAATAATAAGTGAAATAAGGTTAGATACCAGTGAAGTCATAATATGTCCCCATATTGCGGCTGAACGTGCAACCGGCATGGAATGGAACCTTTCAAATATACCCCGCTGCACATCATTAAACAAACGATAGGAGACATAACCAATGCTATTGGCAATAGCAATGATCAGTATGCCCGGCAATAAGTAATTTACATAATTGTCTGATCCTGTTTTTATTGCTCCCCCGAGCACATAGACAAATAGCAGCATTAAGGCAATTGGCATCACAGTGACGGTGATGATTGTATCTGCGCTGCGCATTACATGACGCATAGATCGGCCAAGCATCACCTTCATATCTGTAAAAAAATAGGTTTTAATTGTTTCCATAATTTTCTTTTTTATGCGATAATTGAAAGAAATATATCCTCCAGGGTTGGCTGTTTTTCAATGTATTCTACTTTTGTCTGAGGAAGCAGTTTTTTCAGTTCAGCAAGTGTGCCGTTCACAATAATTGTCCCCTTATGGAGAATGGCAATTCTGTCAGCAAGCTGTTCAGCCTCCTCCAGGTATTGGGTGGTAAGAAATACTGTGGTACCATTATCAGCAAGCTCTTTAATAATTTTCCAAACTTCAATACGGGCTTCCGGATCAAGCCCTGTTGTAGGTTCGTCAAGAAAAATAATCTGTGATTTTCCTACAAGGCTCATGGCAATATCGAGTCTGCGAAGCATCCCTCCCGAATAAGTAGAAGCCCTTCTGTGGGCAGCATCATTTAATCCGAGACGTTTTAGCAGATTGTCTGCAACCAGTGTTGGGCTTCTGAGGTGTCTCAGTTTGGCGATCATTATTAGATTTTCCCTTCCTGTGAGGATCTCATCTACAGCTGCTGACTGCCCGGTAAGGCTAATTGACTGCCGCACCATTTCAGGGTTCATTTCTACATCGAATCCGTTTACGGTAACCTTTCCGCTATCCGGTTTCAATAGGGTAGTAAGGATTTTAACAACCGTAGTTTTGCCTGCACCGTTGGAGCCTAGCAGCGCAAAAATACAGCCTGCTGTGATGTCAATATCTACTCCTGTCAATACAGGAACGTTTTTATAAGATTTTCTCAAACCCTTCACCGAGATGGCCATTTTATTTTGTGACATAGGTGTTTTTTATAATGTTAGTATGGTGACTTCAGTCAAATCTGCCTTTCCATTTTTTAAAAAAGCATAGGTGATCTTATCCACTTTGCAGTTGATAAACTGAACACGTTTTAAATTGTTGTTTTTAAAGAAAGTATTAATAAGAGTTGTATTCTGGAATATGACTTTCTTAAAACTGCAATTTTCAAAACTGCAGTCTTCTAATGTACCTTCAAAAACCAGATCTGCAAGTTGTGTGGCATAAAAAGAGGTAGCCTTCCAAGTCGCCTTTGTGAGAATGCTTTTTTCCAGTCCGCCGGATTTAATAACCACTCCGGTAAAGTCAGCACCCGTGAAATCACATTCACTTATATGGCTTTCAGAAAATTCAGTTTCTTGTAGCGAGCAGGCAGTAAAGATATTGTCGGATAAATAGGAATTGAAAATGCGGCTGTTTCCAAAATCTGAATGGGAGAAGTTGCACCCTTCAATATAGCTGCTTTTTTGAAGATTTACTCCCTTAAAATGGGCATCAGAAAAATCACATCCTTTGACATAGCTTTTTGAAAATTCAGCTTCTTCCAACGAAGTATTCCTAAAGGTATTGTTGAGTAAATGGGAGTTCTGAATATGACTGCTGCCCATATCCGAATTTGAGAAATCACAACCCTCTACATTATTGTTTTTTAAAAGAAGCCCCGACATTTCTGAACCGATAAACAGACATTTCTGCATATTGGAGGAACTGAATTTTTCATGCAGGTTTTTCAACCCCGAAAAGTCAGTATCCACCCAGCTGCCATTTGACATATCCCAGATCAGTTTTTTCTCCTTTTTTATAGATGGCATTTCATCCATCTGTGTCATATCAGGTATAGCTGCCTCTATTTCTGTACTCTCAAGACTTGGGTTTTCCGAAAAATAATTCAGATCAACTTTTAGAATTTCTGCCAGACGGTTTAAAGTAATAATATCCGGCATTGATTCCCCACGTTCCCACTTTCCTACAGCCTGAGGGCTGATGAACAGCTGTTCAGCAAGCCTGGCTTGAGAAATATTTATTTTCTTTCGGGCCTCAACAATTTTACTGCCGATCATTTTAGTATTTAACATATATTGTATTTTTATTTTAGTTTTTCGACACTACAAAGGTAGAATAGATGTGTTAATAGAGTCTCAAAATACACAAAACATATAGTTGTATTTGCACTACTTATAGTTGTTACTGACAACATAAAGTTGTTTTTGTTGAAATCTACAGAATGATATGCCTGGCTATGGCTGAAAGAGATTTTATTGGATCATTTAAAATCAATTTCCAATTCAATTATTCTTGGTTCACCTTATTTTAACAGATTATAAATCATATCTCTGTTTTATTCTATTTTCTAAAAACATGGTCCTGAGATAAGATGGTTTCGTTGAGAGCTGGGTGTATTTCCAACTTTTTATAAGATAAATTATTAAATAAATATGGTCTGAAATTTGTATTCGGTTTATCTCCAATTTTACTAAGATCAACATTGTAACCATAACAAAATATTATTAAAGATATGATAATCGATGAAAATCTTTTGCTCGACAATGGAGCAGTATATGAGGAATATTCCGCAAAGGAAATTATCTACCAGAATGGAGATACACCGCATTATTATTTCCAGATTATAAGTGGAACTGTAGAATTGAATAACTACCACGAAGATGGAAAGGAATTCACCTTAAACATTCTTTCTGAAGGACAAAGCATAGGGGAATCTCTGCTTTTTGGAAATAAAAAGTATCCGATGAATGCTATTGCAAAGACCGACACCAAGGTACTGAAATTAGCAAAATCCAGCTTTCTTCAACTGATCTCAAACAATCAGGAAATTATGTTTAGACTATTCGGGCACCTCTCAGATAGGCTTTATTATAAGTATATCATGCTGTTTAATAATTCAGCGATAGACCCACAGTCCAAGATCAAAGCATTGCTGGATTATTATAAAGAATATTTTAGCAGGGAAAGAGAACACTACCAGATCCCGCTGACCAGACAGCAGATTGCAAACCTGACAGGATTGCGGGTAGAAACAGTAATTCGTGCAGTAAAAAAAATGGAAAAGGATAAACTGGTTACTATTAAAGACCGGCAGATCTATTATTAAATTAGTCAAATGCTCACCCGTAACCAATGATTTTTTTCATTTTGAGCTGTGTTGCAATAATAAAGATGGCTTCAAAAAGCTGCTGGAACAGATCGTAAGGTCAGTATTTTCACTTTTGAAATAACTTATCCAGAATGCAGACGACGATTTTATGGTGAATTGTTATAAATTGAAAATTCAGAATAATAAATCATACTCTTTAAACATTGAAAAAATGACAAATATTTTAATTAAAGATTTAATTCAGCAATTGAAAGATGTTGAAAATGCTGACTTGTGGATTGACGAAAACTTCGAAAAAAAACTTTTACAGGTTGATGAACAAACGGCTTTTGAGCGCCCTATTCCGGATATGCACAGTGTTGCGGAAATTATCTCACATTTAACAGAATGGCGTAAAGAGGCTTTTAGCAGACTTAAAGGGAACCCAAGAGGTCTTGAAATGACGGATGCCTCTAATTGGCGAAGTAATGAGGATCTCAAAGTAAAAGGCTGGGAAAATCTGTTAAAGGAATTTTATATCAGCCAACAACAGATTATATCATTTCTGGAAGAAAAAGATGACGACTATCTGTATAGTCCTTATCTATTTGCCAAACCGTCTTTTCCGCATAATTTCCAGTATCTGGTAACAGGACTTATCCACCACGATTTTTACCATCTCGGACAAATCGGTATTACCATTAAATTTTTAAAAAAGTAATTTCCAATCAGTTTTCAGGCTTCATGTTTAATCTTTTATACCGGATAGTTAATGAGCCTGGTTAATATGCTTGTTTTATTATGATGCTGATCTCGCCGTTTCGCTCAATATAGATGACTTTGACCTGATTTAGATCATCAGTCATCGCTCTTTTCCTCAGTTCCTGCATAATATCTTCTTTATGCAGCTGTGCCCTTTCCATATTGGCCTGTATAAACTTACCGTCCTGAAACACCATAATTTTATCTCCCTCAACCAGATGGATGAAACGGCTGCTTTTCCCTTTATACCAACTGAAAAATCTGTGTAAAAGGACAATTGCTGTACATGTTATGGTAACTGGAATAAAAGGGGAGGCTCCCACTACTGCACGGCTCAGAATGGCACCCAACAGCATTACAATAATGTTATCGAGAGGAGATCCGATGCCAAATGATCTCCTGCCTGAAATACGGATCAGGATTAGAGCGAGTACAAAAACCGTGACACCTCGACATGCCATTTGGAGTGTATTTAATGATGTTCCGTTTCCCCAGAGTTCTCTTAAAGAATCCATAAGTTTCATTTTAAACAAAAATATAAAATCCGTCAGAATCTGAATGGCTGTAAGAAGAATTCAATATGAAAATGACTCTTGTACGATTGATACCATAGCAAAAACTTTGATCAGGCATGGAAGGATTGTATTAAGAGTAGCCGGATCATCCAATAAGAACTGTAAAAATACAGGCCGGGTTTATCTTTATGATTCCAATCATGATCCTCATCAGAAAGTTCTCCTAGATTTGTATATGATTAATGCAAGCATAATTCCATCTACGATGCTACTGGGCCTTTCGTACTACGGAAGGCCTTTTTATGAACTTACATGTATTGGTTAATATTAATAGTAAACTCTGCCCTTAATTATTTTAATCAGGTTTTCACTTTCCATTCTCTTAAAAGTCCTGATGACGGTTTCAATTCTTAAACCCGTTAAAAAAGCAAGTTCTTTTCTGGTGTAGGGTATTTTATAGGAGTAGCGTTCTGTATTTTGGCTGCCTTTTAGATTGTTGAGTACTGTAAGTAATTGGTGGGTAGCATCTTCTGATGTTAAGCTATTTAAAAAAATACAGCTGTAGTATGATCTTTCTGCTAAGTAATGAAGGAATTTCATTTGAATTTCAAAATCTGAGGCTAGCAATTCTAAAAGTTTGGAGTGCTCTAATCTAAATACAGTACAATCTTCCATTAAGACAGCATTAACGGGATATTTATATTTAGAGAATAAAAAAATCTCACCAATAGAATCGCCCTCCTCATGAATACTCTGAATAAACTCCTTTTTTTTAGTCTGAAAATTGGTAAGCTTTATTTTACCTGTTTTAATCTGAAAATAATATACGGGAGTATTATCCTCTTCAAAGAGCAGCTGAGATTTTTGTAATTGAATAATGTCTGCTCCAAAAGTAATGAGCAAGTCTTCTTGTATGACCATAACTCCTAATTAAACAGCTTTCACATAGCTTGATTGTGAATACTTATCACAAATATATTAATTTAATATTTCTCTGAATGTGATTCAGATCAAAAAAGGCTTTTAAATTACTTTTCATGTGCGCTTTTTATACCTCATAGAATTGCTGAAATAGTGGTAGCGGATCAGTATAATGAACATCTGCTTTTAGGGTAATAAGCTGCTAATGATTACTAGTTTTTTTATATGTACCTTTAAATTGTTGAAAACCAGGTGATAGCTTGTAATAGCATTGTAAGAATCCTATGTTTTTAAAAGGTTTTAAAATATGACCTATGTCATAATATATGCTTTGCTTATAGGTTACCTTTGAAATATATCATTTAAGAAAAATATGAATGCAATACTTGGGCAAGTTGTGAAATCTACAGTTTTGAATTTGAAATTTCTTTATAAAGCAAGCATCTTGTAGATCTTTAGCCATATGCAATGGCAGACTGAAGGAAGATTTTTGTTTTTGACTCTCAAAAAAACAAGCGTTTGTTCATACTATAATACGTTTGAAAACTAAGAGGAAAATAAATTCAGGACTTTAAATACCTTATCAGTCTTCTACTGCAATAACGCACAACAAAGCAAACATTAAAAATTACATTATGTCTATCCAAAAAAGTCTTTTGCATTCAGTACAGGCAATTGAAGAGCAGTATACTGCTGGTGATTATATATTTCGTGAAGAGGCTATACCGCAGTTTTATTATCAAATTGTGACGGGTGAAGTGAAGCTTAACAGCTATAAGGAAGACGGAAAAGAATTTATACAGGAAATTCTTTCAGATAATTCGTGCTTCGGAGAATCAATGCTTATTCTGGGAAAGCCATATACTGTAAATGCGGTTGCGCTTACAAAGTGCAGTGTCCTCAAAATAGGAAGAGATCAGTTCTTTCGGCTGCTGCAGGATAATCCTGCTATTTTTCTGGATATGTATACGACTCTATCGGAAAGAACCTCTGAAAAACTGGTGTTGATGCAGAAGATTTCAGGTCAAAATGCTGAAGAGAGGTTAGTGGAGCTGATGAACCAAATGAAAGAAGCCAAAGAAAATAAAGATAAATATTCGTTTGAGATCCCCTACACCAGGCAGCAGCTGGCCTCACTTACAGGGCTTTCTCTGGAAACCACAATCAGGGTAATAAAGAGAATGGAGAAAAATGAAAACCTTGTGATAAAGAATGGAAAAATATTCTATTAATACATTGATATATAGCTGATTGTTGTATAATGTCAACTGGAAATTAAAAGTAGATCTTGCGGTTTTTAATTTTCAGCACTTTGTCTGCTTCCATTTTTTTTACAGTTCTTATCACTGTTTCAATTCGCAGCCCGGTTATGGATGCTAACTGTTTTCTGGTGAGAGGAAGCTCATAAGAATAGGGGCTCTGATTTTCACTCAAACTCTTAAAATAGGCTAGAATACCCTTAATTCTTACATTGGAATATTTAGAGGCATTGTTCTGCATCAGAATAAACTTTTGATAAAGCCGCTCCGCAATAAACTGCCGGACATCTAATGCAGCCTGATGATGATCATCTAAAAGCTGCAGAAAATCAGTTTTAGGAACCATTATAATGCTGCATTCCGAAATGGCTATGGCGTTTACCGGATATGTTTCTTTAATGAAAGATAACAGCTCGCAGACACTTTGTCCATCAGATAAGATGCTTTGAATGAGTTCTTTACCTTCTTCGTTAGTATGGCTCAGCTTTACGGAGCCGGTAATGATCTGATAGTAGAACTGGGGCAGATCTCCTTCTTCAAAAATAACATCAGATGGACCGTAAGTTTCAGTAAATCCACCATATTGGGACAGTAAATCAATATCAATAAGCATAGCAAATTATTAAGCTATGGTATCGTCCGGTTACGTTACAAACGATGCCATAAGGTTTTTTAAGTATTTTGTTTTCATTATCAGATTTTTTTATGAGGTGATTCCGGTAGTTATATTCACATCAGCTCTTTCCCGAATAAAAAGGAAAAAAGATTTTGGAACTGGTGTACATACATACAGTTTATATTATTTCCGTAAAGCTTCAGTCCGGTCATAGAATGCATATCACGGAGATCAATATCATATTTTAAAGACTCCTGCCCCCTTTCAAATCGTACAATATACTGTGAATCATAGGTTTTAATAAAACCGAATTTTATAAGCCACGATTCATCTATTTTTAAAGGCTTTATCAGTTTGGCAGGTACACACAAACAGGTTTCCGGATTTTTTATTTTAACCCAGTATTCTTCATCTTCATTCTGGAATACCTCCGTAAGCGAATATACCTGGTTTTTATATCTAACGAGATTCTGTATTTTTAGCTCTGTGATTTTCATGATATCTGGTGGTTTTGGTTGTACTCCATTAAGCTCATTGTCGCCTGGCAGATGAATCCAGGATATGGGAAAAAGCAAGTATTTGTATAGATGCAGAAAGGCTCACCATTCTTACCCAGGTGATTCATATCAAATTTATAAAGATTGGTAGTTACACCCATATGATTCAGATCATATACCTTGTAATTGATGGTATTTTAACGGG
This sequence comes from Chryseobacterium sp. WG14, assembly GCF_024586945.1. Classification (NCBI taxonomy): domain Bacteria; kingdom Pseudomonadati; phylum Bacteroidota; class Flavobacteriia; order Flavobacteriales; family Weeksellaceae; genus Chryseobacterium; species Chryseobacterium sp. WG14. The sequence continues at coordinate 377,969 of NZ_JALCZD010000001.1, forward strand.
TTACGCATTTTTTTGATGCGGAAGGTTATAAAAATAAGATTGTGATCTCACTCATAAACAGGAGTAAAGTAAATGAATAATTTTGACTGTATGATTGGTACCGGCAATCATTATTATTCAAACCAAATTATATTGATATGAAAAATTCATTGCTATGTATGCTTGGTATATCTGTATGTATGCTCAGCTGTAAAAAACAAAACATTGAGAATGAGACACGGGTTGACTCCACAGTAACCCCCAACGCTTATGACTCGGCAAATGTGACTCCTGCAACACCTTCAAACCCGCCAACAGATACAACCGCTTACCGAAGTGGTTCAGATACACTGCAACAATCAAAAAAACAGAATGATTCCATAACACGTTAACACTTTTTTAGACTCCATATATTCTTGGCCTCCCTGTTTCAGGGAGGCTTCTTTTATGAATTATTGATTATAAGCAGTCTGTGTATAAAATCATTATTAATATTTAAATCTAATAGCTTATTGGTGTGATCCCTTCTGATATTTCAGAAAAGGATTCTTAAGTGAATAGAGAACTGTGGATAGTAATTTATGATGTATGTCATAAATTTATAAATCCCACCATCATAAATTGTAAAGTAATGCGTTATAAGTATTGTTAATAGTTTAAATGTATTGTTTTAAAAATCATAAATAATATTTGATAATAATCTGATAAAAATAAATTTTTATGATATCAATCATAAAATGTTCAGTATCAGTCTTTATATTTTTGTAATACACACATCACAAAATTTAATATTATGAAGTCATTCGTATTGATAACCTTAATTTTGGGTTGCTCTGCTATGAGTTGTAAAAAGGAGGCCCAGCCTCAACCGAGATCTATTGACAGCATAAATACCGGAGACAGCATGGTTACCGGTACAGCACAGGTAACACCGGATTCCGGTGATACTACGCTTCCTATGGACAGTACAGCTTACGATGTAGATTCTATTAAAAATAGTAAGTAACCTCACTGTAAGCTACTTTTCCACCCACAGAATCGGACTCTAGAGATCTGTATACTGATCATCTCCATTGTATTTCACTGGAATCTTTTACTCTATAAACCCTAAATTTTTATTATGGGAGAATCGTCATTACTTAATCAGACGGGTATTCAGATAACATTATTACTGATGTTGATCGTAATTATTGCCGTCCTGGTGGTTCTTATCTTTAAGTTCTTATCCATTTATGCAAGGATATTAAGGCATAGAGAGCTTTCGGAAGTTCAGAAGAAGATTGAAAATATGTCTGCAGAGGAGCTTAAAGAATATGAACAGAAAGAAAGAGAACTTAATTTTCAGCTTCCGGAAAACCAGCTTGCAGGTACCCTTCCGCCTTCTGATGAAAAGGGAATTATTCAGAATATCAATTCTGTCGAAGAATTGCGGGTATTTCCCACGAAAAGAAGGACCTCATCGTTTTTGCAGTATGTAAGCCCGGAACTCAGCAGGCTTATTCTTTACTTTTTAGGAACTGCCATCCTGTGGCTGATCATAGGAACAACTTTTGGGCTTTATGCCGGTATCAAATACGTTGCACCCGATGTTGAGCATACCAGTTGGCTGAGTTTTGGCAGGCTGCGGCCAGCCCATACCAATGCTGTATTTTGGGGATGGGCATCTTTAGCCATGGTGGGGCTTTCATATTATGTCGTTACAAGGGTAAGTAACGTTGAAAATTACAATATCAGGCAGGGTTATATTTCTTTAATTCTGATCAATACTGCAGTGCTGGCCGGAACAATATCTTTATTGGCCGGAGTGAATAACGGAGGCGGTGAGTACAGGGAATATATATGGCCTATTATGATTACGTTCGGAGCAGGGGTAGCGCTTTCTTCACATAATCTGTTTAAGCCTGTTGTCAAAAGAATTGTCAAGGAAATCTATATCTCAAACTGGTATATTATTTCGGGATTTATGTTTATTGTTATTGTCATTATAGTAGGCTATATCCCGATATGGCAGGACGGAGTAGGAGAGACAATTACCCAGGGATATTATATGCATCAGGCGATTGGAATGTGGTTTATGATGATTAACCTTGGGCTCATGTATTACTTTTTGCCACAGCAGCTTAATAAGCCGATTTATTCCTACAGCCTGGGGGCCCTGGCTTTCTGGACCCACATATTATTTTATACCCTGATCGGAACCCATCATTTTATTTTCAGTGCTATCCCCTGGAGGCTGCAGACCACGGCAATTGTTGCCAGTGTCGGCATGCTGATACCGGTGGCAGCAGGAACTACTAATTTCCTTTTAACATTTAGCGGTGCCTGGTACCAGCTTAAAAACAGCTATACCCTTCCTTTTTATTTCATGGCGATTATTTTTTATTTTACCGGATCTTTTCAGGGTACCGTAGAAGCTTTCAGATATACCAACCTGCTCTGGCATTTTACAGATTTTACAGTTTCCCATTCTCATCTCACCATGTATGGGATCATCACTTTTATGCTTTGGGCATTTTCATATACTTTAATTCCGCGCCTCACTGGCAATGAGCCTCCGAAGCTGCTGGTAGGAATGCATTTTTGGCTGGCTTTAATCGGCTTACTTTTTTATGTAATAGCATTAATGATCGGCGGAACACAGACAGGATTGATGTGGATGAAGAAAAAGCCTTTCATAGACGGCGTTATCAATATGTTTCCTTTCTGGCTATGGAGAGCAATAGGGGGAACTATGATGTGGGTGGCCCATCTTATTTTTGCATACAATTTTTACAGAATGGTTACCAAAGACAGGAATGTGAGAATTCCACAGACACCCGCTGAAATCCTGGCAGCAAAGAGGCAGCATAGCCGTACAGAGTTTAACCCTTAAAAAAAGAAATTATGATACTGCTAAATGACCATAAAATACTTTTCGGCTCGGCACTTTGTCTCTTTATCTTTCTTACACTTTATATAGCTGTACTTCCTGCTCTTGATAACCAAAGGATTAACAGGCCTTTACCCCGTCAGGCAAAAATACTGACAAATGAACAAAGGGCCGGTAAAATGGTATATATTGAAAATGGATGTGTGGCATGCCATACCCAGCAGGTAAGAAATGTTGAGATGGATAATGTTTTTGGCAAAAGACCGAGTATTCCTGCTGATTTTGCTGTCAACAGAAGGACGGATTTCTGGAGAAATACAGCCAATCTGATGGGAACACAGAGAGCCGGCCCCGATCTTACCAGTGTAGGGGAAAGGCAGCCAAGTGCTGAATGGCACCTGATTCATCTTTACCAGCCAAGGGCTGCTGTAGAGGCATCCATAATGCCTTCCTATGAATTTCTTTTTATAGAAAGAGACTATCTGCAGCCCGGTGATGTTGAAGTTAAGGTGCCGGAGAAATTTATTAAAAATAAAAGAAAGAAAATAGTAGCTACAAAAAAGGCTCTTCAGCTGGTAGCCTATCTGAAATCACTTAAACAGACTGATTATACCGATAAATCTATTGTTCCGCCATTCCTTTACAAACAGGTAAAAAAAGAAGGTGAAGGTGCTTCCGGCTCCTCCAATCTTCCTGATGGAGGAGAGCTTTTTACCGTGAACTGTGCTTCCTGCCATCAGGCAAACGGGGAAGGAGTTCCCGGGGCTTTCCCTCCGCTGAAAGGCAGTCCGGTAGTCACAGGGGGTGATCTGGAGCTCTATGTAACGATTATTATGAAAGGATATGATCCGAGGCCTGAATTTGCAACAATGCCGGCGGTGGGAACCAATGCTAATTTTACCGCTGAAGATGTTACCGCTATCATGAACCATGAAAGAACGAGCTGGGGAAATAATGCAAAAAAAGTGACCCTGGAAGAAGTAAAAGTAATCTATGATAAAATAAAGCAATAATGAAAAATTTAATAGTAAATGCACTGAATGTGACTTTGATTTTATGGGGCACCTATGCATTGGCATGTGATGCGTGCCAGCTTCGTCAGCCCGAAGTTACTAAGGATCTTACGCATGGAACCGGCCCCGAGAGCGGCTGGGACTGGTTTATTGTAGGAATTGTTATCCTGATAACAGTTTTGGCTTTTATATTTTCAATTAAATATCTGGTAAAACCGGGAGAAAAAGATAGGAAACATATTAAATATTCGGTTTTTTCAGATGAAAATATCATGTTATGACAAAAGACAGAAGTAAAGTTTTTCTCTTCATAGATAATGATCTGCATCCTATTGCAGAGCTGGAAACTCCTATTGTTTTTGATCTGGATACCAAAAAACTTCCCGATGGTGATCATGTTCTGAAAATTGTCAGCCGGTCTCCATCAGGAAAAGAAGGAATCAGAAAAATAAGTTTTACCGTTGCCAACGGCCCTACCATAAAAATTGAAGGCCTGAAAAATAAAGATGTGGTAGATGGTACATTATCATTGATGATTAATGCTTATGATAAGGGAAACCAGAAAAGCTTTCTCATTACCGGTAGTGAAACCCCTCAAACAATACCTTTCTGGATATGGGTTATTATTATTCTGTTTGTAGGATGGGCTGTTTATTATGAGATAACGAGCTCCGCGGTGCAATAGCGGGCAGGAATCTCTAAAGATTGAACGTTAATAAGAAACAAAAACATATAATTTTTAAAAAAATCCTATGGTTATTAATGAAAAATTTTTGCTTTCAGCAGGAGCTGAAGTAAAAGAATATAATTCCGGTGATATTATTTTTCATGAGGGAGCAACTCCGTATTATTATTATCAGATTATTAAAGGGAAAGTAAAACTCAATAATTATAATAAAGAAGGGAAAGAGCTGATCCAGAAAATAATTACAGAAGGAGAAAGCGTGGGTGAGTCTCTCCTGTTCATTGGTAAGCCATATCCTATGGATGCTGTTGCTTTAGAGCCCTCTTTAATTATAAAACTATGCCGGAATAACTTTTTCAGTATGCTCAATGTATATCCTCAGTTATATCTTGACCTATGCAAAGAATTATCAGACTGTCTTTATTATCAGTATATTATGCTCCAATCCAACTCATCACAGAATCCTTCAGAGAGGATAATGGGTGTACTGGATTATCTTAAAGCCTCAAAAAAAGACCAGGCTCCATTTTCTTTTAAAATACCATTTACCAGACAGCAGCTGGCAAGCCTTACAGGGCTTTGTGTTGAAACAGCCATCAGGGTTATTAAAGATATGGAAAGGAAAAAAGTAGTGATGATTAAGGATAGGAAAATTTATTTTTAGGATACCTACTTTAAACAGACTCCGGAAAAGTTTGCTGTGTAAAGGAAAATACGTGACAGAAGTGAAATATATGTGGACTGTTAATTTTATGCTAAAAAAAAAATTTTATGATCTGCATCATAGTTTAGTTAATATCTCTTCTTTAATTTTATTATTAATTATTTATCATAATTATTTTATTTTAAAGCATATTGCAAATACACACCAAAAATAATATTATGAAGCCTATTACATTATTTCCATACTATTCAGCAGATGTTTTTGTCGTCACAGGTAGATATTTATCTCATTGCTGCCTTACAGAAGATAGTACATTCAGAGAATTCTCAGACATTGCAGATTCATTAAACCGGGATCTCCGGAGCAGCACTTCATGCCATTTCAGCTGAAGCTACTGATGCAATTTTAAACAGCAGATTATCTTCTGACAAGCAGTGAATCCGTAATTACGAATTTAAGAATGCTGTTAAATCATATTTCAAAGACCACTCCAATTTTAATAAGATGCTGATAGCGGATGATCGGTAAATGAAGCATTTCATACATTTTATCAACCTAATAAATTTTACTAAGATGATGATTAAAATTTATTAACAGTAAAAAAAAGATTATGGTTATTAGCGAAGAAATTTTAAGCTCAGCAGGCGCTGGGTTAAAAAGATACAGCCCCGAAGAAACTATTTTTCACGAAGGAGATACCCCATTATATTATTATCAAATAGTAAATGGTGAAGTCAAACTGAATAATTGTAATGCGGAAGGAAAAGAATTTATACAGAACATTTTATATGATGGACAAAGTTTTGGCGAGTCATTGCTATTTGGAGATAAATTATATCCAATGAACGCTGTTGCTATCTCTCCGTGCACTATTCTCAGATTATGTAAAGAAGATTTCTTAAGTATGCTGAAAAAGCATCCTCACCTGTTTTTTGATTTTTGTAAGGTGCTGGCAGACAGACTTTATTATAAATACATTATGCTTCAGAAAAATTCTCTGGAAAGCCCTGAGGAAAGACTTATTGGTGTCATGGATTATCTGAAAAGCTCTCAAAAAAAACAGTGTACATTTTCTTTCCAGATACCTCTTACCAGGCAGCAGCTGGCCAGCCTTACAGGAATCCGTGTAGAAACTGCAATTAAAACCATCAAACGTATGGAAAAAGAAAAAATTGTAAAAATCATTAACAGAAAAATTTTATACTAATTGCATCAATATGATGCCAGTCATAAAAGACCGGATTATTCTGTTGTAAATTTGGTCTAACAATCTGATTAAAGATCTACAGTCTTCTTTTTATGGAAGTTACATAAGCTGTTCAGCTTAATGAAAATTATCACCAAAAAACCAAACCATTGCTTTTCTGATACTAGTTAAGATTGGCAATACATCACTTATATATTAATTTTTAAAACATTCAGTTATGAACACTAGAAATTCAAGCAATCGTAGCTCAAGAAGTAATTCTTCAAACAGTGAAAGATCTACTTTAGAGGAAGTTTATCAATTAGGTTATGACCATGGTTATAACGATGCATCTGAAGATGAGGATTATGATGATGATTTCTCTGATTATGAGGATTATTATGATGACTATGATAATAGTTATGACGATGATGACGAAGATTATGATGATGAAGACTATGATGATGAAGATTATGATGACGAAGACTACGATGATGATGACTACGATGATGACGATGATAATAGGGGAAGAAACTCTGGTGGCAGAGGAGGTTCCCGTGGTGGTAACCAGCAAAGAGACAGTCAGGGTAGATTCACTTCAGGAGGAAGAGGAGGATCCAGATCCGGTTCAGGGTCGAGGTCTGGTTCTGGCTCCAGATCTGGCTCATCAGGAAGAGGAAGGTCTTCTTCAGGTTCCGGAAATGGAACTTCAAGAAGAGGTTTTGCTTCCATGAGTAAGGCAGAACGTACGAGAATTGCCCGTATGGGAGGTGAAGCTTCTCACGGTGGCGGAAGATCTTCCAATTCAAATTCAGGAAGATCAGGTTCCAATAGCGGTTCAAGAGGCTCAGGCTCAAGATCCGGAAATAGCGGTAACTCAGGTTCAGGCCGTGGTTCCGGCTCAGGAAACGGAACTTCAAGAAGAGGCTTTGCTTCCATGAGTAAAGCAGAGCGTACCAGAATTGCCCGTATGGGAGGTCAGGCCTCTCATGGTGGCGGAAGATCTTCAGGATCAGGGAGATCAGGATTTGGCGGAAGACGTAATAATTCATAATTTTTTTAGATTACCTCTTTATACTTTTTAAAGGGGTAATCTTTTAACTCAATTCAAACACCACATCATATCATGGCAACAAAAACAACAGAAAATAGCAATACAACTGCATCGGCATCAGCTTCAACATCCGGAGGAAATGCCACAGCAGATAAAAAAATGAAAGCAGACAATGCTTCGGTAAAGGACAGCATGAAAAATTCTTCTCTTCATCAATTCTTTGTAAGTGCTCTTAAGGATATTTATTTCGCAGAAAATGCCATTATAGAGGCATTGGAAAAAATGCAGGAAGCAGCGACAACAGAAGAATTGAAAGACGCCTTTGAAGACCATCAGCTTCAGACCAAGAAACATGTAAGCCGGCTTGAGAAAGTATTCAAACTGATTGACGAGGAACCTGAGAAAAAGGAATGTGAAGCTATAAAAGGAATTATAAAAGAAGGGGAAGAAACCATAAAATCTACCAAAGAAGGATCTATGACCAGAGATGCAGCCCTCATTATTGCCGCACAGAAAGTGGAGCATTATGAAATTGCCACCTACGGAGGTCTTGCCCAGCTTGCCATTACCATGGGGCATGATAAAGCTGCCGATCTGCTTGAAAAAACACTTCAGGAAGAAGAAGATACAGATTATAATCTTACCGAAATTGCAGAAACATTCATTAATCTTGATGCAGAACAGGAAGATTAGATTCATTTAATTCATAATGCCATATAGGCGGTGAGTCTATATGGCATCTTTAACCATGAAACAAAATATGAATCGACAGGAATTTATAAAAATACTGCGGTCCGGACATTTCAGCAAGATTGAGAATAAAGGAGAATGGATTGAAGAGGAGGCTTTAATTTATGCCAAGGAAATTAAAATAAACATCTTTTTATTGTTTATTTTCTTAAACACTCCAAAATCGGAAAATACCCAGGCTTTAATTGCTGAATTTAAAGATTTCAGCAGTATTGGAAAAGATGAACCCTTGCGAACCATGTTCTATCTGCTGATGAATGAAAATGAAGATCTCCACTGCTTTGAGAAACTCATAAAAACCTGCCCTTAATTTATTTTACAGAGAAAATCACAGTTTATTGGTGTTTATACTCTGATAAGATAAATTACAGCTCATCATAAAATTGACAATTGATAATGTAGAATATGGGATCCTGTAACAGAAAATAAACCTGTTTCACAATCTGAGTAAGCTTATAACCCTCACACCACTTAATATTAAAATTATGAAAGCAGCAGTTTTTCACGCTCCCGGAAGCATAACGTGTGATACCGTTGATGATCCGGCTATTCAGGATTCCACGGATATCATTCTTAAAGTAACATCAACTGCTATTTGCGGCAGCGATTTGCATATGTATTCCGGAGGTATTCCGCAGCTTCGGCCTATGGTTATGGGGCATGAATTCATGGGAATAGTTGAAGAGACCGGAAAAAATATCACTCACTTAAAAGTGGGAGACCGTGTGGTTGTCCCATTTCCTATTGCCTGCGGCGGATGTTATTTCTGCCAGCATAACCTTCCCACAGCATGCGAACACAGTAATCCTGAACATTACGGGCCTGAAGGAGGTCTTATTACAGAAAAAGGAGGTGCACTCTTTGGATATACTGACCTGTATGGTGGCTATAACGGAGGACAGGCACAATATGTACGGGTTCCTTATGCACACTTCGGGCCACGGAAAGTTCCGGGGGAGCTAAGTGATGAGCAGGTTCTGTTTCTGACCGATATTTTTCCTACCGGTTACACCGGAGTAATGTGGGGAGAATTGAAGGGCGGAGAAACAGTAGCCATTTTCGGGGCCGGGCCAGTTGGGTCAATGTCCGTTAAAAGTGCCATTCTCCATAATGCCGGTAAAGTTATCGTTATCGATACGCTCCAGTACAGGCTTGACCAGATTAAAAAACTGACAGGCTGTGAAACTATTCTGTGGGAGGATCCTAAAGAAGTCATTGAGCAGATAAGGGAACTGACGGGTGGAAGAGGTGCCGATTTATGTATTGATGCTGTAGGTTTTGAGCCTGACCGTAATTTTTTAGATAGGGCAAAAGCGGTTCTAAATTTTGAAAAAGGCTCTATAAAAGTATTGGAAGCCTGTATGAGTGCTGTAAGACGTGGTGGAACAGTTTCAATCCTGGGGGTTTACCCTGTTAACTATGACAATTTTAAGCTGGGGCAGATCTTTGATAAAGGAATTACCATAAAATCTGGACAGTGTAATGTTCACCCTATTATTGATACCCTGATGGATCATGTACAGAGTGGCCGTGTAAAGCTTGATGATATTATCACGCACCGCCTTTCGCTGGAAGATGTTGCCACAGGATATGAAATTTTTGATAAAAAGCAGGACGGATGTGTTAAAGTTGTCCTGGATCCCTGGAAATTGTCAGCATTTTAAATATAAAATAATAAAATACAGTGCTATGGAGCTTCAAAAGGATATTCTTGAGTATATCAGCCAGGCGTTGATGACCACTGATGAAACTATTTCTGTGGCAGAAAGTGTTACCTCAGGATCTTTACAATTGGCCTTTTCACAGATGCCCAACGCGTCACTTTTTTACAAAGGAGGACTAACGGCCTATACCTTACCGATAAAAGTAAAGCTATTAAATGTCAACAGGGCAGAAGCTGAGCAGTGCGACTGTGTTTCAGAAAATATAGCAGAGACCATGGCCTTACAAGTTGCAAAACTGTATGAAACAGACTGGTCTATTGCCACTACAGGCTACTGTACACCTATCAGGCATTCGGCATATAAGATTTTCGCCTATTTCTCATTTGCTTATAAAGGAGAAATCATCCTTACGAAAAAGTTGGAACTGCATCCTAAAACTGAAGCTTTAAATGCACAACTCTATTATACAGAATTCATTCTGGGCTGTTTTAAAAATGAAGTCAGCCAACTGTTAATTTAAATAGTATACTATGGAACGTAAATATCAATATGCTTTAATCACGGGAGCAACAAGCGGAATTGGATATCAGCTGGCTAAGCAGTTTGCGAAAAACGGCTATGACCTGGTGATTGTTGCCCGAAACCATGAAGAGCTAAAGAATAAAGCTGAAGAATTCAAAACCTTTGGGATCAATGTTATTTCGATTTCAAAGAATTTATTTATTCAGGATGAGGTGTACTCGCTGTATTCAGAATTACAGCTCAATGGTATAAGCCCGGAAATCCTTGTCAATGATGCCGGACAGGGAGTCTACGGTAAATTTCAGGATACTGATATTCACCGGGAGATTAACATCGTCAATCTGAATATTATTTCAGTGATCCTTTTAACGAAGCTCTTTTTAAAAGACCGGCTGGCCAAAGGATCTGGAAAAATATTAAATCTTGCCTCCATTGCCAGTAAGGCTCCTGGTCCCTGGCATTCGGTTTACCATGGAACAAAAGCCTTTATTCTGTCTTGGTCCGAAGCTATCCGTGAAGAACTGAAAGACTCGGGAATTAGTGTGACGGCCCTTCTTCCGGGACCTACTGATACTGACTTTTTTAACAAAGCAGACATGAACAGAAGTAAGATTTTGGAGGATAGGGAAAACCTGGCCAATCCTGAAGAGGTGGCAATAGATGGGTATAATGCCCTGATGAATGGCGAGGATAAAATAATTTCAGGATTCAAAAACAAACTTACTGTAGCAATGACTAACCTGGCAACGGACGATATGGCTGCCCACAGGATGGGAGAAATGCAAAAACCAATAACTGAAAGTTACTGATGAGAAGACTGCAATTAAAGAATAAATCAGTTCTGATTACCGGTGCGGATAGTGGTATCGGTAAAGCTGTGGCACTGCTTCTTGCTGAAGAAGGTGCCCATATCGCTATTATCTACCATCATGAAGACCAGGAGGCCGAAAAAACAAAAAACGAAATACTGGCTTTGGGTAAAAAGTGCATTATTTTTCCGGGAGATATTAATGATTATGAATTCTGTGAAGATACCGTTAAAAAGGTCATTGCCAAATTTGGAAGAATAGATATTCTGGTGAATAATGCCGGTGTACAGTTTCCTTCTGATCAAATTGAGAATCTGGAAGAAAAAAATATCAGGCAAACATTTGATTCCAATATTATCGGGATGATCCTGCTGACAAAAGTTGTTTTTCCATACCTGAAGCAGGGTGCAAGCATTATCAATACAACCTCTGCAGTTGCCTATCAGGGACATGAAGAACTTTTAGATTATTCAGCGACCAAAGGAGCAATAGTTTCTTTTACCAGATCTCTGGCCCTTCAGGCAAAACCGAAAGGTATCCGCGTCAATGCAGTGGCTCCGGGACCCGTAGCAACACCACTTACTGAAAAAACTTTTGGAGAGAAGGAAGAGGATATGAGCAAGCCTCCTTTTGAAAGGAATGCCAGCCCGGAAGAAATAGCCGACAGCTTTTTGTTTTTGGCAGGCAGTGGAGCAGCTCAGATAACAGGACAGGTTATTCATCCTAACGGAGGGCTCATAGTCAATGGATAATAAATATAACATTATAAAAAGAAATAGTATGAAAACAATCATTTTATTAGCAATATGTGCAGTGAGTCTTACAGCCTGCCGTTGTGATCTGCCCGAAGATGAAGACAAAAAGAAAAGTGAAACAAGACCGGTAAATGATAGTCTAAAAATCAAATAATATGAACAGGGATGGAGCCAGAAAGAGCATATGGCAGGAGGAAATTAAAAAGTTTTCTCCAGACCCAGCCTTGGAGGAATGGTATGACGTTGCAATTGTCGGGGCCGGTATTACAGGTATGTCTACTGCGGTAAGGTTGCAGAAGGAAGGGCAAAAGTGTATTGTTCTTGAAGCTTCCAATATAGGCTTTGGAACAACTGGCGGAACAACTGCCCACTTAAATGACTTCTTTGATACAACCTATGCCCAGGCGATTAAGGATTTTGGATTACGTAACGCCAAGCTCCTGAAATATGTAGGGATAGAAGCAAAAAATATCATCAGAAACAACATCCTGGAATTTAATATTTCCTGTGATTTTCAAAGTAAGCCGGGTTATTTGTTTGCTTTAGATGACGAGCAGGAAAAAAAACTGGATACTATTCTCAAAGGAGCCTCTCAGGTGGGACATCCTATGGCACAAACTGATGATATTCCTTTCCCTTTTGCTTTTAAAAAAGCCGCTGCTATTCCTGATCAGGCACAATTCCATCCTATAAAGTATGTCAGAAGCCTGGCAGAGGCATTTATCCGTCTTGGTGGCGTTCTGGTGGAAGATTGTTTATGTGAGAGTCATGATGAAAATGGAGACTTTGTCGTATTACAGTCTACCAAAGGAAGCATTACTGCACGGTCTGTAATTTATGCTACCCATATTCCACCGGGCATTAATATGCTTCATTTTATGAATGCTCCGTACCGCAGTTATGCTATTGCCTTCAGGCTGAAGGGTGATTTTCATCCCAAAGAGCTGGGCTATGACCTTGCCGAGCCTTATCATTATTACAGAACACAGCAGATAGACGGGGAAAGCCTGCTGATTGCCGGAGGTGAGGACCATAAAACGGGACATGCCGATGATACCGGAGAATGTTTTTCAAGACTGGAGAACTATGTAAGAGAACATTTTGACGTTGATACAGCAGTTTACAGCTGGTCAAGTCAGTACTATGAACCTGTAGATGGACTTCCCTATATTGGAGTATTACCAGGCAGCAAAGGAAAAATATATACAGCGACAGGATTTCGTGGGAATGGGATGATCTTCGGAACTATTACGTCTCAAATTCTTGGGGATTTAATTTTAAAAGGCTCCAATAAATATAAGGATCTTTTTAATCCTGAAAGGATAAGGCCGATAACAGGTTTTGCCAATTTTGTAAAAGAGCAGGCCACTGTAGTTTTAGATTTTGTGAAGGATAAAGTGTTTGCAGAAAAAATGAATTCACTGGCCGAGCTTTCTGAAGGAGAAGCAAATGTGGCGAAGTACGATGGAGAGTCCTATGCTGTATATAAAGAGAAAGGAGGCGAGTTACATCTTCTCAAAAGCACATGCACGCATGCGAGATGTGAAGTCCGCTGGAACAGTGCAGAAATAAGCTGGGACTGTCCGTGTCATGGATCAAGATTTAATGTAAACGGTAAAATGCTTACAGGTCCTGCAGTTAAAAATCTTCAGAGAATTGAACTGTAAAAGCACTTTGGAGCCAAACCCGTACAATAGAGCGCATGGTAAAACCCATAAGAATATGGAAAAAAAACATATACTACCCTTTCTGCAGGGGCTGTACTTTATAATAACAGGGATCTGGCCGCTTGTTCATATTGAAAGTTTTCTGTACATAACCGGTTATAAAACTGATATATGGCTTGTGAAAACTGTGGGTATATTGATTTTACCATATAGTGTTTTATGTTTTTATACCATAGGAAGTACTAAAAGAAATACTGCAATTGCTACAGTTAATATTATTTGCTGTTTGGGATTGGCATGGGTAGATCTCTATTATTACCTCAAAGGGATCATCAGCTGGGTCTACCTTATTGACTTTGTTTTGGAAATGATATTTTCTGCCTACTGGATTTTTTATTTGCTTTATTTTAAAAGATCCGTATAAGCTTTGATGCAGTTCTAACAATACCAGGAAATATGAAAATCAAAGAAATTCCAGGAATTCCACGGCAAAGAAAAGGTGGTTTTCATAATACAGAAAGTATAAAGAAATTTGATAATCCTGAAATGGCTGTTCAGGAGTTCATCATCCTTAAAAACAGGCTCTATTCCGTCAATGAATGGAAAGATTTTTGTGGGAATGGCTTCGCCGGTTTTAAGCTTTATGATTCATCAGGAAATTATGCAGACCGTATTCCGGTGAAAGGGGATTTTATAAGGATTGATATTCCGGGCCCGGGCACGCTTGAGGCTGGTTTTGACTGGGTCACAATTATTGATATCAGTGATCAGTACACAAAAGAAGATGAATTTGAAAATATATTGATTACCTGCAGACCTTCAAAAGAACCGGGGAATTCCCGTAAGAAATATACCGCTCATTTTTATTCTTCCAGTGCCACCTCAACTTTCATGATTTCAAGAGGAAATACCTATATCAAAGCTGCGGTTTACGGAAGGAATGAAACAGCTAATCTGGATGCTAATTTTTTAGATACCATAAGAAACCTGGTGATTGCTTTGGGAGGAATGATAGGAATTTCCAGGATTCAGTGGAAGAGACTTACCGATGCTCTATTAGATTTTTAAAAGTAAAGTGTTCTTATGAAAAATAATTTTTTTGACCGATTCGCGGATAAGGCTGTCTGCTTCACCGGAAGTGCTGCAGCCTTTATTATCGCAGCCCTGCTGGTTATCATTTGGGCAGCTACCGGGCCTTTATTTGATTTTTCTGAATCATGGCAGATCGTAATTAATACCGGGACCACTATTATCACTTTTCTAATGGTTTTTTTAATTCAGAAAGCACAAAATAAAGATTCCAAAGCTATTCAGATTAAATTAAACGAACTGATTGAAGCCCATGAAAAAGCAAATAACCGACTGGTAGATATAGAAGATCTGACAGAAGATGAACTGGACAAGATTCATAAGCTCTATGAGAAAAATGGCCGTTTCAGGAAAAAACAGGAGCAAAAAGAACCCCATCCCAGCGATCAGGCCTGTAATTACCGGTACAAATAAAACATAATCATAACTGAAAACTGAATGACAATATGAATGGAGTTATTATTCAATTTTTCCATTGGTATCATAAAGGTAATCTCTGGAATGAATTTACAGAAAAATGCGGCTATCTGAAAAGCCTGGGATTTACCGCAGTGTGGTTCCCGCCCGCCACCAAGTGTGTATTGGGAAAAGAGGGTAGAGGGTATGATGTTTATGACTCATATGATCTGGGAGAATTTAACCAGAAAGGAGGCATTCCGACAAGATACGGTACCAGGGAAGAATATCTAAATGCCATTAACAAAGCCCATGAGCTTGGAATATCCGTTTATGCTGATATTGTAATGAATCACCGGATGGGTGGAGATGAAATGGAAGCTGTTACGGTACATCAGGTAAAGGAAGAGAACCGAAATGAAAATATCGGGGAACCTTTCGCTGCAAAAGCTTTTACAAAATTTACTTTTCCGGAAAGGAATGGGAAATATTCACAATTCATTTGGGATTATACCTGTTTTAATGGCATAGATAGTATTCAGAAAGACAACACGGAGCTGAAAGGGATTTTCAGGATCCATAATGAATATGGGCAAGATTGGAACCAGACTGTAAGCAGTGAATTTGGAAATTATGATTACCTGATGGGAGCTAATGTAGAATACCGCAATCCATATGTTGTCCATGAAATGAAAAACTGGATCAAATGGTACCTGGAGACCACCCATGCAGATGGGCTGCGTTTGGATGCCGTAAAGCATATTTCTGTTGATTTCCTACAGGAATGGATTGCCTATGTAAAAACAGAACTGAAGCCGGATTGTTATATATTAGGAGAATTCTGGAAAGACGAAGCCGAAAAAATATCTCATTTTTCTGATCAGATAAAAGGCATGATTTCCTGTTTTGATGTACCTCTGCACTACAGTTTCTTTATGGCATCAGAGAAAGGTCAGGATTATGATCTCAGCCAGATTCTAAAGGGCAGTTTTCTTGAAAAAAAACCTGTTTTCTCCGTTTCCTTTGTGGAAAACCACGATACACAGCAATTACAGTCTTTGGAATCAACGGTACAGGATTGGTTTAAACCATTGGCCTATGCTGTTATTTTACTCATGGAAGAAGCCTACCCCTGTGTATTCTATCCTGATCTTTTCGGTGCTCAGTATACAGATATAAAAGAGGGTAAAGAGGTGGAAATTATCATGCCAAAGGTTGAAATTCTCCCCAAGCTTCTTGAAGCACGGCAGAAGTTTGCCTATGGAGAGCAGATCAGTTATTTTGACCATCCCAACTGTATTGCCTGGTTGAGAAAAGGAGATGCTGAACATGAGGGCTGTGTGGTGATCATATCCAACAGTGAAGCGGGCTATAAAGATATTGACCTGGGAAAGGAAAAAGCTAATTCCGTATATAAAGATTTTACGGAGCAAAGGAATGATGAAATAAAAACAGACGAAAATGGAAGAGCCAGATTTACAGTCAGTGCCGGGTCTGTAAGTGTGTGGATTAAGATGGGATAATAGCGCTGCAAACTGACTCCTGTGTTATATAGTAAAAGCCACCTTTTTAAAGTGGCTTTTACTATTCAAACGTAAATATTAATTATGGCTGGCCGCTTCCTCCTGCAGCTCCATAAATCTGCCCGGTTGCGAAACTTGCATCATTGGCAGCAAGCTGAACGAATATAGAGGCGAGCTCAACCGGCTGTCCCGGACGCCCCAGTGGAGTATGACCACCAAATTTTTCAATCTTTTCCTGAGTCTGGCCACCACTAATTTGCAAAGCGGTCCAAACAGGTCCCGGGGCAACACCATTGACCCGGATTCCTTTTGGCCCCAGCTGCTTAGCCAAAGATTTCACATAATTTGTGGTTGCAGCTTTTGTCTGTGCATAATCATACAGGTCGGCAGATGGATCGTAAGCCTGTACCGAAGATAAGCCAATAATAGAAGAGCCTGGTTTTAAGTGAGGTAAAGCCGCTTTAATAATCCAAAAGGGTGCATAAAGATTGGTTTTCATTGTTCTTTCAAATTCTTCAGTGCTGATGTCAAGAATAGATTCATGGGTTTTCTGATGTCCTGCATTATTAACCAGAATATCCAGTCCCCCTAATTGCTGTACAGCCTGTGCCACCAGCTTATTGCAAAATGACTCTTCCCGTAGATCCCCGGGAATGGCTACCGCTTTTCGTCCCGCTTTTTTAATCAGTTCAATGACCTGTATGGCATCCGGCTCTTCTTCCGGAAGATAATTAATGGCTACATCTGCTCCCTCTCTTGCATAGGCAATAGCGGCAGCACGTCCGATTCCTGAGTCTCCTCCTGTAATTAATGCCTTTCTGCCGGTCAGCCTTCCGGAGCCTACATAGCTTTCTTCACCGTGGTCCGGTACAGGGATCATTTTTCCTGCCAAACCCGGAAAGGGCTGAAACTGTCTTTTGAAGGGAGGTTTAGGATATTTTGTTGTTGGATCTGTAAGGTCCGGACCGGTATTACTTTTGATGTTTTTTTGTGTCTGTGCAAAAGTACCCGGGGCGACAGCTGCTACAGCAATCGTTGCGGCTATTTTTCCTATGGCATTTCTTCGTGTGATTTTCTTTTCCATATATTTAAGATTTGGTGAGTGATATGTTAAACTAATTTTCTTTCTTTTTATATTCTTCAATTTTTTTAAACTGATGGTAGGATTCCTTCAGGTTCTGCAACTGTTCTGAAACAATCTTTTTACTTTTTTCACAAAGATCTCCGCTGTCAAGAGCTGCCTGATAAGCTTCTATCGCGGCCCTTTCTCCAAATACCACATTCTCAAGGGTAGATTCTTCGATAGTACCTACCGTAAATGAATTTTTAATATCTATCCATGTTCTGTGGACTGCTCCTGCAAAGGAGGTTGAATCTTTAGGATCTCCATTTTTTTCAATGATCAGATTCATCAGCTCATTTTTCATAATTTTTGACTGGGAGATCATCCGGTCATATTCATCTTTGATATCAGGATACATTTCCCAGATTTTTCCCTCCACTTTTTCAAATCCTTCTATTCTGTCGTTCGTGATTTGCAACAAATCATTAAGTACGGATACTGTTTGTTCTGTTTTCATAATATATTTTTTGTAATGGTTATCGGGTTGTAAAATTCTATGGATCCATATGAAAGGTTAGATTCTTATATTTTGAGAATAGCCTGTGGAAAGGGCAGCTGATTTGAAGCCTTATAAAAATTCTCATTCTATGGTATCCATAATCTGTTATAAAATTAGTAAAGTGCTGTTAGCTGTATTATTATTTCAGTCATAATATGACTTATTTTTTCATATAGGAAAAGCATAGATTTTTACTGAATATCTAACTATGACAATGGAAATTGCAACTGGAAATAAATTAGTTTCCTGGTTGTTAACAATAAAAATAGGCATCAATTTTGTTAAATTGATGCCTATTGTCGTTTGCGGTAAGAGGGATATTGTTTGGCCATACAGCCTGATCAGAATAACGTTATTCTATCCATAGGTGCCCCATAGAATAAGTTCTGGCTTTACCTGCCACAATTACTCTTTCATTTTTATTTTCACAATAAAGCTGGCCGCCCCTTTCTGATAGCTGGCGGGCGAAAAGCTTATCTTTTCCTGATCTTAATGACCAGAACGGAATAAGTGAGCAGTGTGCAGAGCCGGTAACAGGATCTTCAAGAATTGAGGACTGCGGCGTAAAATATCTTGAAACAAAATCACTGTCTGTACCTGCTGCTGTCACAACAACACCTCCTGGATCCAGAATGATAAGGTCAAAAAGGGATCTTTCAATGTTGATATTTTTTATGTCTTCCTCAGACTCATATACCAGAACATAGTCTCTTGATTTGAAGACTTCCTTAGGCTGTATATTGAGAGACCTTTTTATATTTTCCGGAAGAGTAGATGTTTCTGGCATTCTTGACGGGAAATCCATATAATAAAATCCATCTTTTATATCGACGGTCAGCTCACCACTTTTGGTTTGAAAAACAATTCTGTTGCTCTTATAATGTAAGATGGAAGCTAAGCAATGGGCCGTGGCAAGAGTAGCGTGCCCGCATAAGTCCATCTCTATTTCAGGGGTAAACCATCTCAGATGAATGCTATTGCCATTATCAATAAAGAAAGCCGTTTCTGCCACTGCATTTTCACGGGCTATTTTTAAGAGTATTTCATCGGGTAACCAATTTTGTAATGGGACAACACATGCAGGATTTCCATGGAAAATCTCTTCTGTGAAGGCATCTATTTGGTATAATTCTAACTTCATAATTGATGTAATTTCTGCTGGTAACAAAGATAATTTATTTCCCGGAGAGATGTTAGCTTATTGCAGTACTGTGCTTTTTCTTTAATGTTACAATAAATTAAATATTAACTCTGTAACTTGTAATTTTTTTAGTTATAAATTAGCATTGGCATTTACTTTTTAATCATTAAAACTTTATATGAAGAAATTTATTTTCATTATCACCTGTGTATTTTGTAGTCTAATACATGGTCAGTTAATTACTAATCCGAATATTGATAATAAAATAATTCTTGCGAAAGAACTGTCTTCAGAAGAGCCGGGTAAATCTCTGCAGCTTTCGGAAGAAATTTATCGTGTTTCTACAAATGCAGGATATAAAAAAGGAATACTGGAAAGCAGTAACCTTATGATGGCTAAATACTATGATTTGGGAAATTTTAAAAAAGTTGTAGAGCTAAGCAAAGCCACAGAGGGGCTGGCAATTGAGATGAAGGATAATGAGATATTATCAAATATATACAGACTTAGAGCTTCTTCCTATACAGAACTTGGCTTTAATGCTGAGAGTCTTAAAGAATTTCAGAAAGCTTTAAATACTATTCACAAAATAGAGTCTGATAACTATAAATATTATCAGGAATCCCTTATATACATCGGCTTAGCCAGTTATTCAGCTCATATTAATGCACCTGTAGATTCTGTAGCTTATTATCAGAGAAAAAGCCTTGAAACTATTAATAAAGTAAATGATAGCAAGGATTTTAGTAATAAAAAGAATCATTCTCTTATTTTGGCGTATATCAATTTAGGAAAGACAAGTATTGTAATGCATAAAGCAAAAGATGCTGAATCCTTTTTTTCAAAGGCATTGGAACTATGTCAAAATAAAACATACAGATCAAACAAAAATCTTGAAATTGCCACCTTAAATGAGTTTGCATGGCTTTATTATGACCAGAAAAGATACAATGAGTCTAAACTTTACGCTGAAAAGGCAGAGAAATTAGAAAAACAAGTCAGTAGCCCTTACATACGCAGGGATATTTATGAAGTCTACTTTAAATCCTGTGTAGAGCTGGGTGAAAAGGAAATTTCAAAGAAATATATGAATCTCTATACAAAGCTGAATGACAGTTTGGTAAATGCAGAAAAGAAAACTATAAACACTCCGGTGAAACACATTATAGATGAGCAAAGTGAAATTTATAACAGCAACATTCAGAAGATATTAATAGCAATATTTATCCTTATTCTTACACTCTCGGCTGCCGGATGGTTTTTCTGGAAGAGAAAACAGAAAGCACTGCATAAGAAATATGAATTAATCATCACAAATCTAAAGACGGCAAATGCCACTGCTTCTAATGCAAATATTGCTATAGAACGAAGCATTAATATTACCGATGAGACTGTCAAAACTCTGTTGTTAAAATTAGAAAAATTTGAAAAGTCTCAAAAATTTCTTAAAAAAGATCTTAGCCTTACCTCTCTGGCCAATGATCTGAATACCAATACCAGATATCTTTCAGAAATAATAAAGCAATATAAAGAGAAAAGTTATAATAATTATATTAATGAACTGAGGATAAACTATATCATTAATAAACTTTGCATAGATCCTATTTACAGAGAATATAAAATAAGTTATTTAGCGGAAGCTTGTGGATTTTCCTCCAGAGAGGTGTTTGCTGTTACCTTTAAAAAAGAGGCTGGCGTTACCCCTTCCTATTTTATTAATAATCTGAGAAAAGATAATGAGATAAACATTCATGATTTAACACCTCAATAATATTTTTTAATTCGATCATGCATATAAAAAATGCTCCTCCTGCAGGTACAATACCAAAAAGGAAGAGCTTGAAAATAACAATTTTTTTAGTCCTTATCCTCTGTCATAAGGCGTCCGTTTAAATTGATGAAACTGCTATGAGAAATGATCTCATTGAGTTTGGAATCATAAAATTCCATGTCGAGAATATTATCTTTAAACGTCCTTCTCCCACTGAATACATTGATGTTAACATAGATATCTTTGCTGGCAAGAGCATCATATAATTTTTTAGGGAAGCTTAGATTGGTAATCTCCAATTCATTGGATTGGGTAACATCTATCTTTTCCATATCAAAAACCATAAGCTTTAACCCATTAGGACCCAGTTCTTTTTTTATATCTTCCGGCAGGGAGTTCTCATCGCGGACATCACCATAAAAAAATAAAGAAGCTATTATGGATTCTTTATTTTTTTGCAATAACTCTACGGCTTTATCAGAAAGGTTGACTTCTATTTTGAAATTGGGAATGATCACACGATCTCCTTCTATTGTAAGACTACCTTCTTTTGAAGACAAAGCCGTTTTATCCGGCTGTTGATTATCTTTTTTCTCTGTAGCTTTTGTTTTGGCTATTTCTTTTGTTGTTTTTTCTGTACAGCCTGCTGCAATAACAACTGTAAATAAACTTATAAGTATGAGTTTTAATTTCATTTTTTAATTTCAATTATAGATTAACCATAAAGATAGCCGGAATTATGGAATATATTTGATGAAATCAGCATGCAAAACATCCTCCGTTACATTAGTTGAGGATGTTGTTGTATTTTTCATCCATTGTCTATGCTCAGTATTCGATGAAGATGTTGAACCAATGATTCTTTGTTCCATATTATAAAGAATGACGGCATCAGCTCCTTTTTCTTTAGCTTTCTGAACAATTTTATCCTGAATATCCTGATAACTTGAACCCAGTATTCCCGAAATACCATCCACTTTTCCTATCACCTCATAGTTTTTCTTTACATCATTCGTATCTAAAAATACATCAATATTTTCAGTAGGGTTATAATTTTTCCCAATGTAATTTACAGTTGGAGCACAGCTAACCACTACTATTAAACCAGCTATCAGTAATGTACTTTTACATTGCTTTAAAAATGTAAACTTCCTGTATTTTTCCATTTTATTTATATATTTATTTATTAATTACCTGTACAAAGTAGCTTTGTAAGGAAGGCTATTAGAAGATGTTGTTTGCTTGAAAGCAGTATTAGAGCCACTCGGATATAAAATTCCATCCGCTACAGTTTGTCCTTTCTGATCTCTGAACCTTATATAAGCAGTATCGCCTTTTACATAGCCATTTACAGATAAAAGACCTGTATCCAGCTGATCATCGTTAGTCTTATAATTTGCCGTACCTTCTATCTTGCTTCCGGATTGTGATATATCAAATGATATAATTCCTTTTGCCGTGGTATCTCCTTCGTTGGAATAGGATCCTGTATAGCTTCTTACTGATACATTAGGTGTATTAGAATGGCTTTCTTTCCCATACAGATAGGCTACTGAAGGGAGCATTGAGGAATTTGTAGTCTGTTTAAAATACAGTGTTGCTGCATTTTTTAGACTCACACTGCCATCAGCTACCACATTTCCCCTCTGATCCCTGAACCGTATATAAGCTACATTGTCTTTAGCGTACCCATTTACTGAAAGCATTCCACTGTTGGAATCATCAGTAACACTCTGGTAATTTGATACTCCTTCTATTTTAGTACCTGTTTGTGATAGTTCCAGTGTCATGATTCCTGATGCCGTAACATCGCCCTCGCTGGAAAATTTTCCTGAAAATACTTTTCCTGTTTGTGCGGTTACATTGGATGCACAAATACTTGATAATATTGTTGCTGTTATTATAAAAACTCTGCTTATCATAATTATTTTTCGTAGGTTAAATACAGTTACTGAGATTACTGTTCTTCTGCATCTTTCATTTCTGTCTGTCCAGGTTCCGGAACATTATCATTATTGTTCTCGTCATTAGATTTCATTTCTGTTTGCCCGGGTTCCGAAATATTGTCATTGTTGTTTTCGTTATTAGATTTCATTTCTATCTGTCCTGGCTCAGGGATGCTGTTGTTTTCTGATCTTGTTTCAGTTTGTCTGAACTTTGGATCCTGTCTCTGGTAAACAGTTTGCCCAGGCTCAAGAGGTGCATCATAGGTCGTAACGGAACCACATGAATGTAAAAGAATGAGTACCATTGCGAGGAACAATGTTTTTAATGAATTTTCCATAAATCTATATTTAAATTATATCACCAAATGTAGTATTGTTTACCTTAGATTACATGGCTTTTAAAAGGCAGTATGTGATGTTTTCATAATTTATTACATCAAAACAGAGTGTAAATAAGTTAGTTTTTTGTTGATTATTTGTTGATGTTTTTATTGGTGATTTCAATGTTTTACAAATTATCGTATCTGATAATATGATCATTATAATTTTTAATACATCGTCAATTTAAAATGTATTCCAGGATTTTTTTCAATATACTGTTATTAAATTTTTAGCTTCTGTTAACAACAATGGTATAGCTGAAGTTTTTTGTTTTTTTTGAATTTTAACTACTTGAACCTGCATGAATTTGTAATTCCATTTCACTGATATTTCAAAAAACTGCTGAATAGGTCTTGCTGAAAATTAATCATTATAGAATTTGTCAACGATAAAATACAACTCAAACAGAATAAAAAATAGTACCATGCCTCCATACCAAACTGACTGGCGGTTTTTTAAAAATGCAAATAGGGCACATAATGAAATATGGCTGACCATTCTTATTGCGTATAAGGGCATCAGCTTTTCCAGATAAACAGGCCCTTTGATTAAAGTATCAAAAATATCAATAAAATAAATCACAATGAGCAATAGAAAAAGCCATTTCTTTCTTGAAAAAAAGTAATTCCTATAATTGTCATCATAATCTTTAACATCAGACGGATATAAAAGCTGACATAATGTAAAGTAGAGGATAATGTACATGATGATAAATATATATTCAGTAAACGTCCATATTCTCACCTCTCTAAGACCATATTCCCACCACCAAAAGTGAATCATCAGTAGAAATATGTATAATATCCACAGCAGATGGACCCAATAAGGCTTTGTTCTTCCGGGATGTTGGATAAATTTCACGGTACCATTGAGTAAGCTGCCGATACCTAAGCTTAAAATAATACTTATTACTGTTTTAATGTGATTAAAAAAATCCATGGTATAACTGTACTATTCATGAATATTACTCCCTGTCATTTTCATTTTTTTTGAGTTGGCTTATAAAATAGGAGGGAGTAACACCCATTTCTTTTTTGAATATTACAGAAAAAACTTCCCTGGAGGAAAAGCCACAAGCTTCAGCAAGATAACTGATCTTATATTCCCTAAAAACGGGTGTGTTATAGAGCTTATCAGTAATATAATGTATCCGGAGTCCGTTAAGGTAATTGTTGAAATTCTTACCTTTATGCTGTTTAATGATTTCTGAAAGATATCTTGGGTTTGTATGTAATGAATTTGATAAATTGGTGAGGGTTAAATCTTTCTTTAAAAATTTTTCTGACTTTTCAAACTTTGAAAGTTTATTGAGCAAAGATGCAGTAGTATCTTCAGAGATACTGATATTATGATCCGGAGTCTTATCTTTATCTTTTACCGGCATAGATGTGAACCCGGTGGTTTTCGTCTCATTTTTTAAGTGATTAACGACCATTTTATCTCCCTTACCAGATTTTTTTTGATTGTGTTTCCATAAAACCCAGCTGTTTAATAAGAAAATAATCACAACTGATGGTGCAATAACTATTTTTACGATATTATGGGAATACGCTTCTCCTTGTTCACCTATTATATAATTAACAGGAGTATTTACAGCTTTTTCTTCTATATTTTTAATGCTGTCATTCAATTCTTTGTAAAGATGTGTTCTTTTTTTTGAAGTTTCCTTTTTCTCTGAATTTAAACTTTCCATATTAAAATACGTATCCAAAAGCAGCTCACTTCTTTCTGATATTCTTTTTTTATAATCTATGTTCCTTGAAATTTGATTACCATTT
The DNA here is from genome assembly GCF_024586945.1 of Chryseobacterium sp. WG14. Classification (NCBI taxonomy): domain Bacteria; kingdom Pseudomonadati; phylum Bacteroidota; class Flavobacteriia; order Flavobacteriales; family Weeksellaceae; genus Chryseobacterium; species Chryseobacterium sp. WG14. The sequence continues at coordinate 403,233 of NZ_JALCZD010000001.1, forward strand.
TTAGTAAGTTCCATAATTTTGAGTTCATTTGCAGATAAGGTTTTTGTATTTTCTATTTCAGTATCAATTTGTGATTTGTTATTCCACTGTGCATCAGTAACATTAAACAACAGGTATAGACAGAATAGAACTTTTTTTGTCATTGAAGTGTGTTTCTGAGCAAAGTAAGGACTAATGTATGATTTAATACATAGTAAATGTGTTAGCTTTTCGGAATTAATCACTTAAATAATTTTTATACTTCTTTGTTTTTCAGTTATTTATTTATGTTTTTTTTATTTATATGGATTTTCTTAAAGAGGGAAGATATAGTTTTGAAAAAATTTAAAAATGTATTCAGAATTTGTTTCCAATTACCTTTTTTATACCTGTCAAAGCTCCAATCATGCAGTGACTCAATGGAAATATTTGCATAAAAAAAGCATTGACAGTTTAGTTCCTGTTTTAATTCTGGGGATATTATTTATTGTTAGTTTAACCTTATTCTGGCCAGATAAAACTGAGCTAAAACTATCAATATAAAATTGAGTAAAAAAGGCATTATTCCAAGGTGTTGTTTATTTTTATCATTATAAACAGCTTATTATAAGATTGTTTTATGAGAAATTCAGATAGAATTATTTTTATTTATTTACGATATCACATGGATTTCTTTAGAAAATATGAAGAGAAATTCAGATATCCTATCATCAATTTGTTGTAAGCTTTTTTTGGGTTTTATAATATTGCTTTATGTTCATAATGTCAATCTCACCAAAAGCTTATGACCAGGTAACAAATCGATAAGATGTTTTAAAGATGTCTTGGTGCTCAATCAAAATGTAAATTTTCTGTTATAGCTGAAGGAATATTCATCAGTTATTATAGATATAAATAAAACTTAACTTAAAAATAAGATTATGACACACAATGATTTAAAAGGAAAGGTAGTGCTTATAGCAGGAGGTGGAAAAAACCTTGGGGGGTTATTAAGCAGAGATTTTGCCAAAAAAGGAGCTAAGCTCGCTATCCACTATAACAGTGAAAGTTCAAAAGCAGAAAGCGAAAAAACCTTAGCTGAAGTGAAGGCCTTAGGAGCTGAAGCGTTTCTATTTCAGGGGGATCTTACTAAAATAGAAAATATCACAAAGTTTTTTGATGAAGCTATAAAAACTTACGGGGGTATTGATATTGCAATTAATACGGTTGGTATGGTATTGAAAAAACCATTTATTGAAACTACCGAAACTGAATATGACGCTATGTTCGGAGTCAATTCAAAATCAGCTTATTTCTTTTTGCAAGAAGCAGGTAAAAAAGTGAACGATCATGGTAAAATCTGTACCATTGTGACCTCTTTGTTAGCTGCATATACGGGACTGTATTCAACGTATGCGGGTGCCAAAGCACCGGTGGAGCATTTCACAAGGGCAGCTTCTAAAGAATTTGGTGACAGAGGAATTTCTGTAACTGCAGTAGCGCCAGGTCCTATGGATACTCCTTTCTTCTACGGACAGGAAAGTACTGATGCTGTAGCTTACCATAAATCAGCAGCGGCATTAGGCGGATTGACCGATATTAAAGACATTGCACCTTTGGTAGAATTTTTAGTCACTGACGGATGGTGGATCACCGGGCAGACTATTTTTGCCAACGGAGGATATACTACAAGATAATTTTGATTAATTAATCAGTATTACTTATATGGATAATTGTGATTTTAAATAAAATCCGTTATCCATTTTTTTTATTTTAAAACCCGAATGATGAAATTATGGTGAACGCGGATTAGCAGAACATCATTAATAATATAACACCATTACAATAATCCTTGAAAGAATGCTGTATTTTGTAACAAGTTGATTATTAGTATGTATTTTTTGTAAAATACTAGTTTATATCTTTAAAAAGCACACGAGAATTTCGTAATTCATAACACCTACCATTATTTTTCTAATCATCATCTTCCTATTATTGCAAAGAATTTTAGCCGTTTAGTAATGCCCTCATTACCGGCTTTCACAATTCAAAAATAAAACATAATGAAAAAAGGATTATTACTAATGGCCGTTTCGGCCTGTTCCTCACTTTGGTCACAAGTAGGTATTAAAACTGCTGTATCTACAGAAGTACTTGACGTTAACGGTATTGAAAGGATAAGAGAGCTTCCCAAGCATAATACCAGCAATGCTATTTTTACAAAGCCCGACGGGACAAGATCAGAAACTAAAAATCAGAATTTTACTGCAACAAAAACTTTAGTTGCGGACGTAAACGGTGTTTTGGGATATCTTGAAGGACTTCCTAAAATAAATGATGGTGGGGTTCTGCCTATAGGAGAAGCCATTACAAGGATATATTCTGTACCTGTAACTACAGCACAGGCAAGTACTTTTAATTTAAAAACCTATATAACAGCAAACAGCCTTCCCGCCTTACCTTCTATTGACGGTTTGGAAATGAACCTGCAAGGGGTCAATTCAACATATTATGATCCACGGATTTATAACATATCAGACAGTCCCAAACTTGTAAGCTATCAATCATTTGCCACCCAGGTAAATGAGAACGAAACTTCACTTAATAATAATCTGCTGGCAGGAAGCTATCTGCAGATTGATGCCAATAATATAGTGTTTTGGGCTACTAATGCAGCCGAAGTGGAAACCACCAATCTCCAGGTACAGATAGATAGTAATACCTACAGATGGTATGAATTCAAATGGTGGTGTATGGAAGTAAGTGGTGAAAAGAAAATATTTATCTCAGTGACCCGTAAAGCCTAATCTCCCTAATACAATTGATTTTTAAAATATAAACAAATGAAAAAAGGATTATTTTTAATAGCAGGTTTTACCTCTGCAATGTTTCTGTCTCAGGTAGGTATTAGTACTCCCAATCCTACGGAAACTCTTGATGTTAACGGTATTGAACGGGTAAGGGAACTGCCTAAACATAACAGTCCAAATGCCATTTTTACAAAACCGGACGGGACAAAATCGGACACCAAAAACCAAACATTTATAGCAACAAAAATGGTAGTGGCAGATGCTAATGGCGTACTGGGATATGCAGACTGGAATCCCAATATTATACCTCAACCTCCCAAAAAAAGAGTAACAATAGGGTATTGGGCTGGTTTGTGGGATGGAAACCTCTATGCATTGGGAGGAACTGGCTTTCCTGCATTTAATTCCCAACTGAAGAGTCTGGTAAACTACGGCCCCGCAGGTATATATAATAAGGTTGGAGGTATTGATTTTCAACAATTTCAAACAGAAGAGTTGGATATTCTTACCGGTACTCAGCTGAAAATGGTTGTAGATGTTTTCTGCATAGGAGTAAAATATAATGAAGATTTAAGTCCGGCCAATGTTGCTAAAATTAAAGACTTTGTGAATCTGGGTGGTGTGGCGATTGTTCTGCTTGAAAACATACGAAATACACCGGCTCTGCAGGGATTCGGGGGAACAGGAACCGTAGGAGCAGCATCTTCTTATAATTCCTATCCAATATCCGGTACAGCAGGCACTACTGGTGTTTTTGGAAGCGTCTCCAATGCTGTTCTTATCACAGGGGCACAAACCGGTGCCTTAGTATCCAACACACAGCTGCCTTCCGGGGCACAGCTATTGGCAAGACATGAGTCTTCCACCTCAGATAAAGCAGGAATTTGGATAACAGGAACTGGTGGGAGAGCTATATTTCTCTGGGACGAGGGTGTTTTCAGAAATTCAAGTGTTTCAGGAATGATAATAGATACTGATCAGGAGAAATATCTTCACAATCTTATAGCATATGCATTGGATAAGCTGAATCTATAATTTCAGTCCATTCCCTGTTCAATTCCTGATGGCTGGTACATAGGGATATCGCTTTACATTCAAAATTCCAGTCTATTGCTATGATTCCGGTTATTTTGCTCCAGACTGTATTACCCGACAGAAAAAATGAATACACACTTTAAAGATATACACATCGGTAAACTCATCCATCAGAGAATAGAGGAAGTATCTGTAAAAACACTTCGTATCTGTAATTTTTTTAATTGTACAGAAGAAGAGGTAAAAAAAATGCTTGAGCAAAAAGATCTTTCTACGGATACTCTGCTTAAATGGTGCAAACTTTTAGAGTATGACTTTTTTAGAGTTTATTCTCAACATTTAATATTGTATTCACCACCCTCAGGAATTGATAAAAAAGAAAAATCAATGCTTCCCAGCTTCCGAAAAAGCATTTATACAAGGGAAATAATAGATTTTATTATGGAATTGGTGCATACCGGAGAAAAAAGTAAAAGCCAGATCATAGAAGAATACCGTATTCCTAAATCTACTCTTTATAAATGGATAGAAAAATATAAAGGATAAAATGTACTCTTCCAAAAGTACTGTCTGCCCATAACTGAAAAATATGGATCATAAACACGATAATTGATGAAAAAAAAATTTCCTGATTATAATAAAATATATACAGATATTCTTGTGAAAAAATTTCCTCATAAATATGAAGAATGTCAAAGTCTACTGCAAAAAGAAATCTTGTCTGCACTGGATATTATAACCCTGAATAAGAAAATATTTGGTAGAGATATCTCCAGGGTGAGACGCAGCCAGAAACACCGGTCATACAGCAAATCAGATATTTTAGAAATGCTGGATTACCAAAAAAAACACAAATTCAATAATAGTCAACTGGCCCGTCATTTCTATCTGAGCCGTAATTCTGTAATGAGATGGAAAAAGATGTTTTGTATATAGTAGAGCAGATAAAGCTTTAATTTTACTGAAATTTCTCAGTCAAGATATATGAATATATTCAGATTCAAGTTTTAATTATTTTAGGAAGAACCGTCTTATTAAGACGGTTTTTTGATGTTTTGGAATAACGCCTGTTTAAACTGATTGAAAAAATAAAAAATACACGTAAGCAAAAGATCTTTGATTTTTTTAAAAATTGACATCCGACTTGCCGGTTTCAATTATAAGGAGACTTTAAGTTGATTTTTCCTTTTTCCGGCTAAATTCACTTTACTTTGATCACAACCTTTCCTTTCGCGCGTCCACTTTCAACATATTTCAAAGCTTCAGGGGTCTGTTCAAAAGTATAGATCTTGTCAATCACAGGTTTGATGACATCAGCTTCAATTAGGTTGGTTATTTTGTCAAGCTGGCTCCCATTTGCTTTCATAAAGAGAAAAAAGAAACCGACATTCTGTTTTTTTGCTTTTTTTCTGATCCCTAAACTGAGTAATGACAATACAATCTTCAAATACCAGGGCAATCCTATTTCGTTTGCAAACCCTGGCGTTGGCGGACCCGAGATAGAAATGACCTGACCGCCTGGTTTCAATATATTGATTGATTTTTCTAATGTTTTATTATCCTGGCTATTGAGAACAACATCGTAATCTTTAAGCATCGTTTCAAAATCCTGCGTTTTGTAATCAATCACAACATCTGCTCCTAAGCTTTTCAATAGTTCGAAACTTTTTGTACTAGCGGTAGTGGCAACAGTAACTCCTAAATGTTTTGCCAGTTGAATTGCTATAGTTCCCACACCACCTGATCCTGCCTGGATGAATACTTTCTGTCCTTTCTTTAAATTTGCATTTTCAACTAATGCCTGCCACGCAGTGAGTGCTACTAATGGAATAGAGGCAGATTCCTCCATCGTTAGGTTTTTTGGTTTAAGTGCCACATCACTTTCGTTGATGGCAATATATTCTGCGAAAGTTCCGATACGGAAATCCCGAACCCTTGAGTAGACCTCATCACCAACTTTAAATTTACCTACATTCTTTCCAACCTGTGTAACTATTCCTGCAACATCATGACCCAATATCAATGGGAATTTGTATGGCAGCAACAGTTTAAATTCTCCTTTTTTAATTTTAGAATCCAGAAGATTTAAACTCGCTGAATGAACCTCTACCAAAACATCATTGTCACCGGCTCTTGGCATCGGAACATCTGCAAACTGAAGACCGTCTTTCGTGTATTTGTTTATAATGTATGCTTTCATTTTCAATTTTTTAAAAGTTGATGACTCTGTTTTGGATTAATGATATTAAATGCAATTCTCGGAAAAAATCTATTGATAAAATTAAAGATTTTTGAATCACCCACGCGAATTGTATAGTGATCTTTTGACAAGCCATTGATCAGTCCCTTGACCATCTCTTGGGAGCTTATTTTTTTATCATTCCTATCTGCAGTCATTTCGGTGGCTACAAGGGGAGGGATCAGTTCAAAAATTTTCACCTTGCTGCCAATAATCCTTAAATGTTCACGAAGTGATACCGTATAAAAGGCCAATGCTGTTTTAGAGGAAGAGTAAGTTGCCTCAATCAACGAAGGCGTCATACTTAAGATGGATGTAGTATTAATGATTGCAGCCTCATTTCTGGATGTAAGCATATCCAGAAATATATTATTAAGCCTAATGACACCAAGATAATTTACTTCCATTTCGTAAGCCGCACCTTCAAGATGCTTAGCATTGGGGATACCCAGGTTCAAGGGTGGAACCAGAACCCCCGCATTATTGTACAAGATGTCAATTCCTCCTAATACTTTTACAGTATTTAAAAGAGCCTGGGCATCAGCTTCTTTTCCGGCATCACTTTGTATGGTAATGATGGATGGGAGTTCTTTTTTGGCAGCATCGAGCTTTGCCTGATTTCTCCCGGTAATGATCACTTTAGCGCCAATAGCTAAAAATTTTTTGGCTGCTTCAAATCCGATACCTGATGCGCCTCCGGTAATCAGGATGGTTTTTCCTTTTAAGTTCATTCCTAAGTTTTTTATGTTATTAAATTTGTTCTAAAATATACTTTTTGGTCTATTTTTAAGTAAAAAAAATTATAAAGCATATTGCTCTAATTCTGCTTTTAGATTTTTGATCAGTGATTGCATAGGCTTCATCGTATCCATCGTTCGGCACATCACAATACCGCCTTCTACAGAAGCTACCAATTTAAATGCAAAAACAACAGGATCGAGCCTGGAAGAATACTCACCGTTGTCAATTCCTTCTCTTAAAATAGAACTGAGTTCCTCTTGTCCAAGCCTGATTAATGTTGCTATCTTTTGTTTAATAGCCGGAAAATTGTCATCTGCTTCTACCGCTGTATTGAAGATAGGGCACCCACCCGAAATATAAGTATTTATAGGATCTTTGTAAAAATCCAGGAATGCGGAAATTTTCGCTTTAGCCGTTTTCGCATTTGAAACTGCCAAATGTATTTTATCGGAAACCTTTTTCAGCATTAATTCAACCACCTGTGCAGTAAGGTCATCTTTATTTTCGAAATGACCATAGAGACAGCCTTTGGTTAGTTTTGTTTCTTCTAATACATCATCAATATTCACTCCCGAGATACCCTTTTTGTTGTAAAGAGGTAGAGCTGTTTCCAGGATAAATTGTTTTGTTTTTTCAGCTTTGGTCAACATTGATATTGAATTACGAAGCAAATATACTAAAAAGTATATTAAGTTATTAATATTCGTGAATATACTTTCCGTATTTTAACTTCTGAAGTTAAATTTTTAAAAGTACAACTGAAGCAGGCAATATTATTATAAAGGATCTCTGTCAATCATTTAGAATCATATCCCAACATAAACTGTTTGCTGCAACACAGGAGAAATAATGTTAATTGTACTTTCGTAAGGTACAGGTGAAATTGACAAAATTTAAAAGAGGCTGACCTTTTTAGACAGCCTCATTGATTTCAATATATCTAATGAAACGTTTTATGATTCGTTTGTTATTGATAAATCCTTCGCCATTTGGTCATTGTATTTCTGCTCAATCCAAAATGTTTGGCTACCTGAAGGTTATTTATCCTATGATTTTTTTGGTAATCAAGGATACGTAAAATGTCTGATTCATTGTACGAACGGAGTTTTTGATTCATTTTTTTTAAATCTTGGTCTTTGGTGCCAAATATTCTGTTATTCAGTTCCAGGATATCTAAGGCGGAAAGCATTTTTTTTTCTAATAATTTTTCGCATTCTGCTTTCTTATGAGGAAATTTTTGTTCAATAATGTCTGAATAGATCAGTTTATAATTAGGTTGATTCTGCTTTTTCATTTCTGGTTTCTGATTTGATGCTGTTATTTATTGTGTTATTATGTTTCGCTATCCACTTGCATAAAGTGGTATAAGGGATCCCGTATTCATCCGTAATCTGGCGCTTGGTTTTTTCTTGCTTCTCTATGAGTTCCAAAATAAAGTCTATCATTTCCTGGGTATAAATATTCTTCCTGAAACGGGGAAGTTTTGAAACATTGGATTCCCGGATTGAAGCAGAAGGTGGGGCATAGAGGATCAGATGTTGGGAATATAGCCTGAAGAAGTCATATTCAAGCAGTTTGCTCCATCTCAATAAAATATTAGTGGATAGATCTTCCTGCATGTACATTTCGTTGATTTCAATTTCTGTACATTTCATAAAGTTGCAGATACGAGGTATGTCAATATTGTTTTCTTTAACCCGTAGATGTATGAAGTTTCCAATATGAATATTTCTAAAATTTGAATTCATAAGCAGTATTTCTTTTAAAAAGAGAGAAGGACATTTCAATGGTTGGATGATATTGATCCATAAATGCCTTACATTCAAAATATTGTTGATAGTGTGTCACAATCCAGTTCATCTTATTGGATCTTGTAATCAATTGATTTAAAATTGATAGCCTTAGCTCTGTTCCGTACCTACTTCCCGGAGCTAAGGAGCTATCAATGATAAACTTGCTTCTTGTTAATCAGGGCAAGTCTGTGTTGAGATGCAGTGCCAGGCCATGGATGCATCACCTTCTTTAAGAGTATAAATCTTCATGCATTTGTTGGTGGTATCGTATACCATCATACCTTCTACCGGAGCTGTAATGACAGGAGTTACTCCGTCAGCAGCAACAGGTTGATTGGATGCATTGAACTTAACCCTGTTCGGAACAAAACCTTTTGTTTTTGCTTCCAGAGCCAACCAGCCACCTTTTCTTACCATAGGCCAATTGTCTGTACTTTCAGCTCCGGCTCTTCCAAGAGAAGTAATTCCCACCTTGGTATTTAATGCTGTTCCGGCTATAATGCCTGGTTTGTAGCAGACAGCTGATGAAAGCAAACCACACATATCTACAAGACCTGTATTGTAGGTGTATTTTTGGAAATAAGGAATACCAGTAGTACCGTTTCCTATAGTACCGTATGAACTTAATCCTACAAAACCAAAATATGGGGAACTCTTTTTATAGTTTATTGTAAATTTACCCCCTGTTTCTACAGCAATCATTTCATCATTCAGACCCATTCCGTCTGTATTGGTGGTATTACCCGGCATATAGATAGGAGTATAATATTGCCCGGTAGTGTTGGACTGACCTAGTTTATAGCTATAATTACTTCCCCAGCCCCATTGTTTTTTATCGCTGGTCAATACATTCATTGTTGGAAATGTATCAACACCATGTTCACTTGGTGAAATCCAAGCGATATTTCCACCCAATGTATTACTGCCGGAAGCAGCCGTTACCTCTTGCCATGTGTTGCGCGAAGTATTTGTGCCGTCACCCAATATTCCCTCACCATTATGCCCCATAGCATAAAGCTTTCCATTAGTAGCCAAGAGAAAATAAGCATGATTACTAAATCCTGCGTCCTCAGTCATCCCGATCATTTTGGGAGTTACCCCGGCAGGAACAACAACTTCTGTTGCAAAAGCTCTATTTGTTCCGGTAATAGCATTGTCAGTACCATCGCCAATATAAGTACCACGTCCCCATGTATACAGCTTACCTTCAGAAGTTAAGGCGAACTTAGCTCCAGCTGAGCCACGCACCGCAACCACATTGTCAAGCGTTTCAGATGAAGATGTTTTTACACGGTGCCATATTGAATTATTAGCTATACTCTCAGTAGTGCCGCCATCTCCATAATATGCTGAAGCTTGGCTAAGGGTCCAGGCTGCACCGCTGCAAGTTACAATAGCTAATGAAAATTGATTTCCGAACATCATTTTTACATTGTCTGGGCTAACTCCCGGAGGCAGCCCATCTGCTTTATTATTAACAGTCAGCTTTCCAAATTTGTAACCACTTGGAGTTCTGTAAGTAATAGCAGTGTTACCTATAGTGTTAAGCGTATACATATTACCATTTCCCCAAACATAAAGCCCATCAGTCGTCAATAAATGGTATACGTTAGCTATTGCTGCTTTTAACGGTGTACCGGTATAATTGAACCCAACTCCTGACGATCCTGTGGTTGGGAGTGAAGTGCTTGGATCAATTTTCGTTGGTGTAAGAAGGTTTAATACAACGTTAGAATTTGTAGAAGATACATTAGGTGATGTATTATACCCCCATATATAAAATGCACCATCTTTTCCTTTTGCTATAATACTGTCATCACCTGCTATCAGGTTATCGTATTCTATGGTATTTGGGTCAGTGGCATTAAGGTAGGTGTTATCATTACAGCCTGTTGTACAAGACGTTTCGTCCACCGTTATATAGGTAATGTACTTGTTTTGCCCTGAAGCAAAAGTATAAGGGTGTGCCCATTTTCCAGTGGTTGTATCAAAGGTTCCGCTAACATACACTACATTCGTTGTAAATGAGGCATCATCTGCCACTATCATTTTTACAGAGTCTCCACTTTCAAAACCTGCCCCATAAGAAGTAAGATCTGCCCCGAAGTTTACCATACCAACAGCATTGGTAGGCTGTGCCAGCCATTGTCTTTGGATACGCGAACCTCCCGTATATCCGTTTACGGTAATGCTGTTTAGCACAAGAGTCGTGTTGTTATTATCTCCTAATAGTAAATACGTTTTATCCTGGGCAAAACCTGTACGTGCAGCATCCTGATTTGAATTTACGAAATCATTGGTAGTTGCCACGGTAAGAATCGATCCGCTGTTTACACTTTTTGATACTTTTTGCTCAAAAAGACCAATGTCTTCTCTTGCTACACCAAAAATATTGTTGTTGTGTGTTGGATTAGTTACACCATTCCATACAATAGCTGCATCAGCATCCAGATAATGGTCTGTATTTACTTGCCCTAGCGTAATACCATACTTGATGGCAAGGTAAGAGTCTACTTTTCTACGCTCCGTTGTCGTAAGAGTTCCGGTGCCGTATACAATAGTTTCCCCGATATGTCCTGTAAAGCCTGCATCGTCGCCCAATGTCAGTGTACCTGAATTTCGTCCAAATATATGACCGCCCGTTACCAGTCCGATAGCAGTATGGTTTCCAGCCGGACCAAGCAATGTGCTTCCATTAACACCTCTTTTAAGATTAATATCTGTGAAAGTAGTGTAGGCGATACTTGGTATTCCTGTGACATAATTATTCCCTGGATTAGCCCAATAAACAGGACCACCACCGGCATTGTTTCGCCTCGCTATTCTTCCTCCCGGTTCGAAGGCGGGAGAATCCCAGTTATCTCCATTGTTTGGAATATTATTTCTACCTATGTTGAAGAATCTTGTACCGCTCATTCCCTCTTTCGTAAATGTGAAAATATCATAATTAAGCGAGGTTAGAGTTTGCACAGAGATATTACCCAATGATTGGGTATCTAATGTAAAGTTAATTCCTGGGTTGAAGTTGAAGTAATTCGTTGTACCTTCTACATATTTAGGTAAAAGATTGGTTCCCATTTGTCCAACGGTAGTTCCGTTCCATACATCTGTCCATCCAGTTACATCTGTTGCTGCACCGGTATTTGCCACATTTTTATCAGCTCTGTACCAATAAGAAAGACCAGTTACTACACCTCCAGGTGCATTTCCGAAACCTGCAAATGTGAAGAATTGCCCGTTTGTTAAAGTTACATTTGCTGTGTTGTACACTACACCATTTACAGTCACTTCTGTAGCCATCGGCGTAAAAGTATCTGTATCATCAAAAACGGCATCCGTAGATTGTACCAGATACATATTTTTTATGCTTTTCGGCCATGCCACCGTTACAGTGCCCACACTTCCTGAGTTTTGTACTTTCCAGATCGATTCAAAACGGTAGTTAGTTGCCCCGTTAGAACCAGCAGTGTAACTCAATGGTGTTGTAAGGCTTTGATTTAAACCATTATCTCCTGTCATCAGGAATTGTAAATCGCTGGCTAAACCTGTTGCGTTTGCACTGTTGCTATCAGTAAATCCGGTAGTGGAAATTACAAGTTTCTGTCCGATATTTGTACTTCCGGACTGTTTCTGATGCAATGCTGTAATATTATCTCTTGCAATACCGAAGATATTATTATTATAACCTGCATTATTAGTTCTGTCCCATACTATACTGCTGGTTGTAGAAAGGTAATTTTCGTTTAATGTAGTACCATTCTTTACAGCAAGGTAAGAGTTTACTCTTGATTGCTCGTTAGGTGTAAGTGCTCTTTTGTACCACAGGACTTCCATGATGTCACCAGGAAAAGCGCCTGGAGAATCCCAGCCAGCATGACCTATTCTTAAGTGTTTTCCAAGAACATTAAAGGTATTTGTTGTAGTGTCCAAATTAAAAGCTTCGTAGATTCCGTCTAACCCAAGTCTTCTTTCTCCTCTTCCCGAATTAAGTGCCTGATCTTGAATTGCAGAGAATACTGAGCTTTTATTTGCGGTAAACGGATTAGCAGCACTCATCGTGTTACTATTTGCCTGAGCTCCGCCATTTCCAAAGTATTTGTATATATGCGGTATACCTGAATTGATAGAAATACCTGGTTCAGATGCATTCGCATCGTCGTCAATTCCTGTAATACGCCCCGTCCCATTCGTGGATGTTGGTCTTACTGCCGAGAAAACAGATACCGAACTTCTCATTGATGGGTCCAAATAATTATTAGTTGTATTTAATACACTATTGGTATTATAAAAGAATTTTGAAGCAGAATATCCCGTCGTATAAGGATGGAAGTTGTGTGCCCTGTCTGCAGGAGACAGCGTTATTCCTCCTACATTAGGGATATTGTCTGCATTGGCAGACTGGTCTTTCCATGCTGTGGCAATAACTCCTGCATCATCCGATTTTACCCAGAAATCTGCTCCTGAAACTCCTCCGGCAACTGCATTTATAACATTTACCGTCAAGTCGCTCGCGCTGGTACAGGTACCTGTAGTCACTGTCCATCTGAAGGTATAGGTACCCGGAGAATTAAATCCTGTAACATTGGTATTGTATGCCGATGGTGTTACAATAACCGGATCGGTAGCCCCAACAGGTTTTGTTAACAGTGTCCACGCTCCTGTAGCAGCAACTCCCGGATTATTCGCATTAAAAGAGGTTTGTGCTGCTCCTATCAAAGTCTGAGCAGATCCTGCATTAGCACCTACCTGTGCGGATACGAATATTGAAAATGTTCCTTCTAAAGAAGTTCCTGAACAGGCATATTCTTTATCAAGGAATCTTGAATCCACTCCTCCTGCACTAGGAACGGCCTTTATCTTAAATACATATTCTCCCTGCTTATCCAGGTTACTTATCGTGGTAGAGGTATTGGTAAATGTTCTGAGATTACCGGCTTCATAAACAGGATTGGCAGCTCCGGCTGGTTTGGAAACCAGGGTGAAATCATATCTGCCGGAAAACCCCTGAAGATAGCTGCTGTTGACTGCTCCCTGATATACAGCGGGTAAAGGAACCGTTGCCGTCACAACACCTGATCCTGAATAGCATATTGTAGTATTGGGTACAGACACATTCGGACGGTTCCCATCTGAAATATGGATATAATAAGACTGAGAGGTCTTGCATAGGCCATCACCTGTAGATAGTCCAACAACATAAGTCCCAGCTCTCCATCCTCCGGAAGGAGGTGTTACAATGACATTTCTATTCATTGTGCCCGCTCCGTTCAAAACCAGGGTAGGATTCCCTCCAGGAGGTGTAATTCCTGAATTACTGACTGAAGTGGTTATGGATGCTTGATTTGAAGGATCAATCTTAAAATAAAATGTGATAGGAGTTGTTTTCCCCGCCATATTGCAATATACTGCACCTCCACTGCCACCTGAGGAGTAGACCATCATCTGCTCAGGATATGAGGAATCAATAAAACTGACTAACTTTGGATCTGTTCCATTGTAGTTGTAGGTTATCTGAGGGGTTGTATACGTTCCGTTTGCATTTGTTATGGTCATGGTGAATACATAGCTTCCTGTAACACTTACACCATTGAAGTAGACCGAATTATTCCTTATTTGATAAAATGAAATATTTCCTCCTGCCGGCTGACTGATGACGTTCAGGGTAACTGTTGTCCCAAATGCGGGGTTTCCTGATGAATTCGTCGTATTGCTTGCAAACATTGGTGAGGTTCCACTCAAACTGATATACCGGTTGGTTTCTGTTGATGAATAGCATCTGTTGTGGGTTGCCGGAAGACTGATTTGTGGATTGGGAATAAACCTCACGATGGCGTCATCTTCATACCAGCAGTTCGGATTGTTGACAGATGTTATCCTTAATACCGCACGATAAGCCGGATCAATGTCATGATTAGCTTTCTTTATAAGGGTCAGGGTAGGACTTGCCGTTGTCGCATTAGACATGGTGGCATTCGTGGTGGTGTTCTGACCATAATATTCATTATTATAGATGTTGTAATACGTCCACGAAGCCGTATATCCTGCCGGTATTACTGCATTTAAGGTTGCAGTGCCGGTACTTGCAGAAACATTCGTGATGTCAGGTCCTGCAGTGAAAGTAGACACAGCTCCCGGTGCCGTAATGGTTACCTGTGAAGCTGCCGTTCCTGTAGTACAGTTTTGTGCAATCTGGAATACATAATTTCCAGGGGAGGTCATTCCTGTGACATTGGTATTGTAACCTGAAGGAGTTACGATAACGGGGTCTGGTGCACCGGAAGGTTTGGATACGAGGGTCCATAATGGATTTCCAAGTGTGCTTCCTCCGGGACTTCCCGATAGATTGGCAGATGTGCCACAAATGACGGTATTGGCTCCTGCATTGATGTTGCAGCTTTGTGCCAAAATCATCATATTACCCATAATGAGGAATATGAAGAAAAAGACGATTTGTTTTTTCATGATTTAATAGTTTTAGCCGGATTTCCGACAGATGTGTTTTGTAATGTGATATTTTATAAATAGGACTATGGCTTTTACGACTGAAGCATTACGGGAAATCGGCAATTCTTATCGATTTCCAATATAGTCTTTGAATACTTGCTATTAATACCTGCTTGATTACAAGCAGCCCTATTTATAAAAATTGGATTAATAA
Organism: Chryseobacterium sp. WG14; assembly: GCF_024586945.1. Lineage (NCBI taxonomy): Bacteria > Pseudomonadati > Bacteroidota > Flavobacteriia > Flavobacteriales > Weeksellaceae > Chryseobacterium > Chryseobacterium sp. WG14. The sequence goes on from NZ_JALCZD010000001.1 coordinate 418,467, forward strand.
AAGTGTATTTTTTCCATATTTTAATTATTTAAGGTTTCCAGAAAGTCCAGACTTTGCCGTTGTATACAGCAAGTTGTCGTTTAACAGTGTCATAAGCCATCATTCCGGGAGCAGGGTCGATAATGTTGAGGTGTGGACTGGCCACTTTGGGTAATATCATCGCCTTGTTGGTATCGGATAAAACCAATATTCCGGGTGTACTGTCTGTGGCAGCTGCTGATCCGATGACTGATTTTGCGGTCGTAGATTCCGTTTTGTTAGTCTGGATCAAAATGTTAGCTGTTCCGGTGTTGTCGACGCTTAAATCAGTCCACATACCGGAGTCCTTCAGGTATTTTACTTTGTAGTCGGTGGTATCATAAATGATGGTACCGTTGTCTGTAATTCCTGTTTTCGTTTCTACATAGGGAAGTATCAATCCCCGATTTTCTGTATCTGCAAATTCCAGAGACACCGAAGTATTGGTTACTGTCGGTTTTCCTATGGCAATCTGAGACTTTACAGTACCCGTTACAGCAAGTAGAATTGCTATGGGCAGAAGTTGTTTTTTCATGATTTTTAAGGTTTATATAAATGGAATGTTTTCTTTCATGGTATTGGTTTCCTTCCAAAAGATGTATCAGGATGGTGGTTGTTTATTGTTAAAGTACTTGCTGTTCTGTAGGTATCAATGATTATTGTTCTGCCATTTATTACGATTTGAAGTCTTACCCATGAAGTTCTATATGGTAGTTTTTTTCTTCTTTTCCGATTTCAATCTGTGGTTGACAATACAAAGTATGATGCAGGCTATTGCATTACGTTTTTTTTTGATTACGTTTTTATTGATAATAAGAAATGGCCTTACCTGTTCGCATCGGATGAGCCGGCAAATAATGGATGAATCATGTGGAAATTTTCGTTGAATAAAAGGCTATCTCGTGATTTGTTACATGATAGCCATATATAGGAGTGGTGGAGGCCGGTTAAAGTTTTTTAGAAACCTTACATTTGAAAGGCCATGGTTTCTATAGATTGTTTTCAGAAAACGATCTAAGAGATAGATTTGGAGAATCATGCTGTTTTCAGACCCCAATAAATGGAACTTCATGATGTGTTGACTAGGCCTTATGATTTGCTTTTCATTGTCAGAACCAGCTATTAAAGATTTCTCTGATTGGGTATCTCTGATGAAACTTAATATGGTTTTATTGCTGCTTTTAACAGGTTGAGAAAGGTTTTCCTCTTTATTTTGCTTTTTTTTGCCGGATATGGATACACTTTTTCTTTTGTACTTCTTCTTTACCTTCTCTTTTGCCGGTTGATCAATATATACTTGTTCCTTACCTGAAACTACAGTACCCTCTGATATAAATAGAATATCGGATGAGGAAGGAGCATCTGATGAATAATCTTCACTATCCTTATGAACAGCCTGTACGATCTGAAAGTTGAGTATTAACAAGATGAATAAGAAAAATCTTCCCCCTCCAATTGAATGCAGAGAGAAGAGCTGGTTCATCATGTTATTTTCAGAATCGGTTGTCATTTTGATGCAATATTATGGCTACCACAATGTCTGCACAAGCTTAATACGGGAATAATTCAGAAAGTTTCATGTGCTGTTTAATCTGTTTTACAATTTTTCTATATTGATAATCAGTATGTTGTGTTTTATTGTCTTATTTATATAGAGTTTAAAAAAATCCCAACTAGGTATTTGAATTTTTTGGATATATATTTCATTAAATTTGCTAAAATGATAATTATTATCAATGTAATTAACAATATGAAAGAATTAATTTCATGGAATTAATGAAGGGGATCTATTTATTTTTTTATAGGCATTCTCACAAAAAATGTAAAACAGATAGGTGCTGAATCCATGAGATATCATTATTGAGAAACTGAAATACATCTAAGAGAATTCATAGATTTAAAACAAAGGAGATCCCGTTGCTGACGGTCAGGATTATGAAAAATACGAACTCATTATAAAATATAATATTATGTCTGAAAAATTATCTTTGCGAATATCCTGCCTTGTCTGGAAAGGCAGTAACCAGTTTTTTCAAAGATTATACACTATTTTTATCTCTTTGTTGTTTTTTCTTTTTTTCTCCATGGCAAATGCGGAAACAATTTTATGTCCTGAAAATAAAAATATAGATCAGTTAATAGATCAGGCAATTTCTCTTAACAGCACCGGAAAAAGTAAAGAAGCCCTCAGATTGCTTCAAAAGGCTAATGATATCGCCAAGTCAGTAGGATGTGAAAAAGGAGAACTAAATGCAACAAAGAATATAATGTTGATTTATTCCGAAGCTTATGACTATAAAAAGGCTTTGGAAATATCAAACAGAGCAAAAAATTTGGCAGTTAGCCAGAAAGACTATAAAACATTATCTACTTTATGCAATAAAAGAGCAATATTATATGAAAATCTTGGGATATATGATGAGAGCCTAAAAGAATATGAAGCAGCTCTGAAATATGCAAAACTGATTGCTGAAACAGACCAGAGATATTATCAGACTTCTTTGGTTTATTATAATTTGGCTCCGTATTATCAGGGACAGTCAGATAAAAAGGTTTTGTATTATCTGGAAAAAAGCAGGGAAGAGGTTTTCAAAATAAGTGATAATAGTAAAGATGTTCCTTTAGAGAAAAAGGTTGATATGTTGATATCAGTAAATATGAACCTGGGGATTCACTTCAGGGATTCTAAAAATAAAGGAAGGAATGTAAAGCTTTCTGAATTCTATTTTATGGAAGCTTTAAAACAGTTTGATGTAGTTAAAGGCAAAATAAATCCGGATACAAAAATAGATTTATATCAGGCTCTTCAGGAATTTTACCAGATGAAAAAAGACTACAGGAAAGCAATAGGATATGGAGAAAATATGCTGGCTTTGGAGAAGTCCAACAGTATGCCCTATAACCGGAGAGTAGGATATATGGTATTGGCAAAATCTTATCTGGGAATTGGTGATCATTCACGCTCACAAAAATATCTCGATCTTTTTTCAAAATTGAATGACAGTATTAATTCCGCAGAAAAGCAAGCCGTGGAAGCTCCTGTCAAAAAAATGATTTCAGAAACTAAAATCAATGGCGAGAAAAAGATACAGAGAATTGCTGTTATTTCTTCTTCTGTTCTTATCCTTATTACCGGAGGAATGATGATCCACCGTAGAAGAAGCCATAAGATCATTCATAAAAAATATGAAGATCTGATTGCTAAAATACACCATGAAACCGGGATCAGTACAATAGAATCAACCTCAGAAAAGAATAACAAAAGCAATGGAATAAAATCCTCGATCACGATTACAGATGAAACGATAAAGGTATTACTTCTTAAGCTTGAAAAATTTGAGGCTTCAAAGAAATATCTCCGGAAGGATTTGAGTCTTACCTGGATGGCCAATAACCTTTCTACCAATCCAAAATATCTTTCAGAAGTGATAAAAATCTATAAGAACCATAACTTCACAAGTTATATTAACGAGCTTCGCATCAACTATATCATTAAGAAGCTTTATGAAAATCCAATCTACAGGGAATATAAAATAACCTATTTGGCGGAGGAATGCGGCTATATTACACCAAAGGTCTTTGTCAATGCTTTTAAACAGCAAACAGGTTTTACCCCTTCTTACTTTGTGGAGCAGTTGAAGGCTTCTGCATAATATTTAGCCTGTTTACAATTTAGCTTTTACGATATATCGCCCATTCCGGAACGGTAATAAAACTCTTACGACAAAGGATTCGATTGCAAAGAAGAGCTGACTGATAAAAACGGTAGAAAGAAAAGTCACTTGGGTCCATCAGCCAAAAAAAAATTGACTCCTTGCAAAGACTTTTCATTTTGACTTAAAAAACAGTCGTTTTGGCTACATCCGTTTTTGGACAGTGTTGCACCTTTGTATAAACAAAAATGAAAGTATATGAATATCGTTTTAACAGGCTCATTGGGCAATATCAGCAAGCCACTTGCAACAGCATTGATTGCAGAAGGCCATTCGGTAACCGTTATTAGCAGCAAAGCCGACAAACAAAAGGAAATTGAATCCATTGGTGCCAAAGCGACAATCGGGTCACTGGAAGACATCAATTTTCTAACAGCAGCCTTTGCAGGGGCAGATGCTGTGTATTGTATGATCCCTTTCAATTTTATGGAAGAAGACCAAGCAGCCTATTTTAAAAGAATTGAAACCAACTATGTACAAGCAATCAGGCAAAATGGAATTGAAAAAGTTGTATTTCTAACCGGTTGGGCGGCTGATACGAGTGATTCTCTGCTGCTTAATCAGCTATCAGACAGAACGGTCACCGAGCTACGTCCCGGCTTTTTTTACACCAATTTTTACAATGATATCCAAACCATAAAAGAACATGGTGCGCTGATGTCCGGCTATGGTGGAGATGATAAAATTGCATTTGTTTCACCCAATGATATTGCCGGGGTGGCTTTTGAAGAACTGACTGCACCTTTTCAGGGAAAAAAAGTCCGTTATGTGGCGAGCGAAGAGTTGAGCTGTGATGAAGCCGCAAAAATTTTAGGCGAAGCTATTGGCAAACCTGATCTGAAATGGATAGCACTACCGGAAGAGCAGCTGTTAAACGGCTTAATTCAATCTGGATTTCCACAACAGCTTGCCCATGATTTCGTAAGAATGCAGGCCGAGACACACAGCGGAAAAACATTTGAGAATTATTTAAAAAACAGACCCGAACTGGGAAAAACGAAATTGAAAGCTTTTGCTGAGGAATTTGCAAAAGCATACAATGAACAATAACTACCTTTGTATATGGAAGATACAAAACCAGTCAGAATAAAATCAATCAGCGAATTTCATCGGTTACGGGGTTTATCCAAACCTGAACATCCGCTGATCAGTATAGTAACAAAAGATGATTTTATCGGATTACCCGGTCAAAGCACTATGAATGCTGTGTTTGATTTTTATTTTATTGCGTTGAAAAGGATGGCCGGTGTAAAGTATAGATATGGGCAGCTGCATTACGATTTTGAAGACAACGGTGTATTGTTCTTCATGTCACCGGATCAGATTCTCAATATTGAAATCAGTGAGAAAGAAGATGCTCCAGAATCTTCAGGCTGGATTTTGCTCATTCATCCTGATTTTATTTGGAATACGCCACTTGCAAAGAGCATAAAACAGTATGATTTTTTTGATTATTCAGTAAACGAAGCGTTGCTGTTATCAGAGAAGGAAGAAATAACACTCAATGGGATCATAGAAAATATCAGGCAAGAGTACGGTGCCAATATTGACAAGTTTAGCAAACGGATTATCATTTCCCACGTTGAAGCACTGCTCAATTATTCTGAACGTTTTTACAACCGCCAGTTCATTACAAGAGAAAAGGCCAATCATCAGCTATTAGAACGTCTTGAAAAATTGTTGACAGGCTACTTTAAGAATGAGGATCTGATTTCAGAAGGTTTGCCGACAGTTCAATACGTTGCCGAAAAATTGAACGTTTCGCCAGGTTATTTAGGCAGCTTACTCAGAACACTTACCGGACAAAATACACAGCAACACATCCACAACAAGCTAATGGAAAGGGCCAAAGAAAGAATATCTACCACTGACCTCTCCATGAGCGAGATAGCCTATGAATTGGGGTTTGAACATGTACAATCATTCAGTAAATTTTTCAAGGCCAAGGCAAACGTTTCTCCTTTAAAATTCAGACAATCGTTTAACTGAAAAGTAAAATCAGTGTTTCTGCAAACAGAAATAGTAAAGATGCTTGCCGAAAAGGTAAATTTCTCTTGTAAAGGCCGGCTTTTAAAAGAGGTTGTCTATTTTTAGATAACCTCTCACTGTTAACGGCAACAGTCAAATATTCAAGTAGATCAATGATACTTTCCAATGTATTTGTTTATGGCATGCTCTCTTACAATCTTTTCAGGTCTTATTCTCAAATTCAAAAAACAGGCTCTTTCTTGAAGGCTACAAATCAAGCATTATTTTACGATTATTATCCTATGAAAATATTGATGTTTTTTCGGAATTAATTACATTGATCATGTTGTTAATTGATTGAAATATAGTTAAATAGATGTGGTGGCCTAAAAAGGATTTAGAAATATATAGTATACAAATGTTATGGGTGAACATTGTAATACATTCCGAAATTATCTCATATCTATTTTGATAATCTTAAATGAAACATATAATATTGTGATGGCAGATAGAAATCTATTTTGGTACAAATAAAGATTAGTGATTGTAGTTTGTATATATTAAATTTTCAGGGATCATAAATACAGTAATACACAATTGGCCAACTATACAGGTGATATCAATTTAATGAATGTAGTGAGCCGTGTGAAGTAAAAAAACTATATGGAGCTCGAAACACAATATAATACTAACCCACGGGCTACAATCTAGAAAAACCATAAAGAGTGGTACATATGCCGGGTAAGTAGACTTTATAATTTTACAAAATAATTTAATGTTAAGATTTATTTCATTTTATATAAATGAGAAAAAGAAACTAACAAAGGACGAGATAGAATATGAGAAAAGCCTTTATTTTGACATTTATACCATTGTTCTTGTATTCATCCTAGGCTGTAATGTTGTACTTAATTTATTTTTTCTTGACAGTCTTTTGTATGCAGCTATATTCTTTGTGATGAGCATTTGTATGCTGAGTACATTATTGTGGCCGAATAAAATAAGATTTAACAGGTATTTACTCATGCTACTGTTCTTTTTTTTAGGATTCGTAATTTTTTATTGTGATATAGTAAGTGGAAAAGGTTCTATGAACTATTTGTCATATATCTCGCTTACAATAGCTATAGCATTTTTTTTTGATTATGACAAAGATAAGTTTATTATCTTTTTGCTTGTCGGCAGCTATATTGTATTCTTTCTGATTAATATTATTACAGATTATTCTCTGTTTTCCTCTCTTCATGAGAATTTACCACTAATTAAGCAATGGTACATAAGAGTATATAAAGCATTGGAGATATCCTTTTGCACTTTTGTCGGTATGTATCTTATCCACAGAAAAGAGAAAATGATTATAAAATATTATATCGAAAAAGAGAGGTTGAATGATTTTATAAAAGAAACTGATAGAATAAATTTCTCAGGCGAGTTGTATGAGCTAGCTATGACTAAAAATTCTCTTTTTATAACTTATTTTAAATCAGAATTTCCGGATTATTTTAAAACAATTTTAGAGGTTTGTCCCAATCTTATTTCGTCAGAGCTGGAGATTTGTGCACTGTTAAAATTAAACTTAAGTACCAAAGAAATAGCTATTGCAACCAATTCAACGATAAGAGCTGTGGAAAATAAGAAATACAGGATACGTAAAAAATTTAATTTACCATCTGAAGCTGACCTGAATTTATATATGATAAATTCTTTCTAGCTTTTTAAGTTTTGTAGTATTTAGGCTCCACAGCGAAGAGTGAGTAAGAATAAGTACCCCAACAAGTAGATGTGAAAGGCGAATTTTTACCATTCTTCAAGACATGTTTTTTAATATTGCAGCCTTAATTGAACTTCGCAGATTTGGATAGTATAAGACGAATTTCTAAGAATAAAATAACACAAATGTCTTCATAATAAATGTTATGCTGGGGAAGCGGTTCCCCAGCTACTCCAGCGGGAGAATAGTTTTTATGGGCAACAGTTTAATAAAAATATTAATCATTTAATATATTTGAAATGAAAAAAAATAGTTTATTTATGATTTTCCTCGGTACTTTAGTTTTTGGGCAAGTGGGTGTGAATACATCAAACCCTCTGGGAACTTTTCATGTAGATGGTTCAAAAGATAATCCTGCATTGGGTATTCCTTCAGGTGCCCAGCAGCTCAATGACTTTGTTGTCACCTCTAATGGAAATGTAGGTATAGGGACCACAAATCCGGATACTTATGCTAAATTGGATGTAGTCGCTAATGATAAAGGTATCCTTGTACCAAGAGTCAATCTGCAAAATCTTACCTTTGATCTGAATGCTGATGGAGACAATAATGTTTCTAATCAGCCTGCTGGACTTCTAGTGTATAATAATGGCGCAAGCTTGCCAGCTGGATATTACTTTTGGAACGGTTCCGAATGGAGGCTGTTCTCGCATGTAGGCGGTGGTGGAAGCCTTACCGGATATTCACAAGTTAATTTTGAACATTATGCAACAACAGGTACTGGAGTAGGGGCAAATGGAGGAGCGGCTACAATATTACCGGGTGCTGTAAATATTGCCAGAGTTAAAAGATTACATCCCTCCGTATTTAGAATAGATTTTACTATACCTTTTAAAGATAATAATTATATAGTGTCGGGGGCAATATGGGAACCCAGAGCATGGAATTTGGATAATGCGCAGCCTTTTTTATATGCGCCAAATCTTGTAAGTCAAAGTGGTGCTGTATTGGCAACTGCTATTGCTAATGATACGGATACAAATCCTACTGCACCTACCAATCCTTCATATAATCTAGATCCAAGGCAATCTGTTCAGAGAGAAGGCTTTGATGTTTGGGTTGTAAAATATCGTACTCATTTTTATATTGTGGAAGGTGTCGGTTCATTTCCACTTGCTGGAGGGGCGCTAAGTATAACTAGATAACAGTTCTGAAAATACGGTATTATATATTTGCTAAAATATAAGTTGGCAGAATAAAGGCTGGTAAAACGTTCCAGCCTTTATCTTTGTATATAAAGATAGAGTACAAATAGAAGCAAAAATATAGGAGTTGGAAGAATTAATAATTTAACAAATGTAGGATGTTGCTTTCAGCGATATTTGCATCTCATATAGAAATTCAACTCAGAGCTGAAAATAATTTACCATAGTCAGTTAAGCTATTGCGGATGGAATACTGCAGTTACAGTCACCACACCGGAAGATGTAGTTGGAGACACAGTTACATGACAATTAGTTGATGGTGCAGAGTCATTATCGATAATTATTTAAAATATTTCCAACAACCTAGCCCCAAAGAGTTAATTGAAGTTGCCTAAACAGGGAAGTTGCTGGAAATTTTATAATGTATTATTTATTTATTGAATTATTTTGTCTTCTAACTAAAAAATGTATGATCTGGACTATTACTAATAGGCAGCCAATAGTAATAAATAAAACGGCTAATGGTAACAGGCCGAAGAATGGTTCGATTAAAAAACCATCAGCATTTATATAGGAAGCTGTACCAGGAAATGATTCCGTAATAGCTTTTAAAGCTAAACAGATGAAAGCTATTGAAAATAAAATAATACTGAATGTGCATGTTTTTTTCATAAATGTTGATTTTAATTGTTGGTTTTTCAAAGTACTTTGAATCGCAAAGTAAATGATAAAAAAGTACATTTACAATATAATTTTATAATTATCTTGAAAATTTTAATGCAAGCCTGTTTAAATCAATTAAAAATTTAGTAACAAAAGCTGAGTGAAAGCTATAAACACTTTAGTTTATTTTAAGTTTAAACTGATTGAAAATAAAAAAGTATACGTAGTTGAATCTTAGTTTGCTTCGGTGGTCTTTTATTGCTAAACTACTGTTGTATGCTGTTTATTTCTTAGTTTTTATGATGTCATCATACAGGTTATCTACTACTTTTTCTAAAATTTCTCCTGTTTCATTAAAGCTGGTGTTGGTCAATATGGATATTCCTATATTTTGTTTAGGATAAATCACAAACCAATTTTGCATTCCGTAGATCCCTCCGTGATGTCTGTACATTAATTCATGATCATTTTCTATGATGTACCAATGATAACCCTCCCAAAAATCAGAACCTTCTTTATATAGTTTTTTATGAGATTCATTGACAATAGGATTGGATGGGTCAAGCTGCAATTTCATATATTTCACCAAATCCGTAGTCGTAGAGTGTAATCCTGAAATGCCGCCCCATAAAGTTCTATTGAAGTTAGGCATTAGCTCATTTTTATCGTTATAGCCTTTTACCAGTCTTGTTCTGTCATTTTCACTGAGTGTAAACTTGGTTTGGTTCATTGTATTGGGTTTCAAAATAAATTCAACTACCAAGTCCTCAAACGATTTTTGATACACTTTTTCAAGGATATAGGCGGTCAGCTCCGGAGCCGTGTTTGAATAGGAATAAACATCTCCGGGTTTCGTTTCAATGTTGATGAGTTTTAATCCTTCAAAAAAGGCTTTTTTATTTTCGCTTTTTATCGGGAAATTAGGAAATCCACTGGTATGGGTGATGAGGTGTTTGATTCTTATAGGTTCGCCTTTAAATGCTAAATTGGGATAAGGTTCATTAAGATAGATTCTGATATCATCCTCTACATTTATTTTTTTATCAAGTACGGCTTTAGCGGCAATATAACCTGTAAAAGTTTTGGTTACAGAAGCTAATTCATAAAGGGTAGAATCGTTGGGTTTGTTTCCTTTTCCAATAGTTAATTCTCCAAAATGTTTTATGGTGGATTTTCCATCTTTAAGCACGGCAATGGAAACAGAATGAAATCTTTTGTCCTCTAATAACTGAAGTGCATTTTTGATAATTGCATTTTCAATATTTTGTGTATGGGTTGGCTGAACACTTTTACACCCAAGTAAGGCGAAAAATAAAATAAGGGTTACATATTTCATGGTCAGAATTTTAATTTGATATTGATAATCTGATGCAAATATGCTGTAGAGAATCTTGAAAAAAGTCCGTATAAAAAAGTCGGACTCATTTTAATCCATAAAATAAGTCCGATTATCAGCAATTTAAAGTTCGATTATTTACAATCGATTAGTTATCAATTGTTTCTGTATGCTGTTGGCGTTTGGTTCGTATACTTTTTAAAAGAGGTATGAAAAGAAGATTTTGAATTGAAACCCACTTCATATAAAATTTCTAGCACCGTATATTCTTTTTTCGTGGGGTCTTTCAGAAGGGTCATTGCTTTTTTAACGCGGTATTCATTCACAAAATCAAAAAAATGCTGATTGAGGTGATGGTTAATTAATACAGACAACTCGCGAACAGGAATATTCACCTGATCTGCCAGTTCCTGAATCGTTAATGAAGGCTCTAAAAAAGGTTCTTTTTCAACCATGAAATTTTTAAGCTGTTCGATCTGAATATTTTTTGTTTCGTCAGTTTTATTTTCAGTTTCAAAAGTTTCAGCAAAATCTTTTGTCGGTTGTAAGGTAGAATCAATTCTGCGAAAAAGCTCAGGATAATTTAATGCCTTTAATATAAACCAGCAGGCAGCTAATAAAAACACGGTTCCCGCAACAATATTCAACCAGATAAATAGATCTCTATGTTGTGTATATCTTACGACGTTTTTAAAAATAATACATACATGGATAACTAAGAAAATCACGGTAAGCTGAGACAGCCATTGGTATAACAAAGTGTTGGGGTTGGTATAATTTTCGAGGTAAATCTTCCTGTATTTTTTAAGGACAAGGAATACACCGACGATATAAAAGAAAAACTGCAGTTCCCCGATGAGCTGATACACAAACATTTCAGGGGAGTGCCACATCACTTTAAAGAAATCTTCTTTAGCAGCACCTTCTGCCAGATAAAGCCGTGGAACTAAAATTAAATTGGCGGCAATGAAAGGAATAAGATGCAGTAAGTGCTTTCTTTTTAAGGTGAAATCAGCATAACAAACGGCATTTACGTACAGATAGAAAAGCGGCATTACCAATAAGTAAGCAGATATTTTGAAAGCTTTCAGATTATAACTATTCACAAAAAGGTGCATGAAAAGTCCGCTGATATCAATGGCATTAATGATAAGGAATGCAGCAAATAATCTGTTTTCCAGTTTTCTTTCTGTTTTTACCGTTAATAAAAATACGGCAAGCAGCAGCGATACAAAAACAGCCATCGCAGCAATAACTTCCAGAAAACTTAATTTGTCCATTAGTTTTTTTACAAAAATAGGATATAAGTCATAAAGAGAAATGATTGTTAGTCATCATTTTTAAAATATTGGGCTTTGCTGTGGGAAGTTTCCTGACTTTGAGCTGGTAAAGAAGTAAATTTGCTTACTTTTTGTTTCTCCCAGAAATTCTCAAATTGATGTCAAAATTCATTTTGATTCTTCGAAACATTTTGAAAATTAAGTAAAAAGCTGCAATGATTTGTATTTCAGAAGTATCTTTGAAAATAGTGTTGCTTCGGTATTCTTGATGAGAATTTGTTAAGATTTCTTCATTAAATTTTGGCTGGCTTTTTTCAATAGTTTTAATTGTACTCATTTGCAATATTTGTTAATTGATATTGCAAAGATTAATTATTATCGAGTATGAGTGTTATCCAAACCATTATCCAGTTTATCCAGAAAATATAATAATCGTTTGTAAACTAGATTATTACTTCTTTAATCTGTATTGATGATTTTACTATTAGGAATTTTAAATTGATTTTGTTTTTCGATTGAAAGTTTATTTTCTGTAAAAAGAGTTTTGCGTATATCTTCAGGCTTTGGCTGCTCTTCTTTGTCTATAAATTCAAAATGGTCTAAAATCATACGAGATATTGCGCTGGTATTATCTTTTCCGTTTCTTTTTGGGGCTTCAATGAAACCTTTTTCTATTAATTCGGAAAATAAATAACCAACAGATTGAAGGCTGCCTTTAATTTTTATTTTTTGAGGAACTGTAATTTTCTCAACATTAGTGGATTTTGATAATTGAGACTCTATTTCTGAAGTAATTTTCTTTTCTAAACCATCTCCTTTGTAACCAGTAGTATGGCGGCGTAAAAGTTTTTCCCTGTCTCTATCAAATATTTTGTTCATGTGTTTAAAATGCATATCAATATTATCTGAATCAAAATATTTTAAATCAAAAAAATAGAAGGTTTTGTTGTAATAATATACTAAATGATTTTTATATGTACCATAATTATCAAATTTATCTTTAGGCCTAAAAGAATAAGAATCTTGATATAGATTATTTCCAAGTATATAGTAATCAATTTCTTTTATTCTACTGGATAAAAATTTGAAATCATCATTTTTTTTAAAATAATCATATATGGTTGCATAAATATATTTTTCTTTGAAACTTTTAAAACTATTTTGAAGATATGTAATGATTTCATCTTCAGTAAAATAAGAGACTATTACGTATTTGATTAAATTAGCGTTGTCAAATTTATTTTCAGTAGAGTTTATATAATCCAAAAAATAATTGTAATCGTGATTTCCATTTTTTCCAATGTTTATTGCAAAATCTGACAATGTATCGGCTTTAAAAACTTCTACTTCATTTATAAAATCTGAAAACTTATTACGATATAAAAGGTTGTCTTCAGTTGATTGTTGTTCTTTGATTGCCTTATGATTTTTCTCTAATTCATTAAACAATAGATAAATTTCTTCTTTTAAAAATTTGTACAAACGATTAAAATAATCCTTTGTATTGTACTGATAGAAATTTATTTCACCTATTATGAAAACATAATTAATAACTTTTTCTTGTATTTTCTCATAAGTGTAAATTAAATCATCTGCTATAGCTTCAAAATGTTTTGGAAAATGAGATATTTCTACATCCCGGCTAAGTTGCCCATTATGCTCTTCTTGACTGTTCTTTGAAAAAAGAATGTTCTCTAAAATTTTAATGTCAGCGAAATAACGTTTTTCAATATATTTCTCTGTTGTTAAAAATTGGTTTTTTTCTTTTTCTAATAAGTAATAATTAAACTCCAAGTTTTTGAAAATTTTAAAAAAATCTATATAAGTATGAGAGTAAATATTGATTTTGACACCTTGATAATCTATTAACTCAATTTCTTCGAAATGTTTTTTCCAATTTGGGTTTGTTTTTAAAATACCCCTTTGAATTTTAATTTTCCCGTAATTTTGTTGAGAATTTATAACATTGAAAAGCTCCATACATTGAACATTTGATAGTTGGCTACCACAAATTTATAAATAAAATGATTCAGGAAATAATTTGGCTTGGAAGAATATTTCTGTTGCACAAAGCCTTCCGATTTTGAATTAATAAAATAAGATCATTTCGTCTAAAATAGCTCCAAAGTCAGGAGACTTCGAAGAGCAGGGTTTTTTATTCTCTTCTCCAATATTTTAAATCTAAATTTACTTTTGCAAAGTTTCCTTTTTTTGCAATTTTCTGTGCTGCAATTTGATATTGCTTGCTTACATTCGGAGTTAAATTTTTTATTGAAGTCCATCTTGGTAAAACTAATTCAGTTTCTTCATAAATTCCAGTGGCAACATCTTTATCTAAAGGGACTTCTAAAAACTTTATTTTTTGATTAAATTCATTATATTGAGTTGGAAGTTGATAAAAATCTGAAAAAAACTTATTGTAGACAATTTCTCTTAGAAATAGATTTATTCCTTTTCTTGCTCCTCCCCAAGATTTCCCATTTTCTGGAAATTTTGAAACGAGATTTGTGGTATTCTTATCCAAAAAATTGTTGTAGACATCTTCATCATCGAGTGAGTGTATGAATTCATCAATATTAATTCTATAAAAATACTCTCTCGCTATTTTGATTATTCCAGAAGAACCTTGATTCCTTAAAGCGGACGGCCCAACAGAAATGATAGATAATCTTTTATGTATTTGATTAAGAAATATTTTTTCTGTCATTCACTTAATATTTATTTTAGATTCTAAAGATCTCTGTAACTTCTAATTCTCGTCGAATTGATTTTATTGTTAGTAATATCAGGTCTATTGTGTTTGCAATAAATAATGCAACAATGATTAGTGTTAGAAAATGATTGAAATGAGATGAGAATTCTATTATAAAGACAAAGAGAGAGAGGATTACAATAATTACAAAAATTAGAATATTTAGTAAGCTTTGCTTGAAAATCGTTGGAAAGAAATCTGAGTTTAGTTTTGTCAGATAATAATGTTTTTCAAAAATAGATGTTGTAAATAAAACCATCAGATTTTTTAGTTCTTCTTTCAATTTTTCTTTTTTAATTTTCTTTCCCAAAATTCTAGAAGTTGATTCAATAACAGGCTCCAACCAGTATTCATGAACTTTATTAAAATTGACAATATTATCATCTGAATTCTCAAGCAAATACCAAAATGAATTACAATATTCTGTATACCTTATTATAGTTTCCAAACTATAGTTTTGGGGATTTACTTCTGCATAAAATGAAAAATTATCTTCTCGATCTGTTAGACCTTTTAAAGCTAAATATGACTGTCCATTGGTTCCGTAAATTTTACTACTCATTTCTTCGTGTTCATCATAAGAAAATTTCCTAATTCCAGGTAAATCGTAACTGCGATATTCTTCATAAGTCAAGTCAGGATAATGATAGTCAACAGCTGATTTTATATTAGCATCTCTAAACTTCCAAAATTCGTGCATTCCTAAAATATGGTATGCGATACTTCTTAACCTAGTAATTTTGATAGCATATTCATCAATTTCTTTTTTTCTTTCAATACGAATTGTTTTTTCAGTAAATAATTTTGAAAATAAATAAGTAACCATAATTGCTATAATAATGCAACCTGCAGATATTAATAAAGAAAGAATCTCTTTTTTATTAAAATTTTCAGCTTTAGAATAGCTAAAAAGAATTAAAAAAGTAATAATAAAACATATTTCGAAAGTTATTATTCTCAAATAATTTTTCTCAAAAAAATCTAATATGCTTTTCAAAACTCTCATGATTTATTTAAATAAAGGGTCTTTAAAAAAATCTTGTAATGTAATTTTTAAAAGTGTACAGAATCTATTTATGGTATAAATGGTAACACCTCGTTCACTTTCAAAACTTTCCCACCTGTTTACTTGTTGTCTGTCAATGTCATGAAGCTTGGCAAAATCACTTTGGCTCAATCCGGTAGACTCTCTTAAATCAATTAATCTTTGAGTTATTTTATTTCTAAGTTCAATATCTTCATTGTTAAGTTTGCTCATTTAACAATTTTAAATTATTTGATAAAAATATTTGTAATCCATTTGGTTTACAAATTGTATTTTCTTACATTTGTACAATAAGCTACAATAAAGTAGCTTTGCGATACTTCAAAGAATAATAGAAGCTATTGCTTAGAATCTCTAACTGAAAACTGGTACTTTTTAAACATACGAGATGATAAGCAGGAAGCTCACGACCTAGGCGTGGGCTCTCTTATCTGTATGTAAGGTATACCAGTACCTCAGTTAGGATATTGTAGAGTCCCATGCCGTTTTTATTTCATGCTGTTCTGCTTTTCTACAATCATCTTTTTCTAAGCTGCTTCACTACATAAAGTATCATGTACGATACAATGGAGTGTACAATCCATTGCGGCTTCAGGGCTTTCACGGGAACACAGATTTTATTTCTATTCACCATTTACCATACAACTCAGCGTACATCGGTAGGCTGGTGGTTTCATGCATTCTAAAAATACAAACTCATGAAGAAAATAACCCATTAAGAAAAATGAAGGTTTTAAGGAAAGTTAAGATCCATCAACGATGGATGAAGCAGCTCGCTAAATAAATAGCTTCAGCTATGCTCTTAACTATTCTTAATTCCTAAAAAATCTTAATGGTTAAGAAAAATTTCAACAATAAAAAATACAAACTCATGAAAAAGATAAAAACAGATTTTGACACCCGGTTTCAGGCAGGCGGGAAGCGCTCCGGGTTGCAGCTGATAGAAACATTCTTTCAGTTCAATGAGCTGGATGTTTCCAAAGAAAGGCTCAGCAACATTATGAATTATGCAGTAAAGAGGAATAGCTGGATTCATGAAGATCCAGCGGTTATTTTCCAGTTTCACCAGTCGATGAGGTCGCTGATCCGGGCAGGGTATCTCATTATGCTAAAGGACAGAAAATGGACAGTTGACAGCCAGCCGGAGAAGGTTTCCCCGTGGGTTCTTGGCCTGCTTTCGGAGAAGGAATACCGGAATCCTCTGCTGGTTTTCAAAGAAGCATTCAGAGAATACAGCATCAAAGAATATGATTATTTTATGTCCGGAATCGTCTATTTTTCAATGGGAGTCTATGAAAATCTACCGGAAAGGAATATCATTATGCCCTACATTCATACGGTTAAGATGCTGGATGCCGCACACCTTATTCTTCAAAGAAGGAGAGAAAAGAACATGGCTGAGACCAATTCAGGATAAGAAAGTTGAGCATAATGCCAGAATTCAAACCTATAACCTTTTTAAAGCCTTACAGAAGTTACCCACCTCAGATCTTAGGATAAAATTCCGGTCAGCACCTGATCTTTTCGGTTCGATGAAGTTCCGCTTACTTTAATGACCTTTATTCCAAGATCTTCAATCCAGTCATAAAGCAACTCATTAACCTTATGCCTGAGTTTTGGCAGCTCTATCTGATGGTTGGATATCAGATCGGGTTCTTCAACAGGGACAAAAACAAAAACATCAATTTCATCGATGATGGTTTGAACTTTTTCAAAGAGAAACTGGATATTTCGACCAGAATCAAGAACATGAAGATAAGCTAAGATATCAATGACACATCTGTCAAATATGACATCATCTCCGCTTTTGAAGACCAGTTTGGTTGAATAATTAAATTGTTCAAGAAAATCGTCAGGATGAGGTTCTTCCGAAAATTCATACCCTGAAGACTCCATCTGGTAATAGGGCTCTACTTCAAGGGTGTATCCGGGAAGGCTCTCCAGAAGTTCTTCTGCCAATGTGGTTTTACCGACTTTGTGAGCGCCGATTATTGCAATTCTCATATTTCAGTTTATATTGTAATCCATAAGTCTGGTACGAGATTTTCGTGCCTGTTTTTTGAGCGTCCATTGTATAGAATTTTGCCTTCTATTTAATACCATAATTTTTCTATATTTAGAACAAGTATATAAATATAATATAAAAAAGACAATGCCAATAAACCCATTACCTCCGGATGGAGGCCTGTTATATAAAGAAACAGATATGGCTCAGTTTTTCCCTGAGCCATTCAATGCAATAACTGCTGTATTATTTTTAGCCATAGCTATTTTTTGGACCCTTAAAATGAAGGGTAATTTTAAAGAATATCCTTTTTTAACCTACTGCCTGGTTTTATTATATATTGGTGCCATAGGCGGAACTGTTTACCATTCATTCAGACAATGGCCGGTATTTATCATGATGGATTGGATGCCCATTATGTTACTCTGTTTGTCTGCCGGATTTTATTTTGTAGCTCAGAGCACCAGATGGTACTATGCTGTTGTAATGGTTCTGGGATATCTGGTACTTATGTTGGGTTTGAGAAACTGGATTTTAATTAATAATACTTCTCTTTTTATCAACGTCAATTATGCAATAATGGCCTCATTTGTACTTTTCTCGGTATTGAGGTATTTGATGTATACCCAATGGAAAGCTGGTAAATGGGTAGGCTTTGCTTTATTGTCGTTTGTTCTTGCATTGACCTTCCGTATAGCCGACAAATGGGAATGGCTGAGTTTCGGAACCCACTTTTTATGGCATACTTTCGGGGCAATAGCAACATTTTGCATGCTTAATTATATCTATCTTACGCGGAATGAAATTAGAAAAACATAAGTGGTTTTTATATTTTCCTTGGAATTCTAATTTATTAGCAGCAAAAATCGTGTTGTTTTTTCCTCTGCTGCGTAAAGTTTCCCGTCTTTGAGCTAGTGATTAAGATCATTTCCCTTAAACTTGTTCCAAAGTCAGGAGATTTAGGAGAGCGTGATTCCAGACGCATAGGAATTTATCTTTTTTATTATTCCCTAATGTATGATATAAAGTATTTGTTTTTCGTATTATTGCAGCGTATTAAAAACTATATATATATATAACTATGAAAAAACTATTTTTTGCATCAGTCTGTGCATTAACATTATTATCATGCGGAAGAGAGGAATCTGAGATCCAAGCCGAAAATCAAAAAACAATTGCATCTTTACAATCAAAAAAAGAGAATAGTTCTTTAAAGGATATATTTGACCAGAACTATATTTATAGATACTATAGCAATTCACTAATGAAACATTATTATGGCTCCCAAACCGGCCCGATTGGTCAGCATAATTGGTCCAATGAGGGGTTGGCATTTAAAACCTCAAAGGCTCCTACTACTTTGTATGGTTTAGCATTATATGTGAATCCAAATAATCTAGATATGGTAATAGCTGTAAGCATTCACGATAGAACTTACTTAGAGGCATCAGGTTATGTATTAAGAGAAGAATTAGGCTGGCCTGCACAACCGGGAGCACCCGGAACCTTTCCTGTTTACAGGTATTACAGATCTTCAAAAAATGGTCATTTCTACACAAAAAATCTTGCTGAGCTTGGTACTGGTGGAAATGGGTGGACTTATGAAGGAATTACCTTTCATTCATATTAAAAAAATATATTGTTAGAGTATATGTCCCCGGAGAGATCTGGGGATTTTTTTCATACATTAGATAGTCGATTACTCGAATAATCGACTATCTAATGTATTCAGCCTCTTTCGGGAGCTTTTTACATGTGAATGAAGATTTCCTCTCTGCCACGCAAAGGCTTCCCGACTTTGAGCTAGTAAATAAGATCATTTCCTTGCCCACTTACAATAAAGCGGAATTAGTAATGAAACTTTGCGTTTAATCTTTGTAATCAATCAAAAAAGCTGAGAATAATTTAAATCTTTATTGCCATATAAGCTTAATCAATAGAAAGTTCTTTAATGCAAAAATCAAATCAAATAATCAAAAAATAGCATTTTTTCGCATTATTCAGTCCATTAATTTTGCTGCAATAAATTGATTAAGTTGAGTATAAATATTATTATCAGAAAAGCAATAGAATCCGACAGTGAGAAAATCTGGTTTTTGATGGAGCAACTGGCCATTTTCGAAAATTACATGGACAGTTTTGAAATTACCCCTGAAATTGTAAAAGAATCCGGATTTAGAAAAAGTCCACCGGATTTTTATTGTTGGGTTGCAGAAGATGAAGGTAAAATTGCAGGAATATTGGTGTATTATTTTCTTCCTTACACGGCACAAAATAAGCCTGCGATCTATATGAAAGAGCTTTATGTAGATAAAAATTACCGGGGTCAGAAAATTGGCGAACAGCTTATGGATGCTTTGAAAGCCGAAGCGAAAAGAAACAATTGCTCGCAAATAAAATGGACCGTTGCGCCTTGGAACAATGCCGGACAAAGATTCTATCATCGTCTTGGTGCAAAAGAAAATAAGGATTGGTTGAATTACGAATGGAATGTATAGAAAATGGAAATTAGCATAACAAAAATTAAAGAAAACGAAATAGCAGCATTACAGGAGATTGGCAAAAAAACGTTCTCTGAAACATTCGCTGAGAATAATAAGGAAGAAAGTATGGCGCAATATCTTGAAACAAGTTTTGCAACAGAAAAGCTTAGTGCTGAAGTGAACGATAAAAACTCCGAATTCTACCTGGCAAGGGTAGATCATAACGTTATCGGATATGTAAAGCTCAACACCGGCTCTTCACAAACTGAAATTAAAGGTCATAATGCGCTTGAAATTGAAAGGATATATGTTTCTAAAGATTTTCACGGAAAGAAAGTGGGGCAGGCTCTTTATGACAAAGCGATGGCCATTGCTACAGAAAAAAAAGTAGATTACGTTTGGTTGGGCGTTTGGGAAAATAATGTACGGGCTATCGGATTTTATAAGAAAAATGGATTTAAAGAATTTGATAAGCATATTTTCAGGCTTGGAAATGAAGAGCAGACCGATATTATGATGAAACTGGATTTGAAAACCGACACGTTGAAAATTGAATTTTTTGTAAAATCATTCGAAGAATTATCCACTACTGAACTTTACAAAATATTAAAATTAAGAAGCGAAATATTTATTATAGAACAAAATTGTGTATATCAGGATATAGATGATAAAGATTTAAAATGCCACCACTTGATGTGTTTAGTTGATGGAAATTTGGCGGGATATACCAGAATTGTTCCTCCTGGTTTAACCTACGGAGACGCTTCAATTGGCCGTGTTGTTATCGGTTCGGATTATAGAGGATTGGGACTGGGAAAACAGCTGATGGAAAATTCTGTCAAAGACTGTAAAGAGATTCTTAAGGAATCCACAATTCGAATCAGTGCACAATTGTATCTGTTGAAATTTTACAATTCTCTAGGCTTCAAAGAAGTAGGGGAGCCTTACGATGAAGACGGAATTCCGCACATAGAAATGGTTTTAAACTAATTCCAGAATATTTTTTAGAATCGGATTAGGGTCGTCTTTTCGCCATTGGATGTACAAATCAGTAACAAAAGGAAGCGGTATAAAACGGATTCCGGTATTTTGGTGAAGATGATAAGAATGCGGGAGAATCGAAATACCTAATCCGTTTTTAATCAATGAAATAACGGTCGATCCAAACTCACAGCGAATGTAAGAGCCAAGATTGATTTTATAAAAATCAATAACTTCCTGAACCAGTACATTGTAGCTGCTGCCGTCATCGCCTGTTGTCAGAAGAAATTTTTGCTCTTTCAGTGTTTCTTCAGAAATATCAGCGAGGGTTTTAAAATGATGATTTTCGGGAACAACAAAAGATAGATTTTCATGGCACAATTTCTTTTCATTAATGGCTGAATATATATTGATATCCCGTGAAAATGCCAGATCTATCTTGTAATTTTTAAGATAATCTTCCTGGATGTCATTTGTCAGCTGAAACAATTCCAGATTAAGATTTGGAAAAGCTACGGAAACTTTTTTTATAAAATCAGGTAAAACTGAAGAAGAGATAGAATCGGGATGAGCAATTCTTATCGTTCCGGATTCGCCTAAATGAATTTGTCTGGCCAACTGATGAAAAGACTCCATCTGGCTAAGCTCTTCACCCCATTTTTCCTGCAAAAACTTTCCTGCAGGGGTAAGCTTCACATTTCGCTTATCGCGGTAAAACAACTGAACACCCAGTTCTCGCTCTAAAGACTGAATGTGACGGCTCAGAGCAGATTGTGTGATATTCATTTTCGCAGACGTATTCCAGAAATGAAGCTCTTTTGCCAATGCCAGAAAATATTTGAGCTGTTGTATGTCCATTAATGCAAATTAATCATTAGTTAAACAAATTTAACAAGTAAATTGAATTAAAAACTAGTCAATAAAAAATTTTCTTGTTGATAAAACTTCTTGCCATTTAACTTTAAGCATTAAAAACAATCGAAGTTGACATAGCAAAAAGAGTGTTGCTTTTCTTTTAAGGTTGAAAGAAAAACGATTTACTTATATTTACCCCGCAAAGCAAATTCAAATGTTCAAAAAAGTAAGCACTGTATTTATTCTTGGCTTTTATACGGTTTTTTGTTCGGCCCAGCAGGTTCGGCCCTCAAAATCATCTGAAATTTACCGTGAACTCAAAACCCTTAAACAGCTGCCTAAAGTTTTATACCTTGCGGCTCATCCCGATGATGAAAATACAGGATTGCTCTCCTGGTTAATCAACGACCAAAATGTAGAAACGGGCTATCTGTCTTTAACCAGGGGTGATGGCGGTCAGAATTTATTAGGTACAGAGCAGGGTGCTGCATTGGGTTTGATCAGAACACATGAGCTTTTAGAGGCAAGAAAGTTAGACGGCGCCCAACAGTTTTTTACCCGGGCGATTGATTTCGGGTTCTCTAAAAATACGACCGACACCTTTAAACAATGGGATGAAAATAGCATTATTGCTGATGTAGTTTGGGTAATCCGTCAATTCCGTCCTGATGTGATCATTTGTCGTTTTCCTCCTACTGCTGCGGCAGGTCATGGACAACATGCGGCTTCTGCTGTGGTGGCGGAAAAAGCTTTTAAGCTGGCAGGCGATAAAACGGCTTTCCCGGATCAGCTGAAATATGTTAATGTATGGCAGCCAAGACGCGTATTGTGGAATACTTTCCGCTTTGGCGGGGTCAATACGACAGCTGAAAATCAACTGAAAGTTACCGTTGGGCAATATGATGCGCAACTGGGAATGGGCTATGGTGAACTGGCAGGATTAAGCAGAAGTTTACATAAAAGCCAGGGTGCGGGAACACAATCTGTAGCCGGGATCAGAACAGAATATTTTGCCCACGTTACTGGCGAGCCTGCCAAAGCAACACTTTTTGACGGAATAGCTAAAACCTGGACAGCAAAAGGAAACACTGATATTGACCATTCGTTAGATGAAATTATTTCCGCTTTCAATTTCAATAATCCAGACCTTAGCTTACCTGCTTTGCTTGCTTTGCGAAAAAAGGTCATGGCGCTACCTGATGGAGACCTTAAAAAGGATAAAATTAAATCTCTCGACAATATTATTTTAAGCTGTGCCGGGTTTATGGGTGAGGTCGTTACCAATCAGGCTGAAGCGGTGGCCGGGGATCATTACAATTTCAGGTTAAATTTAATTTCAAGAGCTGCAAATCCTGTCGTTTTAGACAATGTACAATGGTTAAGCCAATCAGAAAGCTTCAACAGAAAACTGTCAAAAGATTCTTTAATTACCATTCAGCATGACATTCAGATTCCTGCAGATGCCGCACTCACAGAACCTTACTGGCTGGCAAAACCTCCCACGAATGCAGCAACTTTCTCTGTTCCGAATGATACCTTAGTCGGTTTGCCTGAGGCAAAATCACCACTGAATGTTTGGGTTGATTTAAGAATCGGTTCAGAAAATTTTCAGGTTCAACTTCCTTTATCTTTCAAGAAATTAGACCCGGTGCGCGGTGATATGGTAGAAGCCTTGCGTATTGTTCCTGCATTGGAAATGAAATTTACACAACCGCTTTATTTAGTCAAAGAAAATGAAGATTTACATTTGGGTTTAAATCTTAAGGTTAATTCCAGCAAAAAATTCAGTAACGGTAAAGTAAACCTGATGTATAACGGAGAACGGTTAGGCAGTGCTGATGTAAGTTCGCTTAATGGGAAAGATGTTACCATCGATTACGTTATTCCAAAAGCTAAGCTTGCCGCAATACATTCATCTCGCTTACAATTGGATGCCAATTTTGTTGCAGATGGAGTAACGTATAATAAAAAACAAATATTAATTCAGTATCCGCATTTACCCTCCTTACAATATTTTGCGCCTGCCACGGTAACCGTAATGAAAGGCGATATTCAGGCGAAGGTTAAAAAAGTGGGGTACATAGAAGGTGCTGGCGATTTCATTCCTGAGTTCCTACGCATGGCAGGGATTCAGGTGGATGTCTTGAAAGACGAAGATTTTTATGGCAAATTAGATGAAACCGGCGGAAACGGCAGTCAAAACAAACTGTCGCAATATGATGCCATCGTACTGGGTGTTCGTGCCAATAATACAGAGAAAAAGCTCGGCCGCTGGATGCCTTTTTTATGGTCTTATGCAAAAGCTGGAGGTAATTTGGTGATGCAGTATAACACCAACCAGGATACAACCGTAGACCAATTGGGGATGTATAATTTCAGCATCGCCAATAAGAGGGTTACCGAAGAAAATGCTGCGGTTACGTTCTTAAATCCAAATCATAAATTACTGAACTTTCCGAACAAAATTACTGCTGATGATTTTAAAGGCTGGGTACAGGAGCGCGGCGCCTATTTCCCTGTTCAATGGGATGCAGCGTATGAACCGCTTTTTGAAATGCACGATACAGGTGAAGAGCCTTTGCAGGGATCAACTTTATATGCCCAATACGGGAAGGGTAATTTTATTTATACCCCGTTGGCATTTTTCAGACAGCTGCCTGCAGGAAATGTGGGGGCAGCACGTTTATTTTTTAACTTTTTATCTGCACAGAAAAACTGATGAATAAGCAACTTAAAAATTGGAATACCTGGTACATACTATTAGCCGTTGCATTAGTATTCCAGATCGCATTTTATTATTGGTTTACTAAATCCTGGGCATGAGTACTATAGATTGGACCGTTCTTATTTTTACACTGGTTGCAGTGGTTGTGTACGGCGTATTGATCGGCCGTGGCCAAAAAAGCAACGAATCCTACCTGAAAGCAGATAATAAAATGCCCTGGTACATTGTGCTTATAGGTATTATGGCTACACAGGCAAGTGCCATTACATTTCTTTCGGCACCGGGCCAGGCGTATACAGACGGGATGCGTTTCGTGCAGTATTACTTTGGTCTGCCTTTGGCGATGATTGTGATCTGTATCACTTTCATCCCGATTTTTCAGCGCTTAAATGTTTATACTGCCTATGAATATCTGGAAAACCGTTTTGATAAAAAAACAAGGGTACTCACTTCACTTCTTTTTCTTTTTTCCAGAGGCTTATCGACAGGAATCAGCATTTACGCTCCGAGTATCATCTTATCAAGCGTTTTAAACTGGGATATTTATTTAACCAATGTCTTAACAGGTGGTATTCTGTTGATCTATACCTATATTGGCGGAGCAAAAGCGATCGCTCACACCCAAAAATTACAGTTTCTTATTATTCTGGGAACCATGGCTTTTGCAGGATATCTGCTTATTCAGAATATGCCGAATGGAATTGGTTTTAAGGATGCACTGTATCTGGCAGGGAAATCCGGAAAGCTTAATGTAATCACCACAGAATTCGATTGGAAAGATAAATACAATATCTGGAGCGGGCTAATTGGCGGGTTTTTTCTGGCACTTTCTTACTTCGGGACTGACCAGAGCCAGGTTGGGAGGTATATTACTGCGAAAGACAATACCAACGCAAAAATGGGCTTGCTGCTGAACGGATTGGTTAAAATTCCGATGCAGTTTTCTATTCTCCTGATTGGTGCCTTACTTTTCGCTTTCTTTTCTCTGAAACCGGCTCCGATTTATTTTAACGAGCGCTCTTATCAGCATTTAAAGGAAACACAACCTGAACAGGCTGCGGTTTTTGAAAAAGAGCATCAGGATTTGCAAACAAAATTTAATGCAGAATCGAAAGAAATTTTAAAGTTAAAAGAAACTCATTCTCCCCAACTCAAAAAAACAATTCAGGATTTTAAAAACACACAAACCCAGGTAAAAGCATTGCACGGCAGGGTAGAGGAAGCGATCAATCATTCAAACTATAATGCGGAGAAAACGGATACCAATTATATTTTTCTGTATTTCGTAAAAAATACCCTGCCTGTAGGGATGATCGGTTTACTGTTTGCCGTTATTTTTCTGGCCAGCTGGGGTTCAATTTCTGCAGCGCTGAATTCCCTTGCCGCCTGCTCATTAAAAGATGTTCATTTGATATTCAGAAAAGAAATTCCTGATGATGCCACCGAATTGAAGTACAGTCGCCTGCACACTTTAGCCTGGGGGATTTTCTCAATCGGTGTAGCCATGTTTGCCACTCAAATGGGTTCCCTTATTGAAGCGGTGAATGTATTGGGTTCTCTTTTCTACGGACCGATATTGGGGATTTTTCTGGTCGCCTTTTACTATAAAAAAATCACTGGCTCCAATGTATTTATTGCTGCCATTTTAGCAGAAATTGCAGTTATTGCCGTTTATAACTTTGATATCGTTTCTTTCCTTTGGCTTAACGTCATTGGGGCAGCAGCGGTAATTATATTTTCGGCAATTGGTTTATTGTTTTATAAGCCGAAAGCAGTAAATTCGTAAACGAACAACAAACAAAAAAATATTATGAAAACAATGATCAAATCTGTTACCGTACTTTTTGCTGTAATGACGATGTCAGTAAATGCCTTTGCCCAGGACACTAAAAAACCTGCCAGCCCTGCGGCTACTGCAACGGGGAAAATTAAAGATGCAGCCATTACCATAGCCTATAGCAGTCCTTCTGTCAAAGGGCGTACCATATGGGGTGATTTAGTAGCTTATGATAAAGTTTGGCGTGCAGGTGCCAATGAAGCAACTACTTTCGAAACGGATAAAAATATTACCGTTCAGGGTAAACCGCTGCCTGCAGGTAAATATAGCTTCTTCCTGATCCCTAAAGAAAGCGGAACCTGGACTGCCATTTTTAACAAAGAGCCAAAACAGTGGGGTGCTTATAAATACGAAGAATCTAAAGATGCTTTACGTGTGGACGTAAAAACAAAAGCTTTACCAACAACACAGGAAACTTTAGTGTATAAAGTAAACAGTAATGGATTCACCATGGATTGGGATAAAATCTCAGTTCCTGTAGAGATCAAATAAGTTTAAATATAAGAAATTAAAATCCCGTTAATGCGGGATTTTTTTTTGTTTGATATTGTTTCAAAGATTACTATTTTAAATTTCCAGTGTATTGGTGCTGCTACTTCTTCAAATTGTTTCGTATTACAGCATTTCCGGTTCAGTCTCTTTTTTCAGGTTGTTAATGAAATCCGAGGGGGTTAAACCTGTTTCTTTTTTAAATGCATTCTGAAAGACCCTATGATTGGCATAACCACATAACTCTGCCAAAGAAGTGATCTTATACTTTCTGTATACTGCATCCTCATACAGTTTCCTGGTAATGTATTCAATTCTAAGGCTGTTGATGTAATGATTGAAATTCTTGTTCTTATAGGATTTTATGACTTCTGAAAGATATTTTGTATTGGTGCCAAAATTACTTGCCATGCTGGCTATTGTAATATCGCTTTTTAGGTATTTCTCTCTTTTTTCAAATTTGGATATCTTACTCAATAGTTGATTGACTGTTTCCTCAGCAATTATATTTGGAGCTTTTATTGCTTTTTCTCCATCCTTATCCATTTCATCCTTTCGGTTTTCTGACTCATGCTTTATTTTTGTAATGAGTTCCTGAAATCTCTGTTG
Organism: Chryseobacterium sp. WG14; assembly: GCF_024586945.1. Lineage (NCBI taxonomy): Bacteria > Pseudomonadati > Bacteroidota > Flavobacteriia > Flavobacteriales > Weeksellaceae > Chryseobacterium > Chryseobacterium sp. WG14. Next base: position 446,142 of record NZ_JALCZD010000001.1, read on the forward strand.
TAGAACTTTATTCCTGTTTTTCCAATAGTACCAAATACCGCCACATCCCAGCATTATTAAAATGAAGAATACATAGAAGTAGTTTCTGAGGATGTTATTTTTTTCTTTATCCTTTTCTTTTTTTATTGCTGTGGTAACTTTATTCACCGAATGTTTTTCTGCAATTCTAATACTGTCCCTGAGGTTTGTAAGAAGTTCATTGTATTTTTTTCCCTCAATAGTATTATTTTTAGCCAAATAGGCCTCCGTTAAGATTTCGTAGAAAATTTCCCGGCCGGAAGGAGATGAAATTTTCCGCTCCAGTTCTAAGCCTTTCTGGGCGTAGTGTATGGCCTTGTCGTTATTTTTTTGGTCAAAATAGAAATTACCTGCGGTTCTGTATAGGTTCATTTCATTGAGTGAGCTTATTTTCCTGTTTTCTGCAATCTTCAATGATTTTAAAAGATAGGTCTCTGCCGTCCTTGGCTCGGCGGGCTGAATGATCCATAAATAATACAATGTTAGGTTTGCCTGTATGGAAACAATCAAATCATATTTCTTTCCTAGTGATATACTGGACTTTTTTTCGGATATTTTTTCTGCCTCGTTTAACCCTTTTATGAGGTATAGGCGTACGGAGTCCGGTTGTTTTTTGCTCTGATCAAAATAACCGGAATAGTTGGAATAAAATAAGCTGCTGTAATAATGACGAACATCATTGTCCTTGATTTTTCCCAAATATTTTTTTGAAGCCTGGTATGCTTTGTGGGAATCTTCCAGAAACCCCAAATCTCCCAATGAACCCGCCTTCATCTTATACATATTAGATACTTCCTGTGGAGATGAATCTTCATTGATAAGACTTTCCAGGTCCGTTGATACTTCTATGACTTTCTCCGCATTATTCAATGTTGAATATGTTCTCATCAGTTCAGTACCAATGGAAAAGGCAACATTGTATTTATTTTCCTTTGCTGTTCTGTAGCTTTTTTCCAGCTGTTTTATAGTGCTGTTTACGATACTTGTGCTGCCAATCTTGTCTTGTATCTGGTGTAATTCGCTCTTTAATTGTTCTTCGGATATTTTCTGGCTTTTTCCTAAAGTGAACAGGTGTAGGATGATGAGAAATAAAATAGCTTGATAAGCTCTTATTCGATTAGAATTCAATGGTAATTTGTTTAAAATGATGTTCTGACAAATATAATAATATTTCAGGCAAGTTAGCTGTTGTAAGAGGATGAAAGATAATTAAGGATGGTGTGGGTAAAAGAAGCTGATTTATGGACCTGTCGCTATTGTCTATACTTTCTGTATGATCACAGTTCCTGCACCATTTGGGTAGATTATACTGCCGCGGTCGTGCAAATCAGTAACTTTTGATAGTGTTTTGTGAAAGATAGAACATTTTAATGATAACAGAGGTGATATACCAACCTCAGACAGGTTTGGCCATAATAAAGAAGGATGCTTGTAGAGCATCCTTCTCATTTTTCAATGATTTTGTTAAGACAGAATTTAATACAGTTTCCCGAAAATCTGAATCGGCCCTTCGAATTTTAGGTATAGCATTTAATACCTATGAAAATACTTTACTTCAGATAAAGTTCTATGTTTGTGCATTCAATAATAAACGGCAACAAGCAAATCCGTAGGGCAGCTGTTAACAGGTTGTTAATGTATTTTAGCGTAAATCTTGCTTAATTCAACAACATTGCTGGCACCAAGTTTCCGGAAAATTTTCTTTTTAAACGTACTGATTGTAGTGATCTGAATATCCAATATATTCGATATTTCCAGATTACCATATCCGTTGGCAAGAAACTCAAAAATCTGAAATTCGCGAGCTGTAAGAGCTTGTACACCTTTTTTTTCTTCCTTACTGTTTATAATTACAGGAATAAGTTCGACAGGATAGTAATAACCCGTATTCAAAATGGTATGAACTGCGTGTTTAAGATCATTTTCACTGCATTGTTTGTTCAGATATCCTTCAGCTCCTTTCCTTATATACTGAAGGGCAATATCCTGATCATATCCTGAAAAGATAAGTATCCGTATGTTGGGTTGTAAACGCTTAATTTCCGGTATCATTTCTGTTAACGGAGCTCCTGGCATATTGATATCCAGGAGAATAAGACGGTAATTATTACCTTGCAGTATTTCTTTTACAGCATCATAATCAGCAGCCAGATCAACTTCAATGTCAGGATATTCTGAATTTAATACTGCTTTTGTTCCCAAACGCACAACAGCGTGGTCATCAGCAATGAGAATTTTTCCTTTCATAAATTATTAGTTTTTATTCTTCAAGTTTATTTCAACGACGGTTCCCTTAGGAGTGTTTTTTGTGAAATGTATTTCAGCATTAATTTTTTTGATGAGGTGTATAACCATATGAAGACCAAGACCAGAATCTTTGGCTTGCATTTTTTTATCATCGGTATCCCAGTAGATGGCGTTATAATACTGGAGCTGTTTCTCGGTCATTCCATTTCCGGTATCTGCTATTTTTAATACAATATTTTCCTCAGTCTGTTCAGAAGAAATTGTAATAGTACTATTGCTGGAATATTTGACAGCATTATCAATGATGTTGTGAATAATACAAGCGATTATACCTTTATTGACAAAGTACCGGATATCATTTTTATTAAGAATTTCGATGTGGTTATTTTTTTTCTTTGCTATAATATCAAATAGTCTTTGCTTGGATTCAAGTACTTCATTCAGTAAAAGCCCGTTTTCTTCAAATGTTTGACTGGTTGTATATAAATTATTGTATTCTTTCAAGTTTAATGTAAATTTATACAATTCTTCAGAGGTTTGGTGAATTCCTTCAAAATATTCTTTTTGAACCTGTGCATCTTCTTCTTTACTTAATTTTTCAGCGAGCATTGCAATAAATTTGACAGGTGTGGTAATATCGTGATTAACTGCCTCTAAAAACTTTTTTTGATATTCAGATTCCTTCTGTATCCGTTTTTTTGCATTTTCCAGATCCTGAGAGGTCTCCTTCAGCTCCATGCTCATGTAGGATACTGTTCTTTTAAGAACTTTATTTTTTTTCCTTATAAATTTTGTAGTCTTTAGGATGATAAGTACCACTATTAAAGATAAAACTAAAAACAGAACGATCTTAAAAAATTTCGTCTGGTAGAAAAGCGGCTTAATTTCAAACGTTATCGTTTGATACTCATATTCGCCGTTGGGAGATAGTAAAACTCTGATGCTTAAGGTGTATTTTCCGGGGCCCAGACTTCTTAAGGTATATTTCCTTTGATTTCCGGCTTCTATCTTTTCCCATTTCTGATCGTGGTTATCAATTCGGGCTTCAATTCTAAGGTTTGCAGGATCTGCATAATAAGGAAGGTCAATAAAAATCTCCGCTGATTTATAATTATTTTCAAGGACGATATTTTGATGAAAAGGAATAATTTTTTCCCCGCCAATTCTTATACGCTCTATAAAGGTGGTGTTTTTTTCAGGATAGTAGGTGCGGACCTGTACGGGATCAAAAAAAACAAACCCTTCCATGGAAGGAAAAACCATTTCTTTGTTGGGAAGTAGATGCGCATTGGGTACAGAACCGCCGTTGAATTCATTGGTTAATAAGCCGTCACTTTTAGTGAAGCGATAATATAAAGCACGGGAATTGTTCTCAACAGAGTTTAGAAGCTGTCGTCTTGGTATTTTGAAAAGGCCGTTATTGGAAGATATCCAGTAATACCCGAAAGAATCATCAAGAATATCATGTGCGGACCCCAGATAATGCTGCTCATCCAACGGCATTTTGAATAGTTTCTTTTCTTTCAGCAAAAAAAAACCGTCTTTATTTGTCATAATCCACATATTTCCGTCTCTGGTTTTTACGATATTTTTTACGCTGATTTTTTTGATTAGCACCGTTTTTCCCGTATCTAAAGACGTCAGATAAAGCCCATAAGTAGAACCTATTAAAAAGTCATGATTATTAAATTTAATAAAATCATTGATGATCCCCTGATATTGAAAACTGAATTTCGCTTTTTTAAGATTACTGTCTGAAAAGAGATGCAAAGAAGAATTTATATAATCAGTTTCAGAAATACCATACAGACCTGAGCTTTTGAAAAAGCCGTTGGAACTTTTTCCTTTAAATAAAATAGTATCAGCTGTTGTATAGCCCGAAGACTTATGTCTCCTTACAATCGTATTTTGGCGCTTATACATTATATTTTCGTCGTCATCATACAGCATATAGTATTTTTCATTGGAACCGAATTTATGTTCTTTAACTATTCCATGCTTATCATATTCGTAACCGAGTGCATCAATAATTGTATATTTACTGAAGGGTAGAGAAGAATAACTCACGTCATCAACAAATGGAATTTTTTTCTGGGATGTATGGAATTGTGTTAATTGAATGATATTTAAGCCTTTAACGGAGCTTCCGATATAAAGCCTGTTGTATTTATCATCATAAAAAATACATCTGAACCGGTAATTCCCAAAATTTTCGTAGTGGGTTAAAAGTTGAAGTGTAGCTTCATTCTTATGATGGTTCACCAAATAAATGTAGTCATTATGGACGATAAAAGTTTGATCTGTAAGTTGCTGCCAATATATTTTTGTGTTCGGATCATTAAAGAGGGCAGGATTTTTTCCTGATATGATATTCCCTTTGAAAATCCGGTGTATTTTCCTGTTTTTAGGATCTGTGATATAGAGTGTATCCTTATACAGGAAAATAGTATAAGTGTCAGATTTACCCAACGAAAGTAAAAGTTTCTTCTGCGTTTTATCATCTGTGTAAGTGACCGTACGATGGGATATAATATAATCTCCTGAAACTGTTTTTATTAAATAATTAAAATCTGAAAATAGTTCGTTATCTGTGGTCCTCAGCCATTGCGAACCAACTTGGTAGAAAAGCCTGCCGGTAGTATCCGGATCTTTTTTTTTAATAGCTTTTGGATTCCTTTTGTGGATCAGGATTTTATTTTCTTCATAACCGTTGTACACCATAATATTGTCCTGCTGGATATCCCCGTAAAATCCTCCAAAATGAAAATTATTAACAGGTAGATTTCGGTAAGTAAGAAAACCGGCGCCGTCATACCGAACAATTCCATTGTCTGTAGAAAGCCAGATGAACCCGTATTTATCTTTGACGATGTCTTTAACGCTGTTCTGCGGAAGGCCATTATCCATTGTAAACCATGAGGACCTATTTTGGGACGGAACCTGAACAATAATAAAAAAAAAGATAAACACCCACCTATTCATGCAAAATTTTTAAATCTGTTTTTTCTAATCTTTTTGCAAATATATTCTAAAAAAAGGTAGAATAACTTCTACGTGGTAGCAAAGATTATCGCATGGTTTTTATTTCCAATGATGATGAGGAGGATATATATTTGTGAAAGCTTTTAGCCATTGCAATGATCTAAAATTAGATGATTTATTGTACAAAAACAATTCTGATGTATTTATTAATCGTTTACACTTTATTTATGAGAAAAAAATTATTATCTGTTATTGCTGTTTTTTCTGGTTGTTATTTGATAATTGCTCAAAGCGGGAATGTAGGGATTAATACATCCGCTCCGGCAAGCAAACTCGCTGTCAATGGAAACTTATCTATTGGAAATGCTTATGTAAATACTGCGGCTCCGGCCGACGGAAGTATTATTGCAGGGAGTACCAAAATAGGTGCTGGCACTCCTTATAATATGCTTACTGTACAGGCAAATGAAGATATTTCCCAAACACTCGCTCCTAACATAATTGCCAGATTCGATCCTTTGGGCGGATCAGATTTTAATAAAGACGCGAGTATTATCATTAACGGAGGCCGTTCAATCCTGGGATATTCAAATAATGGGAAGCCTTACTCTTTTTTGAGAGGGAACCAAAGCACAGATCTACGCTTGCAGGTTGTAGATGCCGGAGGTGTTTTATTTAATGATTCATTTGTAATTTCCGGAGCGAATAATAACACGGGTTTTGTAGGTATTAATACGCCCCTTCCCCAGGCAAGCCTCGATGTAAGGCTCAATAATATAAAAGCCCTCGCCAACAACGGTGTCCAAACGGGGCTGGTCTGGAGCGGAACTTCCAATTATAGTGGCTTCGAAGCATATACTGCAGTGAGTGGCGATGCCTGGGTTGGTATACAGCGGTCCGGTCCAGGAGCTCCATTGCATCTTACAAAATCTGCAGGTACCACTGACGGCGAGTTTATTAATTTCAGCATAAATGGTGTCGGAATCGGCTCTATCAGACATGACAATACTTCTGTGTTTTACAATACTATATCGGATATGCGCCTCAAGGAAAACATTCGTTCTTCCAAATCCGGATTGGCAGCATTGAAGAACATAGGAATATACGATTACAACTATAAGGCAGACAAAAAGAAAGAATTATCAACCGGCGTCCTGGCGCAAGAACTCTATAAGGTTTATCCTATGGCAGTAACTCCCGGTGGAGAAAACGAAAAATCACAACCCTGGCAGGTAGATTACAGTAAGCTTGTTCCGATTCTTATAAAATCAATTCAAGACCTGGAAATAAGAAATAAACTGCTCAAAACAAGAATTGCAGAATTGCGAAATAAAACCAAATAATTAGCTACCATAAAAGTAGTAAACGTGATCACTTTTTATTTTAAACTTAATAATAATGAAAAAGAACTTTTTCCTAATCGCTTTATTAGCGGGACTAAAGATAACCTTCGCTCAGGCAGGTAATGTAGGAATTAATACAACGACACCTGCTAACACTTTAACTGTGAATGGAAATGCTTCTGTTGGCAGCAGTTATTCAAATATTCCGGCGCCTGCGGATGGATTGATCATTGAAGGAAAAACAGGTATAGGGACCAGCAATCCTCTCAATATGCTTCATGTACAGGCCGATGCAGATATTTCTCAGCCATTAGCTTCTAATATTGTTGCCAGATTTGATCCAGTGGGCGGAGCAGATTATAATAAAGAGGCAAGTATTATTGTCAACGGAGGCCGGACAATTCTAGGATATTCCGTAGCTGGAAATAAATATGCTTTTCTCAGGGGAAATCAAGCTACTGATATCCGTTTGCAGGTTTCAGATGCAAATGCCAATTTGTTGAGTGATACTTTCGTAATCTCAGCGGCATCAGGCAATACAGGTTTTGTGGGTCTTAATACAGCCAATCCGCAGGCACGTTTGGATGTAAGAGGAAATATCAAGGCTTTGGCCGGAACCGGAACCCAAACAGGAGCAGTATGGAACGGTACTTCTAATTTTACTGGTTTTGAGGCTTTTACTACTGCCAGTGGAGATGCCTGGGTTGGAATACAGCGTTCCGGTACAGGTGCACCTCTGCACATAAGCAAGTCTGTGGGTTCAACAGACGGGTCAATGATTATTTTTGGTATTAACGGATTGGGAATTGGTTCTATTATGCATTCTGCTACGGGGATACTTTATAGTACCACTTCAGATATGCGTCTCAAGGAAAATATTCGTCCTTCTCAATTTGGTTTATCAACATTAAAGAAAATAGGGATATACGACTACAATTACAAAGCAGATGAAAAAAAGGCATTATCAACCGGCGTTTTAGCGCAGGAACTTTATAAAATATATCCACAGGCTGTTACTCCAGGCGGAGATGATGAAAAAGTTAATCCGTGGCAGGTTGATTACAGCAGGCTAATTCCAGTGCTTATAAAATCTGCGCAGGAGCTACAGGCAGAGTATGAGCAGCTGGAGGCACAGATAAAAAAACTGGAAAATAAGATTTAATGTAAACCCCTCAACCTAAATAAAGTTAAGAAAGTTGATTAAAATTACTAGTATTAATCATATCTATTAACACAACAGGCGTATATTCTAATAACACAAAAATGACATAAGCGTTGCTATACGGCAGCGCTTGTTTTCAATTAATACTATTGATACTTCGTAAAATCCGCTGTTTTTCTCTTGTCGGATGGAAGCACTGTTATCATAGAGATAGTAATGAGGTCCGGTTAAAGCCCTGTGAATCTTATTCCACCAGTTGATATTGATTATCAAACAGGAGATCTTCTTTGGACTTGAATCAAGCATTTTCAAAAATATTATTAAAAAAAAAGTAACCGAAAAACAAATAGGAAAAATGAATTTCATTGATAAGAATGTTTCAGTTGAACAAGCAATTATTATTCTGGCTAAAACTGGCATTCAGGTAAATGAGAAAGAAGCTAAAATTATATTGGAATTACTATATTTAGTATCAAAAATTACAATAAGCCAAAAGAGAAAAAATGCTGGAACGTTAATGAGACTTCAAACTACGCTTCAATACCGATGAAATCTCTGATAGAACACTTTTAGGCTGTCTGTTTCAAATGGACTAGAGATTTCACATCAAAAAATTCAAACTATAAAATACCAGGCCGTAAAAGTTTGATATAGAGTTTTTATGTGTAAAAAAAGAGAGACAACTATTTGATAGTTGTCTCCTTCAGTGACCTCGACAGGATTCAAACCTGTAACCTTCTGAGCCGTAATCAGATGCGCTATTCAGTTGCGCCACGAGGCCGTTGTTACCTTGTTGTTTAAGGGTTTGCAAATATAGCACTTTTTTCTTTTCTTTGAAAGATGAAACAAAGAATTTTACTTCTATTCACGGTTTTTTCGCTAATTGCCTGTAAAAGAGAATCAAAAATTTCGTCCTTAGATTGGACTCATATCTCCAATCGTACCCAATTTAAGGAGCATGACGGGGCTCTGGAACTGAAATCGGGAAATTTTACCTATAATTTTAATAAAAACCAAACTCCTTTTGAGAAAATCATCCTGTTAAATGCGAGTATGGCAGGCTATATTTCAGCCCTTGGAGCAGAAAACCTAATCATTGGAGTTTCAAGTCCGGAATATATTTATTCGGAAAAAATTCTGAACCTGCTTAAAGAAGGAAAGATCCAAAATGTGGGAAGTGAGCAGAAATACGATGTAGAGAAGATTATTTCTATGAAACCGGATGCTATTTTTACCAATCATATTGCAAGTTTTGATAATACATATGAACTGTTAAAAAATAATGGAATTCAGGTGATATTTCTCGATGAGTACATGGAGCAGCAACCCCTGGAAAAAACAGCCTATATAAAACTTTTTGGAGAATTTTTAGGAAAAGAAAAAGAAGCGGAGGCAAAATACCAGGAAGTGGAAAAGAATTATGGTGATCTGAAAAAGCTGGCATTAAAAGCAAAAGAAAAACCTGTTGTTTTAGCTAATGAAATGTATGGTAATGTTTGGTACCTTCCGGGGGGTAATACCTCTGTTGCCCATTATATTGCTGATGCCAATGCTTCCTATATCTTAAAGGACAATAAAGATGAAAAGGCTTTAACGATGAGCTTTGAAGAAGTCTACGCGAAAACAGGCAATGTACAGTATTGGGTGAATGCAGGAAGCCACGCTTCAAAAAAAGAAATGCTGAAAATGAATGCTTTCTATGGAAAACTGAATGTATTCAATAAAGGGAAAATATATACGATTGCCGGAAAAGAAAAGCAAAAAGCCAATGATTTCTTTGAAAGTGGAGTGGTAAGAGCAGATCTTATCCTTAAAGATTATATTAAAATCTTCCATCCCGAACTTCTGCCGGATTATCAGCTAACCTATATGAAAGAGTTGCAGTAACTCGTACTATTTGCTTATTTTTGCACTTCCTTTTACGATAACTTATGTGGAAAAAAATTAAACAGCTGATTTTCATTGTTCTTGTTCTGAATGTCGTTTTTATCATTTGGGGTAGATTTTTCAATCCGCCTGTTACCATTACCCAGATAGGAGGGCTTTTTGAGTACGGAAAATTACACAGAGATTATATTTCCTATGATGAAATGGGAAATAATGTGAAAAAGGCAGTCATTGCTTCCGAAGATCAGAAATTCTTTGATCATAACGGATTCGATTATACTGCGATTGAAAAAGCAATGAAGCATAATGAACAGGGCAAAAAAATAAGAGGAGGAAGTACGATTTCCCAACAGACGGCAAAAAATGTTTTTCTTTGGCAGGGCAGAAGCTGGATAAGAAAAGGATTGGAAGCCGTATATACCTTTATTATTGAAAAAGTATGGAGCAAAGATATTATCCTTGAAAGGTACCTGAACTCTATTGAAATGGGGCAGGGTGTATTTGGAGTAGAAGCTGCAGCTCAATATTATTTTGGTAAATCATCCAGGGATTTAAGTGCTTCAGATGCAGCGTGGATTGCCGCAGTATTGCCCAATCCGAAAAAATATGATCCGAAAAATCCATCCCCTTATTTAAGGAAGAAACATAATTGGATCATGAGGCAGATGAGGAATGTGAGTTTGAAATAGTATCTTTGTACTAATGAAATTGTTTAATTCCAGCACAAATTTTGAGTCAGTTCTTAAAAAATATTTTTCTTTTAAGAACGAAACCCTTTCTTTAGAACCATTTGCAGAGTTTTTAGAGAGCATTAAAAGGGCAGACTTTACTTATGTGCTTAATTTTCTCAGAAGCAATCCCAATTTTGCTGAGAATTTTAAATACTATATACACAATATTTTTAGAGGCAGGCCTTTCAACCTGTCCCTGACAGAAGCCAATATCCTTTCTGAAAATGCTTTCTTTCCGGAACTTAAAAAAAGGATCCTGAATAAGGTTTTACCTCCCGTAGAAAATGAAAAGACGGTGTGGTATATGATTGATAATGTAAGTATGAGGCCTAAAACGGATCTGAAATACATGCATAATCTTCCTGAAAATGAGATGGATGAGTTTTTGGTAATGTTAGGAGCTTCTGATTTTATAATCAAGCCCAACATTAAAAAGGAGCTTATTTTCTCTATGAATATCCTTTCCTGGAGGGTTACAGGGATGGCTATGGAAGTGGAAGTGGTGAGAATGGCCCCGCAGTACAGAAATCTTGATAATCCGTTTCTTGCCCTTCAGAATGAGTTGGAGGCATTAGCCGAAGACCTTACTACAGATCCCGATTTACAGCTGCACTCTAAAGATAGCCGGTATAAGCAGATCAAAATCTATACAGAACATTGTCAGGAATTTGTAAACATAGCTTTTAAAAATTCAGCTAAATATGGTATTTCAGGAAAGATTAATCAATCATTGCTGAAGATCCGCCAGCAGACGGAAAGGATCTATGAAATTGTGCAGTTGCTTGTTATTGATACGGAGGAAGATGTGATGATCAAATCAAAGCAATTGATCTTTAATATCCTGAACTATAAATCTCATAAAAATAATATAGCAGACCTCATCAACGACAGTACAAGGTTGATTTCCCATCTTATTACCAACCATACGGCAGAAGCAGGAACCCATTATATCACCTCTACCCGTAAAGAATATATGACCATGTTCTATAAAGCGAGTGGTGGTGGAATTATTGTAGGAGCGCTTTGCGTATTAAAAATGCTATACGGATATATCCCCGGAAGTGATTTTTCGCACGCATTCCTATACTCTATGAACTATGCCATGGGATTTGTGATGATTTATCTGATGGGATTTACTCTGGCCACAAAACAGCCTGCAATGACTGCCGCTACGATGACAAAAGTACTGTCTGAAGAAGGAAACAGCAAAAGACACAATACGGAATTTGCCCATCTGGTATCAAAACTATTCAGAAGCCAGTTTATAGCATTTGTAGGAAATGTACTGCTGGCTTTCCCTATTGCCCTTGCCATTATTTATGGTTTGGATGTCTTTTTCTCTCAAAATCTTGCAGTAGAAAGATCTGATAAGCTGTTAAAAGACCTCGATCCTTTCAAATCCAAAGCAATTCTGCATGCGAGTATTGCCGGATTCTATCTTTTTATTTCAGGAATCATCTCAGGGAATATTGGAAACAACTCTGTATTTTATCAGATCCCGGAAAGAATTGCCAAAAATTTGTCTATCAGAAATTTTCTCGGAAAGAAGTTTGCGAAAGGACTATCGAAATATTACGCTAAAAACTGGCCCGGAATTGTTTCCAATTTCTGGTTTGGTGTATTCCTTGGGGCCACTGCTCCGGTAGGAATGTTCTTCGGACTGGATCTTGATATCAGACACATTACCTTTGCAGCCGGAAATTTTGCGTTAGGGCTTTACGGAAAAGATTTCTCAGTAGATTCCTATACTTTTTGGATATCTTTCTTTACCGTATTCCTGATAGGATTCTTCAACTTCCTGGTGAGTTTTAGTTTATCGATGTTCTTAGCCTTTAGATCAAGAAAAATGAATTTCGGTCAGGTGAGCGAAATCTATAAGGAAATATTCAGGTATTTTGTGAAACATCCGCTGAAGTTCTTCCTGCCATTGAGCTCAGGGTTAGATAAAAAAGCAGATGACCTCATGAGCAATACAATCTCTAATAAATCTGAAGAACATTAAACTGTTTCAAGATATAGATACAATACATAAAAAATGCTACTCCAGGTAGCATTTTTTTTATGAGTTCATTTGTAAAAAGAAATTACAGTATTTTACGGAGAGATATTCTGTTTTTCTTTTCAAAAAACACATTGTTTTAGTCTTTAGATACAAGGTATTACAATCGGGCACATAGCCGGAAGTTGTCCCCAAAGTGCGCATTCTCCTGTATCACAATACGTTTGACAGCATATCATGCGCCCAGCTCCGTTAATTTGTTTAAGTTCTTTGTTTGTTAACTTTTTTAAAGAAAGTACTTTTTTCATGGTAATTTGATTTATTTTATAATGCTAAATATATCAATTAATTTTGAGATAACTTCCTTATTTTAGTGAAAAAAACAGGGTGAAAATCGAATAGAGTTAAGCTACAATATTTGAAGGTCATTCAGTTTATCTGTTCCGAATTTGTCCTGAAACTTTTTCAGATAAAAGCTTTTACGCATTTTAAAATCGTTTTTCAATAAAGGAGAGTCAATTTTAATAATGATGCATCCTTTTTCAATATTCACACTCCTGATTTCATTGAAGAGGCTGGCATCAAGATAATCTTCCAGAAAATCTTTGATTTCAAAGGCCACCAGTTTGTCCTCAAAACCATAGATTCTGGCAAAAGATTTTACAAGTTCAGACGATTGATATTCACGTTTTTTCTTATTTTTCATGCTGTTTTTTCTGTAGATAGTCAGTTGTTAATCCTTTGTTTTTGAAAAACTTTTCTAAATAAGGATAAAGAAATTCACAGGTCTCAATGGGTTCCAACATACCTTTTGGAGAAGATTCTATTTCGGAACATTCGAAGCAAATCTCAAAGTAAGCAAAAACCTTATCATTCTCATCATAAAAAAGTATGGCATTTCTTGGGAAAAAACATCCGCTTTTAGAGGTGAAATCGATATAATACTTGTTGCAGGTATCATATAGGATCGCAGTAAGTTCTGATATTTCTGTGATTGTTAAGGTTTTTGATTCCTTTATTCCTTCATGATATTCTTTTTCAATCAACTCTCTTAGTTCAACAGGCTCAGGACTTTTTTTAAAACTTTCATAATATTCCTTGAGATCAGAACTGTCTGATTTTGTTTTTGGAGTGGGTGGAGGAGGTACATAGTTGTTTTTTCCACTAAAATCCAGATTATAAGAAATAATTTTAATTTTAGCAGCTTTATTAAAAGGAAACCTATTGATTCTCTTCTGTAGTGGGATAGGCTTGAAATCTTTATTAACCTCACCATGTTGATGAGAATGGTAGTCATCCAGCAGATCTACTGTTTTTTTTCTTTTCTTCTGACTAAAAGAAAAGAAAAAAAGCAGCGAAAATATAATGATGTAAATTCTTTGAATCATATCTCAAAAATTATACTTTCCTCGTTAATTTTCTTTACTACACTTTCGGTACGTTCCCTATGGGTATCGGTAATAAAGATCTGTCCGAAACTTTCCTTATTCACGAGTTCAATCAACTGGGAAACCCTGGTGTCATCAAGCTTATCAAAAATATCATCCAAAAGAAGGATAGGTGTTTTATTGGTGAGCTCTTTTACAAGACTCATCTGCGCCAGTTTTAAGGAGATCAGAAAAGATTTCTGCTGCCCCTGAGAACCAATTTTTTTGATTAAAACATGGTCCATTTCGAAAAGAAGATCATCTTTATGAATCCCTTTTGAAGTGTAGGTAAGCATCCGGTCTCTATCAATATTTTCTTTTAAAAGTTCTTCAAAAGACTTCTCTAATAAATGAGACTCATAGATCACCGATACGGTTTCTTTTCCTCCAGAAATAATCTGATAAAAATTCTGGACAATAGGATTTAACTGTTCTACAAACTCTTTTCTTTTCTTAAAAATTTTGGTTCCGAATTGGGTAATCGGACTGTCATAAATTTCCAATGAATCCTTGTCCCATATTCTGTTTTTAGCAAAATATTTTAGCAAAGCATTTCTTTGCTGGATGGTTTTCTGATATTGGATCAGGTCAAAAAGATATTCAGAATCTGTTTGAGAGATCATAGAATCCAGAAACTTCCGTCTGCTTTCCCCCGAATCTGAAATAAGATTGGAATCATAAGGAGAGATCATCACACTCGGAAGATACCCAATATGGTCGGCCATCCTGTCGTAGCTTTTATCATTTTTTTTGATCACCTTCTTAGCTTCCTTAGGCTGGGTGATTCTAATGATATCTTCACTGTCTTCATGCTGCACTTCAGCGTCGATGGTGAAAAAATCTTCTTCTCTTTTAATATTATTGAGGTCGGTGTTTCCCAAAAAACTTTTCCCTACCGATAAATAGTGCAGGGCATCCAGAATATTGGTCTTTCCCGCACCGTTATTTCCAACGAAACAGTTAATTTGCGGCGAAAATTCAAACTTCTTTTCTGAATGGTTTTTGAAATTGTAAAGAGAGAGTTTCTTGATAATCATTCGTCAAAAATACTCCATTATTAGTAAAAATAAAAAAGGAAGTGCAGAGCAGGTTTCCACTCCAAATGAAAAGTAAGCGTCATCTCTTTTATTATCAGCGAAATAGATGAGAATATAAGTGAAGATGCCGGATAAGAAAAATGCTGCGGCATACAGGGGCTGAAGGTAAAAAATTCCAAGAAGAGTACTGATGAACACCAGCGCGTAAGCAATATATTTGGTATTCTGAACACCTATCAGCATCGGAAATGTTTTTACCGTGTCACTGTTCATATCCCGGATGTCGAAAGGAAGAACCAATGCCGTGATAAAGAAAAAACTGATCAGGAAAATCGGAATATCAAATTCAGGGAGTGTCAGCCAGCAGTTGACCAATGCCCAGACTAATCCTACATAAAAAACCTTCAGTAACGGAATCTTCCGGATATACACATCTAGAAAAAAGCTGTTGTAGAGTAATCCAAGTACCACAATAATAAACCATTTCAGAAGTCTTATTTCATTGTGATTATGGATGATTAAAAAAGCACAAATGATCCCGGCTACAGCATTTAAAACCAGTATTTTGAGAAAATGCTTAGTGTATTGATACTTAGTGTACAGATACCCACTGAAATACGTGATGAAAATTAACAGGATTGTAGGCAAACGGAATGTGTTTTGCTCTTTCATGAAAAATACTGCAAAAAAAGTTCCCATTAAAGAGACATAAATTTGGCTGTCTATGAAGGTTTTTTTCAGTATTTTTAAAATGTTCATTTATCAAAATTAATATATATGAAAAGATTTTCCAAGATATTTATGCTTTTGCTTCTAATGCTGTGCTTTTCACCGGCTTTTGCGCAAAAATATTATGATGCCCAGTGGAAAAAAATTGTTGAAAACAGTACCAAGGGAGCTTACAAATCTAATCTTCCTATTATTTTAGACATACAAAACCAGGCAATGAAAGAAAATAATGCACTCCAGCTGATCCGTTCTTTAAAGGCGGAATTCAGTATTGTAAACCAAACCGTAGATGATGATCAGAATGATGCTGCTTCAAAATTCTTTGGAAAACTTCAGAAAGCGGAGGAAAAGCTGAAAGGAGAAGAAAAGTTGGTATACAAAGTTCTGTTAAATGGCTTTTTTCTGGATTATTACAACCAAAATTCCTGGAAAATAGACGGAAGAACGAATATCAATTCCCAGGATCTTTCACAAATTGAGACCTGGAGTAAACTGGATTTTAAAAATTATTTAACCAAAGCTTATCAGGATCTCGATCAGCAGAAGGCAGAAATGAAAAAAATCTCTTTAACAAAATATAAGGAAGTATTTTCAGGGGTTAAAAACATAGCTTATTTTCCTACATTATTTGATTGGTATGCGTTGAAGAAGATCTCTTTTCTGTCCGAAAACAATATATTCACAAAGAATGAACTTGCAGAAAACCGTACGTCAATCAATGCGGTCTTTGATGAACTGATTGCACAGAATGAAGGGAATCCGAAGTTATACTTTATGAAAGAAAAATTGGTTGAAAACTGTAATTTTAATCAATGTAAAGATAAACTTGAACAACTGCAGGCGCTTGTAAAATCTAATGTAGAAGGCGATTATAAAGTGCTCATCATGGAAGATATCATGAATGAGCTGGTTGCCAAAAAGAAAACAAAAGAAGCCATTGCCGTTGCTGCACAGGCTAAAAGCGAATATCCAAAATCTCCGTTTCTGGAGAATATTAAAAATAAGGAAAATCAGATTATCAACCCATTGCTGAACATTAAATATGAGCAGCAGACCCAGAACAACCTGCCGATCCACTTTATGGCAGAATATAAAAATGTTGAAGAGTTTTCTTTGAATATTTATGAAGTAAAAGATAATTTCACTTCACTGCTCCAGTATATTCAAAACTCATACGGCAATACATTTGAGAAGGTTAAAAAGAATCTGGTAAGAAAAGAAACGTATCAGCTTTCGGATCCTAAAGATTATCAGCTTCACAAAACTTCTCTGGAGATCAAGCCCCTTCCTTCAGGGGTATATGTTGTGGAATATTCGGTGGCAGGAGCAGACTTAAAGAATATAGATGCTAAACAGAATTTTTACTTCCTGGTGTCCGGGAACAAAATTATCTATCAGAATAAAACAGACCGAAATCCGCTTTCCAACGAATTGAAATTGGTGAATAGTGGAAACGGACAGCCTGCTGCTAATGAAAATCTTGTGTTTTATGAATTTATAGCGAATAAAACATTAAATAAAGTAGATGGGAAAACCAATGAAAAAGGGGTTTTTAAATTTCCTTCTACGGCAAGCAATGAATACTACAGAACCTTCCTGATCCAACAGCCTAAGACTAATGATTTCCAGATCATGCAGGTGTACGGAAACAGAGGAAATGTGGAAGATTATAATCCGAACAAACAATCCCGTACTACGGCGCAGATCTTTACAGACAGAGCGATATACAGGCCCGGTCAGACAGTTTACTTCAAAGTAGTCAATACGAAGCTGGAAAAAGAAGTGGAATCTGTACTTTCAGGATGGAAGCAGAAAATAACGCTGGTGGATACCAATAGCCAGGACGTTTCCTCACAAGACTTTACCACCAATGAGTTTGGTTCTTATCATGGCAGCTTTATTCTTCCAAAAGGTAAGCTGAACGGTACTTTTTACCTGAGAACAGACGGAGAAACCCAGGGTTATAAAGACATCAGGGTTGAAGAGTACAAAAGACCTAAGTTTGAAGTAAGTTTCGATCCTGTAAAAGAGGAATATAAATATGGACAAACCATAGATCTGAAAGGAAAAGCACTGATGTTTTCGGGGGTGGCATTAAGCAATACCACTGTGCATTACGAAATTAAGAAGCACAATATCAGGTGGAGGTATTTCTCATGGTATCCACAGAATGACACCAATGAAAATTCTATCCTTGGAGAGGCTAAAACGAATGAAAAAGGAGAATTTGTGATTCATTTGGATCTTAAAAAAGATGAAAAGCTGGAAGGCATACAGATTGATAATTACGAGATCAATGCTTCAGTGACAGACATTAATGGGGAGACACAGTCTGCCAATACCCAGCTGAAAGTAGCTTCAGTTTCTCACTACATTAAAGCCGATAATATTCAAAATACATTCACTGGTGAAAATGTAAATCTGAAAGTAGAAACAAAGAACTATAACGAACAGAATCTTAAGAAATCTTACCAGGTTAAGTTATCTAAACTTAGCGCACCGGACCGTATTTTCAGGGATAATTTTAAGTCTGAAATTCAAAATCTTCCGAAATATTCAAAAGAAGAATTTATCAGCAAGTTTCCCCATGATCTGTTTGACAAGAATGATGAAATTAAAAACTGGAAAACAGAAAAAGTTCTGATAGAAAAACAACAGCCGGCATCAACGGATAATGCTCAGCTTTCAACTCAATTAGACTTAGGAAAGCTTGAGGCAGGAGATTATCAGCTGGAGCTATTCAATATTGAAGGAAAGGATACTATTAAATCTTCCCAATATTTCAGTGTTTGGGACAAAACTTCTTTGAAACCTGTACAAAAAACATTCCTGACTGTTATAGCTCCGAAAGATGAAGTCTCAAGAGGTGAAAAAGTGAAAATATATGTGTATTCTGCGATTCCTGATGCGTGGGTGAATGTCTTTGTTCAGGATGGATCAGGAAAAACAGTTTCAGAAACCCATCAGCTTAAAAAAGGACTGTTGGAATATACTGCTGATGTTCCAAAAGACAAAGGAGTTTCACAGTTGAATATCCAGTTCCAGGTCGTTGCGTTTAATGATGTGAATACCCAGGCCGTAGCTTTAAAAATAAAAGATTCCGAACAGCCTTTAAAAATTGAAACCATAACATTCAGAGATAAGCTGGAACCTGATTCGAAAGAAAAATGGACGGTAAAAGTAACAGGTAACGAGAAAGAAAAGGTAAATGCTGAGGTATTAGCCAATATGTACGATATGTCCCTGGATCAGTTTGCTGCCAATACTTTTAGCTGGAATAAATTATATGTACCATTTAGTATTCTTACCTCTTATGATGTCAGAAATTATCTGCAACAGAAAAGTTATCAGAAAAGACTGGAATATTTCAATGGAAATTATATAGAGGTTCCAAGTTTTAACTGGCTTGATGGAAGATTAGGGACTGGGGATGATACTGACGGAGATGGTATTTCTGATGGAGAGGATACTTGTCCTACGGTTCCTGGGTTGCCTCAATATAATGGATGTCCTAAACCTTTGAATACTATTGCTCAAGAAGCTACAAGTTATAGATCTATGAGGAAAGCAACGATGGCTGTACCGTCTGCACCAATTGCAAAACATGAAGCCTTAGCAGCAGACGCGGCTTATGGTGGTGCACAAAAAGAGTCTGCCGAAAGCTTAGATAAAGTTCCTGTTCGTCAGAACCTGAACGAAACAGCATTCTTCTATCCCGATCTTAAAACTGATGCCGAAGGAAATGTAAACTTTGAGTTTACTTCTCCGGAAGCCCTTACAAAATGGAAGCTGATGTTCCTGGCACATACCAAAGATGCAAGAACAGCTACCCTGGAAAAAGAAGTGGTAACACAGAAAGAATTCTCTGTTACTCCAAATTATCCTAGATTCTTAAGAGAAGGGGATGAGTTGAATTTACAGTCAAAATTATCTAACCTAACGGATAAAAAGCTAAATGGCTCTGCAGAATTGCAGATTATAGATGCGTTTACCAATGAAAATATCTCTTCAAAATTTGGAGTGGTATCAGGAACGCAGAATTTTGATCTTCCTGAAAACGGGAACGGCGCATTAACATGGAAATTAAAAGTTCCGGATAATGTATCTTCTATTATTTTAAAAGTAGTGGCAAAAGCAGGAGCTTATTCTGACGGAGAACAGCAGGCTGTAGCAGTATTGCCAAACAGAATGCTGGTGACGGATGCTGTTCCGGTTTTTGTAAAAGAAGGCGAAACAAAAACATTTGTACTGGATAACCTTAAAAATAATACATCTGCAACGGCGTCTAATGTTTCCAATACCCTGGAACTGACTACCAATCCGATCTGGGAAATTATGTTTGCCCTTCCAAGTCTTAAAAATGACTCAAATAGCTCTGCTGATGTAATCTTCAATAAGTGGTTTGCAGATGTAGTGGCTTCTGAAATCTTCAAGGCTAATCCGAAAATGAAAACCATTTTTGAAGAATATCAGAACAAAGGATTATTAAACTCCAATCTTGAAAAAAATCAGGAACTGAAGCAGTTGTTATTAGAAGAGACTCCTTGGGTATTGGAAAGTAAAAATGAAGGGGAGCAGATGCAGAAACTGGCATTATTGTTTGATGCCAACACCATGAGAAATTCAATCAACCAGGACTGGGATGATTTTAAAAAGCTTCAAAATCCTGACGGAGGCTTTTCATGGTATGCGGGATATCCAAGCTCTTACGGAACTTCATTATACATTCTTAAAAACCTGGGAAAAATCAACTCATGGGTAAAAGATAATCTGAAAGACTACCAAAGTTCAGAGCAGAAGAGTTTAGTGGCCAACCTGATTCAGTATGTGGATAATGAGATCAGCAAATATTATGATCCGAAGAATGGAGATATCTGGAATAACTGGGCTATAGATTATCTGGATACCCGAAACTATTGGGAAAAACAATATCCTTTGAAAGGTAAAGGAGCTACATTGAAATCGCTGGTAAAACAGAAAGCAAAAACGGCAAAAATTACTGACTTTACATTCTTCGGCCTTCACCGTGCTGCATTACTGATGAATGATTACGGCTTGAAAGATGTATCGGATAAATTAATGACTTACCTTAAAGAAACGTCTACAGATACACAAACACAGGGTGTATACTGGAAGCAGAATCTAAATGACTGGGGATGGTTCAGTTCAAAAGTCGTGAACCATGCAGGTGCACTGGAGGCTTTCAATAAACTAAAACCTAACGATCAGAAATTGATTGAAGAAATGAAGATCTGGCTGGTGACACAGAAAGAAGTGAATTCATGGGGAAGCTCAAGAGGAACTTCAGAAGTGATCTTTACCATACTAAATTCAGGAAAATCATGGACCGGTGCCGAAAGTGATAAAGCAACCATTATTTGGGGTGGAAAAGAGCTGGTTCCGCAGACTCAGGCTACAGGCTATGTGAAATCAACGGTAAAAACAGATGCTGTAGATAAAAATTTGGCAACAGTTACCGTAACCAAACCAGGTCCCGGAATTGTTCAGGGAGGATTATTCTGGCAGTATTATGAAGATCTTGATAAGATTAAATCTTCAGAAAACTATATTTCCGTAACCAAAGAGCTGTATAAAAAAGTAAAAACAGTAAACGGAGAAGAGCTTCAGAAAATCTCACCTGAAACACCATTAAAAGTAGGGGATAAAGTGACGGTAAGAATGATTCTGAATACAGACAGAGCTATGGAATTTATTCATATTAAAGATATGCGTGCTGCAGGCTTTGAGCCTATCGATGCGCTGTCAGGATATCAGTGGAAAAATAATCTGGGCTATTACCAGTCAGCAAAAGATGCTTCTACCAATTTCTATATCCAGTACATGCCAAAAGGAAAATATGTTTTTGAATATGATGTAGTTGCCAATGCATCCGGGAAGTTCTCTAACGGGATCACAACCATGCAGAATTACTATGCTCCGCAGATGAATGCCCATACAAAAGGAACTGCTGTTCAGATTTTGGAATGATTTTTGGCTATAGGGAGGTAATTAGAATTTTAAAACCAAATAAAATGAAATTTTCAAAAACTTTAATTACAGGATTGATATTGATGGCTGGGGTAAATGCTTTCGCACAAAAGAAAGCTGAAAAGTTTGAAAAACTACAGATTGAAATGTTCCCAAAAGCTAAAGAAGGATATAAACAAGTATATATTCAGTTACCGGTAGCAAAAAATGAAAACGATTTAAAAGTTGAGGTTTTTGTAGGGACTGAAAAAATGTTGGACTGTAATAAGTACTTCATGATGGGAGAAATGAAAAACCAGGATCTTCAGGGATGGGGATACAACTATTATGAAGTGGAATCCAAAGGAGAGACCGCAGGAACATTAATGGGTTGTCCGGGACAGAAGCTTACAAAGAAGTTTGTAACTCTTAAGCCGGAAACAATGGGCTACAACAGTAAATTACCAATTGTATTCTATGTGCCTAAAGATTTTGAAGTGCGCTACAGAGTTTTACGTCCGGATGCTGACATGAAAAAAGCAGTTCAGAAATAATCAGCTCGCTTATATAAACAAAAACTCTTCACAGCAATGTGGGGAGTTTTTTGTTGTACCTTATTCCAGGAATACTCTAACTATTTTAATCTGATTTTATAAGCTTTAATGCTTTATAATTTAGATGGATTTAGTACTGATATACTCTTGAGGGGTCATTTGGAATTTAGATTTAAAAACTCTGTTGAAAGTTGATCTGTTATAAAAACCAATAGTCAGATATACATCTTCTAATGAAAATTCTTCATTTTTATTATTAATAAGTGCTATAAAAGCATTCAGTCTGAAATCATTCAGGTAAGATTTGAAGTTATTTTTGGTGCAGCTGTTGATTGCTGAAGAAACATACTGGGTATTAGAGCTTACATCCTTAGCGAGTTGTTTCAGATTGTAGTCCGGATTTCTCCAGGGCTTTTGGATTTTCATATGATCTTCAATTTTTGAAAATAAATCTTCATAAAACGGGATAGGGAAATCTGTCTCTTCCAAAGAAAATTCCTGAACAAGTTTGATTTTTTCTTTCTTTTCCAGCACAGGAAAGGGATCAATTGTAATAGTATTTTCCTCTAAAAAAACTAAAACTGCTTTTAACTTTTGAATCTGTATAAGATAATAGAAGCAAACGGAAAACAAGATAAATGCGCAGGCTATTGTGTAAGTATTTGAAAAATTATAATACAAAAGATCACTTTTTTCCACGTTATGAACAAAATAATAGTTGTATAACAAGCTTAAAGGGATCGTGAGAAAGAAAAATGCTGAGATGTAAATAGATTTCCGGATGTTATAATAAAACATCAGGGCTACAGGGAACATAAAAATATAGGAAATAACGCTTGGAAAGTCTTCGTAGTACACTATACTCAAAATGATATTTAAAAGCATTAGATAGCCTACTGCGAACTTACCTACTTTTTGAAAATTATAATTTTCCGAAACCAACGTGAATACATAGCAGGGAGTAACGGTTAATATTAAAACCACATCATAAAATAAGTATTGGCTGCCCACGAAATAAAGGTCAGAAAATACAATGATAATCTGTTTCAGTAAGAGTAAAAATATGAGCTTTTTGGCAAATGAATATTCTAACTCACGTAATTTGTCTTTAATGTTTTCCATAATACAATATCATTACAGGTAGAAATCACTTTTTATAAACTCATATGTGATTATGGAGGATATTATCGTATATGAAAATATAAAATTTAAATTTAATTCATTCATTTTCAGTGTTTTATTATTTTTTTTGTTATGGATTTATCTTTTTTTGTTTTGCTGATTATTTTAGATACGGTACCACTAAGTTTGTCATGTAAAATTATAAAAAAACATGATAGTTGAATGACTTATTTGTATGGAAAATGAATTTTTTACACTTTTTCACACATTTTATTCAATATAACCTATCTAATAATACAAATTACATAGAAAGTGATTTTTTGATGTAAATGATTCGTTTTGATGAATGAAATATTAGGTGAAAAAGATTGGAAAGCAGAAAGCAAGTCATAATTATTATCTGGATTATAACAGTCATGAATTTTTTTTTATTTGATTTGATGCTTTGTAGGGTGAGTGATTATTCAAAATTATTTTGTAGCAATTTTCTCACTCTTTTTAAATCATAATCTTCTAAAAGAAATTTTTATATCAATAATGGATACAGATAAAAGGTGTATTCATTATGTACAGAAAAAGAGGGGTGATTAAAAATTTAAAAATAATGATTCTAAAAACACACACCGATGAGCCCCTCTTATTTTTATTATAATTTAGGATAAAGAGATATTATTTATTACAATTATTAGAACAAACACATAACGAAAAAAGGAATTTTAAAACACAATTATCAAATGAAAGGGAGAAAAATATTAGCAATGTGCGCAATTTGCTGTCTAAGCCTAGTTAATGGCCAAGTGGGAATAAATACCAGTACACCGGATCTTTCTGCAATATTGCATCTGGAATCACCCAATAAAGGATTTTTACCTACCAGGCTTACACTTATATCGTCTACAGACGGGACAACCATTCCTAATCCGGCAACAGGCCTGGTAGTCTACCATAAAGGAAGTGCTTCTATGGGAGCTGGAATTTATGTTAATATTGGTACGCCCACCGCACCAAAATGGACAAAATCAGCAGGGGGACAGGAAAATTCAGAAACTCATGGAAGCACTGTGTATAAGGCTAAGTATCGGGGTAGGAATGCTGCCAATTCAGCTGGTGTTTACTCGAAACCGGATCTCATTATTCCTGAATTAAATTTAATGGTTCGTTTTGCAATTGTAGGAGGATCTACCACATCAGGAAGTAATGCCCTGACTGGGAATAACAGACTTCAGGTAAGGCTAATTAATCAGCCTTCGACGGATGTAACGATTACCAGCTACTCACATTGGCATGGACAGGTTACCCACAATAGCAGGGGAGTGAACTTATCATTTACTTCTGCTAATTTTGATCAGTGGCAGAATACAGATACCGAAGCCTGGAACAACCAGTGGGGGTACTATTACCTGCTTTATTCAAGTGAAGTAAGAGCGGTAAAAAGCCCTAAAGATTTTGCCATGAACTTATATGGAATTTGTGGCTATGGAAATTCTATTGCAGCAGGTCCTCAAAGGGATGGGAGTGATGAAATGTACTCACTGGCTGCTGAGGTATTCTAACATCAAACAGAAAATGGGGTAGTAGACTAGTTTGTTTACTTTTTTTATAATCAAGGAAGGAAATGCTTCGATATTTTATCGGAGCATTTCTGTTGTAAGAGAGGGCCTGCTTTTATTGATCATTATTTAAATATAAATTAAATTAGAAATTTATTAAACCTGATTTGTATTAGATTAAGATGCTCTTCTCTTCCCATAAACAACAGAACTCATTTTTTTTACCCCTTAAATAGAATTCAAATTAAAATTAAACGATTTTGAGAGGACTTTGATAGATAAATGATTGTGGTTAAACTTGTTTTAAACTTAGTCTATATTCAGTGTTTTCTTTAACTTATTTGTGAGATTTTTAACATATTTTGCATTATATTTGTTATAAACATAAACCATGAAAAACAATTTATTGATTTTTACGTTTGGTTTTTTTGCTTTTCCTGCTTTTGGCTGGGCACAGTCTGCGCCGGATTTTAAAGAACTTTTAGACAGTGCAATGGTTCGGGACTCGAACCTGAAAATGCAGGTTACCCAAAATAAACTTACCGATCTTGACGAGCATAAGCTGAAAGATATCTTTCTTCCTACTCTGGAACTAAATGGAAAGGTGGGGTATCTAAACGGAACAGCAAGACTGACGTCGCCGGAAATTAACCTGGCTCCCTTTATCAGTATTCCGGAAGGAACTTTCAATAATAATTTTAATGTATCCGGGTTCTCGGGAGTAGCCAAAGCTGAAGCTAAAATGCTGCTGTATTCCGGGGGGAAGGTAAAATACCTTAAGAAAGCCGTAGAAGAAAAGAAAAAGTCTGAAGATATTCTTCTGGAGAAAACAAGAGATGAAGTGGCAGCCAGTATTTCGAGAGCGTATGACCAGCTGGCATTGATCCATCAGTCTAAAAAAGTATTGGATGAAAGCAAAAAAAGACTCGATATCAATAAAAAAACAGCAGATAAAGCTTTAGGATATGGGCTGATCACTCCTTATGATCATAAGAAAATAGAACTTGCCCAGGCAACTCTGAATGCAAAAATGGTAGAATATGAAGGGAAAAAAGAATTGCTTCTTACCCAGCTTTATATTTTCACAGGAATCAATAGAGAAAGGCTAAGAATGATAGAGCCTGTCCTGACTCCGGTAGATTTACTTTCTCCGGAAAAAGGAATAGAGCAGAGGGCGGAGGTCCGTGCTTTGGAACATGGGATTACTGCTGCAGATTATAAGATAAAATCTGAAAGAACATGGATGATTCCTAAAGTACAGCTCATGGCTTCTGCTTATTATATCGGACTGTACGGAAACCGGATTAAGTCTTCTGAAAATGTAGTGCCTGCTGTTCCGGTATTAGGATATGAAGGAAGAAAGCTGGACTGGAGTCCTAACAATATCAATGTATTTCCTTTAATTACAGCCGGAGTAGGCTTTAAATGGGAGATTTTTGACGGAAAAGAAGGGAAACATGCTGAAGAAACTGCTAAAGTGGGGAAAGAAGTGCTGCAGAATCAAAAAGAAGATGCTTTAAAAAAATTAACACTGAATCTTGCCAACAATCAAACCAACTATGATATTGCTACCGCACAGATCACTTTGAAAGCGAAGGAAAAAGAATTGGCAAAAAATGCTTTAGTACAGGCTGAAAAGGAATTCCGTTATGGTATGAGCAAATCTTCACAGCTTATTGAAGCTGAAAATGATCTGGAATCCGTGGAACTGGAATACCAGAATGCAATTTTCAACCAGAGAAGAGCGGGGATAGAACTGATGAGGTCTACCCAGGAGCTGGATATCACCAAATTTTATTTAATCCCTTAAAAATTAAAATGATGCATAAAAATATAGCTGTACTCTTTGCTGCCCTGTTTCTGTTCGGAAGCTGTAGTAAAAATGAAAAAATAAAAGAACCGGAAGGAAAGACTAAAAAAGATGTGATTTCTTTTGCCCCAAAAGTGACCGGAAGAATTGTGAAAATATATGTTTCCGAAGGACAGACTGTAAAAAAGGGAGATACCCTTGCGCAGCTTGATGTTCCGGAAGTTTCCGCAAAAATAGCTCAGGCTCAGGGAGCGGTAAGCGCTGCAACAGCCCAGGAACAGATGGCTAAAAACGGAGCCACAGCAGATCAGCTGAGACAGCTTCAGGCAAAATATAAGGGTCTTAAAGAGCAGTATGATTTTGCACAAAAGTCCTACCGCAGAGCCAACAATATGTTCCGTGACAGCCTGATGTCTCCACAGGCTCATGATGAGGTATATGCAAAACTTCAGGGAGCAAAAGCCCAATATGATGCCGTAGTGGCAGAACTGGACGATGTGACAAGAGGAACCCGTGTTGAAAAAGTGGAAATGGCCGCAGGGCAGGCATCCCAGGCTAAAGGAGCATTGCAGGAAGCCAATGTAGCCTATTCAGAAAGGTATATCATTGCCACCAATAATATGGAGATTGAAACCATAAGCCTGAATACCGGAGAATTGGCGACAGCCGGTTTTGCATTATTCAACGGATATATTCCGGAAAGTACTTTCTTCAGGTTTACGATCCCGGAAAGCGCCATTTCAAAATATAAAAAAGGACAGGATGTCAGTATGCAGGTCGTTTATAACAAAGAAAACCTGCAGGGAAATATTGTATACATCAAACAGCTGACAAAATATGCGGATATCACCACAGCTTATCCTGACTACCAGCTGCAGGATGCCATTTATGAGATCAAAGTAAAGCCTAAAGATATGAATAAGGCTAAAAATATCCTGGTTAATGCTAATGTTATCCTTAAATAAATAATATGAAACGGAGCACGATGGATAACTTTCTTAGAACGTTATCATGTGGCCATTTAAAATATAAATAGATGAAAGAATTTTTCCGTCTTTTAAAACGTGAGTTCAAGCTTTTTATCGGCAATTCTACCTTAAGGACAGTGTTCTTTTTGGCACCGGTCTTTTATGCAACCTTGCTGGGGTTTGTCTACAAAAGCGGAAAAGTTGAAAATACCCCTGTCCTGGTGGTTGACAGGGATAATACTCCTTTATCTAACCAATTGACGGAAATGCTGGATGACAATAAAAGCATTAAAATTATCAAATACCTTCAGGAACCGCTGAGTATTAAAGATGAAGTGATCAGGCATGAGGCGGCAGCGGTAGTCATTATCCCCTCCAGGTTTGAAGGAGATATGCTTCAGAAAAAATATCCTGAACTGAATGTGTATATCAACACCGGGAACGTTCTTACAGCGAACTTTGCCTCCAAGGCCCTTCAGCTTACTATAGGAACTTTCTCGGCTGGCGCTTCCATTAAAGCATTACAGAAAGCCGGAATGCCGGCAGCAAAGGCAGCTACACAATATGAGCCTTTCAAAGCAAATTATATCACGCTGTTCAATACTACAGGAAACTATCTTATCTTTATGTGGCCGGCAATGCTGGCTGTCGTACTGCAACAGGTCATACTGCTGGCAATGGCGGTAAGCTTTGCTGCAGAATTTGAAAGAGGGTCTTTTGTAAAAGAATATCTTAAAATGAAAAAATGGGCATTCCCAACAATGCTTATTAAAGTGATTCCAATATGGATATCTTCCATTCTTATTGTGGGAATCTACTACTTTATGCACATGATTTTTAGAGTTCCGATGCCGGAAGGAATACTCAATTTTATCCTTCTTACTGCGGTATTTGTAGGATCTGCATCATTTTTGGGAGTGTTTATCAGTATATTGATTCCGGATGCCTTAAAAGCGACTCAAATCCTGATGGTTATCGCTTCACCGGCATTCATTATCAGTGGATTTACATGGCCGTTAAGTGCAATGCCTGCCTTTGTACAGTTTATAGCTAATATTATCCCACTGACACCTTTTTTACAGGCATTTAAAATCTTATTGATTCAAAAAGGATCAGTAGAGCTTACTTTTCCTTATCTGGAACATTTGAGCATTCTTGTAGTAGTATATGCCGTTATAGGCTGGATCGCTTTAAAGATTAAACTTTGGCTTATTTTTAAAAAGGTGCCTCAGGAAACAGGAGTGGAGATTGCTTCTCAAGAGGATGTGGACTAGTGTTTTTTTAGTTGAATTTTGTTGCTAGTTGCTAGTTGCTAGTTTGCAGTGATTGATGTCAATAAAAAACAGTGGTTATCATCTCAACTGTCTTATCCTGACCTTTGTGGTCTTCACTACTGGGGTCTGATCTCACTCCTTGTTAATGATCGGTACTAGGCTTAGTGGCTATTGATGGCGTCAGTTTTTCCATCCATGATATCATTTTATCATTTACAATTCATTTTTTTATTAACTATAAAATCAAAAAGAAAAAACTGATATATTTGTCTTTATTTAATTAGAGAAAATATGGAAAACGTGTTTGACGCAAAAGATGCTCAGAACTATATTGATAGAATACATAAGCTTGTTGAAGATACCCACGGGTTATGGGGGAAGATGACGGTTGATCAGATGCTGGCCCACTGTAGTGTAACTTATGAAATGGTATATGAGCCTGAAAAACATAAAAAGCCGGGAGCTATTGCGAAATTTATTCTGAAAACGTTTCTGAAACCTAAGATCGTTGGAGAAAAAGCGTATCCCAGAGACTCCCCAACAGCTCCTCAGTTTTTGATTACAGGAAGAAAAAACTTTGAAGAAGAGAAAACCAGATTAATCGGTTTTATCCAAAAAACACAACAGTTGGGAGCTGCTGCTTTTGACGGTAAGGAATCTTTTTCTTTTGGAAAACTAAATGCTCAGGAGTGGAATAATATGTTTGCAAAACATCTTAATCACCACTTAGCACAGTTTGGTGTTTAAAAATAATCTATGAAAAAACTTTTATTAGTCTTCATTCTTGCTGCCAATTTTGTGTTGGGGCAAATGCCTGATATTTCGAATGTGTGGTTAAACAATAGTAAACCTTATGTTGGAGTGATAGGAAACAAAGCAAAGGAGCTGAAACTGAAAATTACTATCTCTGAACAGAATAAAAAGAATGATCAGGAATATTTTGTATCCGGGTATTCTCTGGTAGATGCTAATTATGCAAAATTTGAAGGGAAAATTACCATCTCAAAATATAAAGATGCCAAGAAAAAAGGAACGGTATTCGGAGAATATGAGTGGGCAGAAGAAAATAAAGGAAAACATTCGGGGGTGTTTAAAGGTAAATTCATTTATACTTTCAGATGGAATAAGAAAACAGAACAGATAGAAGGGCAGTATATTGAATTTGTGGGTGATTGGAAAAGCTATGACGGTAGTCTGGATTTTAAAACCAATCTGAAAAATCAATGAGTATCCTGAGACAAATACTGGCTGTTGTCGTAGGACTTATCGTGGGCTCTATCGGTATTACGATTGTTGAGAATATAGGCCATCCGCTATATCCACCTCCTGCAGGAACGGATTCCAATAATAGGGAAGCTCTAAAGGAATATGTAGGAAAAGCACCGTTCATGGCATTGTTCTTTATCATTATTGCATATGCCTTAGCGGCATTTGTTTCGAGGTTTACAGCCACAAAAATTTCTAACAGCGGAAAACATACTGCAGCGGTAATCTGTGGAAGCATTTTTTTACTGATCACCATTTATATGATGGTATCTTTACCTACTCCAATCTGGTTCTGGATTTTAGGAATACTGGTCTGGACACTTGTATTGGCAGGAAGTCAATTCGCTTTAAAAACAAAAAAAATATGAAACTAGGAGCGTTTTCAATCAGCTTAAGTGTAAAAGACCTTCAGAAGTCTAAAGATTTCTATGAAAAACTGGGTTTTACCTCAATGGCAGGAGATACAGAACAGAATTACCTGATCATGAAAAACGGATCTACCCTGATAGGTCTTTTTCAGGCAATGTTTGATGGTAATATGCTTACTTTTAATCCGGGATGGGACCAGAATGCCCAGAATCTCGACTCTTTTGATGATGTAAGAACCATACAGAAACACTTAAAAGAAAGTGGGATAGAGATTGAAAGGCCAGCGGATGAAAGTACTTCAGGGCCGGAACATATCTACCTTAAAGATCCGGATGGAAATATGATCCTGATAGATCAGCATAGGTAGTTTCTACTCCTAAAATACAAAAATCTAAATCAAAACTAATTAAAACTTAACTTTTAAACATCATGGCAACAGTAAACGTTTATTTAACATTTAATGGAAACTGCAGAGAAGCATTTGATTTCTATAAATCGGTTTTCGGAGGAGAATACCCTTATATCGGGACTTTTGGAGAAATGCCTCCAATGGAAGGCAAAGAAACCTCTGAAGAAGATAAAAATAAAATCATGCATGTGGCGCTTCCTATTTCTAAAGAAACAGTACTGATGGGAAGCGATACCGGTGGGGAATGGGCTTCAAACTTTAAAGAAGGAAACAATTTTTCCATTTCTATCAATGCAGAATCCAAAGAAGAAGCCGATAAGTTATTCAATGGGCTTTCTGCAGGCGGACAGGTAACAATGCCAATGGCAGATACTTTCTGGGGAGCATATTTCGGAATGTTCACGGATCAGTTCGGAATCAACTGGATGGTCAACTATGATGACCCTGCTAAAATGCAGCAGCATCCATAAAATTATATTCTGTATTTGAATACAACAATATACCGGCAGTCACATTGCCGGTTTTTTATTGAACAATAATTGGCATTCCAAAAATTTTTAAATTTGAACAGACAGAGACTTACGATCTGTTCGTTAAAAATTAAATAGATGAAATTCAGACTTGAAGACATTAAAACAGAACATCAAAAGGTAAAGAGCGGTGCAGATTTCCCTCCCTATATCCAGGCCATAAAAAGGTTAGGCGTTTCCCACTATATCACTTACGTATCCGATGGGCATACCGAATATTTCGATACAGACCACCAGTCGATACAAACCGGAAGCCAATATCAGAACATCACCGTTTCAGAAAATATAAACCTTGAAAATTTTAAAAGGAGATTACAACTTCATCAGCAGGGAGGAACTGATTATATGACGTTTTGTAATGACTGTGCAGAGTATGGAGTGGAAGGCTGGAAAATGGACCTGAACGCCATGACCTGTGCTTACTTCAGTGAAAATAATGATGAAATCCTGGTAGAACGAATTCCGGGCTAAACTTACCGCTTATTTGAAAGTGTCAGATTTAAAGGGATTTAATCTAAAGTGTATGTAAATATTGTTTGTTATTATTGATTTAAATTATTAGTTTTGTTAAAACGATAGATAATAGTAATTGATAAATATGAGAAAGGTTTTTACGAAGTTGGCATTCACTATATTAGGATTGGGCTCGGTATTTACATGGGCACAGAAAAGTGACCTTGGAGCGTGGTATATGTATTTTGGAAATAATAAGATCAGCAAAAAGCTGAATTTCCATAATGAGATCCAGTACAGAAACTTTGATGGAGTCGGAAATCTGGAACAGCTTTTAATCCGTACGGGAATTGGATATGACCTTACTGAGAATAACAATAATGTTTTGTTGGGATATGGTTTTATTTTAAGCCAGCCTTATGTAAACGGAGAGAAAAAAGAAAATATAGAACACAGGATTTTCCAGCAGTTTATTACAAAACAGAAGTTTGGACGTTTCAATCTTCAGCACCGTTACCGTTTGGAAGAACGTTTTCTGGAAGAAGACTTTAGAATGAGATTCCGTTATATGCTGGGAGTAACGATACCGATTACCCAAAAAGAAATGCTGCCGAAAACCCTTTATGCTTCTGTATATAATGAAATATTCCTCCACTTCAATAATCCTGTGTTCGATAGAAACAGGGTTTACGGAGCCTTAGGATATGTCATCAATAAGAATATGAGGATAGAAGCGGGCTATATGAACCAGATCCAGGAAAACAGAAACCGTGGACAGATTCAGATCGGTTTTTATAATAATATCCCGTTTACGAAAAATTAGTAATGACCCGATGATGCTGAATGCCTGATGAAAAAAAGTCATTATTGTAAGTAGATTAATTAACACAAAAAAAAGCATATATGCATTCAGGAAAAAGATTTGGAACCCTCGAGTTCATTATTTGGACAAGGCGCAGTATTTACGTTTTAACCTTATTGTCAGCCGTTCCCACCTTACTGTATTTTTTAGGATGGAAATTTCTGTATGTTCCATGGCAGCCTATAGCAATCATGGGAACAGCAGTCGCTTTTATTGTAGGATTTAAAAATAATGCGAGTTATAGCAGGCTTTGGGAAGCGAGGCAGATTTATGGAGCTATCATTAATGACAGCCGTAGTTTTGGATATATTCTAAGAGATGCGCTCTCTTCAAAAAACCCCCATCAAGTAAAAGAGATGTTTCTTCGTCATTATGCCTGGCTTACGGCTTTAAGATTTCAGCTTCGTGAACCGAGAGCCTGGGAAAATATGAACACCGTACAGTTTGATGAATATTCAAGGAAATATGATGTTCCTGAGAAACTTTCCAAACTGGAGGATGAGCTGAAAAACTATCTTTCGGAAACGGAACTTCAATATATTGTAAGCAAAAAAAACAGAGCCACCCAATTGATGGCCAGCCAAAGCAAAGAACTCTCCGAAGCTTATGAAAAAGGAGAAATTAACGACTTTCAGTGGACGCAGATCAACCAACAGTTGGTAAAGTTTACAGATAGCCAGGGGAAAGCAGAAAGAATTAAAAATTTTCCTTATCCACGGAATTTTTCATCCATTACCACTTATCTCTTGCTGTTATTCATTGTTTTCGTTCCCTTTGGATTACTGAAAGAGTTTGATAAATTAGGAGAAGGAACAACGCTGGAAGGATGGACAGTATGGTTTAATATTCCATTCTCATTATTGGTGACATGGTGTTTCCATACTTTAGACAGTGTAGGGGAAGCTTCTGTAAATCCTTTTGAAGGAAGCCCTAATGATGTACCCATTACGCAGATCAGCCGTACCATTGAAATTGATATGAGAGATATGCTGGATGAATCTGACCTTCCGCCGGCAATTCTCCCGAAAAATAATATTGTACTCTAGGATATCCGGATTAAACGATGGGTAAAAGGTTGAAAGTTTCTCTTCTTTTCGGAGGTTGAAGATCTGTGAGATGGATAGAAACTTTTTATTGAGTTAACAAAATAACACTTAAAAAAACTAAATCAAAATGATTCACAGTTATGTTATTATATCTATTGCAGTACTGCTCTCTGTAATGATATTAGTAATGATTGGGCAGAAGCTGAAAGTGGCTTATCCTATTTTCCTTGTGATTGCAGGGCTGTTAATAAGCCTTGTTCCGGGAATGCCGCGTATCGAGATAGAACCCGATCTTGTTTTTCTTATATTTCTGCCTCCTATCTTATTTGAAGCTGCATGGTTTACCTCGTGGCAGGATTTTCATAAATGGAGAAAGCAGATCTTTTCTATGGCTTTCGGGCTTGTATTTTTAACATCCATAGTGGTGGCTTATCTTTCATCCTCTATTATTCCGGGGCTTACAGTGGCTATGGGATTCCTGTTGGGAGGAGTAAACTCACCACCTGATGCAGTAGCCGCTACTTCTGTATTGAAGCATATGAAAATCCCGAAAAAGATAACCAGCATCCTGGAAGGGGAGAGTCTTATTAATGATGCCTCCAGTTTAATTGTATTTAAGTTTGCCTTAGCGGCAGTTATTTCAGGGCAGTTTATCTGGAGAGATGCCGTGCAGGATTTCTTTACCATGGCCATCGGTGGGATCGCTATGGGAGTGGCTATAGGTTTTCTGTTTGGAGCCTTACTGAGAATGATACCTACCAATTCTAATATAGATACCGTTATTACACTTATTGTTCCTTACATCATGTATGTAGGAGCAGAGCATTTCCATTTTTCAGGAGTCCTTTCGGTAGTTGCCGGAGGATTGCTAATGTCTTATAATTCGCATTGCTACCTGAGTCATACTTCACGAATCCAGTCCGGAAATGTCTGGAGTGTGCTGATATTTTTAATGAATACGATCATCTTTATCCTGATCGGCCTTGAGTTGCCTATTGTTGTGGAAGGGTTGACAGATTATACATTCTCAGAAGGAATTTTCTATAGTGTGGTCATTGGAGGAGCGATTATCGGAACAAGAATACTGTACAGTTACGCTTTGATGTATTTTCCAAGGCTTTGTTCAAAAGAATTGAGATTAAAAGCCCCAAAACCGGACTGGCGGGAACCTTTTATCATCAGTTTTGCCGCCATGAGAGGAGTGGTTTCATTAGCTGCAGCACTTTCTATTCCTGCCTTTCTTCCCAATGGAGAGGCATTCCCGCACCGGAATATTATTTTATTCGTAACTTTCGTTATTATATTGATCACATTGGTGGGACAGGGATTATTATTATCGCCCATTCTGAAATTGTTAAATATAAAAGATGCAGGAAGTGAACTGCCTGAAGAAAAACAGGAAGTGATTTTGATGCGTAAACTAAAGGAAACCGCGCTGCATACCTTAGATAATGATTTTTCTGATCTGGCGGAGAGAAACAGCTTGGTAAGACACCAAAAACATAAACTTGAAAATGAAATGATGCTGATGGCCGATAAAGCTCAGTGTATGGCTTCTACAGGTGATTATGTGACGGCAATCAACGAAAATAAAGATGTGTTGCGCCAGGTGATCCAGGCTCAGAGAAATGAGCTTCACAGAATGAAGAAGGAAAAAATATTTGATGACCATGTGATGAGGGCTATTGAAATGCAGCTGGATTTTGATGAAGCAAAAATTACAGGGTTTGCACACTGATCATTGTACACCTTCTGACATTAATCTTAACCTCAGTTAATTTAATATGAATACACCCATCGTTGTCCAATATAAGATAAATGCTCCGGCGGAAAAGGTCTGGAAGGCCTTGACGGATAAACACGAAATGAAATCCTGGTATTTCAATATTCCGGATTTTGAACCGGAAGTAGGAAAGATATTTAATTTTTATGAACCCGGAGATGCTAAAAAATATCACCATCAATGTGAGATCTTAGAGATTGTTCCTTCTCAAATATTGAAATATAGCTGGGCTTATCCCGATTTTTTACCACTGAAAACCGTGGTAACATGGGAAGTGTTTTCCGAACACAACGCAACAGTGGTTACATTGGTTCATGAGGGTATTGAGAGTTTCGATAATTTGGGTGAAGGTTTTTCAAGAAAAAGCTTTACGGAAGGCTGGAATATGATTATTGGAGAAAGTTTAAAAGGATATTTAGAAAATTAAAACGATGATCGACTTATTTTTATTTACCACTGAGGATGCTTCAGAATTAATTTCAAAAGTAAAAGATGAAAGAATGCTTCTTCAGTTTGCCGGTCCTGCCTATCACTTTCCTTTAACTGAAAAACAGTTGGAAGCCGATCTTCTGGATGAAAACAGGACCTTATTTAAAATAACGGATGGAGACCACCATACCATCGGACATGCACAGATCTGTTTAAAAGAAAATACGTTCCTGTTGGGAAGAATTTTAATTTGGGATGAAAATAACAGAGGAAAAGGCTATGGCAAAAAAGTAGTACAAAAACTGCTCAAATATGGGTTCAGTCATTTCGATAAAGAAACCGCTGAACTTAATGTATATGACTGGAATACAGGAGCTATTGAATGCTACCGGAAAGTAGGTTTCGGGATTGATCCGGAAACTAAAAGTGAAGTGAATATAGATGGTGAAACATGGCTGTCTATTAATATGAAAATCAATAAAACAAATTTTGAATTACAGGAATCATGACAGAATTTAAAGCACTGCGCCCTATGTTGTGGACAGAAAATATGGATGATACCATCGGTTTTTATATGCATATCCTGGGCTTTACATTAATGGGCAGAAATGATGAATGGCAATGGGCTTCGCTTCGTAAAGATGAAGTATATATTATGGTTTCCCAACCCAATAAACATGAGAAAAACCATGGGATAGGTTTTACAGGCTCATTTTATTTTAATGTAAATAATGTGGATGAACTTTGGGAAGAACTTAATGCAAAAGCAGAAATCTGCTATGAAATAGAAACTTTTGAATGGGGAATGAGGGAATTTGCAATCTATGACAATAACGGGTATATATTACAATTTGGTGAAGCTGTGGATAATGTTGGCAATACGGAATAAAATTTGCTATTTTTGGAGAAATATTTAGAATATCAATGAAAAAAAATATAATAGCAGGTTTCGCAGCGATTTTATTATTGGCATCTTGTAATAAGGATAAGGAGATCCTTAATACACTAAGCAACTATAATAATTCTATGGAAGCAAAAGGATATCACTTCGGTGATAAACTTCAACTTCCAAAAGAGGTGACGGAGAATGCAGAAAGTGTTACCATAAGCTTTGGAGATAAAGAAACAACCAATCTTGTTGTAGATCCGAAATTTTTCACATTGGGAGATAATGCTGTTACTTTCAATATTAAAACAAAAGGAGGGGAAGTACTCAATCAGGATGCTACCATCAATGTATTTGCAAAAACTCCTGAAAAAAATATTGCCTATCAGATTATCGCAGAATATCCTCACGATCCTAAGAATTTTGTTCAGGGCTTTCAGATTGAAGGAAATACAATTTATGAAAGTGACGGGCAGAACGGATCCTCACAGATTCTGAAATATACGTTGGGAACCACTACACCACTTGCTTCTACAAAGCAGGCTCCGGAAGATTTTTCTGAAGGTAGTACCATTGTAGGAGATAAAGTATATCAGTTGACATGGCAGAGCAAAAAAGGATATATCTATGATAAAAATTCTTTAAAACTGCTTTCAGAATTTGCATATCCAAACCTGTTTGGAGAAGGATGGGGATTAACCTATGACGGGAAAAACCTTATCGCATCAGACGGAAGTAAACTTTTATACTTCCTTGATCCGGCTAACCCTTCAAAACTGATTAAGTATATTGCGGTGGCAGGAAGTTCCCAGGCATATGATCAGCTTAATGAGCTTGAATATCATAACGGATTTATCTATGCCAACGTGTGGCAAAAGCCTATCATTCTAAAGATCAACCCGGCTACCGGAGAAGTGGTGGGAACATTTGATTTTACAGATATTGCAAAACAGAATACCAAAGGAAGTGATGATGTATTGAACGGAATTGCTTTTAAAGGAGGAAATATGCTGGTAACAGGTAAAAACTGGCCGAAAATTTATGAAGTTCAGGTGAAATAATTTCACAGATAAAGTATAAAAATAGCGTTCCCATGGAGCGCTATTTTTATGTAAGGACTAAAATTTAGTATTTTTGAAAAATGATAAGACGAAATATAATAACCGGCCTTGCAGCAGTTCTTCTGCTGGTATCTTGTAATAATAATGAAAAAATGCTTGATTCCCTGGCTGATTATAATAATGCAAAGGAGGCAGAAGGGTATCATTTTGGAGATAAGCTGGACCTTCCGAAAAAAGTGACAGATAATGCAGAAAGTATCAGCATAAGCTTTGGAGATAAAGAAACAGCCAATCTTACAGTAGATCCTCAGTTTTTTGAATTAGGAGACAATAAAGTGGTTTTTGTAATTAAAACTAAAAATGGAGAAACCCTGAGCCAGGATGCTACCATTAATGTTTTTGCTAAAAATCCCGAACAAAATATTTCGTATACCATAATAGCAGATTATCCGCATGATCCTACTTTCTTTGTGGAAGGATTTTTGGCAGAAGGCAATACCATATATGAAAGTGATGGACTGAAAGGAGCTTCCCAGCTGATAAAATATACACTGGGTTCTGCAACTCCGGCAATGGTGAAAAAACAACCCGCCGATATTTTTTCTGAAGGCTGTGCGGTGGTTGGAGACAAGATTTACCAGTTGACCTATCAAAGTAAAATTGGTTTTGTTTACCATAAAAATACATTGGAAAAAATTTCAGAATTTCCTCTACCCAATATTATCGGAGAAGGCTGGGGGCTAACTTATGACGGAAAAAACCTCATCGCTACCGATGGTTCAAAGAATCTTTACTTTTTGGATGTCGGTAATCCTTCCAAAGTGGTAAAAACGGTTTCCGTAGCAGGAAAAACGGAGACGTACGAAAAATTAAATGAATTGGAATACCACAACGGCTTTATTTATGCAAATGTCTGGTTTAAACCTTTTGTTCTGAAAATAAATCCTGAAACAGGAGAAGCTGTCGGAAAATTTGATTTTACCCAAATAACCAAAGAAAATAATCAGGGGAATGATGACAATGTGTTAAACGGAATTGCTTTTAAGGGTGAAAATATGTTAGTGACAGGAAAAAACTGGGCTAAAATCTATGAGGTTGCTATAAAATAAATGACCATTGAAAACTTAATTTCAGTTTACAGAAAAAGTATGTAAATTGCCGGCATTCCAACAAGGAGGATTATCTTTAATACCATACAATTTGAAGCTAATATATTTATTATTGATTTTCGTTTTCTGCTCATCCGCAGCGCAGAAAGTTTTTCCTTTGGATACCCTGAAGCTGAAGGAGGCTAAAGATATGCTTGCGGATGATTATGGAAATCTGTATATCTATAAAAGTAAAGACTTCAGTTTTACCAAATATGATTCGTTAGGGAAGCAGCTTGGGAAATTGATGTTTACTGTTCCTTATAAAGTACAAAATGTTCAGAATCCACTGAACGTTCCTTTATTTTCAGAAAATGCCCAGGAAATGAAATTTGTTGATCAGAATATGAATGAGATCCAGCGGATTGATTTTAAGCAGAAATTTGGATTTATAAGAATGGTGTACGCTGAAGATCAGCAGCAGTTATGGCTTTTAGATGACAGTACAAAACGGCTGATACAGTATAATTTCAGAAATGATACAACCATCAACTCTTATCCTTTTGATATCAGTTTTGAGGATCTTACGGATATGCTGGTCTATGAAAATAAAATCTACATTTTAACAAGGAATCACGTTAGAATTTACACGCCAAAGTTTGAGAAAATTTTTGAAGTTCCCCTCGTAAACGGGAAAAGATTCAGGAGAGAAAATGATACTATTTTGGTGATCACCAATAATTCTATTTTAAAATATATTCCTGAAAAAGGGATGACTACTGTTTTTGAAGATCCGGAAGCACAAATTGTGGATAAAAATATCCTTTCTTATTTTGAAATCAAGGGGAACAAACTTTATCTTTACAGCTTTGAAAAAGTAAGCAAACCCGAACAGGAAAAACAGCCGGAATCTCAACCGGAAATTATTCAGGAACCTACAGGACAATCGGTAGAAAGCACTGAAAAAACAGCAGATGAGACCCTGCCGGAAGTGAAATCTTCAGACCATACCTTAGAGAAATTGTTAGAAGATATTTCAGCAGTTCAGACTGAAGGGGTAGAAAAACTTATCAATTAATAAGCAAATACAAAGGAAAAATATGCATATTGCAGTTACAGGAAACATTGGAGCGGGAAAAACAACCCTAACCACAATGCTTTCCAAGCATTACGGATGGGATGCACAATTTGAAGACGTAGATCATAATCCTTATCTGGAAGATTTTTATTCGGATATGAGCAAATGGAGCTTTGCACTGCAGGTGTACTTCCTGGGAAGCAGATTCCGTCAGGTAAAGGAGATCAGAGAAAGTGGGAAGAATATTATTCAGGATCGTACCATTTATGAAGATGCTCACATTTTTGCAGAAAACCTGAATGATATGAAACTCCTTTCCGACAGAGATTTCAGTAACTATTCATCTGTTTTTGATTTAATGAAGAGTTTTGTGTCTGCACCGGACCTGTTAATTTATTTAAAATCTGATGTGCCCAATCTTGTAAAGAAAATTTACAAAAGAGGACGTGAATACGAAGCATCTATCAGTATAGAATATCTTTCAAAGCTTAATCAGAAGTATGAAAAATGGATCTCCAATTATACAGAAGGTAAGTTGCTGATTATTGAAGTGGATGACCTGGATTTTGTAGAAAAACCGGAAGATTTTGGACTTATTCTGGAAAAAATTGAAGCCGAATTACATGGGCTGTTTTAACAAATATTTACCAGACTATTAAGAGAAGATCAGTCAGATTCTTGCTAAATTTGTAAGAAAGCAAGTTTTAATTTTAAAACAATAGAAGATGGTAGTTAAGGTTTTACATAACGGGAACTGTTCGAAATCAAATGCTGTATTAGAGTATCTTGATGAAAATGGGGTAGCTTTTGAAATTATCAATATTGTTGAAGATCCATTGAGTGTGATGGAGATAAAAACAGTATTGAAAAAACTGAATCAAAGTGTTTTTCATATTATCCGTAAAACAGAAAAGCTGTATATCGAAAATTATGCAGATAAAAACCTTTCTCAAGAAGAATGGATCAAAATCTTATCTGAAAATCCATCCCTGATACAAAGACCTATTCTGGTGAAAGGCTCTGTAGCCATGTTGGGTAGACCTATAGACAATGTGAAGTTCTTTATTGAGAAATAAAATAATAAATAAAGACCAAATACAAAGAGGCTGTTTCATCTGAAGCAGCCTCTTTTCTGTTTATAAATGATTTGTGTGTCTTACTGACGTTCGCTGGTTTCTCTTCAAATAAGAAGTAATAGGCAATTTTAAACACTCCATTTGTTCTGTAAGAATCTAAATATTATTTTTAAAGCTTGCGATTGAGATCCCTCCGGGATGACAAGAGAATGAATATAGTTTTGGCAGTAGAGTAAAATATTCCGGGATAATTTACTTACTAAAAAGTTATCCCTGAATGGTAGTATAAATAAACCCGGCTGGTCTATGGATAGGCCAGCCGGGTTTATAACCACAAATGTATTTTGTAGCTGAAATTTTTTATAGTAGAATAACGCCTTCTATCTTGGCTACTTCCTGATAAATTGTTACCACCTGATCAGCATCCAAAACAAATGCACTGATATTACAGGCTGTGTATTTTCCATTTTTACTTTCACGGTTTCCCAAGGTAAATTTAATACCATCAAAAACCTTATATATTTCAGTAAGCTTTGCCTGGTCTGTAGGGATAATAAATTTAAATAAATAATCCTCTGGAAAATCATGATGATCCTCCAGTTTTTCCTTTAAAGATTTGTAAAAATCCTCAGGACTTGCGTGTTGATTTCCTTGTAATATATCCATCTGCAATTATTAATATAGTATAAATATAACGAAATCTCCCTTATTTTCCAAATGGTCCCAACAGGGCTTTGGAGTTCTGGTTCTCGTAGTCTTCAATAATGTTGAATATTCCATTCACAAGCTGTTCAGAAGCAAGCTGGCTCAGCCCGCCTGCATTTACAGTGTTGCTGTTGCCTCCTAAAAGGTTCCCCAGAAAGTTGCTCCCTGATAAAGCCGTGTTGATGGTTTTAACGATTCCGTATTCGTTCAGTTTTTCGTCTACTTTTGGAGCAATAGCCGCAACAAGCTGCTGAGATGTTTTTTCTTTTAGGATTTGTGTAGCTGTTGTTCCCTGGATGATCCTTGTTACATCCTGTGCATTTAGACTGTTAACGGCGCCCTGTAAGATCGGTTTTGAGGTGTTTACAGTATAGGCGGCAGCCTGGGCAATGAAATCTCTTTCCTTAGCCACCAATGACGGTGCAACCTTTTCAAGGATGGAATTCATGTCTCTGAGCTCTTTTGGAAGGGCTTTATCCACCATATTATTCTGTAGGAAGGCCTCCTTATTTGCATAAACACCCATTCCTTTGTCTATTCCGTTGAGAAGCATCTTTTTGATAATGGAAAGTCCCATATCAGAGGTAGCCAGCGTTGTACAGGATTGTACAGTAGTAGTAATAACTGCTCCGGTTCCAATAATGAAAGCGGCTGCAACAATATATTTTTTCATTGATCCTTTTTCTAGGTTTTTCAAAAACTGCACCAAAGGTAGATACTATTATCTATTTAACAAAATATTAAATTCAGCACCGTCATTTGGTGAATTATATTGTAAAAACATTGTTTTTACAATTAATAATATGATGATAAATTGATAAATATTCTGATCTTAAATTCATAAAATTAAACTGTTCGTCTGTTTCTGTGTAAAATTATGTAATTTTTTTTCAATTTTTAAGATAAATTAACATTGTTCATTTTTTTTTATATTTTTGGCTAATGTCTTTTTTTGAGAAATTGAATTGCTGTCAAATAGGGACATTTCACAAAATTTGATTGTACGAATAAAATTGAAACTATATGAAACAAGGTAATTTAAAGTATTCATGCCTTATTGCTGTTTTATACTTTGGTATGAACGTGGATGCGCAGGTTACACAAGATTCTGCTAAAGTCCAGAAAATAGATGAGGTCGTAATGATTGGATATGGTAGCCGTAAAAAGGTAGATAATACAACATCCATCAGTTCTATCAGTGCCGAAGAAGTAACAAAAACTAAAGTTTTAAATGCCTCGCAGGCTATTCAGGGTAAAGCTGCCGGGGTACAGATTACAGCTTCGGATATGCCGGGATCTACACCTTCTGTATTAATCAGAGGTCTGGGAACGGTAACAGGAGGACGGTCGCCACTTTATGTAGTTGATGGTATGTTTTTAGAGAATATTAATAATATCAACTCTAATGATATCCTTACCTATGATATCCTGAAAGATGCAGCAGCCCTGGCCATCTATGGTAACAGAGCCGCTAATGGGGTAATCATTATTACCACAAAAAGCGGAAAAGG
The DNA here is from genome assembly GCF_024586945.1 of Chryseobacterium sp. WG14. Classification (NCBI taxonomy): domain Bacteria; kingdom Pseudomonadati; phylum Bacteroidota; class Flavobacteriia; order Flavobacteriales; family Weeksellaceae; genus Chryseobacterium; species Chryseobacterium sp. WG14. The sequence goes on from NZ_JALCZD010000001.1 coordinate 489,501, forward strand.
AAAACTGAGTGTTTCCTATGACGGGTTAATGGGGATAAGAACTCCATTGAAAACAGTAAAAATGGCCAATGCTTCAGAATTTGCCACTTATAATAATGCAGCCTTAGGGGTTAACAGATTTTCTACAGACCAGCCGGTAAATACAGACTGGTTTAAAGAAATTACAAGAACAGGAGTGTATAATCAGCATAACCTTTCTATTTCAGGATCCTCAGAAGCCGTAAAATATTTCTTTAGTTTAAGTAACTATGACGAACAGTCGATTCTGAGAGGTACAGATTATAACCGTGCCACCATCAGATCCAACAACGAGTTTAAAATTGCTAAAGGGATTACGTTACAGCAAAATTTCAGTGTAGCTTTTACAAAAACTACCCCGAAACCTTTTAATGCTTTTACAACAGCATATAAACAGTCTCCGATGGTCCCTGTTTACTATCCGTCAGGACAGTTTGGAATGCCTTACGTAAACACTTCCACAGGTCTTGTAGATTATACAGGAAATAAATTTAATGATGTAACCAACCCGGTAAGCCAGCTGTTGCTGAATAATGAGCAAAATAAAAATACATTATTGCAGGGAGGGTTAAAATTGGATATTGATATCCTTAAAGGACTGAAGTTTACTTCTCAGTTTAATGGAGAGTATTCTAATTATAAAGCCTATAATTTCAGAGATGAAGTGGCAATATGGCTTGCAGAAGATCCTACAAGGACGGCAGCAGGTTTCTCCAATAGCAATCCATACAATACCCTGGAAAATACAAGAGAAGATTATTACAACTGGTCTTTAACAAATTATTTAACTTATAATAAAAAATTCGGGGTTCATGATCTTGAAGCCACAATTGGTACGGAAACAACCGTAAGAAACGGTATCGATCAGCTGATTGTAAAGAGAAAGAACTTACTTTTAAATGATCAGAACTACTGGAACATTAAGGACACGAACTATGTAAATAATGTTCAGACCCTTAATTCTGTAAAATACGATAGAAATACTACGGTTTCTTATTTTGCCAGAGCACAGTATAAATTGATGAATCGTTATTTGCTGAGTGCTACGGTAAGACGCGACGGATCTTCACAGTTTGCCGCAGGACAAAAATGGGGAACTTTCCCATCATTTGGAGCCGGTTGGATCATTTCTGAAGAAGATTTCATGAAAGACAGCCTCTTTGATCTTTTAAAACTGAGAGGAGGCTGGGGTAAATTAGGAAACCAAAGAGTTCCTCTGAACTATCTTCCCCTAAACTCAGGTACCCCTTATAATTATGGATATGGAAATGCAAATCCTGTAAGTAACGGAATCACCGTAAACAAAGGTTTTGACCCTGTTTTAGGATGGGAGGTTACCGAAGAATCTTCTGCAGGATTGGATTTTGGATTGTTCAACAAAAGACTGACAGGTAGCATTGATGCTTATAACAGAGAAACAAATAACCTTATTTTAGGAATTACCAATTATACAACTTCCGGTCAGTCAGAAACTTATTATTCTCACGTAGGTGCAGTAAGAAACAGAGGGATGGAATTCTCCCTGAACTGGGCTGATAAAGTAGGAGACGACTGGTCATACTCTCTTGGAGCCAATTATTCCTTCAATCAAAACCAGCTTACCAGAGTGGATACTCAAAAGAATATTGCTCAGTTGAGTGGTGGAGATCTGGGTAACGGGCAGTGGGTAAAACTATTTAACGGTTCTACAGTTGGACATGCGTTGGGAAGTTTCTATTTATGGGAGTATGATGGAGTAGATGCCAGTGGAAATATGAAATATAAAGACCTTAACGGAAACGGGGTTACAGGAAGTGCTGACGCCGAAGACAGAAAGTATTTCGATTCTTATATTCCAAAATCTACCCTGGGGATCAATGTATCCTTAAGCTATAAAAACTGGGATTTTGCGGCCAATGGATATGGAGCGTTCGGATTTAAAGTATACAACGGTAAGAAAGCGCAGAGAGGAAACAGTATTAATGTTGAATCTTCAGTAGCACAGGATTACTGGAGCCCTTCTAACCCTAATTCATACAACCCTAAACCTTATACAGATAATCCTATTGCTTCTACCTATTTCTTAGAAGACGGAGATTATTTCAGAATTAATAATATATCAATCGGATATACCGTAAAAGATATTGTAGACTACGTAAGGTCTATAAAGTTTTATGTAAGTGCTATCAACCCGGTAGTATGGCAGAAATATTCGGGGTATTCAACAGAATTGTCAGGATATAACCCTACTGATGCAAAAACAGAGGGAGATCCTTATAAAATGGCAGGGGTAGAATTGAATGCATACCCTACGTTAAGATCTTTTGTATTCGGTGTAAACATAAACTTTTAAAAAAATGAAACGAAATAAAATACTGTTAATATCTTTAATGTTATTAGGTTCTGTAGCTGCTGTACAAAGCTGCAGTGATGAATTTATCGATGTAAAACCATCAGAGTCAATGACGATTGATGACCTTGAAAAATTTAATAATGACAATGGGGCAACTTATTTTGTAAATTCTATCTATGCCAAATTCTTAGATTGGAATATGAGTACGTTTGCCTGGATAGGGGTAACTTCCATTATCTCTGATGATGCTGATAAAGGATCATCAGAAGGAGATACAGGATCAGATAAAAATCTTCTGGATGCCATCAATATTACTGCAACTACACCTTCCTTTAAAGAGCTTTTTGCTTCTAACTATCAGGGAATAAACAGGTGTAACCAGGCTTTACAATATATTCCAAAACTGGATAAGGCTAATCCTGAATTACGTAAAAGACTGATGGGAGAAGCTAAGTTCCTGAGAGCTTTTATGTACTTTACCCTGGTAAGATCTTTTGGAGGAGTTCCTTTAGTAGACCGTGTTCCGGTTCTTGGAAATGAGGTAGATAAAAAGATGCAGCTTACCAGAGTAAGCAAAGAAGAGATCTATGCATTTATTGAAAAAGACCTGAAAGATGCTATAGAAGCATTACCTAATAAATCTGCATATGGAGCTACTGATGTGGGAAGAGCTTCAGTAGGGGCAGCTCACGCATTACTGGCTAAAGTATATCTTTACCAGAAAAAATGGCAGCTGGCCGCAGAACAGTGTGATTTGGTTACCGGATATTCATTGACTCCTAATTTTATCGATATTTATAAAGTTTCAGGGGAAAATAATGCAGAATCTATCTTTGAAATCCAGGGATCGGGAAGTGATGCCGGAAGAGCAATCCAGCAGTACAGTAAAGTACAGGGAGTTCGTGGTTCCGGAGGCTGGGGCTGGGGATTTGCAACCCCTACACAAGGTTTGTATGATGCTTACACAGCAGAAGGAGATACAGAAAGAAGAGATGCCACGATCATTCACAGAGATATGACGTTATACGACGGAAGATACATTCCAAATACTGTAGAAAATAAATTCTATAATTATAAGGCATACTCATCAGCATTCTATGACAAAGATGCTACAGATACCAATATCCGTTATCTCAGATATGCAGAAGTTTTGTTGATCAAGGCAGAAGCACTTAATGAATTGGGACAAACCAGTGTGGCAATTCCATTATTGAATCAGGTGAGAACAAGAGCTAAAATTGCAGAAACAACAGCTACCACCCAGGCAGATGTAAGAATGGCTATCTGGAAAGAAAGAAGACTGGAACTGGCATTCGAACACGACAGATGGTTTGACCTTGTAAGAACGGGGCAGGCACAGGCAGCTATGGCAGCAGACGGTAATAAGAAATTCGTTGTTGGAAAACATGAATTATTCCCGCTTCCTTATGAGTTTATCATGGAAGCCGGAGGATTGTCTCAGCAAAACCCGAATTACTAAAATACATACATAAACAAGAGGAGAGTGAAAATTCTCCTCTCATTTTATAAACCAGTAAACCATTTACCAATGAAAAGGATCGTAGTATCAGCTGCAGTAGCCTCCCTGTTTTTTGTGTATTCATGCAAAAACATCCAGGGTTCCAAACAGGAAGCTTCGCAGGATAAAATAGTCAAAAGCAGTATTACAGATGAACAGTTGATGGATAAGGTACAGAAAGATGCTCTTACCTACTTCTGGGATTATGCAGAACCCAATTCAATGTTGGGGAGAGAGCGTTATCACGAAGATAATATCTACCCGGATAATGATAAACATGTAATAACCACCGGCGGTTCAGGATTTGGACTGGCTACCATTCTGGTTGGAGTAGAAAGAGGATTTATTCCAAGAAAAGAAGCCGTAAAAAGACTTTCCCATATCATGGATTTTCTGGCAAAAGCAGACCGTCATAAAGGAGCGTGGCCGCATTGGATTAATGGTGAAACAGGTAAGACCGTACCTTTCGGTAAAAAAGATAATGGAGGAGATCTGGTAGAAACAGCATTCCTTACCTCAGGGATACTGATGACCCGTGAGTATTTTAAAAATGGAAATGCCGAAGAAAAAGCGTTAACCGCAAAATGCGACGAACTTTGGAAAGGGGTTCAGTGGAACTGGTATACAAAAGGAGGCGAAAAAGTATTATACTGGCATTGGTCTCCGGAATATCAGTGGGACATGAATTTTCCTCTGGAAGGTTATAATGAATGCTTAATTACCTATATCCTGGCAGCATCTTCACCTACGTATGCCATTGATGCAGAAACCTACTATAAAGGCTGGACGAGAAACGGAACCTACCTTACCGACAAAACAAAATACGGATTACCACTTTACGTAAAACATAATTACGCCGAAGAATATGGCGGACCGCTTTTTTGGTCACAATATTCATATATAGGACTTGATCCAACCGGACTTTCCGATAAACTGATCAAAAACTATTTTGAATTAAATAAAAACCAAACTCTTATTGATTACAAATATTGCGTGGAAAATCCAAAGCAATGGAAAGGGTATGGTCCCAATTATTGGGGGCTAACAGCTGGTTATACCAGAAATGAAGACGGAACTGCGGGCTACACGGCTCATATGCCCACCAATGATAACGGAGTGATCACCCCTACAGCTGCCTTAAGCAGTTTCCCATACACCCCAAAAGAATCAATGAATTTCCTGAGGTTTCTGTATACCCAAAAACCTGAATTTATAGGAAGCGCCGGACCTTATGATGCTACTTCTATTCATTATAACAATTGGTCTACCCCAAGGTACCTGGCGATTGATCAGGGGACAATAGCTCCAATGATAGAAAACTACAGGTCAGGATTCCTTTGGAAACTGTTTATGAATGCACCGGAAATTCAGCAGGGATTAAAAAAATTAAGCTTCCAGTCCCCGAAATACGGAATAAAATAGATACCTTTCAATGAGCCACGAGTGCAGGATCATTGTGCACCCGTGGCTACTTTGATATCAATAAAAACGGGCTTTATACCGTTTACGCAATGAAGTCAGTCTATGATAATCTGTTAATTTGCGAGTATTTAACATCAATAGAAACGGGCTTTAGCCCGTTTAAATAAATAAAAAGCTATCCACTGGCTTTAGCCAAAACCTAAATAACAATATGAAATTAAAATTAAAACACCTTCCCCTTTTGCTCCTTCCCCTTTCATTACAGATGAAGGCCCAGGAAATAAAAGCTGAACTTAACAAAGAAATTAAAAGACCTGAAAAAATATCCTACATTCTGGATTATCCTCAAAAATCAAAAGGAAATGTTCCTTTAATTGTATTTCTTCACGGGTCGGGGGAAAGAGGTAGCAACCTGGAAATGGTAAAAGCACACAGCCCTTTCACCTATAAAGAACTGATCAAGGAACCGGTGGCTATTCTGGCACCGCAATGTCCCGCAGATTCGTGGTGGGATACGGTTACCATTTATAATTTAATAAAAGAAATTCAGAAGAAATATAAAATTGATGCTTCCAGGATTTACCTTACCGGACTTTCCATGGGAGGCTGGGGTACTTTGAAATTAGCTATGGAGCATCCTGAAATGTTTGCCGCAGTAGTTTCAGTATGTGCACCTACAGATCAGGTAATGACAGCCAATATTCAGCAGTATAAAAATTTGAATATGAAAATATATCATGGCGGAATGGATGATATCGTACTGCCGGAAAATGCCTTTAAATTCTATCAGAAACTACATCCGGTAAATCCGTCTGCAGAATTGGTGATCTTCCCGAATGATAACCACAACTCCTGGGATTCGGCGTATTCTAATCCTCAGCTGTATGAGTGGATGTTATCAAAGAAAAAAGAAAAGTAGACAGGACTTAAAGAAATGCAATGCTCAGTCATCGTAAAACCTTGATTTTATTGAAGGCATATTGAATAATTTTTATATTTTTGAATATTGTCTTTTTTGGAGACAATAAAAATAGGTCAATCAGATACAATCAGTCAAAAAATAACGTTCTCACGTTAATTATAATAGAACAATAAGAAGTTAGATTTATGAAAAAACTAATCGTACTCGCTGCATTAGCCCTTTCGCCGGTATTCTCGGCACAGGAGATGGTGGATAAACCCGTACAGTCTTATCAGACAGCCCAATATCAGGCGAAAAAGAAAGCCTTTGTAGATAATCTGTTATCTAAAATGACTTTGGACGAGAAGATCGGTCAGCTCAACCTGCCGACTTCCGGAGATTTTACTACAGGAATGGCTCAAAGTTCCGATATTGGAAAAAAAGTAGAGCAAGGATTGGTAGGCGGATTGTTCAACATAAAAGGAGCTGACAAAATCAAAGCCGTTCAAAAAGTAGCTGTTGAAAAAAGCCGTTTGAAAATTCCAATGATTTTTGGAATGGATGTTATCCATGGTTATGAAACGACTTTTCCAATTCCATTAGGCTTAGCTGCATCATGGGATATGAACCTGGTACAGCAGTCTGCAAGAGTGGCTGCCAGAGAAGCTGCTTCAGACGGAATTAACTGGACTTTTTCGCCCATGGTTGATATTTCCCGTGAACCAAGATGGGGAAGAGTGTCTGAAGGTTCGGGTGAAGATCCTTATTTAGGAAGTGAAATTTCAAAAAATATGGTGTATGGATACCAGGGGAAAGATTTAGCCAATGGGACCAATATACTTGCCTGTGTAAAGCATTTTGCACTATATGGAGCAGGCGAATCGGGTAAAGATTACAATACCGTAGATATGAGCCATATAAGAATGTTCAATGAATATTTTCCGCCTTACAAAGCAGCTGTTGATGCCGGTGTAGCCTCTGTGATGGCCTCTTTCAATGAGGTAGACGGAGTTCCTGCAACAGGAAACAGATGGCTTCAGACTGAAGTGCTGAGGAACCAATGGAAATTCAAAGGTTTTGTAGTAACCGATTATACCGGTATCAACGAGATGGTTGATCACGGAATGGGAGATATTCAGCAGGTTTCTGCTTTGGCTTTAAAAGCCGGAGTGGATATGGATATGGTAGGAGAAGGTTTTTTAACAACCTTAAAAAAATCTTTATCAGAAGGAAAAGTGACACAGGCCGAAATTGATATGGCTGCCAAAAGAATTCTTGAAGCGAAATATGATTTAGGCTTATTTGATAATCCATACAAACATGGAGATGCCAAGCTGGCGGCAAAAGAGGTTTACAATATGGAAAACCGTAATGTGGCAAGAAATGCTGCTGCTCAGTCGATGGTTTTACTGAAAAATGAAAACCAGGTGTTGCCTTTGAAAAAATCAGGAACAGTGGCTGTTATCGGACCATTGGTTAATAACTCAATGAATATGGCCGGCACCTGGAGTGTAGCTACAAAACATAATATTTCTGTTAATCTGGTACAGGGGCTGCAGGCTAATTATGGTAAGGAAGTTAAGTTCCTTTCTGCTAAAGGGGCGAACATCGATTATGATGCAAAATTAGAAGAAATCTATGCGGCTCACGGGAAGAAAACCGACAGAGATAACCGTTCCAAAGAAGAATTGTTAAAAGAAGCCGTGGATATTGCCAATAAAGCCGATGTTATTGTCTTAGCAATCGGAGAATCTGCAGAAATGAGCGGGGAATCTTCTTCAAGAAGTGAAATTACAATCCCTCAGTCTCAGGTTGATTTGCTAAACGAGTTGAAAAAGACAGGAAAGCCTATTGCAATGGTTCTCTTCACAGGCCGTCCATTAGCTTTAACGAATGTAAAAGATATTCCCGACGCTATTGTAAATGCATGGTTCCCGGGTTCAGAAGCAGGAAATGCACTTGCTGATGTGCTATTCGGAAAAGTAAACCCTTCAGGAAAACTTCCGATGACTTTCCCAAGAAGCCTTGGGCAGGTGCCTATTTATTACAATGCTAAAAATACAGGCCGTCCTTTAGATCAGAAGTCTGTTGATAAATGTGAATACCAAAGATTCCGTTCCAATTATATGGATGAATGTAATACTCCATTATATTCTTTCGGATATGGATTGAGCTATACAAAATTCAGTTATTCGGATATGACTGTTTCTAATGCCAATCCAAAAGGAAACCAAACCATTCAGGCATCTGTGACCGTGTCTAATACCGGAAACTATGATGGAGCAGAGGTGGTTCAGCTTTATATCAGAGATATGGTGGGAAGTATTACAAGACCGGTAAAAGAACTGAAAGGCTTCCAGAAAGTATTTCTGAAAAAAGGAGAATCCAAAAAAGTAACCTTTGAGATCAGCCCTGAGAATCTGAAATTCTATAACGGAGAGCTGAAATACGACTGGGAATCAGGAGAATTCGATGTGATGATCGGAACAAATTCTGACGAGGTGAAGCACTCAAAAATCACCTGGACTAAGTAAGAAGCTGGAGGAGATTTTTCACATCAAAGTGTTTTGTTTGTGTTTTTGGCATGATTTTTTATAGTACCCACGATAGTTATTATAACAATACAACAACAAACATGAAAAAAACAATTTTACTTAGCACGATGTTCCTTGGTTCTTTAGTATTCGCACAGGAAATGACCATAAAAGGAGGCGATAGAGATGCTCACGGATGTATTGGCTCTGCAGGGTATACCTATTCTCAGATCAAAAAGGACTGTATAAGAACTTTTGAAGAAAAAATCAAATTAAAAGAGGTTTCTTCAGACGGCGGTTATATCGCAGCAGTAATTTTCAGCAAAGACAAGAAAAAAGCGGAGGTTTTCGTAAAAGACGTTGAGGCAGGAAGCATTATTCTTACCAGAGCGGGAAAAGCAAAAGCTTGGAAAAAAGACGGTTATGTACTGGTTCCTTTCAAAAAAAGCGGCTATCAGCTTAAAAAGAATAATGTCGTAATCTATCAATAAAAAAGTAAAACAGGAAATCAATTCGATTTCCTGTTTTTTATTTAATGACGAATGTTCAGCCGCTATTACATCGATACCGGGATAACAGTTCCAAAGAAGAACCGTTAAAATGAGAGCAACCCGGAGAATGAAATTCTATAATGGGCATCCGAAAAAGTTTTCACAGGTAAGTGTTTTGGCACGATTTTTAATAATATCACGATAGTTATAACAACACGACAAAACATGAAAAAAACAATTTTACTTAGCACAATGTTCCTTGGTTCTTTAGTATTCGCACAGAAAACACCTGTATTAGGTGGCGATAGAGATGCTCACGGATGTATCGGTTCAGCAGGATATACGTATTCTCAGATCAAAAAAGACTGTATAAGAACTTTTGAAGAAAAAATCAAATTAAAAGAGGTTTCTTCTGACGGCGGTTATATTGCAGCAGTTATTTTCAGCAAAGACAAGAAAAAAGCGGAGGTTTTCGTTAAAGATGCTGAAGGAGGAAGTGTAATTCTTACCAGAGCGGGAAAAGCAAAAGCTTGGAAAAAAGACGGTTATGTACTGGTTCCTTTCAAAAAAAGCGGCTATCAGCTTAAAAAGGATAATGTCGTAATCTATCAATAAAAAATAAAACAGGAAATCAATTCGATTTCCTGTTTTTATTTAATGACGAATGATTATCAAAAGTCATCACTTCTTCTTTAATAAGTTACAGGGCAGCTACTGCCTCTTCAGCATAAATAACACCCTCATAGCATGCATTGTATATTGCTTTTAAGTCATCCAATGAAGGGATACGGGGATTGAAACCTGTACAAGGATCTGCCAAAGCATTGGCTGTGATATAATCAAGGTTTTTGTCCCAGTCTTCTTTTGAAATTCCAAATGCTTTAAGAGAAGAATTATTATTTACCTCAGAACGTAATGTTTCAATAGCCTGAGCAAGGTCTTCAGCTGTTTCTTTACCAATTACTTTAGCCAGGTCAGGATAACGATCTGTTGCCAGAGCATTATAACGGATCACATTCGGAAGGAAGATAGCATTGGAAGCCCCATGAGGAATTCCATACAAAGCACCCACCTGATGAGATAAGGAATGAACAATTCCCAGCCATGCATTATTAAATGCCAGCCCAGCCATAAAAGAGGCATCATGCATATTTTGACGGGCCTTAATATTATCAGGGTGGTTTACCGCCTCTTTAAGATTGTCAAAAACAATTTCCAACCCTCCTTTTGAAAGGGCATCAGCATAGTTGTTCTCAATATTTGAAACATAAGCTTCCACACAGTGTGTCAAAGCATCCAATCCTGTATTTGAAGTGATATGGGCCGGCATGGAAGCACAGATCTCACCATCCACAATCGCAATATCCGGAGTCAGTTCATAAGAAACGATGGGATATTTTACTCCTTTTTCACGGTCTGTGATAACGGCTAAACCTGTAGTTTCAGTTCCTGTTCCACTGGTAGAAGGAATAGCAATAAATTTAGCTTTATTTCTTAAAACCGGTACTGTAAACGGTTTGATCATGGCTTCAAAATCGGCATCAGGATACTCATAAAACACCCACATAATTTTGGCAGCATCAATGGCTGAACAACCTCCCAATCCGATCACCCAGTCAGGTTCAAAAGTTTTCATTACTTCAGCCCCTTTCATACAAGTTCCGGAAGATGGATCTTCTTCCACACCTTCGAAAATCTGTGTTTCAATACCTGCTTCAGTAAGGTAAGCAACTGCTTTATCCAATGTTCCGCTCTTTCTCATTGAGCTTCCTCCAGTTACAATAACCGCTTTTTTACCGGTAATATTCTTTAATTCGTCAAGGCTTCCCGCTCCATGGAAAACTTCTCCTGCGATAAATAATTTACTCATTTTTCTTAGTTAATTTTTGATGGAACAAAATTAGATAAGACGAAACAGGTAATGTTATACAAACAGGACTATCCGTTATACATTTGCGCCAGCTCCTGCTGAAGTTTCGTAGGGGTTTCCTTAAGTTTTGCTTTTACAAATTTGTTGAGAGCCGAGGGAGAATTAAAACCGAGATCAAAAGCAATTTCTTTATGTGAAAGATCAGAAAACATCAACTGACGTTTGATTTCTATTAAAATCCGGTTGTGAATCGCCTGAATAGCAGTTTCACTGCAGTGTTTTTTGGTAATAGAGTTTAACTTTTTCGTACTGACAGCTAATTCTTCAGCATAATACTGAACCGTCCTGTGTTGTTTGTAATGCTCATTCAGGAGCTTTTTAAACTGGACATATATGGGCTTGTCTGCAGTATCTTTATGAAGAATAGGATGGAGCCCATGCACCGATTCAATGAGTCCCAACAGGAAAATTTTAATATGAAATCTTGCCTGCTCTTTTTTGATAAGACTGGGATGTTGATAAATTTTCTGAATGATTGAAATGGTATGTAGACTTTGTTTAAGATCTTCGGGTGAAAGAATGGTACAGTTCAATTGGGTAGAAAGATTGACATTATAGGTGCTTAATTCGTTTTTAAGGATATCAGAACAGAATAATATTTCTTCAAATAAAATTATTTTTCCTTTAAGACTGTCGCTTACAGCAGAAACGAAGCTAACCTGTTCAGGAAATATGACAGAAATTTTTCCGGCTTTAAGCAGGTGTATTTTTTCTTCAATATGAATCTTAAGGCTTCCACTTTCCATCACAATAATACAGAAATGGTCTTTCTTATGTGGTTGGGTATATTCTTTCAGATTTCCCACGGTCAAATCAAAAACCCGGAAAGACAGATTTTTATCCTCTGCTTTTTGACTCTTCTTTTTTATCTCCAATTTTTTCAGGACACCCATTGCTGCTTCTATTTTAAAACGTGGCAGCAAAGTTATAGCAAAACATTTCCAATTTCCAAGGGCTGGGTGGGAAGATGTATGAATTACAGAAGCATTTTCTACTATTCGTTTTTTTCTTTATTAGCTAAAAAATACGACAGGTTCTGTCGCTTTGAGACTATATCTTGCAGATATAAAAACAATAAAGTATTGTACTGTAATAGATTTCATAATCAATATGATAAAATAAATCTTTCCACAGTGAGGTAAAAGTAATATTTTTGCAATCGAATTAAAATAATAATAATTACACAATCCATGAAAAAACTCTACATGAGTGCATTGACTTTATGCACAGTCCTGGGGCTTTCTGCTCAGGAAGTCATCTGGCAGAAAGACATCAAATCTTCCACTCAGGATTTTCTCAATCAGGTAATCACCACTATTGATCAGCAATATCTTATCACCGGAAGCTCTATTCAGGCTAAAAGCCAGTCGCCAGCTACTGGTAGCCAAAAGCAAAACAACGGCTACGATTTCCATTTGGTAAAACTCAACCAGCAGGGAGAACAGGTTTGGGAGAAATATATTGCCGGACAAAACCACGATTATTTATCCGCAACGGTAACCACCCAGGACGGTGGATTTCTGGTTTCAGGCACCACGTATTCAAGCAAAGGCCTGGATAAAAAAGACGATTCCAAAGGCGGATCGGATATCTGGCTGATCAGGCTGAATGAATTTGGTGACGAGCTGTGGCAGAAAACCTTGGGGACATCTTCAGATGAAGAAGCCAAAGCAGTCATTCAAACCACTGACTTAGGGTTTTTTGTTGCAGGAAATATACAGAACTCATCCAAAGGCTATGGCTCAAAAGATGTCTGGATCACCAGACTGGATAAAGAGGGAAAAGAACTGTCTCAGCTTATTCTGGGAGGAAGAGGATTAGACGAAGTGGAAAAAATGATCCCAACAAGAGACAGCGGAGCATTACTGGGAATCTACTCAAGGAGCTCCGAGGTTGGGAATTCTGAGACTAAACCTTCAACTGAAAAACCGGCTAACTCAATAGCCATCAGCCAAATGCCAAAAGCCAGCACCAACTTCGGTGAAGGCGACTACTGGATCGTAAAGCTGGATAAAAATGGAAAACTAGAATGGGAAAAGAACTTTGGTGGAAAAGGAGATGACCATATCAGAACCCTGGCTTTAACTTCAAACGGTTTTATCATTGGAGGAGAATCCAGATCCGAAAGATCCGGAAATAAATCAGTGGGCATAGAAGAAGGTACAGACCTTTGGCTGATCTCACTGAATGAAAGAGGGGATGAACAATGGCAGAAATCCTACAATTTCAAGAACAGGGATATTTTAATGGGAATGAATGTGATACAGAGTCAAGAATCAAGAATTAAGAACCAAGAGCCGAGAGCCAAGAACCAGGATGCTACCAAAGGAATATTGTTGGGTGGTTATACGCAGGCAGAAGGAAGAATAGAGAAAGATGATGAAACCTTCTGGATGTTGTATCTTGATGGCAATGGTAATGAGCAGTGGAGAAAACATGTGAGTGGAGACTCGAGACGAAGAGAGGAGAGACTTTCAGATCTGAAATTAAATAGGGATGGCTCTATTATTCTGGCAGGAACCAGTGCTGAGGAATTGGGAAAAGAGAACTGGAAGATTGTGAAACTGGGAGACAAACAGGTTGATCAGTTAATAGAAAAACATGATATCAAGATTTATCCGAATCCGGTTTCAGATTATGCTTATGTAGAAATAGGCTTTGACTTTAAAGAAGCTGACATTATGCTGTATGATATGAGTGGAAGACAGCTTCAGAATATAAAAACTAAAAACAATGTTACCAAATTGAGTACACAGGCTCTTGTACAAGGTGCTTATCTGGTGACCATAAAAACGGATACAAATAAAACGGCGAATGCTAAACTGATTAAAAAATAATATAATGAGAAGGAACTCTATTTTAATGAAAGGGATAATCATAAATTTTATGATGTCCATTATAGTAAATGCTCAACAGGGAGATATTAATTTTGGAGATCTGCCACGACCAGTTCCCTCAGTATCTTCATTACCTACTTATACTGAATCACCCATATCTTTGGCAACAGGAATACCGGATATTAATTATCCTTTACTAAGGCTGCTAACTAATGACAAGAGTATTTCTGCGAATTTATTGCTGCAGTATCATCCGGCTAATATGAATGAAACACAGGCAGGTAGTGAGGTTGGTATGGGATGGACGATGTTTTCCGGAGGAGTAATCTCAAGAGAAATAGTTGATGAATTGGATGAAAGATATGATGATGCCAGTTGGCAGTATTATCAAAAGAATAAATTTAATGACGTTTATTATTACAATCTTCCGGGAATATCAGGTAAATTCAAAATAGAAAGAAATACAGATGATAATACTTTTAAAGTACTTAACCTAACTCCTAATAATGTTAAGATTGAGTATACCAGGAATAGCAATAATGCTACTTTAATTATCAATTCCTTTACTATAACTGATGGTAATGGTTTTAAGTATTTATTCAATGACTACGGTCAGAGTAGAAGTTATAGAAATGCCATTACGAGTGGGACCTTGTATAAATCAGCTTTTTATCTTACTCAGGTTAAAAATGCTGCCGGTGTGGCGCTACTTGGTTTTGAATATCAAAAAGAGAATAAAATGGTACCGGGAAGTACTAATATTTTATATCAGATATGTAAGGTAAAGAATATTACATCTCCGGGATTAGGGTCTATTGTTATTGATTATAATTATGATCAGACGTTGGAAAATACAATGAATGATCCTTATAGTATTACAAAAGTTTCTCTTAAAAATAGTATTGGAAATGTAATAGGACAATATGGTTTTGATTACATGATGATGGGATACAGTATTTTTGGATCGAATGAAGGTGCAAATAAGAGGACCCTCACCCGTATTCATAAAATAAATTTAGAAAATCCAGCGGGGCCGCCATTGGAAACCACTAAGTTGCTTTATAGCCAGATGCCTTATTTCTCACCTGAAAACAGTTATGGTCCCGGAGATCCTTGTAATGCTACAGAGGGCGTAAATTTAGCCCAATATGCTGTAAAAACCCTTAATAAGATGGTTATGCCGACAGGAGGAATGGTAGAGTATAATTACGATGCTAATGAATACTATACCAATAAAAGTCTTCCTGGTTATGCAACACCCAGCTATTTTAACGATCCCAGTGTGCAATACATGAGTACATTTAAAGGAATAGCTGTTGACACCAAACAAACCAATACTTATACTTTTCAGGTGACAGGAGATCCGGGAGTATTAAAAAGGATCTATATAACTTTTGAAGCGACGAAATATAAACCTGTTTTTGCTGATGATTCTTTTGTGGATTATACTATTGGAGGATCTGGATCTGCCTATACCTGCTATAACTATAATGATCCTGAATTAGAAGGAAATGCAAGGTCATTAAAAAACTTCGACCTTTACCCGGGTACTTATACTATTACAATGTCAGGTACCGGAGGCCATGGAGAGATGACCCTTCAGGAAATAAAAAATATTCCGGCTCCTTTTAGAAATGCCAGTAACAATAATCCACAGTTGGGAATCCGTATAAAGAATGTGAAATATTACAATTCTGAATTCAATCCTGCCTTACAGAAATCAACCGATTATAGTTACAATGTATTCAGCGATCCGAACAGTGTAAGTGGTACTATTTTTTACCCTGAAATAGAAAGTTCATCGACTGTAGGTACTCCTTTTGTTTTATATAAAAATGTAAAAGTGACGAATAGTGGAAACAATGGATATACCAACTATTATTTTAAAACGCCCAATGATTATCCTAAATTTCCATATACCCATAATGGAAGCACAGTAAGTTTCTGGCCTTATTATAATATAACCAAAGCGGGTGTACAGGAAAAGAACGAAGCATACAATGCCCAGAATAAACTGGTTTCTGCCTCTCATTATGATTTTAGTTTTGAAACGTTAAATGATTTTCCGGATATAGCTGTGGAGGGAGGTTTTACTAAAAAGGCTTACCTGAAAAGTTCAAAAATCACAACTAAGAATTATCAGGATAATAACCAATATGTAGAAAACAAAGTAGAAACTGAGTTTAATACCACGAACTTTAGAGTAGCCTCTGTAAAGGAAACATCGTCGGATGGTAGTATTTCAGAAAAATACATAAGCTATCCTATAGGATTAGCAGGGTATCAAAATCTTGAGAATGCTAATATGACAGGAGTTCCTGTAATTACTGAAATAAAAAATAATGGTAAGGTCATTTCAAGAACAGAAGTGAAATACAATGGTTCCATTGGACTATATCCATCTTCCGTGATCGCTGTCAATCCTAATGACAATAGTATAAAAACAGTGGTTAGGTATGACGAATACGATTCCAAAGGAAATATAAAGCAAATGACCTCCAATCCTGATGTTGCAGGAGGAAATCCGTCGGTTATCATTTGGGGGTACAATCAAAGTTTTCCTATTGCCAAAATTGAAGGGGCAAAACTTTCAGATATCGGAACCCTGGCCGACGATATTGTTTTAAAGTCCAATGCAGATGTAGATGCTTCTTCTGAAGTCACTCTCATGAATGCATTAGACAGTTTCAGAAGTAATCCTGGTGTAAAGAATTTCATCATTACTACCTATACCTATGATCCTTTAATTGGAGTCACTTCAGTGACAACTCCGGGCGGTATGAGGGAGATTTATAAATATAATAAAAACGGGAAATTAACTTCAGTAGTGGATGTTAATGGAAATATTATTAAAGATTATAAATACAATACAAAGCCGCAGCTATAATAATTTATACAATTAATCAGCTATGAAAAAAATAATATCAATCATATCTTTTCTTGTTGTGGCTTTGTTTCATGCGCAAAGTTTAACAACTACAGAAAACTATATATACAGCAGGACCTATTTAGAGCCTGTTACTTCAGAACAGCCTGGTGCTGCACAGATTCAGGGAGTCCAGTATTTTGACGGATTGGGAAGAACTACCCAAAGTATTGCCATTAAAGCATCTCCCAATGGCAAAGATGTAGCCGTTCCGGTTATGTATGACCAGTCAGGCAGGAAGACCAAAGATTTTATGCCTCAGCCAGTAGACAGTCAAAATGGAGCTTATATTCCGGGAATAGGAGAAAGTTCAATAAATGCCTATTATGGGGTTCCCAATGCCTATTCAGAAATTCAGTATGAGCAATCTCCCTTATCCAGAGCGGTAAAAGCAGCCGCTCCAGGAGCTGAGTGGCAGATGAACGGTATTCATACCCAGAAGTTAGAGTATCTATCCAACAATACGGGTGAGGTTAAAAGATATAAAGCGGTAACCAGCTGGAATGCATCGGCTCAAATCAATGATGTCTCTATCATTACAGCTCCCAATGACGCGTATACCACCAACGGGTATTATAATGCCAATACATTGTATAAAACGGTTACCAGGGATGAGAATAATAACGAAACCCAGGTATTTACTAATTCCAGAAAACAAACGCTTTTATCCCGGAAAATCAACAAAAAGGCTAATGGAACTATAGAAAATTTAGACACCTATCTTATATATGATGAATTTGACAATCTTTCGCTGGTGATCCCTCCAAAAGCTTCAGTCTCAGCATTAACTCCAGCTTTACAGGACCAGCTCTGCTACCAGTATAAATATGATAAATACCACAGGGTTGTAGAGACAAAGCTTCCTGGGAAAGGCTGGGAATACATGGTATACGATCAGCAGGGCCGCATTGTGCTTTCTCAGGATGCTAATCTGAGAACGACAGGCAATAATTTTACCAAAAGAGGCTGGCTGTTTACGAAGTATGACAAATTCGGAAGAACAGTTTATACCGGGTTCTTTGCTAATACAGCGGAAAGAGCTGGAATGCAGGCTGCATTGAATAATATGTCTGCCAATGCCAACAATAACGAAACTCAAAGTACCACTCCATTTACCCTTAACGGGATGGATATTTACTATACAAAAACAGCTTTCCCAACAGAAAGTATGACGATTCTGAGTGTTGATTATTATGATGAATATCCTGTAGGATCACCAGACCAACCGGCACTAATACAAAACCAAACCACCTTAGCGTCTGTTCCGACAACTATTGTTTCTAACGGTCTAAGCTCAGTGAGAAGCACAAAAACACTTCCTACTGCAAGCTATACCAAGAATATAGAGAATGACAGCTGGTCGTCTTCATTTGTCTGGTATGACACCGTAGGAAGGGTAATTGGAACCTTTGGTAACAATCATTTAGGAGGGTCTACACAGACCGAAATACAACTGGATTTTTCCGGAACACCGCAAAAAACCTTTACCTATCATGCCCGTAAAGCAAATGAACCTGGGGTAACTATTAAAGAACGGTTCATCTATGATGCACAGAAAAGACTTAAACAGCATTATCATCAGGTAAACACTAAGCCAGAGGAACTGCTGACAGAAAATACCTATAATGAACTTTCTCAACTGATCAACAAAAAAGTAGGAAACAATCTGCAGAGTATTGATTATACCTATAATGTCCGGGGCTGGCTGACAGATATTAACAAAAACCAGATGGGGCTAGCTGATCTGGGTGGGAAATTATTTGCTTACAGAATCAAATACGGACAAAAAGAAGGGATTGATAATCCCGATCAGGTTCAGTTCTCAGGAAAGAATGTGACTCCGAAATACGACGGCAGCATTGCGGAGATCGACTGGAGAGCTGTAGAAACAGTAGGAGTAAATCCACCCCTGACTCCAAAAAGATATGGATATTCATATGACAGTATGAACAGGATTCAGGCAGGATATTACCAAAACCCGAATAATCCTTACAGTAAAGAGAATACGGAATCTTTAGACTATGATCTGAACGGGAATATCAATAGCCTGTACAGGACTTCGGTAATAGCATCCGGAAGTACTACCGCAACGGTAATAGATAATCTAAGCTATACCTATACGGGGAATCAGGCGATAAAGATTACTGATGATTCTCAAAATTTTGCCGGCTATGAAGGAGGTGGAGGTCCCATCACTTATGATGCGAATGGAAATATGCTTACTATGCTGGATAAAGGAATACAGTCTGTCAAATATAATTTCCTTGATCTTCCCGCTGAAATGCTTATGACCAAAAACAGTAATGAACTTGTTGCGGTAAAGACCTTATACAGGGCAGACGGAACAAAATTAAGAAAAGAGAGCAGTACCAGTATAACAGGCGTTGTAGGATCTACTACTACCAAAAAAACGACAGATTACCTGGATGGCTTTCAGTATCTGACCACTGAAAATGTTGATACAGGGGGAGGCACCGGCATAGAGATGTTTTCTTTATCCGGCAGGGCCATGGAGCCGGAAGCTTTTTCAATTGATGAAACAAGAAGGGTTGCTCCTAAAACTCCGGATCTTCAGTTTTTTGCCACCGCAGAAGGATTTTATGATTATGCAAAAGATCAGTATATTTACCAGTACATAGACCAGCTGGGAAATGTAAGGGTTTCTTACGGAAGAAACAGCACAGGAGCTCTTGAGATTACAGATTCCAATGATTACTACCCATTCGGGATGAATCATTTAAAAACGGGGATTTCCTATTTTGCCCAGGGCAGCTATAAAAGCAACAAATACAACGGCAAGGAACTGCAGGAAACCGGAATGTACAGCTACGGCTGGAGAGAATATATGCCGGATATTGCCAGATGGAATGGTATAGACCAGTTAGCAGAAAGTTATTATTCTCATTCTCCTTATGCTTACGTGATGAATAATCCGATCAATTTGTTTGATCCGGATGGCAGGAAAAATGAGGCTTGGTTAGAAGAGGCTCCCGCATGGTTACAAGAGACGTGGAATAATACCCCCGATGGGACGAATTCTTATTGGACAAATAGTGGATCAAGCTCAGGCGGAGGCGGAGGACATTTTGTGTATACAGGAGGAACTGCTGGTCTAACAGCAGGATATGGAATAGGATCTACTGTAGACTATGCAGGTAATTTTAATTCTTACTACGGTACTGTAACAAACGGCGTGCTTAGTTATACCTATTGGACAAACGGTGCACCTGCCAGTGGATATACTAATTCAGGAGGACAGAATTACCAAAACTTGCAAGGGATAGTAGGATATTCTGGGAAGCTGGATTTGAATTCCTCAAATTCTAATAGTACATCAAATTCTTTTTTAGATAATTCTTTTGACTGGATTCAAAATAATCCAATTAAAGTATCACAATTTGCGGGAATGATACAGGCAGGTTCTACAGTAGCTGAAAAAGGATTATCAAACTGGAATGGCGCTTCAAACATTACAAAAAGTCGTATCTTTGCAGAGACCATAAGTACAAAACTACCTTTTTCTGCTAAAGCTTTGGAGACAGCTTCAACGGCTTTGAAATGGGGAGGAAGAGTAGTTGGTGCTGTGGGTGTTGCTAATACATTGTATCAATATGGAAAAGGTAATATATCAGGTACTAGAGCCGTTGTTGATGGAGTGATGGGAGTTGCAGGCTTTTTTCCTGCTACAGCCTGGATATCGGTAGGTTATTTTGCAGGAATGGCACTTTATGAAACATATGGTAACGATGGTAAACCCCTATTTTAAGATGATTAGATTTATAAAGTTATTATTTTACCATATATATTGGTATTATTATAAAGTTGATAAAGAAAGCAGAATATCTGCAAAAGTTGCTACTTGGTTAGTTTTTACATTATTATTTGGTATAATCTTATACTTTGCATTTGAACTAATATATATATCATTTGATAAAACTATTATATTTGATACTCCTTACTGGCAGTATGTATTTTTATATTTTATTGTAGGTTTTTTTGTTGGGATATATATATATAATGAAGATTTTAAAAAATTTGATTCCTTTAGAGACTTCCATATAAAGTATTATTTATACTTTTTCATTATTGCAGGCTTTGCCTTATTTTTAGCATTTTATTCTGGAAGTATTAATCGGGAAAGAATTTTTAAGCAGAGAGAAATTGAGAAAGAGCGGATTGAAAATTCAAAATAATCCCGAAGATGGGTAATGTTCCAACGTGTTGGTAATAAATTCGAGTATTGGTTTTTCAATACCTAGCTGCGCAAAGTTTATAACTTTGAGCTAATATACCAAAACCTCACTTTTGTGAGGTTTTTACATTTTAAAATGATTGATTTGCATTCTAAAGAGAACTTTAATCCAGAAATGTTTTTGAGTTTATTATTTGGGATTATAAGATATTTACCAATACATAGACCAGCTTGGAAATGTAAGGGTTTCTTACGGAAGAAACAGCACAGGAGCTCTTGAGATTACAGATTCCAATGATTACTACCCATTTGGGATGAATCATTTAAAAACAGGGATTTCCTATTTTGCCCAGGGTAGCTATAAAAGCAACAAATACAACGGCAAGGAACTGCAGGAAACCGGAATGTACAGCTATGGCTGGAGAGAATATATGCCTGATATTGCCAGATGGAATGGCATAGACCAGTTAGCGGAAAGTTATTATTCTCATTCTCCTTATGCTTACGTGATGAATAACCCGATCAATTTGTTTGATCCCAACGGAATGGTATCACAAGCATTTATAGATGAATTATTGGATGCTCCTCCCGGAACTACATGGACAAACACAGGAAATGGCTTTACCAATAATTGGGGAGGACAGATGGATTATGACGGAAACCCAACCAATTACAATGGATATAGCAATATGGCTAATGGAGTTGGTAAGAAGAATCCGAATGATGGACCTAGCTTTGAAATTCCTGAAGTTCCTCTTGTAGGAAAAAAATCTACTTGGGCTGATCAGTTTAGAAGTCATATGGAGAAGTATGCTGTGAATGTATCAAGTAATTGGTATAGCCTTACAGGAAAAGGTAATTGGTTTTTTGGTACTGCAGGGGTTATGAGTGGTTTTGCTGGAGTTGTTGACTCTGATCAAATGTATTCACAAGGAGTCAGAAGAGGAATATCTGGGAATTATCAACTAACAGGTAGAAACTTAAGCCAATTTGGTAAGATGGCAATGACTGATGCAACAAAACCTGTTTCTAGAATTGCAAGAACTGCAAGATTTGTCGGTCATTTTTCTTTTGGAATAGGTGTTATAAGTGACATAGGTGGAATGGCAACTGGTCAAGTATCACTAGGAAAAGCTCTTATAAATACAGGATTTGGGGCTGTAGGAAATTGGGGTGGATCAATTGGAGCTTCTCTTAGTACAGTATATTTCGGGGTAGATAGTTTTTATCCAGGAGCGTGGCCAGGTCTGTTTGATGATGGTAATTTTGTTCAAGGAAGATTAGATGAAGGATTTAATCAGGCAGGACCCTATAGAATTAATGTGTTTGGAGCTCATGAACCAAAATGAAATAATTATGGAGAAAATAAAAAAAGCATATTATTATCTTTTTTATAAAATTTATAGATCAATAGAATATACATCTGAACAAGTAGGAGGTAAATTTTGGACTGATTTTAAAGCTGGATTAGTAATTCTTACTCTTGAACTTTGGATTATAGGCTCTTTTTTGAATTATTATTCTATTATTAATGATAAAAAATTAAGTATAGAGATGATTAGTCCTATTTTATTAATTTCTCTTATCATTTTTTCTATTATTAATTATTTTGCCTTTATGCGTACAGACATATGGAAAACGTATAACAAAGAATTTGATAAATTATCTGAAAAAGAAAATCAAACAGGCACTACTATTGTGTGGGTAATCGCCATTTGTATTACAGTTAATTTTTTTGGATCTGTTTATTTACTTCAAAAGTATGTTCTTAAAATGTATTAATATAATAGAGTATTGAAATTTGTCTAGTCCTAAAAAACTAATATAAAAAAGCTGCAATTTTATTATTAACCTAAAGCTGTAAGGTACAAGAGCATTTGATATTTAATTGTGCAAATTTTGTAACTTTGAGCTGCTATAACAAAGCCTCACGAAAAGTGAGGTTTTTACATTCTAAAGTGATTGATTTGTATTCTAAACAGAACTCTAATACAGAAATGTTTTTGAATTTATTATTGGGGGGGTATAAAAATATTTACCAGTACATTGACCAGCTGGGAAATGTAAGGGTTTCTTACGGAAGAAACAGCATTGGAGTTCTTGAGAGTACAGATGCCAATGATTACTACCCATTCGGGATGAATCATTTAAAACCGGGGATTTCCTATTTTGCCCAGGGCAGCTATAAAAGCAACAAATACAACGGCAAGGAATTGCAGGAAACCGGAATGTACAGCTCGGCTGGAGAGAATATATGCCGGATATTGCCAGATGGAATGGTATAGATCAGTTAGCGGAAAGTTATCTTGCTACCAGTCCTTACGAATATGTACTGAACAATCCTATTAATATGTTTGATCCTGACGGTAGGACTTCAGAGCCATTTAATTGGCGGGAATCATGGGATGCTACACCTGCTGGTACGAATTCATATTGGTTTAATAATGGTTCTGGTTTTACTAGTTATAATGGTGGTCCAAGAGGGGCAGGTGGTAGTGGCCTTGCATATGGCACAACAATTAATACTGATGGTACTTTTACAGACCCTAATGGAGCTGGAAATTCTAAATCAAGTTTATGGCAAGCTCTTGGTAATTTATTTAGCAGTATTTTTAATGGGAATAAAGGTGCAGGAATTACAACGTTTTTGCCGGGTGCTACGGTTAGCAGAGCAGAGCAGATTAGAGAGATTCTTCAGATAAATGCAGAGGTATTTTATAATGCCGCGGCCGCCGGTGCTGGTACTGTCTTAACTCGCAGCCTTTGGGGATTGCCATTAATGTTAAAGGGGGATACTCAATTTGCTGCTAATTCAAAACTTCTAACAATACCTGTTGATATATCTGGAGAAAATGTAAATAAAAATGGGATACTATTATATAGAAGTGTTTCATCTAATGCATATACAGAAGTACAGCTTGAATATAATGAAGCTCTATTTGGTATAGCAATTCCTAATGGTTTAAGAGCTGGAAATACAGCACATTGGGATATGGATGATCATGCAAGAGGAGATAATTATTCGATTTGGACATCATGGACATCAGATCCAAATGTAGCACGAGATTTTGCAACAAATTATGGAACATCATCTGGTGTTGTATTATCTAAAAGATTTAAAATAGGTGTTAATGCCATTCCAAATGTATCACCAACAGGGAATTCGATGCAAGAAAGAGAATGGTTGATTTTTGGGCCAGTGATAAGAGCTGGTGTACAACATATAAAACCGTAGAGTATGAAAACAATAGAAGATATTTTTAATATAATAAAAAAAACTATTAATCTTAAAGATGATTTCATAGAATATGAAATTAGATTAAGTAATGGTACGTTTGAAAGAGATCATTTAATTAACATCTATAATATAAGGAAAGGTATAGCCATCCGTCAGGAAAATCACAAACGGACAGAGCAAATACAACACCTTCTTAATGGATTAGAAAATTATTCTGAAAAATTTTTAAAAGTCGCAGATATTTCAAATAATAACTATTTTGCAATGTTTTATTTAAGCCAAGATTGGAATAGGGTCATTGGATATTTAGAAAATGATATTAATAATGGCACTGGAATTTAGTAAAAGATTTCAAACTTTATTATTGAAGCATAGATTAACCTTCCCGTTGCCGCACGAATCCTTTCGTGTGACATTTTTAATAGATCTCATTACTTATCTTTACTAATGGTTATGTGTGAGAAACCTAACAAAACTTTTCAAAATCTGGTTCTATGTAAAATAATAGTTATGGAAGATATAATAATTACTAAAATTTATAAACTTAAAGATGATAAACAGCTTAAAGATTATTTAAATAGTCTAAAATCAAAAAAAAGTATTTTAGACTCTTTCGTTCAAGCCAGAGAACATTTATATGATATTTATAATGACCGATTAGATTTTAGTATTTATCGGGGAGATCATTTTGAAGGATTAGCTGAGGTTGTAGAAGAGATGAAAAATTCAGACTTAGAAAATATACGATTATCTTATATTGATGGAAATAAGAAAAGTTGTTCTATTTTTAGTAGTGAAGATTACAGTATTATTCTGGGAATAATTTTTTATGATAATTAAGATAGATAGAAAAGTCGAAGTAATAGCATTTTTTGTGCCCCCTAGCTGCGCAAAGTTTATAACTTTAAACAAAACCTCACAAAAAGTGAGGTTTTTACATTTTAAAATGATTGATTTGCAGTTTAAACAGAACTCTAATCCAGAAATGTTTTTGGGTTTATTATTGGGGATTATAAGATATTTACCAGTACATAGACCAGCTGGGAAATGTAAGGGTTTCTTACGGAAGAAACAGCATTGGAGCTCTTGAGATTACAGATTCCAATGATTACTATCCATTCGGGATGAATCATTTAAAAACAGGGATTTCCTATTTTGCCCAGGGTAGCTATAAAAGCAATAAATACAACGGCAAGGAACTACAGGAAACCGGAATGTACAGCTATGGCTGGAGAGAATATATGCCGGATATTGCCAGATGGAATGGTATAGACCAATTAGCAGAAAGTTATTATTCTCATTCTCCTTATGCTTATGTGATGAATAATCCGATCAATTTGTTTGATCCCAACGGAATGGTATCACAAGCATTTATAGATGAACTATTGGACGCTCCTCCCGGAACTACGTGGACAAATACAAAAAACTCAAAAATTATTTGGGAAGGGTTAAAGTAAGTTTAGAGGAAAAAGAAGAAATTGACGAATTTGAAAGTATAGGAATTTGTGGCCAACCAGATTGGCTACAAGAAGCGGAAATTCCAAAATGTCCGAAAAGTGGAAAATCTATGAGATTTTTGTATCAATTAGGAAGTTTTAGTGATATTGAAGCGACATTTAGCAACGTTGAGCCAACAAAAGGGATGGAAGAATATTTCGAAAAATTAAACTTTTGGTGTGATGGAAATTTATACATTTTTATAGAACCTACAACAAAGACAATGTGTTATGCAATGCAAAATACCTAATAACATAAACAATCGAAAAAGAGCAAACTACAAACAAGGCTTTGAAATCTCAAAAAACGATACAAATAAAATTCACTCTGCAAAAATAAATCAGAGAAAGAAGAAATTTATAAACTAAAAAAAGAAGTAAGAGAATCAGAATTTTATTCCAATTATCAAATCATGAACTTTGGAAATTGGATAATAGAAGTCAATTACAATAGAAGATGTGAAATTGGATAAGTAGGTAAGAAATGGATACATTCAAAAAAAGTTGCCGTTTTAGCAGCTATATGGTCACTAGGCCAAATTGCTAGAAACCGAAACAATAGAGAAAATAAAATACAACAACAAAAAGGATAACACAGCCTAGGCCAGAAAAGATTCGCCAGATAATTTTAAATTTTCGATTCAAAGCTAACCATCCTAAAAGAATAGAAATTGGTAAACTAATATACCAAGCTGAACCAATAAGAAAGAAGAGGATTTCCCAAAAGGAAAAACTAAAAGTAATGTCACTCATATTTGTTTGCACTAAATTTTACACTAAATTTATAATAAAATCTCAATAATTTATGAAAAAAAAGAAGCTTTATATTTTTGCAATAATAGTGGCAATTATCTTATTTTCGGCTTTTTTTTCTAAATATCAAAAAGGAATAGAAGTAGGAACCTGGGGGATGAATAGATGGATTAACTGGGGATGGAACTTTGGGTTCTGATAGAAATTAATCTAACGATTATTTTATAATCTCAAAAAACGATCTTTGACATCTTTTTTGATTTCATTCTCAGTGGTCAATTTAAACAGGAATCAGTGACCATTTTAAGGTTTGTCTCGTCCTGAAAGACCTTTGAATTCTTCTTTCCAAATATTGGAGAAGCATAAAACTCCCGACTACAGCCAGGAGTTTATATTATTTATTATATTGATCATTACATTTTTACCGCAAGAATCGGGCCTAGATTGGATATTCTTCCATAAGCAGCAAAACCATGAAACCTTGGGCGTATTACCGTATTATCCTGGTGAACGATAGCAACCTGGCTAACTTTAGCTGCTACCTGAAAGGTACTGATAATAGGAATTACATGAGGGCCATAATTACTTCCGCCATAGCTTGGGAATTCAGCAAAGCCCGAGCTGGTAATAAAATCAAAGTAAATCCATCTTGGAAAAGTACCTGCTAAATCAGCTGGGTCTAATACTCTGTAGTCAGTAGTACTGCCTGCCTTGTAATAATCGAACTGTACATAGTAATAAAGAGTATATACTCCCTTATTTAAGGTTAGCGGGGTATCTGGTATAAATTCTGCTGTAGGAAGAGTTATAAAAGTAAAATCTTGAGAAAGGTTGTTGGCTCCACTAATGGTGGAGCCTGGAGCCGGTTGCCAGCTCGCAATTCCGTTGGCATCAGATGTAAGAATTTTTCCATCACCCTGAGTTCCATCTGCTATTCTGATATTACCGCTAATATCTAATTTTGCAGTAGGAGAAGCAGTGCCTATTCCCACATTTCCTTCAATAATGGCCCCATTTGCAGGTGCGGGAGTATTAATGTACGCAGTACCTATAGAAGTATTACCGTTGACCGTCAGTGTATTTGCTGGCATAGGTGTGTTAATACCCACATTTCCTGTCTGGGCGTAAATAATATTGCTATTAATGATGGTAAGCATCACAATAGAGAGTAGGATTTTTTTCATGATGTAAAATTTAGGTTAGAATAATTATAGTTTTAGTCAGAAATTGTATTGTCTTAACATTATAGTTTTTGGGCAATATTTTTGGAAAATGCAATTTGGTGTTGCATAATACAGGGTAAAAGTGTAAAATTTTATAAATGATTTAATTTTATGACAAATTCTGCAATTCTCATTTCAATGCATAAGATTTTACATTGCTTTTTTTGTATTTCTTAAAATAAATATTCACAGAGACTTTTTGGGATATAAAATGATCACAGACTATTCTTAATCGTGTTTTGAATGCGAAATTTTGGGAGGACTAAAATCAGTTTTCATAGCAGCAGCCTGATAAATTCTTCTAAGTAGATTGTTTTGGGAAAGATAAAATTCTATTGTCAACATATTTTAATGGTATTAGCTTTTCTTCCATCATTCTTGTTAAATCTTTGTATATTTTTGTGTCTTTAGAATCTGATAAAAATATTATTGCAAGGGAACAGATAATATTTCTTAGCAAAGATAAAGGCTCTAAACAATCTGTTAAAATAAAAAGCGTGCGATTTTGTTTGTAAAAACGTAGAATTAATTCTATTGTTGTAGACAGATATTATGTTAAATTTACTAAACTTGGATATTGAATTTTGAAAATGGTTTTGCGTAAAGGAATTGTGGTAATAATTCTTTTTTATATTTTGTAGCTAATGGACAATATGTTTCATTCTGGTATAATCTCAACGGATGGTGGACTTGTTAAATATGACGGACTGATTCAATGCTTCAATAGGCTTTCTGGTACCAATCATAGTTTCGGATGTTTTTATGGAAATATTCAGAAGGGTAGTATAGTTGTATATAATAATTACGATCAAAATAAAATTCTTAAAAAAAAGAGCACTTAAGGTAATACCTACAAAAAATCAGGACTACACCGGATGTCTAGTCCTAAAAACTAATACAAAAAAGCTGCAATTTATTAACCCAAAGCTATAAGATACAAGAGCATTTGATATTTAATTGCGCAAAGTTTATAACTTTGAGCTGCTATAACAAAGCCTCACGAAAAGTGAGGTTTTTACATTCTAAAGTGATTAATTGTATTCTAACCTGGGAAGTTTATCAAATAATAAACTATAGAGCCAATGGTAGCCACTGAAGAGGTTTTTACTTTAATTAAAAAAGAACGAAAGTTTCCTGATGATATTAAAAACTATACAATTAAAATAAGTACCAGTAATAATTTTGAAAGGGAAAATCTGATCGGAATATATAAGATCAGAAACTATTCAGCTAAAAGAAATGAGAATTATGAATTAGCACAACAAATAGAAATCTTAGTTTCAAGTCTGGAAAATTGTTTGGATAATAACTCAAGGTTCGTAAGTATTTCAGGTGATCAATATTGTGGAATGTTTTATCTAGGTCAAAATTGGGATCAAGTTATTGAATATTTGGAAGCTGAAATTGATAAGAATGGAAATGTGCTGTTTTAGAATATCCTGCTCTCCCGCAAATTGGCTAGCTCTAAAAAAAGGTTGACGAATTTAATCACTCAAGCTTCGGTTTCAAGGTAAAGTATAAATAATCACCAAGCGAATTTTAATTTGTAAATAATATGAAATGAATGGATTATGTTTTTATATTTGAAAAATATGTATATTGGGAGTACCAAATTAAAGCGTAATCCGAAAAGCATATAGAGTAGGAGAAAAATCAAAAATTAAGACTATGAAAAATCTAAGAAAACTTTCAAAAAGAGAATTGAAAACAGTTCAGGGAGGAATACCTATGTGTCTGCCAGGATACTTTTGGTGTTCATTTGTGAAAAAATGTATCTCAGTAGGATCACCATGTGGACTTATTGATTAATTTGATTCATGAAAATAAGGTAAAGAACGGGGCTGTCTCAGAAATGGACAGCCTATTTTGTATCCTATCCACTAATCGACTTAAGAACCAGGAGCGTTAAGAAAATTTGAAGGTAATCCGTTAAAAAATTTCCACTGTCTGAGCATGGGTTATAATATAAAACCGAAGCAGAATCGTATGATCCATGCGAGTTTGGAAATCTTAGGAGTACAATCAAATTTTTAGCGGATGATTCCCGTCTTGAATTTTTGTATACTTTTGCCTTCAAGGCAAAAGTATAAATGAAATCCTTTATCTGATTCGGAATATGGTTTAAAAATCATAAAAACAGGATTTTCATCTCTCACTGAAAAACCGTATTTTTGTACATCTAAAAGTAAAAGAAAGAATGAATTCCTACAAAAATCCATTGGAAGAGCGCTATTCCAGTGAAGAAATGTTGTTTAATTTCTCACATAACAATAAATTCCGTACCTGGAGAAAGCTTTGGATCGCTTTAGCTGAGATTGAAAAAGACCTTGGTCTTGAGATTACAGACGAGCAGATTGCAGAGTTGAAAGCGAATGCTGAAAATATCGATTATGATAAAGCAGCAGAATATGAAAAGAAATTCCGTCATGATGTAATGGCTCACGTTCACACCTATGGTGATGTGGCGCCTTCAGCAAAGGGAATTATCCATTTGGGAGCTACTTCAGCTTTTGTAGGAGATAATACAGACTTAATTCAGATCCGTGACGGACTTTTGATCTTAAAGAAAAAGTTAGTGAATGTCATGAAAAACTTAGCAGACTTTGCTATTCAGTATAAAGACCTTCCAACATTAGGATTCACGCACTTTCAGCCAGCTCAGTTGACGACAGTTGGAAAAAGAGCAACCCTTTGGTTACAGAGTTTGGTTCTTGATATTGAAGAACTAGATTTCTTCCTTGAAACACTTCGTTTCAGAGGGGTAAAAGGAACTACAGGAACTGCTGCCAGTTTCCTTGAATTATTCAATGGTGATTATTCCAAAGTAAAACACTTAGATAAAGAACTTTCAAAAAGATTCGGTTTTGAGAAAGTTTTTGGTGTTTCAGGACAGACCTATGACAGAAAAATTGATGCTAAAGTGGTGGCTTTATTAGGTAACATCGCTCAGTCTGCCCATAAATTCACTAATGACTTACGTTTACTTCAGAATCTTAAGGAAATTGAAGAGCCATTTGAGAAAAACCAAATCGGTTCATCAGCAATGGCATACAAACGTAACCCGATGAGAAGCGAAAGAATCGGAGCCTTGTCAAAGTATGTAATGTCTTTAACGACAAGTTCTGCCATGGTAGCTTCTACACAATGGTTTGAAAGAACACTGGATGATTCTGCAAACAAGAGATTAACCATTCCACAGGCGTTCTTAGCTGTAGATGCTATTTTACTGATCTGGAACAATATTATGAACGGAATCGTAGTATATCCAAACAGAATCAATAAGCATATCGAAGAAGAACTTCCTTTCATGGCAACAGAATATATTATCATGGAAGAAGTGAAAGCCGGGGGTGACCGTCAGGAGATCCATGAGGTAATCAGAGTTCATTCTATGGAAGCTTCGAAGAAAGTGAAAGAAGAAGGAAAAGAAAATGACCTTATTGAAAGAATCTTAAATGATGATTCTTTAAAATTAGATAAATCAAAATTAAAAGAGGTTTTAGATCCTAAGAACTTTGTCGGTTTTGCACCGATTCAGACGGTAGAATTCATTCAGAATGAAGTTCAGCCGATTCTGGACCAAAATAAAGACCTGATAGGATTGGAGGCCGATCTTAAAGTATAAAACAGTGTGCAGCCTTTCGGGCTGCATATTTTATTTTCAACTATATATGAAAATTGGTGCATTGGTTATTCTTTTATTGGTTCCTGTGATTATTTTTTCACAGGATTTAAAAACGAATAAAAAAATCAAATCTGATACGAATTTTGAACATATGCATTCCGGAATGATAGCTCCTGTTACTTTGGATGATCTTTCGCGAACAGCATTGCTGACTAATGCTAAAAATGATAGTGTTTTCTCCGTAGTATACGAAAATAAAGATAATGATCTGTTGTTCAAGTTTAAAATGATCAATGGATTGCTTGATGAAGAAAGACTCTCCAATTTTTATTTTAAAAACATCAGAGATAGAAGATATGCTCCCAGAGAGGTTACCAATAAACTTGTGGAGATTAAAGAGGGTTTATTTAGGCTTAACGGAATCAGTACTTATTTCTCACACCTCGGAAAATTAACTAATGTAAGGATTTACGAAGCTGGATTCTGGATATTTACTTCAGAAATGACTCAGAAAGGCTCAGATACTTCAGCTTTAGATAAAAGACATGAAGAAGTTATTAAAAAATTATTTCTTTCAAAACTTGTAGAGAAAAATCCATTATCTAAATTCACGGATAGTTTTGTTGCTAAAGCTGCTTTTCGTGATTCATTGATGCTTCGAAGTACCTTGAGCAGCAGCTTTAATAAATTAAAGTGGACCCATGATAATATTGATAAATATGAAAGGGCGGCTGGGCTTCCCGGGCTTTATCTGGAATATCAGATGGCAGGATTGAATGGTTTTATTGATTATAAAACAGAGAAAAACCAAAATCCAAGTAAAGGAGTCTATGAAACGACTAATCTGATCGAATTTCTTACAAAACTCAGAAGTACAGGTTTTATGGATGAATTTTTAATGGAAAGCTACTACTATTTACTGATTCCGCCAAAGGATCATAAATTTGATTTTGAAGGTTACCAAAAATGGAAATCAGAAAACCCGATTGAATATGACGTCAATCAGAAATATTATGTACTTGTAAATACGCAGAAAAAAGCAGACCTTAGCAAAGAAGAATAGCCATTCTATTCTCACAACGACCATGAAAAAAACGCTGGTATTCATTTCCCTGATTCCGTTACTTTCTTTTTCCCAAGAGAAAGAAATTTTACACTATTTTAAATCCAAAGATTCCTTGGTTGGGGTAAAAAACCAGGCAGGAAAAATAATTATTCCTGCACAGTTTATCAATCTTACAGGATTGAAAGAGGGTGAAATTGTTGAGGGTGAAAATAATACCATATTTTTTGATGCCTCTCTGGCTGATAAGAAGAAAATAGAAAAAAATTCCTGGGGAGTTGTTTTTGACAGGAAAGGAAATCTTCTTTACCAGCCTTATTCCTATGACAACGGAGCAGATTATTTCTCCGAAGGGCTAAGAAGATTTGTTAAAAACGGTAAAATAGGTTTTGTAGACAGAAATGCAAAAACAGTTATTGAACCGGTACATGATTTTGTATCTCCTTTCAATTATGGATACGCCGCATTTTGTGACGGCTGTGATTGGGAAAAAACAAATGAAGAACACAGGTCCATTGTAGGAGGTAAATGGGGAGTGATGAATATCAAAGGACAAACCGTTCAGTCATTGGCAAACCCAACAGCCCAGGATGTTGAAATAGATGGGAAATATTATCCGAACCCATTTCAATACAATGAAAAAGAGAAGAATATCCTTCAGTTTTTTGAAAAGCAGAAGAAAAAACTTTCAGATCTTTATTATGTGAATTTTTACAATAAACTGTCTGAAAATGAAAAGAATCTGTTTTTTGAAATTGTAGAAAGACCAAAAGAAAACTTTCCCTATTATCAGGTAAATACCTATAATCACAGAAAGAAGGACTTGGATATGCTTTATCGTTTCAAGTTCCTGGTCTCAGAAGATGGAAAAGCATTTTATGGGATAGAGGATTTTAATGAAAAGAAGATTCCTTTTGAAAACTGGTTGAAAGCAGAAATAAAAAGCGCAGAAGAATTTCAGAAAGAACACCCCGATAATCCGAATAAATTCATTAATGAATAGAATCATTCCCATGAAAAATGTATTGATACTTGTATTGGCCTTAGTATTTGTGAAAGCTTATTCACAAAGCGAAAAGAGAGTATACTCAATAATGGATGCCAATGCTGAAAAGCTTGCCAAAAGTTCGGGAGCCTATTCCGTATCTGTGGGAGTAGTGAAAGACGGTAAAGTATACACCAGACATTTTGGGGAACTCGATAAAGGGAAAGGAAATAAAGCGGATGACAATACCTATTTTGAAATAGCATCGGTTACCAAACTTTTCACAGGTCAGTTATTGGCAAAAGCTGTGCTGGATGAAAAGATTACGCTGGATGATGATATCCGTAAGTATCTGAAAGGGTCTTATCCGAATTTGGAATATAAAGGAACTCCCATTACAATTAAAGATCTTATTTCCTATAAAACAGCATTACCAAGAACGCTGCCCAATGATGATGCGCTGAGGAAAAATATGACTGATGAAACTCCTTTTCTATATAATAAACTGAACGAAAACTATACAAAAGAACAGTTTAAGAAAGATCTGGCTACCGTAAAACCGGATACCCTTCCCGGAGTTAAATACGGATACAGCAATTTAAGTTTAGAACTTACAGGGCTGATCCTGGAAAATATCTATGGAAAAAACTATGAAAGCCTTCTGAAAGAAAATATCTTTTCAAAACTCGGGATGAATCACACCAAATTGGACCTTGATAAAGGAGAAGTAGCAGCAAATGGATATCATACCAGCGGTCGTTTGATGCCTTCTTCCATTAGCCTTTTATGGGGTTCCGGAGGTTCAAAAACCAAATCGACAATGGGAGATATGGTGAAATTTTTACAGGAAGAGCTGGATTCAGAAAATAAAATAACCCAGGAATCTCAACGCAATATCAATAACAGCCAGGAGGGTTGGTCTGGGTATTTTTGGGATAATTATTACATATCAGAAAAAGGAAAAGTAGGAAGCAAGCATGGTGGGGCATATGGTACACAAACATGGTTTACAGTGTATCCTGAGCTTAATTTAGGGATTTGTATGATTGTAAACATCAGTGGTATGAATACAGGAGATGCACTTCAAACTGCTGCGTCAGGATTAGCAGATGATCTCATTTCTACATCCGATAAAAAAGAAATATTTGGATATTACCTGAAAGGAAATAAGGTTGTTTTTTCTTATATCCACCCTAAAAATTTAGACTCAAAACTCATTAATACCGTTTCTGTAGCAGGAAGTTTTAATGACTGGAAATCTGAAGATAAAAATTTTAAGCTCATAAAAAAAGAAAATAACCGCTTCGAATTGGAAGTTCCCCAATCCAATTTTGAAAAAGGAAAAGATTATTCCTTTAAATTTGTAATTAATAATAGCGGGTGGCTTGCAGCCCCTAAAAATGCTTCCAATACAGACGGGTCAAAATACAATAGCCTGTTATTGAAGCTGTAAGATATAAAGAATCATAGCGTTGGTTCTGAAAAAGTAAAAAGAAAAATAAATCTAATATTAAAATCTGGCATCTAATGTCTAATAACAAAAGAATTTTCGTAGAAAAGAGAGGAATTTTCGATGTGGAAAGTCCAAAAATTTTTGATGAAGTAAAAGCGGTTGTTCCGGCGGTTCAAAGCGTGAAAGTGTACAATGTGTATGATATTTTCAACTTGAATAACGGAGAATTTGAAAAAGTAGTGAATAATACTTTTGTAGACCCTGTTACTGATATTTTACACACAGAAAACCCTGCAAAATCGATTCATTTTGGAATGGAATTTTTACCGGGCCAGTATGATCAGAGAGCAGATTCTGCACAACAGTGTATTGCATTATTGACGGAAAATGAAAAGTCAAAAGTACGAAGTGGTAAACTGATCGAGTTTGAAGGAGTTTCAGAAGCTGATCTGGTGAAGATCAAAGACCTTTTGATCAATAAAGTAGAATCTCAGGAAAAAGACCTGTCTATACTGAATATCCCTGCAGATGAACTCCCGTCAAAAGTTTTAATTCACGAAAATTTTATCAATTTCAATGATGCTGAGCTGGAGGGTTTCTATAACAACCATGGTTTTGCACTGGGATTGGATGACTTGAAATTTATTCAGGATTATTTTAAAACAGAACAGAGAAACCCTACAGAAACCGAACTGAAAGTATTAGACACCTATTGGAGTGACCACTGCCGTCACACTACGTTTGAAACAGAATTGTCAGACATTCAGTTTGAAGGCCAGTTCAAACATACATTGGAAACTATTTTCAATGACTATATCGAAAAAAGAAAATTCTTAGGCCGGGAGCTGAAGCCAATCTCTTTAATGGATCTGGCAACAGTATGCGGTAAATATTTCCATAAAACAGGTAACCTGGATAACCTCGTAATCTCGGATGAGATTAATGCATGTACCATCCAGATTGAAGCCGAATACGACGGTAAAAAAGAACCGTGGTATTTACTGTTTAAAAATGAAACCCACAACCACCCAACAGAAATTGAACCTTTTGGAGGAGCTTCTACATGTCTGGGAGGAGCAATCAGGGACCCATTGTCCGGAAGATCATATGTATTCCAGGCGATGAGGTTAACGGGAGCTGCAGACGTATTGGAGCCGGTAGATAAAACCTTACCGGGGAAATTGCCTCAAAAAACAATTACAAAACAGGCTGCCAACGGATATTCATCGTATGGGAACCAGATTGGTCTGGCGACTACTATGGTTTCTGAGATTTATGATGAAGGCTATAAAGCAAAAAGAATGGAGGTTGGTTTCGTTACCGGAGCCGTTCCTGTAGACTGGGTAAGACGTGAAAAACCAGCTAATGGAGATTCTATCATCATTTTAGGAGGTGCAACAGGTCGTGACGGTGTTGGGGGAGCCAGTGGAAGTTCAAAAGAACAGGATGAAACCTCTATTCACACCATGAGTTCTGAAGTTCAGAAAGGAAATGCCGTTGAAGAACGTAAAATCCAGAGATTATTCAGAAATCAGGAAGTAACAAAGCTGATCAAAAAATCAAATGACTTTGGAGCAGGAGGAGTTTCCGTGGCTATCGGTGAAATTGCAGACTCCTTAGAAGTAAACCTGGATGTATTACCATTAAAATATGAAGGATTAAACGGAACAGAACTTGCCATATCCGAATCTCAGGAAAGAATGGCCGTTGTAGTGGATCCAAAAGATAAAGAACAGTTCATTACATTCTGTGAAGCAGAGAACATTGTTGCTGTAGAAGTGGCAAAAGTAACCGATTCAGGGAGAATGCAGATGTTCTGGAAAGGAGATAAAATTGTTGACCTTTCAAGAGAATTCCTTGATACCAACGGATGTTCAAAATCTCAGGAGGTAAAAATTAACCACCTTGAAGAAGTAAAAGTAGACGCTAAGGCTTTCACAGAAGAGAACTTCCTGAATATCCTAAAAGATAAAAACGTAGCCTCTCAGAAAGGATTACTGGAAATGTTTGATTCTTCAATAGGAGGAACTACCGTAGCGATGCCTTTAGGAGGAAAATATCAGCAGACTTTAATGGAAGGAAGTGTTCAGACGCTGCCGATTCTGGGAGCAAAAGATATTAAAACCGTTTCTTTGGCAAGCTGGGGATTCGATGCTGGAATTTCAAAACAAAACTCATTATTGGGAGCATCTTATGCTGTAGTAGAAAGTGTTGCAAAGATTGTGGCTATGGGTGGAGATTATAAGAATATCAGACTTAGTTTCCAGGAATATTTTGAAAAATTGGGTCAGAGCCCTGAAAAATGGGGTAAACCTTTAGCTTCCCTATTGGGTGCCTATGACGCTCAGATCAACCTTGGTTTAGCAGCCATCGGAGGAAAGGATTCTATGAGTGGAACCTATCAGGATCTGAATGTTCCGCCTACATTGATCTCTTTTGCTTGTGCTAACGGGGAAAAACAGAATATCATCTCTCCTGAATTGAAAAATGCAGGAAATAAACTGTACTTCTTCAACCATATTCCACAGGAAAGTGGTCTTCCGGACTATAACAGCTTAAAAGAAGCTTTTGAATTTATTTTTGAAAATATCAAAGCCGGAAAAATTGTTTCTGTGAAAACAGTGAAAGAAGGTGGTATTGCAGTAGCCTTAGCAAAAATGAGCTTTGGAAACAGATTGGGTGCTGAAATTAATGCTGATGAAAAAGCTTTATTAGCAAAAAATATCGGTAGCCTGATTATTGAAGCAAAGGAAGAGCTAAGCTCAGCAACTCTTCAATTGATTGGAGAAGTAAAAGATTCCGGAATGGTAAAGATTAATAATCTTGAATCTGACATCCTGAATCTTGTGTCCGTTTATACAAATACTTTCGAAAACCTTTTCCCGACTGTAGAAAAAGAAAAGATAACGGTTGAAATAGATGAGAAATCAAACTCAGTCAACCCAAGAAATATCATCATTAAAAAACACGGAATTGCACAACCGAAAGTGTTTGCTCCGGTGTTCCCCGGAACCAACTGTGAGTATGACACGCTGAATGCATTCCAGAAAGAAGGGGCTGTTGTGAACAGTTTACCGCTGATCAATATCAACCATCAGCTGCTGGAAGAAAGCATTGATGCCTGGGTAGAAGAAATAAGAACATCTCAGATTTTAGCGTTCTCAGGAGGCTTCTCCGCAGGTGACGAACCGGACGGTTCTGCAAAATTCATCGTAAACGTTCTGAAAAACGAGAAAATGAAAAATGCAGTTCACGAGTTATTAGACAGAGATGGAATGATCATCGGAATCTGTAACGGATTCCAGGCTTTGGTTAAATCCGGATTGTTACCATACGGAAGAATTAAGGATCTGGATGAAAATTCTCCGACATTGGCTCACAATGCCATCAGAAGACATATTTCTCAGATGGTAACTGTAAAAGTAGTGAATGATGAAAGCCCATGGTTAAAAGGAATGAAAGATCAGATCTTTACCATCCCTATTTCTCACGGAGAAGGTCGTTTCATGGCTTCAGAAGAAGAAATCAAAAAGCTTTATGAAAATGGACAGGTAGCAACCCAGTACATAGATTTTGATGGAAACATCGCCCATGGTATGCCATTTAACCCTAATAATTCATTATTCGGAATTGAAGGAGTTACCAGCCCATGTGGAAAGATCTACGGAAGAATGGGACACCCGGAACGTTTTACCGATGGCCTCATGAAAAACATACCCACTGCGAATTATCACAATATATTCAAAAACGGTGTTGAATACTTCAAATAACAATACAAGAAAAATGATCGTCATCAATGGCGGTCATTTTTCGTCTTTAGCAGGATTCTATGAGGAGGTCTCAGGTATTCTGATGAGAGATGCCGATTGGAAAGTAGGTACACTCGACGGTTTTAATGATGTCCTGCATGGTGGTTTTGGCGTATTTGAATATAAGGAAGAAATAGAAATCGTCTGGAAAGAATCGGAAAAATCAAGAGAAGACCTGGGCCTGGAAGCAACTGAGGAATTTTATGAAAATAAAATCAGACAGGGAAAACCTTTCAATATAAAACTCGCCCAGGAAAAGCTAAAGGACTTAAGAGAAGGAAAAGGACAAACCTTGTTTGAAATTCTGGTGGAAATTATAGAGTCGCATGGGGATATTAGATTGAGGTTAGGTTGATGAATTATGAGTTAAGAGTTAAGAGTTAAGAGTTAAGAGTTAAGAGTTATAAATGAGTAATGAGTAATGAGTAATGAGTGGAGGTTATAAGTAATGATTCGTTGTTTTCAGTATTTTCACGGTAGCTTCATCCAATCAACTTGTTGCTTCCTCTTAGCTCCCTGAAATCTAAAGAATCATAATAAAATCTTTGCGTCAAAAAATAAAGAAATGTACACCATTAAGAAAATAATTTTAAGGCAAGCTAAGGTTCATCAAAGATGAATTTATAGCGTCACTTAATAGATAACTTCAGCTATTCCCTTAACCACTTAAAATCTTAATGGTTAAAAAACTTCTTCAATATAATTTTATAAAAATCTCCCGCAGATTAAGCTAATCCAGCAGATTTTATCTTACTTTGAAAAATATTTGAAAAGCTGTAATAAGAAGCAAAATCAAAAATCAAAAGAATTAACTGAATGAAGAAAATAATATATGGACTGTTCTTTGGGGACAGTATAACATATGGAGAATATGATGGTGTTTTTGGAGGCTGGGTAGATATTTTAAAGCGATATGCCCTGCAAAAATTCCACGAAGGAAATGGTGATGAACTGATTTTATTCAATTTGGGAATCGGCGGCGAAACCACAGAAGGTTTATTGAAGCGAATGCCTGTAGAATTAAGTGCCAGAAATTCAGCAGATGGAAACCTGGTTTTCTTAAGTTACGGAGCTAATGACCTTGCCATAAAAGAAGGAGTACAGGTCGTAGAGCCTGAAAAATTTAAAAATAATATCATAGAAGCTGTTCAGCTTGCAAAACAGTTTTCCAGAGATATTTACCTGGTAAGTATTCTTCCCATTTCCAAAAATATAGATGGGGTAGAGGTAAACTCCGGGAAACTAAGGTCTAATGAGGAAGTGAGTGCCTATAACGAAATCCTTAAAGATATTGCAACAGCATACTCTTTAGGGTATATTGATTTTTATGCAGCGTTATTAGATGATAAAGAGGTCCTGCTTTCTGCAGACGGAGTTCATCCTAATGAGAAAGGCTACGGAATGATGGCTGAAATAGCCATACCAATCATTGAAAAATACTTATAATGCCTCATTTATTTTCTTACGGAACCCTGCAGAAAGAGCGGGTACAGCTTGAAACATTCGGACGGATTTTACAGGGAGAAGAAGATATTCTTTCCGGATACATACTGGGGATGATTAAAATTACAGATCCTGAAGTAGTGCGTAAAAGCGGAGAGAAATTCCACCCTGTTTTAACCCTTTCCGGAAATGAAGAAGACCACGTGGAAGGTATCCTTTTTGAAGTTACAGAAGAAGAAATTCTTCAGGCTGATGAATATGAAGTGGATGATTATAAAAGAATTGAAACCGTTTTCAAATCAGGCAAGAAAGGATTTATTTATGTGGGAAAATAAAAAATGATACGGAATCAATATCAATAGAAACGGGCTTCAGCCTGTTTTTTTAATTGCCCATTTCAATTGGCTTTAGCCAAAACATAAAAATCCAACCCCGAAAACCCCTGTTGACATACTGTTGTCACAACCCAACGTTATCTTTGATCGTAATAAAAAATATTGAAGAATGAACAATGTAAAAACAGAACCTTGCCAGGTTATCGGTATTGCGGTAAGAACAACTAATGAAAATAATCAGGCAGCGGCAGATATCGGGGTACTATGGGAAAAGTTTATGAAAGAAAGTATCCCGGATGCCATTCCGGATAAAATGGATACTACGGTTTATGCAATCTACACAGATTATGAAAAAGATCATACAAAACCTTATACCACAGTTCTTGGATGTAAGGTGAAAAATCTTGATCATATTCCTGACGGAATGGTGGGGTATTCTTTTAACGGGGGAAATTATGTGAAATTTACAGCAAAGGGAGATCTTACAAAAGATCTGGTCATCAATCAATGGCTAAAAATCTGGGAAATGGATCTGGGGAGAGCTTTTACTGCTGATTTTGAGGTGTATGGAGAAAAAGCACAGAATCCTTCAGATGCAGAAGTGGATATTTTTATTGCGGTAAAGTAGGAGAGTTGCAAATTTATAAAAAGCTTCCTTTCTTCTCTCAGCTAAAAATATACTTCCAGTAAACAAGAACCCCAACAATTACAGAAGCTATAGCCAGCAGTAGTACAGCCCCGGCAGCAATATCTTTAATAAAGCCTATTCTTTGATCAAAATCAGGTTGGATGATATCACAGATCCTTTCAATGGCGGTATTGAAAATTTCAGCACTTAAAACAGCAAATGAAAGAAAAATAACAATGGCTGCATCGGTGGCGGACAGGTGTAAATAAAAGGTGAAAAATAAGTTGGCAAAAAAGGCCAGCAGTTCAATCTGAAAATTCCTCTCCGTTTTGATCATTAAAAAGACTCCATGGAAAGCATTCAGAAAACTTTTATGAATAGGAGGCTTTTGCATGAGTGGTTACTTTTTTAACAAAGATAGGTTTTGTATTTTGATTGTTGCAGATAATCTGTTATATTTGAGAGAAGATAGTAGCGATAGGAAGAAATAATTTGTATAATGTGAGTTTTCCCGTTAATAGTGATGTTTTTAAAGAATGTAGGGACTACAGCTTGTGCTTTTGAAGCGGAAATAAAGGCAGCAGAAATCAGGTATAATGTCAGCTCTGGAAACAGATTGTTGATGTTTGTTAAAAACTCCTAGAGATTATTTTTTTCTTTGTTATATCTATTTATTATATTTGTAGAAACTTATTTTTAAATCTATGAAATTTATTATTTCAAGTGGTGAACTGCAGAAGGCTTTGCAAACTGTAAGTGGCGTAATATCAAGCTCTCAATCGAGACCTATTTTAGAAAATTATCTTTTTGAACTAGACGGAAATAATGTTACCATTACAGCATCTGATGGCGAGACAACTCTTGTTACTTCTTTAGACGTAAAGTCTGATGATACAGGTAAATTTGCTGTTCCTGCTAAAATTTTTCAGGATTTTATCAAGACCTATGGCGAACAGCCTTTAACATTTGCCGTAAAGGACAATGCTGAAGGAACCGGAAGCCAGCTTGAGATTTTAGATGAAAAAGACAACTTTGCAGTAGCATTAGACAATGCGGATGATTATCCTGAATTGCCGGAATTTGATGCTTCTCAAAATGTAACAATGCCAGCGGGAGTATTATCTGAAGCCCTTACCAATACACTTTTTGCAACAAGTAATGATTCTCTTCGTCCGGTAATGACGGGAGTTCTTTTCCAGTTTGGAGAAAATGAAACGAATTTCGTTTCTACAGATTCTCACAGATTGGTTGTTTATAAAAGAACAGACCTGATGAATGCCGAACCTATGGAATTCATCATGCCTAAAAAACCTTTGAACATTTTCAAAAATATCCTGGCAAGCTCTAATGAAGACGTTAAAATCGACTTCAATGAGAATATGGCCAAGTTTACTTTTGATAAACATATCTGGATCTGCAGACTGATCGACGGAAAATATCCAAACTATACCGCGGTAATTCCAAAAGAAAATCCAAATGTATTGACGATCAACAGAAACCTTTTGCTTGGAGCTATCAAAAGAGCATCTATCATGTCTAATAAATCTACCAACCAGGTAAGATTTAAGCTTTCGGGAAACATCCTTCACCTTCATGCAGAAGATACAGAGTATGCAAACAAAGCAGATATGCAGATTCCTTGTGACTACAACGGTGAAGATATCAATATCGGGTTCAGTTCTAAGTTTTTAACTGAAATGCTGACAATTCTTGGTTCTGATGATGTAACGATGAAAATGTCTCAGCCAAACAGACCGGGTATCATTGAGCCCCTTGATGGACTTGAAGAAAACGAAAATATCTTAATGTTATCAATGCCGGTAATCGGATTGTAAAACAGAGATTAAAATACATCAGTAAAAGCCGGAATTTTCCGGCTTTTATTTTTTCCATAAACAAAAGGATCATAAAGAATATCTAAACGCCAGCTTAAAAAGGATCAACAAAGTTGATTCCATCTTTGCTCCCCTAAAATATACATGTGGCTATTAAACCTTTGCGTTTAAAAAACACTAATTACACAAAAGTCACGAAATTGACATAAAAATCACAAACAAGATTGTCATAAATAGATCATTGTAAAAAATATTGGGATCATTTACATTTAGAAACTTTATTTTTTCCGAAGTTTATACTTATCTTTTACCATCCTTAAACAGATAATTGTCCTCTTTAATTATGGAAGTAGAAATACAGACCTATCATACCTCCGTTTTCCCTGCAAAATTTTCCACTGAAAATTATACTGTTGTTGTATGGAAAGGTGATGGAGTCTACTCTGTAGATGATATCAATTACCCATATAAAGGCTATACCATTTTATTTCTTTCACCTTACCAAAAGCTGAAACTGGCATCAGAGTCCGATGAAGAGGTTTCTGTGCTTTTCTTTCATGGGGATTACTACTGCATAGAGTATCATAAAGAAGAAGTGGCCTGCAATGGGCTTCTTTTCAATACTATTTATCTGAATCCGGGGATAGAACTGATCAAAGAGAGCTACGAATATATTCTGGAACTTTTTAACCATATAAAAAGAGAAAATTCTGAAAATCATCAGTTTTCAAAATCAATTATCAAAACCTATATACAGCTTATTCTTGCCATAGGAAGTAAACAGAAAAATACAGTCAGTAACAGATCCGTTTCCAACGAAAAGCTTCCTAACAAAAATGCAGTAGCATTTCAGAAACTGCTGGAGTCTTACTTCAGACATGAAAAGGAACTTTCATTTTACAGTGACCAACTTAATATTACCAATAATATTTTAAGCAAAGCGGTTAAAAAAGAATTTGCTAAAACACCCAGCCAGCTTATTAATGAAAGAATTATTCTGGAATCCAA
Source organism: Chryseobacterium sp. WG14 (assembly GCF_024586945.1). Lineage (NCBI taxonomy): Bacteria > Pseudomonadati > Bacteroidota > Flavobacteriia > Flavobacteriales > Weeksellaceae > Chryseobacterium > Chryseobacterium sp. WG14. The sequence goes on from NZ_JALCZD010000001.1 coordinate 533,497, forward strand.
AAAGCTTCTTCACCTGACGTATCGGTCTGTTAAAGAAATTGCTTCAGAGCTGGGATTCAGTGATGAATTCTACTTCAGCAGGTATTTCAAAAAATCGGTGGGATGTTCTCCCAAAAAGTACAGAGAGAAGGTAGGGATTTCCATAGTGGCAAAAATGTCCATGTAATGTCCTCAAATATCTATTCCCGGGAGGTTTGTATCTGAATACTTTTGTAAGAAAAAGTAAATCATATGCAGAACAGCAGATTATTCGCGTATTTATTAAAGCTGGACGTTTATTCTTTCAATTTTCTGAGAATTTCAATATTCATCGTGATGGCCTGGATTGGCGGACTTAAGGCATTCCATTACGAGGCCGACGGTATTGTTCCGTTTGTTGCAAACAGTCCCTTCATGAGTTTTCTCTATAAAAATGCGGGAAATAAAGTTCTTAATGAAGATCAGAAACAGGTTTCCGAATATACTTTATATAAAACCCCGGAAGGGAAAACGGTACAGAAAAATATAGAATGGCATATGCAGAACGGAACTTATGTATTTTCATATGGCTTGGGAACAATGATTGTAATCATTGGAAGCTTAGTACTGCTTGGTATCTGGTTTCCCAAAACAGGAGCTTTGGGAGGCGGCCTCACCTTTCTGATGTCCTTGGTGACTCTGTCATTTTTAGTCACCACTCCAGAAGCCTATGTTCCTGACCTTGGCGGAGATTTTCCTACTCCTCAATATGGATTTCCTTATCTGTCGGGAGCAGGCCGTTTGGTAATAAAAGATGTTATCATGATGGCAGCGGGGCTCTTATTGTTTTCAGACAGTTTAAAAAAGGTGGTTAAATCGCCGAATGATAGGAACTCAATATTGTGATTGGGGGCTGAGAATCTTTTAACTAAAGTAAGACCTGACGCCTGAGCCGTTTCCTTACCCTCTGAAAGTGGAATTAACGAAAATTTATTATCTTAAAGTTGATTCTAAATTTCTGTATTTCTCAAAAAAACACGACATTTGTACGCTTAAAACTGTACGGCTATAATCGTGCAAAATTCAAATAAATTTTTGAAAATATACTCAGGTGAAACCATTAAGGGAGCGTCTGACTTTAGAAAAAATAAAATTATCAGATGAAAATATCAAACAACTGGCTGAGAGACTTTGTGAAAACGGAATTAAAAACTGAAAGAATCGGTGAGTTTCTTACAGATATAGGTCTTGAAGTTGAAGGGATAGATAAATTTGAAAGTGTAAAAGGCAGTCTTGAGGGAATTGTTGTAGGGAAAGTGTTAACCTGCGAAAAACATCCTAATGCTGATAAACTAAACAAAACTACAGTAGATGTAGGAAACGGAAAAGTATTGAACATTGTTTGTGGGGCTCCGAATGTGGCAGCAGGACAAACAGTGCCGGTAGCTGTAGCAGGAACTAAAATCTATGATAAAACCGGAAGCTTTTTTGAAATCAAAGAAGCAAAGATCAGAGGCGAAGTTTCTCAGGGTATGATTTGTGCAGAAGATGAGCTTGGCCTTAGCGAAGATCACGGAGGGATCATGGTATTGGATGAAACGAAATATGAAGTAGGTAAGAACTTTGCAGATTATTTTGAGCTTGCTAATGATGAGGTTTTTGAAATCGGCTTAACACCGAACAGAACGGATGCAATGTCTCACTACGGGGTAGCAAGAGACCTTCATGCTTATCTTTCTACGAATCAGCTGAAATCTCAGTTTAATAAAGTTGCTTCTGAAGCTTTAAATAATGAAGGGACAAATGATTTCAGTCTGGTCATTGAAGATGCCGAATTATGCCCAAGATATATCGGAGCCGTGATTGAAGATGTAAAAGTAGAAGAATCTCCGGCTTGGTTAAAAGACAGGTTGAAGGCTATCGGATTAAGCCCGATCAATAATGTTGTAGATATTACAAATTATATTCTTCATGGATATGGGCAGCCGCTTCACGCATTTGATGCCGATAAAATTGCCGATAAAAAAGTGAAGGTAGGAGTAGTAAAAGGAGGAACAAAGTTCACCACATTAGACGGAGTGGAAAGAACCCTGAACGGTACTGAAATCATGATCAAAGACGGTAAAGACACTCCAATGTGTATTGCCGGTGTTTTCGGTGGTGCTACTTCAGGAGTGTCTGATGCTACCAAAACCATATTCCTTGAAAGTGCATACTTCAATCCGATTGCAGTAAGAAAAGGTGCAAAATTACACAGTTTAAATACCGATGCTTCTTTCAGATTTGAAAGAGGAGTAGATCCTAATATTACAAGAACAGCAATCACTCACGCTATAAAATTAATTCAGGAACTGGCAGGAGGAAAACTGGCAGGTGATTTGTTGGAAGAATATCCTAAGAAAATTGAGGATAGCTATGTGATCATTAGATTCTCTAAGATTGAGCAGATTTTAGGAACAAAAATTCACAGAGAAAAAGTAAAAGAAATCTTAAAAGCATTGGAAATCCAGGTTTTAAATGAAATTCCTAACGGTTTTGAAATCTCAGTACCGGCTTACAGAGCTGACGTAACAAGAGAGATTGACGTTATTGAAGAAATTTTAAGAATCTATGGATATAATAAAATTGATGCTCCGCAAAAGATTTCATTTACCCCTGTAAAATTAAGCGCAAACGATCAGGATGAGCTGGAAAACAGCTGGGCAAGAACTTTACAGAGCCTTGGTTTCAACGAAGTAATGAATAATTCACTGACTTCTGTAAAAGATGAAACTGATGCTGTAAAGCTGTTGAATCCTTTAAGTGGGGACTTGGCATTCATGAGAAAATCTTTATTGGAAGGGCTTCTTGAAAATGCTGTTTACAATATCAACAGAAAAAATCAGGATATTAAATTCTTCGAATTCGGAAAGATCTACCATAAAAAAGATAAGTACGAAGAGAGAAAGCAGCTGGCAATCCTGGTAACAGGAAGAGATGTTGCAGAAAACTGGCTACAGCCTAAATCTGCGGTAAGTTTCTACAATCTTAAAGCATATGTAAAAGTTTTATTAGAAAGACTTGCGGTAAACTATAAAGAAGTGCCTTTAACTGACGGAAGGTTCTCTGATGCTTTAGCGTATGAAGCAGATGGAAAAACTTTAGTAAGAATTGGAAAAGTAGCGCCCGCATTGTTGAAAGACTCAGATATCGATCAGGAATGTTTCTATGCTGAAATTGAACTGGAATGGGCTCAGGAATTACGTTCTAAGAATGAGCTGAAGTTTAAGGACATTCCAAAATTCAATAAGATCAGAAGAGACCTTGCCTTACTGATTGATAAAAATATAAGCTACGAAGAATTATACCAGACAGCAAAAAAGAATAAATCTCCATTTATCAAAGGAATTAACTTATTCGATGTCTATGAAGGTAAGAATCTTCCGGAAGGTAAAAAATCTTATGCCATGAGCTTTGAGCTTTTAAATGAAGTAAAAACGCTGGAAGAAAAAGAAATTACAGAAGTAATGGATTCTTTGATCAAATCTTTCCAGAAAGAATTCAATGCTGAATTGAGATCTTAATTGTAAGAAAAATAATTTATATATACAAAACGGGCTTTAAGCCCGTTTTTTTTATTGTACCCCGGAAAGAATTGCAATAGTACTGTAGCTAGAAGATCCCGGAAAATATCTCAGATATCAACTGTTAATGAATAATAAAATTCACCGCAATCCGTTTAAATAATATAAAATCCGTAAATTTGATTAATTCAAAAAGAAAAAAATGAAAAATCTTTTTTTAAGTATATGTACAGCAGCAGTATTGGCGTCATGTGGAACCATGACCAGCCCTTCCGCTTCTAAAGTAGGAAAAGCCCAGCCGGCTCTTGCCAATACAAAATGGACACTGGCTGACAATGTAAAAGGTAAAATTCCCACACTGAATATTGAAGGAGAAAAGATCACCGGGAATGCGGGTTGTAATAATTACTTTGGAACAGCTACAGTAGATCCGTCTTCAGGGGGATTCACTGCAGGCCAGATGGGATCTACAAAAATGATGTGTACCAACATCAGTGTAGAGCAGAACTTTATGGATATGATGTCGAAAGCAAACAAATATGTAATTTCAGGAAATACCTTAGAATTATATAAAGACAATCTTTTATTATTGAAATTCAATAAAACAGAATAAAAAACAAAAGGAACTCAATTGAGTTCCTTTTTTATGCTTAGATTGTTATTAATCTTCCTCTTCTTCGTCGTACTTAGCCAACTCTTCATCGCACCATTTGAATGCTGCTTCTACCACTTTCGTAGCCTCGTCTGCCATAGTTTCTTCATCGTCACCCTCAAGATCATCTAACCACTCAACTTCTTCTTCCTCAACGTTTAAGATAAATCTTGGATATTCTGTATGAACTACGAATAAATCTTCTGGAAATTCCGAATTATCTGCTAATAAAAACTTTGGTAATTTCATTTTTTTAATGTTTTAACTTGTTCAAAGATAAATAAAATTATTGACTTAAAATGAGTTCAAAAACATTTTTGAAACTTTTTCAGCTTTTTTACTCTCAGAATAATCGTAAAAGCCTTCCCCCGATTTTACGCCCAGTTTCCCGGCCATTACCATGTTTACAAGCAGTGGGTTAGGAGCATATTTAGGATTTTTGAAACCATCATACATGACATTAAGGATGGCAAGACATACATCAAGCCCGATAAAATCCGCTAATTGAAGTGGCCCCATAGGATGTGCCATACCTAATTTCATTACCGTATCAATTTCTGCTACTCCGGCTACACCGTTGTAAAGAGTTTCAATAGACTCGTTAATCATAGGCATCAAAATTCTGTTGGCCACAAAACCAGGATAATCATTTACCTCTACAGGAACCTTACCTAACGACTGGCTCATTTCATAGATCGCATCAAAAGTTTCCTTAGAAGTAGAATAGCCTTTAATGATCTCTACCAGTTTCATAATAGGAACCGGATTCATAAAGTGCATTCCAATGACTTTATCCGCTCTCTTGGTAGCGGCTGCAATTTTAGTGATGGAAATGGAAGAAGTATTGGTAGCCAGAATGCAGTCTGCAGGCGCAAGCTCATCCATCTGACCGAAGATCTTTAATTTTAGATCAAGGTTTTCTGTAGCCGCTTCTACCACAAGGTCAGCTGCTCCTACCGCATCGTTAAGTGCTGTAAAAGTACTGATATTTCCTAATGTTTCCGCTTTTTGTTCCTCAGTAAGGTTTCCCTTTGCAATTATCCTGTCAAGATTCGTAGTAATGGTTTTTAATCCCCTGTCTAAAGCTTCCTGCGATACATCTACCAGGTTTACTTTAAAACCGCTTTGTGCAAAAGTATGTGCAATACCATTCCCCATGGTTCCTGCTCCTATAACTACAATGTTTTTGATCATTTTTCCTTATTTTTTATAGATAGTTAGATTTTTAGTATTGATGTCCTGTTGTTTTACTGTAATTTCTGAGTCAAAATTTACAATACCATTGCTTTTTTGCTCTCTTCTGTTGTTTTGATTGGAAACAGTAGCCATAAGGCCTCTTATAAGGCGGCTTTTTTGATTGACACTAAGATAATCGGTACCTACGTACACATTAAACTCACCTTCCCTTCCCATACCACCCTGTATCAATATTTCCAGAGATTTTATCTGGTTTTTTTTCTTAAACTCTTTGAGATAACTGATGACAGGCTTCTCAGAAGGGGGCCCACAACAGACACTCGCATAGCCAATCTGTAGATAGTTTTGATTCTTCTGCGAGTAAAAGAATGTGACACAAAACAGGGCTGCTGTTACTATTATTTTTTTCATGTTAAATTGACTCTAAAAATAAGCTTAATATTTTATTTATTAAAATGATCCCAAACCTCCTTTGAAATGTCTGAAATTATTTTGCAGTTTACAGCATCTGTTTCCATTGAATTGCTTACAAATACAGCGAGTGCATAATGTTTGCCATTCCGTAAAGTGATGATTCCAATTTCATTTTCTGCACCCGTTAAGCCTTCTTTATTTTTCCCGGAAGCTCCGGTTTTTCTTGCCACAGGAGTATTTTTGGGAAGCTGTTCAACCATTTTATTTAATCCGGTTGAGGTGGAGAGCATCACCTTCATCAGGTAATCCGTAGATTTTTTTGACAACAGTTTTCCATCATAAAACTTTTTCAGAACATCCACTGCCGAATTGGGTGTACTGTAATTTTCATACTGAACATTCCAGTTCTTATGCATTTCCGCTTCATTATATTTGATTTGAAAACCCTTTATCCCTTTAGAGTCCATGAATTTTTGCATGGTTTGAGTACCACCCAGTAATTTCAACATGATATCACAGCCATTATTGTCACTTCTGGCCACTGTAAATTCAAGAATTTCACTTAGGGAAACTTCAACATTTCCATTGGGGTATTTATCGCGAAGAGGAGACCAGGTGTCTTCCAGTAAATTGGATGTATCCAGTAAAACTTTCTGATTCAGGGAAAGTGTTCCCTGATCTACAAGATTCAAAATAGCTGTTGCAATGTGAAATTTGAAGACACTCTGCATTGGAAATTTTTGATCCCCATATTGATTATACCTGAATGTATTCTCAAAATCAAGAACAGAAACTCCTACCGTAGCATTTTTACCTTTGGTAATAGTGCTTATTCTTTGGTCAAATATTGATTTTTGTGCTGATATAAATACCGAAATAAAGAGAAAAATAAATGCTATTTTTTTCATTGAATTAAGTCTGTATATAAGAATTTCTTGTAAATTTAATTAATTTTAAAAATAATATGAGATATAATTTTACTTATGATAGCAAATCTCTTTATAAAATTGAAAATTTATTACCCAGATTAAAATATTCAAAATTTCCTACTCATATTATAAGATGGCTTGAAAATTTTGAGGAAGATGACGTTGAGCATATTCTTACTCTCTTATTAAATTTTGAATATATCCCTTATAATGAACTTCTAATGAGGTTAGATGATTTGTTATATGAGTTTTTAAAAGATATTAAAGTTGATGAGGGTGTTATTTTTATTCCTTTTGGAAAAATTGGAAAAAGTTCTACATTAATCACTTACCCCTTAAAGCATTCGAATGCATTCAAAAGTAGAAATAATTTTCTCATCCAATTCGATTATGAAAATATAAAAAATACTAATCAATATAAACACATTGTTTTTATTGATGATTTTATAGGATCTGGGCATTCATTTTGTAAGGTTTATTCTAGTGAAAATGTTAAGAAATGGATAAGTGAAAATAACTTTGAAAGTGTTAATCTGTTGGCTGTTGTTACGATGTTTAATGCTAAAAAGTATCTTAAAGATCGTTTCCCAGACCTTAATATTATCTCTCAGTACAGATCAGCAATATTTTGTAAAGAAAAATCACCATTAAGGTTTTTCGGAAATTTGGATGAAACGAAAAGGATTATAGAAAAATATAAATATTTCAAATATGCTCCATTAGGTTATTCAGATACTGAGGCATTCATTAGTTTTTTTTATGGTACTCCTAATAATACGCTTCCTATAGTTTGGGCAAATACGGAAAAATGGAAATTTTTATTTCCCAGAATTGATAATAGTAAAATTAGTGAAATTAGAGATTTAAAAAAAGAATATGCCTTTTTTATAGGAGTGTATAATAGGTTGGGTTTAGATATCCTTAAAATTAATAATACTTACGAATATTCGGACCATCGTCCTAAAAAAAGAACCTTCGCTTATAATACCAAAGAGCATCATTCAATTATTGCTATCCTATTTTTGAAGAAAAAAGAAAACCTTGAGGATATGGTTTTGTGTCAGTTACTTGGCTTAACAAATAGAGAACTTAAAGATATTTACACACTTGGGGTAAGACTTCAAATATTTACTAAAAATAGAGAGATAACATTGCTTGGGATGAGTCTGATTAATAATATTAATGCTGTCGTTCGGACAGAAAATTTCAGAAAGGAAAGCCCAATGAATATGTTACCAAAAAATAAAGTATATTTACCAAAACAGTTCGGAGGAAAAACATAAGATTATTAGAAACAATTAATAGAGAACTATTAGGTCTTGGTGACGTTTACCAAGATATTTTAAAGCTACTTGATAAGATTTTTAATAAGCTAGATGAACCGATGACCATCTAGACTTATAACCTAAAATTTCATCTAGCTTATTAATAATTTCATTTATTTTCCAAAATATAAATCATAAAGATAAGTAATAATAATGTCATTTCCTCTTGAACAGTTTATTTCAGCAGCAAAAAAGGAAGGAAAATCCCAAGAATATATAGATAATTGTATTAAGTATATACATCATTTAGAGTCCAAAGGTTTTCCTGTTATTTTTTCATTATATCATCTGGCTCAGGAAGCCGGTGTTGAATATAGTTATTTGAAGTTTTTGATCGGGGAAAATGATAGTGGCTATCAATATAAATATAAAAGATATCGATATTTTAAATTACAGAAGAAGAGAGGTGGATATAGAGAGATAATGGTTCCCTCAAAAGATTTAAAGTATATTCAGAAATGGATACTAATTAATATTTTATATTCTTATCAACTAAGCGATTCTTGTAAAGGTTTTGTACCGAAACAAAGTACTTTTAATAATGCTTTGGTACATGAAAATTCTAAAAAAATTTTAAAAGTAGATTTACTCAAGTTTTATGATTCTATCACATTTGATAGAGTAGTTCGTGTTTTTGAATCGTTCGGATATATTAGAAACTTATCAGTATCTCTTGCAAAATTAGTAACTGCAAAAAACAGAAAAACATATTGGGAAGAATTTGATAATGAATCTAAGCTTAAGCTTTCTACTATCAGAAATTCAGATACTGCCGTTCTGCCTCAGGGAGCCCCTACTAGTCCAATGTTGGCTAATATTATAGCTGCTGGTTTAGATAGGAAGCTGGAGCAATTATCAAGCAAGCTGTATTTTCGTTATAGCAGGTATGCTGATGATCTTACTTTTTCAATTACTCAAAATGATGGAGTGCTGCCCTATGAATATATCATTACAAACATTGTTGAATCAGAAGGTTTTTTTGTGAATTCCGATAAAGTAAAAATCAGAATAAAAGGACAACGACAGTGTGTGACTGGACTAACCGTTACGAATGATGTCAATCTGTCTAAAAAGTATAGAAAAGAAATCTTTAGGCATTTGTATTTTTGTAGAACACGAGGTGTAGATGATCACTTGAGATGGGCTAAAAAGTCAGAGCAATATAATAAAATTCAGTTTCATGATTGGTTGTACGGTCATATCTGCTACATCAACTCAATTAATAAAGAAGTGGCGGGAAAAATGTTGGATATATTTAAAAAAATAGATTGGAGTATTGATTAAATTAAATACAACTTCTTTTCATGTTTCTGAAAAGAAGTTGTATTTAATTATTGCTATTTTATTTCAAAATAATTCAGATTGGTACCATCGTTTTCAAAGGATATCCTGATTTTGTTTTCTCCTTTCTGAAGGCGGACATTTTTTACAGATACTGTTTTCCAGTTTTCTTTTCCTCCACTGGAAGCTAAAGGCACAGAAGCCAGCAGTTTTCCTGAAGTCGTTTCAATTTTTATGTTGGAGTTGCTCTCAGCAGCATATCGGATGCTGAAAGTGTAATTTTTGTCAGCTTTTGATGCAACCGTATACTGAAGCCATTCTCCGGATTCTGTTTTACCTACATAATACTGGTTCGTGATTGCATCAGTACACTGATAGAGGTCTACACCATCATTTCTCATCTGCTGGCCGGAATTCCATTCTGATCTTTTGGCTGGATCACTTACCCATAGATTGATAAAATCCTTATCAAGATAAGCAGCACCCATTCTGCCCAAATCATAATCTGAAGCGAAAATTCTTCCCGGGACCTGGTGATTTCTAAACGGTTTAGTAGAAGGATCGGTTACCTGTCTGAACATGGCATCAATGACATCGTTTTTAATTTCGGTATTGCTGAACTTATAATTCTCAGCAATCTGCATTAATGCTTTCTTGGCATATTCTTTAGACGGTTTTTCACCTCCGTTTTTCCAGTAATCCAATAGCTTTTCATATTCAGGAGTCGTTTTCACATTAGTGATTCCTGCAATATTATCTATCTTTTTCATGGGCCAGAATGCATATCCGATATGATGCTTGTCCAAAAGCTGGATCAGTTCCGTAAACCAGACATTTGAATTTTCACCGGTCTCTCCAAGCCAGATCGGCATATTGTATTTTTCTCTAAGGTCTAAAGCAAATTTCAAAGTTGGGTCATCATTATAGTTCCAGTATTTATGAAAGCTAAACACCATATTGTCATCCCAGATGGGTATCAGTCCGTTATAATTGTTGCCCCATCCATTTCCTTCAATAAAAATAATATGTTTCTTATCTACTTCACGGATAGCGCTGGTGATGTCTTTTTGCAGCTTCCAAAGCGGAGCGTTTGACATTTCGTCTGTACCATTTGGATTTTTTCCCGTGAAGTTAATATTAGGTTCATTGATCAGATCATAGCCTCCAATCCATGGACTGTCCTTATATCGTTCAGCCAGTTTTTTCCAAAGGGCAATGGTTTTCTTCTGGTTTTCTTCACTTTCCCAAAGAGAGGGCTTGGACTTATCATTATCAGAAATATTCACGTCATTCCCCTGGCCTCCGGGTGCCGCATGAAGATCAAGGATCAGATATATCTTATTGTCTGCACACCACTGAAGCAGATCATCTGTCATCTTAAAACCTTCTTCCAGCCATGTGTTTTTACCTTTTACGGGCTCTTTTTCAATAGGAAGTGTATACAGATTATAATGCATAGGAAGCCGTATCGAATTGAAACCTGCCTCTGCCAAAAAATCAATATCCTGCCTGGTAATTCCATTTTTCCAATAGGCTTTATAGAATTCATTCATCCCATCCTCGCCAATCAGCTCAGCAATTTTTTCCTTTATTTTATATTGGGGACCTGCAAAATCAGCTGTCTTAAGCATATATCCCTCCTGAAGCATCCAGCCGCCCGGGCCAAGACCTCTAAGCTGAATATTTTCGCCTTTATCATTAACGATTTTTTGTCCTGAGGTCTTTAATAACTGTGATGTCCCAAATTGAGACAATAATAAAGCGGAAAATAAAACGGTTTTTTTCATAGTAGTTTAAATGTGTTAAGGAAGGTTATTTAGAATGGATTATAGCACCACAGCAAGAGTTTGTGGTAAGCTCACTTATTTTGTCAGAAATCCATTGAATATGTAAAACAAAATTTTTCAATTGCTTATTGATTGTTTTTCAAATATATTGTTTTTTTTGTTTTATAAATGACTTTATATTGATAAAACTTTAATCTTTTTAGATTTTAACGAGAATGAAAATCACCAATGAGAAAAAATTGCTTCATTTTATCTTTTTGGAAATAGATAGTGTGAAGACTTCGTTACAAGCTTTAAGAAATGGATTCTTATAAATTCACTGAAATTTTCTATTTATTACAATCTATCTCATAACCATTTTTCTTCTAATTACAAGATAGTATTGTAATAGCTGCTTATGTAAACAAAGCAGATTTTATTTTCATTCTTAGCTGATAAGCCTTACAATCTCTAAAGCGACTTTCAATGCCTCAGTTCCATCTTCAAGAGAAACTTCTACATTTCTGTCACCGGTAATTGCATCGGCAAAAGAATTTAATTCATCCAAAATGGCATTATTAGGTTCAATGTTTGGATATTCAAAAAGGATCTGATTTTTCTCTCCGTCAGCATTTTCTATGATCATATCAAATGGAGTAGGGTTTTCAGGAGCATCTTTCATCCTGATGACTTCAGCTTTTTTCTCCAGGAAGTCTACAGAAATATAAGCGTCCTTCTGGAAGAACCGGCTTTTTCTCATTGCCTTCATAGAAATCCTTGAAGTGGTAAGGTTGGCCACACATCCATTTTCAAATTCTATTCTGGCATTGGCAATATCCGGAGTCTTACTCACCACACAAACACCACTTGCATGAATGTTTTTTACCTTAGATTTTGCCATACTCAATAAAATATCCAAATCATGGATCATAAGGTCCAATACCACAGAAACATCCGTACCGCGCGGATTAAACTCTGCCAGCCTATGGATTTCAATGAACATCGGATTCTGGATATATTCTTTAGTGGCAATAAAAGCGGGATTGTATCTTTCAACATGTCCTACCTGTGCTTTAATGTTGTTTTCAAGACATAACCGTAAAATTTCTTCTGCCTGTTCAAGTGTTTGTGTAACAGGTTTTTCTATGAAGAAATGCAGTTTTTTTTCAATGGCCTTTAAAGCATAATCATAATGATAAACCGTTGGCGTTACAATGTCCAGCATATCGATCTGGCTCAGTAATTCCTCAAAATTTTCAAAATATTTATACCCGAATTCGGCCTCTATTTTTTTTCCGTTTTCAACATCTTTATCATGGAAACCTACAAGCTCATATCTATCTGACTGATTAAGAAGTCTTAAATGTATTTTCCCCAAGTGTCCGGCACCTACCAAACCTGCTTTTAACATAGTTGTAATATATTTTTGTAAAGATAAGAAAGAAGTTAGATTGTAGAAGCCGGAAATTAGTTTTTTGTGGATAATTCTTTCCGGGAATCTCTGAAATCTAATTTCTAATTTATTACTTTTGTCAAATGCAGGATTCGTTTGTACATAAAGGAAAAAGAAAGATTTTAGTTGAGTATCTTCAGCGGAGAATTGGAATTTCAGATGAAAATGTACTCCGGGCAATGAGTGAAGTTCCGAGACACCTTTTTATCGAAAGCATTTTTGAAGATTTTGCCTATGAAGACAGGGCTTTCCCTATTCTGGCACATCAGACCATTTCGCACCCTTCAACGGTAGCGGAACAGTCGGAATTGCTACAGGTGAAAGCCGGGGAAAAAGTGTTGGAAATTGGTACCGGATGCGGATATCAGACTGCTGTCTTACTCGCAATGAAGGCCCATGTATATACCGTGGAAAGACAAAAAGACCTTTTTGATTTCTCTAAAAAGAAACTAAGGGAAATGCACCTGTTTCCAAAATTTCAAAGCTTTGGTGACGGTTTTGCAGGGCTGCCAACATTTGCTCCTTTCGATAAAATTATTGTAACCTGTGGAGCCTCAACTTTACCTACAGAATTGTTGAAACAACTGAACGTAGGAGGTAAAATGGTTATTCCTTTGGGACCTACAGATGAACAGGTACTGTATAGATTTACGAAAATAGGATCTACAGAGTTTGAAAAAGAAGAGTTTGGGGCTTATAAATTTGTTCCGATGCTGGGAAATACCAATCAATAAGAGGTTTGGATGCAGAGGAGATGTCTTAACATCAATTTTATACCTTTTAATCATAAAGAAACGGACTTTAGTCCGTTTTTTTATACAATAAAACTTAGTCAAAATTTAAAATATCTTAACGCATTTTCGGAATGAAAATTGAACTTCTTTAGAATCTAATCACTTAAATCTTATTATTATGGATACGAATAGATTCAAGGCGTCACACGATTTCAGTAATCTTCAGAAAAATTTGCATAATAACCCGGGATATAGTGTAGAAAGCTATTCCCAGCAAGTAAAAGATTACATCAATGAGATGAAAGGTAAGAATCAGGAAGCAACCAAACAGGGGTTCATGTCCCATGCGCAGAAATCAGCAAAAGAAGTTTGGGAAGAGATCCAGGAAATGGCCTCAGAAGCATGGGATAAAAATAAAAATCATTCTGATGAAAAAAAATAATTTTTAATATTAAAGTTGAACCTTACTTCTAACAAAGTGAGGTTTTTTGTGTAAACTAATGAACGACATAATGAAAGTTTTTGTAAATAAAAGAATTCCTGAAATAGGAATCAAACTACTGGAACAGGAAGGATTGGAGGTGCTCTTTCCAAAAAATGAAATCCTTTCTCATGAAGAATGGTTAAGCTATTGCCGGAATGTGGATGCCATCTTAAGCATAGGAAATGATTTTAAATATAATAAGGAATTTTTTGAAGCATGCCCCAATGTTAAAGCAATAGCGCTGTATTCGGTAGGGTTCGATCATGTTGATATAAAAGAGGCCACTCAAAAGCATGTTCCTATAGGCAATACCCCTGATGTGTTGAGCAGAGCTACTTCCGATGTGGCTTTTTTATTGATGCAGTCGGTAGCAAGAAGGGCAAGTTATAATTTTCAGAAAGTGAAAGAAGGAAAATGGGGAACGTTTGATCCTTTGCATGCCTTAGGACAGGAGCTGTATGGAAAAACTTTGGGAATCTTAGGATTAGGCAGAATAGGTTTCGAAATGGCTAAAAAATCCCAAAAAGCCTTTGATATGGAAATCATTTATCATAACCGCCACCGAAATGAAGAAGCAGAGAAGGAGCTGGGTGCCGCTTATGTTTCTTTTGAAGAACTCATAGAAAGATCAGATGTATTGAGTGTTCATGCTAATTTTACTCCTGAACAGAAAGATCTTTTTAACAGCTCTGTTTTTGAAAAAATGAAGTCTAATGCTATTTTCATCAATACAGCAAGAGGAGGTTTTCAGAACGAAAAAGATTTGTACGAAGCGTTGGCCTCAAAACAGATCTGGGGAGCCGGTTTAGATGTTACCAATCCCGAACCTATGTCTGAAAAGGATCCGCTGTTGGAACTTTCAAGTGTCTGCGTACTGCCACATATTGGTTCTGCCACTATGGAAGCCCGAAACGGAATGGCAAGGCTGGCTGCCGAAAATATCATCGCTTTTTCAAGAGGCGAAAAAATGCCACATTGTGCCAATCCTAAAGTTTATTCTGATACTATATAGCAACTTGGAATTATTTTTGTTCTTATCATATAAACAATAAAACCTAAATAGTATGGCACCTGAAAACAATATTAATGAACAGAACAAAAGGCTGGAGCGTATGGATTATGATCCCAACGAAGATATATTCAAAAAGGAAAAGCATATTTCGCTTGACGGAGATGGAAATCCTATATTGAATGAAGAGGAGGAGGATAAAATTGATAAAGGATTAGATATTCCCGGCGTTGAAGATGATGACGATATGGAAGAAATAGGAGCGGAGGATGAAGAAAATAATTATTGGAGCCTCAGCGATAATGAAGATGACCATGAAGAAGAAAATGATGATGTCTTAACTTAAGTTTTGAAACCAAAAATACCAACCTTACTGAATTTCAGTGAGGTTTTTTATTTTTATATCTAACACTTCGCTTTCTAAGAATGGAATTCCCCTCCTCCAGAGGGGTGGCTTCGACTGCAAGGAGAAGACGGGGTGGTTAGAAGCACACAAGAAAGTTGAAAGAGTTTATTATTCAGAATTATGAGACCACCCCGTCTTCCAAAATTCCTTGAATTTTGAAATCCACCCCTCCAAAGGAGGGGAATCTGAGGTTTTTCATTTCAATATAGGTTTTCTCAGATTTTACATGACGGGTAATGTTTCAATATATGCAAGAGAGTACTTTGTCATCTTAATTTCAGTAAGATTTTTTATTTTTATACTGAATACTTTGTTTTCTAAGAAAGAAATTCCCCTCCTCCCGGAGGGGTGGATTCGACTGAAAGGAGAAGACGGGGTGGTCAAACGAAAAAACACAATAATGGAACAAACTCTAACACATATACGGAATATTCCGATTCAGAGGAATTTTGTAGAAAACCTACCCTTTAATCCTCATTTAATAATTTTACTGAAAGAAAAACGAAAAGCAAGAATTCTTGGAGAAGTACTTTTTTGGAAAAAAGTTCGTGCAAGAGTATTTCACAATATTGATTTTGACAGACAAAGAATTATTGGAAACTATATTGTTGATTTTTATGTGAAAACATTAGGACTGGTCATTGAAATTGACGGTTCAAGTCATGATGGGAAAGAAGTTTACGACGGAATCAGACAAGAGTATTTAGAGTCTTTAGGATTAATGGTTTTCAGGATTGATGATTTTGATGTCAGGAATAATCTTAGTATAGTGATGAGAGAGCTGGAGGAATTTATTATTCTGCATTATGGAGCCACCCAGTCTTCCAAAATTCCTTGAATTTTGAATCCACCCCTCCGAAGGATGGGGAATCTGAGTGTTTTATTCAATATAGGCTTTTTCAAAAATCAAATGGTAGACACTATTTCAATATGTGTAACAGATATATTTTGCCGTCTTAATTCCAGTAATTTTTTTTATTTTTATACTCAACACTTCGTTTTCTAAGAAAGGAATTCCCTTCCTTTGGAGGGGTGGATTCGACTGAAAGGAGAAGACGGGGTGGTAAGAAAAGCATACAAGAGATAATAGATACAACAAATCTACCCTTTCACCCTTTTCCCTTATTCAGCTTTTCCCCTGTTTTGTTGCAGGTATTTTATAATTTGAATATCTTTAAAACTTCAAACATTGTTTAAACATAGAACTTTAAATAGCAATATGACATTTCAAGAACAAATACAACAAGGTATACCTAATCAGCTGCCACAGCCAAAACCATACGAAACAAATATTAACCATGCTCCGAAGCGTAAAGAAATTCTAGGGGAAGAAGAAAAAAAACTGGCATTGAAGAATGCCTTACGTTATTTTGATCCTAAGTTTCATGCAGCATTAATTCCTGAATTTAAGCAGGAACTGGAAGACTACGGAAGAATTTATATGTATCGTTTCCGTCCGGATTATGAAATGAAGGCGAGACCGATTACGGATTATCCTGGGAAATCTGAGCAGGCAAAAGCAATTATGCTGATGATCCAGAATAACCTGGATTATGCAGTAGCTCAGCATCCCCATGAACTGATCACTTACGGTGGAAATGGTGCCGTTTTTTCAAACTGGGCACAGTATCTTTTAACCATAAAGTACTTGTCTGAAATGACAGATGAACAAACTTTAGTAATGTACTCTGGACACCCGATGGGGTTGTTCCCGTCACATAAAGATGCTCCAAGAGTGGTAGTAACGAATGGAATGATGATCCCAAATTATTCCAAGCCTGATGACTGGGAGAAATTCAATGCATTGGGGGTAACTCAATACGGTCAGATGACTGCAGGAAGTTATATGTACATTGGTCCACAGGGAATTGTTCATGGGACAACAATTACCGCTTTAAATGCTTTCAGAAAAATAAATAAAGAACCTCAGGGAGGACTTTTTGTAACTTCAGGTTTAGGAGGTATGAGCGGTGCTCAGCCAAAAGCCGGAAATATTGCAGGATGTGTTACCGTATGTGCAGAAGTGAATCCAAAGATCACAAAAATCCGTCACGATCAGAAATGGGTGAATGAAATCCATGAAGATCTTGATGAACTGGTACAAAGAGTAAGAGAAGCTCAGCAGAATAAAGAAGCTGTTTCTTTGGCCTACCTTGGAAATATCGTTGATGTTTGGGAAAAATTTGATGAAGCAGATCTAAGGATTGATATCGGTTCAGACCAAACTTCACTTCACAATCCGTGGGCCGGAGGATATTATCCGGTAGGGCAAAGCTTTGAGGAATCTAACAGAATGATGGCTGAAGATCCTGAGCTATTCAAAGAAAAAGTACAGGAAACTTTAAAGAGACATGCTGCAGCTATTAATAAACATACAAAGAAAGGTACTTATTTCTTTGATTACGGAAATGCCTTCTTACTGGAAGCTTCCAGAGCAGGCGCTGATGTAATGGCTGAAAATCCAACATTGGGAAGGGAGTTTAAATATCCTAGTTATGTTCAGGACATTATGGGACCTATGTGCTTTGACTATGGTTTCGGACCGTTCCGTTGGGTATGTACCAGCGGAAAACCGGAAGATCTGCAGAAAACGGATACTATTGCCTGTACGATATTGGAAGAAATGATCAAAAATTCTCCTGAAGAAATTCAGCAGCAGATGAAAGATAATATCCAGTGGATCAAGGGGGCTCAGGAAAACAGATTAGTGGTAGGTTCCCAGGCAAGAATTCTGTACGCAGATGCAGAAGGAAGAATGAAAATTGCTGAAGCTTTCAATAAAGCGATTAAAAACGGAGAGATAGGACCTGTAGTATTGGGAAGAGATCATCATGATGTATCAGGAACAGATTCTCCTTACAGAGAAACTTCCAATATTTATGATGGTTCAAGATTTACAGCAGATATGGCGATTCATAATGTGATAGGTGATAGTTTCCGGGGTGCTACCTGGGTTTCTATTCACAATGGAGGCGGTGTAGGCTGGGGAGAAGTAATCAACGGAGGTTTCGGAATGCTGTTGGATGGAAGTGATGATGCAGACAGAAGATTAAAATCTATGCTATTCTGGGACGTTAATAACGGAATCTCAAGAAGAAGCTGGGCCAGAAATGAAGGCGCTATGTTCGCGATAAAAAGAGCGATGGAAATTGAGCCGAACCTGAAAGTGACGCTTCCTAATCTTGTAGATGAAAACCTACTGTAAATAATAAAGATGGAGAGGTGGTGATGAATTCATAGACGATTATTTGTTTTAACAAACAGACTAATACATTAAAAATTGAAAAAAATAGGAATTATAGGTTGTGGTTGGTTGGGCGGTCATATTGCACAGAGATTATCCGGGCAATATGAGATTTTTGTAACAACTACATCAGAGTCTAAAATAGAAGATTTATCAGCTAAAGGATACCGTGTGACACAGGTCAGCTTTCCGGACGATGATATATCCGAAACAATGCAGGAATGGGCTATGGCACCACAGCTGGATGCTGTAATTATCACGGTTCCGTTTTCAGGGATAAGGGGTGCTGAAATTCCGTTGCATGAGAGGGCTCAGAATTTACTGGCATTTCTTGGAGATTATAAAGGACAGCTCTACCTGATGAGCTCTACAGGAGTATATCCGAATGCTGAAAAAGAATTTACAGAAGAAGACTGTTCCGCGGATGATGTTCCAAGCGAGAGTATCATAAAAAGCAGATTTCCTGAGGTTAATATTCTAAGACTGGCCGGATTAATGGGAGACCTGAGACTGCTTAAGAATTATAATATATCCAATCTGGATCTGTTGGTCAACCATATTCATTATGCAGATATTTGTTCAGTTGTTGAAAAAATGCTGAAGAATCAATCGCAATCCAAAGTTTATAATGTGGTGGCTCCTGTGCATCCTAATAAGGAAGAGATTATCAATGCCCAGAAAAATCTGCCGTATTCAGGTGACCGTACTACCCAAGGCAGAACAATATCCTCCTCAAAATTAATTTCAGACCTGGATTTTGAATTTCATTATCCGGATCCACGATATTTTCATCTTACGACTGGTTCTTAATGATCATGTTAAAAGGAATAAAAACCTGCTGTGAGGCAGGTTTTTTATTTGATTTTCATATGTATATCGCTGTATTTTTAGTCCCGATAGTCAATATTCCTATTAGTGTTCTAAAGCGTTCTATATATACGCAATCTTATTGGTATTAATAAACATCTCCGGCGATCGAAGATCGCCGGAGATGTTTATTATGGTAAGCAAAAAACTAATTAATTTTTTACCGCTGCAATAGCTGCCTCATAATTAGGTTCCTGAGAAATATCCGGTACCTGCTCTTCATAAATAATATTTCCTGAAGGGTCAATCACTACAACAGCTCGGCTGAGAAGTCCTTTCATCGGAGATTCTATCATTTCTACCCCATAATTCCATCCGAAATCGGAACGGAAATCTGAAAGCATCACCACATTGCTGATCCCCTCAGCACCACAGAATCTTTTTTGAGCAAAAGGTAAATCTTTGGAAATACAAAGAACCACCGTATTGGGAAGATTTCCGGCATCCTCATTGAAATGATGAACAGATGCTGAGCAAACTCCCGTATCTACACTTGGAAAGATATTGAGGATCACATACCTTCCTTTATAAGCATCCAAGCTCTGGTCATTCATATTAACATCCGTAAGGGTGAATTTAGGAGCAGGTTTATTAATCTCCGGTAATTTGGAATAGGTACGTACTGGTGTTCCTTTTAACAAAACAGTATTGATTGCTTTAGAATTTTGAGCAAAACTAAATGTTGATAAGAAAAATAATGTACTGAAAATTACTTTTAAAAACATGAATTTATTTTTTTAGCAAAATTATTCTTTTTTCGATTGCCAATACTCAATTTAAATAGATTAAATCTATTCTCAGACTAAAACGGTCTTATCTTAAAGTCAATTTTAATTTTCATTCAAACAGCTTGCAAATAGAACAAATCTATTAAACCATAGATTCTAAAATCGTTTTTTACATCTACCTTTATTCTTCAAAAATTAGATTCAGATTATTAAAATTTTAGAAAATATGAACTCGAACAGCACACCGTCATTTCAGGATATTTTTAAAAGTGAAAATGAAATTCCCGAAGAATATAAAGTTCCCGAGATCCATCAGAAGGAGTATCTGCTTAATGGAGAACTGGTAGAATGGAAAGGAGAAATGCAGAACATTTATTCGCCGGTCTGTATTCCTACAGAAAACGGATTGGAAAGGAAGCTGCTGGGAAGTATTCCGAATATAGGACCTGCAGAAGCAATGGAAGTTCTTGATGCCTGTGTAAAAGCATATAATAACGGATTAGGCGAGTGGCCCACCATGTCTGTGGAAGGAAGAATAAAGTGCATGCAGAAATTCGTATACCTGATGATTCAGCAGCGTGATCTTGTTATTAAGCTACTCATGTGGGAGATCGGAAAAACCCTGGCTGATTCTACCAAAGAATTTGACCGTACCGTAGATTATATCAACCAGACAATTGATGCATTAAAAGATCTTGACAGGGAATCTTCCCGTTTTCAGCAGGCCGAAGGAACAATCGCCCAGATCAGAAGAGCGCCATTGGGCGTTGTTTTGAGTATGGGGCCGTTCAATTATCCTTTGAATGAGATTTTCACCACACTGATTCCTGCGCTGATCATGGGAAATACAATCTTGTTCAAGTTACCGAAGCATGGAGTATTGGCTCATTATCCACTGTTGAATGCATTTAAAGAAGCCTTCCCGAAAGGAACCGTGAATACGCTGTATGGAAAAGGTTCGGAGATCATCACTCCGATTATGGAAAGCGGAAAGGTGAATGTATTGGCTTTCATTGGCTCCAGTAAAGTAGCGAATGGGTTGAAAAAACTACATCCGAAAGTTAACCGCTTACGAGCTATTTTAAGTCTGGATGCTAAAAATGCGGCTATTGTTACAAAACATGCCGACCTTGATGTGGCAGTGAGTGAATGTATTTTGGGAGCACTTTCCTTTAACGGACAACGTTGTACTGCTTTAAAACTCATCTTTGTGCAGAAAGAAATTGCCGCAGAGTTTACCGCCAAACTGAGTGAAGCTGTTTCTGCTTTGAAGCCGGGACTTCCGTGGGAAAAAGATGTCAAGGTGACTCCGCTTCCGGAGGTGAATAAGCCTCCTTATCTAAAAGAATGTATTGATGATGCATTGGCAAAAGGAGCATCGGTTTTAAATAAGCAGGGAGGCTATACAGAAGAATCTTTTGTTTTTCCGGCGGTAGTTTATCCTGTGAACAGTGAGATGAAACTATATCATGAAGAACAATTTGGCCCTATAATTCCTGTAGTGCCGTTTGAGGAGATTGAAGAGCCTATAGAATATCAGGTGAATGCTTCTCACGGGATGCAGGTGAGCATTTTCAGTGAAGATCCACAGGAAGTTTCCAGACTGATTGACCCATTTGTGAATCTTGTGAGCCGTGTTAATATCAATTGCCAGGCACAGCGTGGACCGGATGTTTTTCCTTTTACCGGAAGAAAAGACAGTGCCGAAGGTACACTTTCTGTTTTTGATGCACTTCGTTCATTCTCTATAAGATCCCTGGTAGCCGCAAAACTTACGGAATCCAATAAAGAATTGCTCAATACAATTGTTAGAGATCACGATTCCAACTTTTTAAGTACAGATTATATTTTCTAGAGAAAATTCTGACATCGATTTAACATAAAATAAAAATTCTTAATAAATGCCTTTGTTTTTTAAGAATTTTTTAACTTAATCTCTGGAATTTTAGTTTTTGTGTTATATAAAAGTAGCGTTTTTATTGATGTTACTTTAAGGATTAGTTTGTAAATCATGTCTTCACTGGAAAAAGAATTTTTAGAGAAAATTGAAAAACATAAAGGTGTTATTTTCAAGATCTCTAAAATGTATATGGATAATTGGGACGACCAGAATGATCTTTATCAGGAGATCATTTACCAGGCGTGGAAATCATATGGAGATTTCCAGAGAAGGAGTGATTTCTCAACGTGGCTGTACAGAACTGCGCTTAATACAGCAATTGTATTTTTGAGAAGCGAAAAAAAGCGTAGTTTTATCCGGAACCAAAATGTAGACGGATTAGGTGTTCAGCAGGAGCCCTATAATGATACGGATGACAAAAATATGAAGATGATGTATGAAGCGATCCATCAGCTGAGCCCAATTGATAAAGCTCTTATTTTTTTCTTTCTGGAAGATTTTCCCGGAAAAGAAATTGCCCATCAGCTAGGTATTACCGAAGTCAATGCAAGGGTAAAACTTAAAAGGGCAAAAGCGAAACTGAAAGAGATCATTGAAAAACAAAGGACAGGTTCAAATTAAAACATGAAAAACATGGAGCTAGATAATTTTAAAGAACTTTGGAATAAAGATAACGGCCAGGAACCGCCGGAAATTTCGCTTGAAAAGCAGCGGGAGATCCATTCTCCACTACAGATGTTGAAAATCAATATGAAAACTGAATTTTGGCTCATGGTCATTACATTACCCATGCTACTGACCAGTTTTCCTTTTGCTTCTCCTGATTCTAATATTAAAACGATATCAACTTTCGTCACTGTTTTGACGATCGCCTTTATTGTTTATTTTTATTCCCGGTTTCTTATACTGTATAAATTACTGCAAAGAAACAGTATCAATACCAATTATGATCTTTTTAACCTTAAAGCTCAGCTTTTAATATCAAAGGAAATTTATATTTCATACTATATTTCCTATATTCCATTGGCCTTCCTCTTATCTTTGATAAAAGTTAATTTCCATTTCGATATGGAGTATAATCTGGCTATTTTCGGAATCAGTTTTCTCATTACCCTTTTATTAGTCTTCTTTATTATCAAATACTGGATTTATTATATGTACGGCAGGTATATAGAAGATGTTATACGGTTGGTAGATGAGCTTAACGGTATTGATATAGCTCCAAAAGCTGTCAGTAAGAAAAAATCATGGTTTGAACGTTCTCAGAGATTTTTTATGAACAAATTTGGAATTAAAGGAAATATTCTGAATACCGTAATCTGGTTTGTGTCAGTCTATATATTTATTATTCTGTTTTTAACATTTGTTCTTTTTGTCTT
This sequence comes from Chryseobacterium sp. WG14, assembly GCF_024586945.1. Lineage (NCBI taxonomy): Bacteria > Pseudomonadati > Bacteroidota > Flavobacteriia > Flavobacteriales > Weeksellaceae > Chryseobacterium > Chryseobacterium sp. WG14. The sequence continues at coordinate 556,786 of NZ_JALCZD010000001.1, forward strand.
TATCATTATAGGTGCAAAACTTGATTTTATTGATGTGAATACACTGCAAAAGGCTTTAGATAGGCTGAATTAGAATTTTTTACCTTTTAAAATTAATAATAGATAAATTCCATCAATCGATACCTTGAAGTTTTATAGCAGTTTTTTTATAAAAAAATGTAACATTTCCGTTTTTTTTCTACTAACTGTGAAAATTATTATTTCGAGCAAGATACTATTGGAACAAATAGCTATTGAGTAAGATTAAAAAACACACACAATGAGGACCTGACAGATTTCTGTCAGGTTTTTTTATTTTTTCTAAATTTCTGTAACATTTTTTTTAAACTGAAACTAACTCTTTAGACTGACAAGCTATGACCTCAATAGAGCAAGAGTTTTTGGATAAGATTACAAAGCATAAAGGAATCATTTTTAAGATTTCTAAGATGTATATGTCTGAAAAAGAAGACCGGGATGATCTTTTTCAGGAAATTATATACCAGCTCTGGAAAGCATATCCCAGCTTTCTCGGGCATAGTGAATTTTCAACCTGGCTCTACAGGATTGCCTTAAACACCGCTATTATTTTCCTTAAATCAGAAAAAAGAAGGAGCTTTATTGCTAATAATGACATTTCCAACTATATCATTGCTCAGGAAGAGTATGACTATCATAAAGAGGAAAGGTTAGCTAAAATGTATAAAGCCATTCATCAGCTGAATCCAATTGATAAAGCATTTATTTTTTATTACCTGGAAGATTTTTCAGGGAGAGAAATTGCCGAACAAATGGGTATTTCTGAAGGAAATGTAAGAGTGAAAATGAACAGAGCAAAAAATAAACTTAAAGATATTTTAGGCTCAGATTAAATTTAAATAATCAGTAAATCAACAAACCAATGAATATAGACGAATTGAAAAATACCTGGAATGAGGATATTACAGAGGTAACACCGGAAATAAGCATTGAACAAAGAAATAAAATTAATCTTCCACTTGAAAAAATGCGTAAAAATATGCGTCAGGAGTTCTGGTGGATTATAGGGATTTTTATTTTTGCATTTATGGTTTGCTCGGTATGCAGGCCTTTTAAACTTCAGTTGTATATTACCGTATTAATTGCTTCTATGCTAATTGTCACCGTTTTCTTTTTCAGTAAATTTTTTAAACTTTACAATGAGATAAGCAACACGGAACTGAAGACCTATGAGGCGCTGAAAGATCTGGTTACCCAGTTTAATTTAAATAAACAGTATTACCTCTCTTACTATATCAGTTTTGCCCCTTTTCTGGTATGCGAGATACTTATCGTCCTGGAGTTTATACCCTGGCCCAAACCTTTAAGCGAGGCTAAAATTGCCATTATACTGATAGGTTCAGTAATCGCAGGGCTATTTGTATTGTTTTTATCCGGAAGACTATGGTTCTATCGCTATTATGGAAGACATATTCAACATATTGAAGGCCTTTTAAATGAGCTAAAGAAATAAAGAGACTCGGGCGGGCTGAAAGCCCGCCCGAGTCTCTTATTGGGAAAATTTTTCTTTTTCTATGTTTATTTCATTTTTTATCCAGTCCAGCTGCGGATCTTTTTTATCAATAATATCCTGCATACTTTCTTTAATTACAATATCAGGTGTCACTCCCTTCTTACTGTCCCGGAAGTCGATATTCGGCTGTACAAAAAGTAATCCTATGGGAAACTTTATTTTGGTATTGGGAAGTTGTTGGTAAGAATAAAATCCTGCTACCGTTCCATCGTTGGCACCTCCTGTTTCTTCCCCAACCAGGATGGCTTTCTTATCACTTTTAAGCTTTGCCGTAATGATAGAAGAAGCCGAAAAACTTCCTCCGTTGATCAGTACAAAAACTTTTCCGTTGAAAGATTCTTTATTGGGTTTTGTAGGCTTATCCACCTTCATTTTATAGAAGGTCTTTCCATCCTTTTTATAGGTGCTGAAAGCCTGGGCGAAAAAGTAACTCGGATAGGCAATACTTTTGAAGGCATATTCTAAAGGAGTGCTTTTCCTGAAATAATTGGTTCTTAAAGGAGTTGTTTTTGAGGTCACCTGAGACGGTTTTATCAGCGTAAAAGGTTTATCTGTTAAATAGGAATACAGATTATTAATTTCGTGAAGTGAACCTCCATAGTTGTTGCGGACATCAATGATAAGATAGGAAGACTTTGCATTTTTTATTTTAGCAAAAGTTTCCTTGTAAAATTTATCTGAATAATCCCGGGAGAAACTTTTCACCTGTAAGTAAGCGATAGTGCTGTCTTTATCCAGGAATTTAAAACTTCTGTTATAAGAATTGCTGGCGGCTACATAATCATTTACCTTTTTTTCCTGTGTCCTCTTTTTCATTTCCTTATCCTTGTCAAGATCAGTTTCTGATTTAGATTCCCTGCTTAACGTATACGCATGTTTTTCACCTTCATAAAGTGTCTCAATAATTGCAGTATTAGATAGGCCGTTTTCAGCAGTATAGAAGTTAAAAAAAAGATCCTTTAAAAAATAAGAATGAAAAGTGGTATTGTATCCGTCACTGCTGATCAGGCTTCTGTATTTTTTAATATAGTCTGAAACAGCAATATTGTCAATCTTTAGAATTTCAGTTCCCGGTTTGATATTTTCAATAGCATCTCTATTTTGAATGATATACATATGATCACCATCTATATAATATTCAAAGCGGCTGAATAACCCTTTTGTATGCTCTAATTTTTTGATTTCCTGTTTCGTAAATTTTTTTCTTGGAATCCTCAAAGAAAGATGTCCTTCACGTATACTTGCAATGACAGGCTGGAATTTGAAATAAAACTGAAGCGGAGTAAGAGGTTCGGTAATTGTTTGTTTAAGACTATCAAATTTATAGTCTAATTCTTGTTTGGGAATATACCAATATAACTGAGGATGCATCTGCTGAAGCTTTGAATAAGCATAGTCTACATCTTCTTTAAGTTGTTCCGGAGGAGTGCATGAAGCTCTTTGTTCGTTATGTTTTCTGATAGAAGAACATGACGATAATAGAACCAGAAGCAATATTGCCGAATAATTTTTCAATGTCTTTGAGTTTTTTTAAGCTGCTAAAATAGAAAGATTAAAATTAATCATCACTTAAATGAATGATAAATTTTGTGCTTGACTTTATAAATTTAGTTAAAAATTGAGAGCTTTATTATTTATATTTTTTATTTAAAATGAAAAGTCAATACATTTGATCTTTATTTAACAGATGGTGTACTGGATTATTACAGGAATAGCTGTATTGCTTAGTGTTTATTATATAGTGATCAATGGGAAAGCCTTTGGTGCTGTACCCAAAGGAAAGCGGCTGGAACGTATCAAAAAATCAAAACTGTACAGAAAAAAACAATTTCAGAATATCAGTTGTACTCCATCAATTGCTGAAGGCTACAAAATGTCAAAAGTCACTTATGACTTTTTTCTGGGTAAGAAAGATCCGTTGCTAAAACCCTCGAAAGATATTCCTTCCATTCACACAGATTTAAAAAGTATTGATAAAGACAAAGATGTATTCGTCTGGCTGGGGCATTCATCTTATTATTTACAGGTTGGCGGAATCTCTTTTTTAATTGATCCGGTACTGAGCTTATATGGATCCCCCTTTAAATATTTCAATAAAGCATTTAAAGGAGCTGATATTTTTAAGCCCGAAGACATTCCGGAGCTGGATTACCTGATTATTACCCACGATCATTTTGATCACCTGGATTATCCCACTGTTCGATCTATTAGAGACAGAACAGGTATGGCTATTATACCCCTTGGAGTAGGAGCGCATTTGGAAAGATGGGGATATCCGGAAAATAAACTTATTGAAGAAGACTGGGGTGCTGAAGTGAAATTAAAAAATAATACTACCATAATCTTTACACCCGCAAGGCACTTTTCCGGGAGAAGAATAAAACAGAATGATACCCTCTGGGCTTCGTATGTTTTGATAACCCCTACAAAAAAAATATTTTTAGGAGGCGACAGCGGTTATGACTCTCACTTTAAAATGATAGGAGAAAAATATGGCCCTTTCGATTATGCCATTCTTGAAAATGGACAATATGGTGAAGCATGGAAATACATTCATACCTTACCTGAAGATGTAATTCAGGCGGGTATTGATGTAAAAGCAAAACATATTATTCCTGTACATGCTGCTAAATTTGCACTGGCTCTTCATCCCTGGAATGAACCTCTACAAAAAATAACAAATCTTGGAAAAGAAAAAGACTTATCTATCCTTACTCCAAAAATTGGAGAAGTTGTTGATCTGAACCAGTCAGATTATCAGTTTAGTGTATGGTGGGAAGACTGATTATGCATGCCAGATATCTTTATATCTTGCAGGATGATTCTCAAACTGCTGGCGTACAAAATCACATTCCGGGTCTACAAGTAAATCCTTTTCTTCTGCATAGCGTACCAATTCATCCAGTAACAGCTTGGCATATCCCTGTCCTTCACGGGCTTCATCCAGTTTAGTATAATATACGATCAGTAACCTTCCGTCGATCTCTATGGACATATAACCCACTTTTTCATCATCAATGAGTAGCTGTAATTCATCCTGATAGGGAGATACTTCAAATTTTATATTTTCCATAATTACTGAGATTTAGTTGATAATGGCTCTAAGAGAACAATAAAAAGCATTCTCTATTTTAAAATTACAAATTTAAATGATATGGTATAACATATTTTTGGAATCTTAACGAATTTTATAAGTAATGGATTTAAAGAATAAAGAATAAAGAATAAAGAATAAAGAATAAAGAATAAAGAATAAAGAATAAAGAATAAAGAATAAAGAATAAAGAATAAAGAATAAAGAATAAAGAATAAAGAACCTTTGCTAAACATCTAACATCTAATAATTACACATGAATTTTGAAAATATTATAAAAGATAATCAATGGTTTGCGATTTTTATTAACAAATGTTGGGAATTGGAATTAATAATTGGCACTTTAATTGTCTATGTCATCATGTTTAATTTAAAAGGGAAATGAAATGAAAAAATTATTATTAACAGCATTTTTAATCGGGACCTTTAGCATGAGCTATGCACAGTCAGATTATTATAATGATTATAGAAGAAGTATTACTGATATCAACTGGCAGACTGTAATCGCAGATCTGTTACTTTCCACAACACAGGCTAACCAGGTCTATGCTTTAAATGACCGATACCGTGATTACAATTCATGGAATAGAGTATATGTAGTAGAACCCGGAAGATGGAAGGACGAAAGATACTCTGAACTTGAGAGAATACTTGGAAGGGAAAAATACATCGTATTTAAAAAGAAATATTATAGAGGACAGAATCCTGTGATCGTTTATGGACGTAAAAATGATGTGAAAAAATACCGTAAACAACAGGAAAAGTATTATAAAAATCAGGAAAAATATTATAAAAAACAAAATAAGAATCGTCATGGGAACGGACACGGGCATGGCGATGACTGGGATTAGACCATTATCAATTATATATATTCACTTTAAGTGGCTGGCAGTAATGTCAGCCATTTCTATTGTATAGATATAGATTATTTTTTTAGATATATTGGTTTGAATTTTATAATTTTGATATATGGAATCCAAGGAATCAGTAAAAGGTTTTTATGAAAGAAATTTTCCCGGCCTGGGCCCCCAGTGTCTCGTTACACATGGGATGGGGCATTTCAATGTAGCCTCAAGGGAATATTGTGCTGTATTAGCTCCCTACAGCAGGAGAGATTATTATAAAATTTCATTGATTATAGGAAAGGGAAGACTTCATTATGCAGATAAATGGATTGAGATAGACCGCCCGGCATTATTATTTTCGAACCCTATTGTTCCTTATTCCTGGGAATCTGAGGATGAAAATCAAAAAGGATGGTTCTGCCTCTTTACAGAGGAGTTTCTGCAAAGTGGCAGCCGTATGGGAAACCTTCAGGATTCTCCGCTTTTCAAAATAGGGGGAACTCCGGTTTTCTTTGTTGAGGAAGATCAGCAGAAGATACTTTCTGACCTGTATATCAAAATGATGACCGAAATTCAGTCGGATTACGTTCATAAGTACGATATGCTTAGGGCCTATCTTTACCTGATGATTCATGAAACAATGAAAATGAACCCGGCAGAAAGTTTTGAACCTTATCAGAATGCTTCACAAAGAGTAGCTTCCTTATTTATGGAACTGCTGGAAAGACAGTTTCCTATTGACAGTCCTGAAGCATATCTGAAATTGAAAACACCCAATGATTATGCCCAGAGTCTTTCCATTCATGTGAATTCCCTGAACCGTTCTGTAAAAGAGATTACCGGAAAGACAACCAGCCAGCAAATCACAGCCAGAGTTGTTCAGGAAGCCCATGCTTTATTGAAACACACAGACTGGAATATTGCTGAGATAGCCTATGGGTTGGGTTTTGAAGAGCCTGCTTATTTTACCAATTATTTTAAAAAACAAACCGGGCTAACTCCGAATACCTTAAGAATGAATTCTGTTTGAATTTTATAATTCTTAGTTTGAATTATATATCACAGATGCTGTTTCTATGTTCTAATTTTGTCTTGTAAAATTAAAATCATACCATCATGAAATTTAGAAAATTAGGAAATACAGGAGAGCAGTTATCTGCTATTGGTTTAGGCTGTATGGGAATGAGCTTTGCTTATGGTCCTGCAGATGAGCAGGAGAGTATCAATACTTTACACAGAGCATTAGACTTGGGAGTCAATTTTTGGGATACAGCAGATATGTATGCTAATGGAGAAAATGAAAAGCTGATCTCTAAAGTTTTGGTTCCCAACAGAGATAAGATTTTTATTGCCACAAAATTCGGATTCAGATTTAAAGATGGTAAAGCCAGCCATAGTGGAGCTCCGGGCACTTACTTTGACGGTTCGCCGGAATGGATCAGAAAGGCGGTGGATTTAAGCCTCCAAAGGTTAAAAATAGATACTATTGATCTTTACTATGCCCATAGAGTAGACCCGAATATCCCTGTAGAAGAAACAGTAGGAGCAATGGCAGAACTTGTAAAAGCCGGAAAAGTAAAATATATCGGACTTTCTGAAGCTTCAGCAGAATCTATCAGAAAAGCCAATAAAATTCATCCGATTGCTGCATTGCAGTCTGAATACTCTATCCTTACAAAAGATGTTGAAAAAGAAATTCTGCCAACGATCAGAGAGCTTGGAATTAGTTTGGTTCCTTATTCTCCATTAGCAAGAGGCCTTTTTGCAAACATTAATGAAGTACAGAACTTTGGGGATGACGACTTTAGAAGGTCTTTACCGCGTTATCAGCAGGAAAATATAGAAAACAATACCAAGCTGGCAAAAGAAATCAATGATCTTGCTGCTTCCAAAGGAGTAAAGGGAACTCAGCTGGCATTAGCCTGGGTACTCAATCAGGGTGAAGATATTATTCCGATCCCTGGGACCAAACGAATCAAATACCTGGAAGAAAATATTGCGGCCGTAAATATAGACCTTTCCCAATCTGATTTGGATACCATTGATGCCATCCTGAAAAAATACCCCAATGTAGGCGAAAGATATACTGAGGGCTCCATGAAATTAGTAAACAACTAAAGGCTATACTGTAAACTGGCTTCTGGATAATGGCAGAAGCTCAGTTTCTTTAAATAGAATACAATCACAACATCACATATTTATATTATGAATAGAAGAGAACTGTTAAAGAATGGTTTACTGGCAGGAACACTGAGCTTGGTTCCTTTTTCCAGTGTACTGGCAGAGCCGAAAATAACTTCCAACAACAAAGAAGAAGACCTTTCAGGGTTTAAAAAAATGAAACTCGGAGAATTGGAACTTTTTGTTCTCACGGATGGATACATTCACGAAACGGATGTGAATTCATTTGCCCCACGAGGGAATGTTTCAGAAGTGAAAGCCATTCTTAAAAATAATTTCAGGCCAGAAGATTATATTGATATGGCGATGAACACGCTGCTTGTTAAGACAGAGAATAAACTAATCCTTTTCGACTCCGGAATGGGAATTTTTGCTGATGAAAGAACAGGATTTCTACTGAAAAGCCTCCAAAAATCAGGCTTCTCTGCGAAGGATATTACTGACGTTTTTATTTCTCATGCCCACCCCGATCATATTGGAGGAGTTATAGATAAACAAAATAACTTTGTTTACCCTAATGCAAATATCTTCATTTCAAAAATTGAATATGATTTCTGGATGCAGGCTTCCCTTAAAGACTTTAATAACAGTGCTCTGAAAGCCAGACCTGAATTGCTGAATCAGATTGTTCCAGCGCTTCAGAATATCTTAAAAGCAATTCAACCCAAACTGAAATTTTATGATTTGAACAATAAGATGTATGATTATTTCAGCTTTCAGTTAGCTCCGGGGCATACGCCAGGTTTAACAGTTACAACAATATCTTCAGGCAATGAAAAATTACTGTACATTGCAGACCTTATTCATTCCGATGTTATTCTTTTTCCGCATCCTGAATGGGGCTTTTCCGGAGATACCGACCTGGACATTGCTACCGCTACAAGAAAAAAACTTCTTCTACAGTTGGCTGATACCCAAACCAGAGCCTTTGCCTGTCACCTGCCATGGCCAGGGCTGGGATTCACAAAGAAAAAAGCAAACGCTTTTGAATGGTTTCCCCAAAGCTTTATGAATTAAAAAATAGCAGAAGCAGATAATAGATAACAGATGTTGAAGAGTAAACATCAATAGGAGCGGACTTTAGTCCGCTTTATTATTATCAATGTGTGATCTGGCTTTAGCCAAACATGTAATAGCTAATAGGTAAAATGTTTACTGTAATTTGTAATGGCGATCATTCCCCTTCTCCGGCGGGGTGGCGAAAATTCAAAGAATTTTTGATGGGGTGGTTTTCGGTATATCTTTTAAAGAATAGGCCAAAAACAAGAAAGCCCCTTTTTCAAAAGGAGCTTTCTAATTTATACTTACATCAGAAATTAGATTCTGTCAATAATTTCATTTAAAACAGTACTTGGTCTCATTGCCGTATACGTTTTGTATTTATCAGTTTTGTAGTAACCGTCAATATTTTGAGGCTTACCTTGAGCACCAATTAATTCTGCATTAATTACTTCTTCATTTTCTTTCATTTCTTTTGCAATTGGAGCAAATTTAGCCGCCAATTCTGCATCAACAGTTTGGTTTGCCAAGGCTTCAGCCCAATACATAGCTAAATAGAAATGAGAACCTCTGTTATCAATTTGTCCTACTTTTCTTGCAGGAGACTTATCTGTAGCTAAGAATTTAGCATTTGCTTCATCCAATGCATCAGCCAGTACCTGGGACTTTGCATTTTCCTGAGTTTGTGCCAAATGCTCTAGAGAAGCTTGTAAAGCAAGGAATTCACCTAGAGAATCCCATCTTAAATATCCTTCTTCTAAGAACTGTTCCACGTGTTTTGGAGCAGAACCTCCGGCACCAGTTTCAAACAAGCCACCTCCGTTCATTAATGGAACAATAGAAAGCATTTTTGCAGAAGTTCCAAGTTCAAGGATCGGGAAAAGGTCAGTTAAGTAATCTCTTAATACGTTTCCTGAAACAGAGATCGTATCTTTACCTTCTCTTGCTCTTTTTAATGTTTCAGTCATAGCATCTTTTACATCAAGAATTCTGATGTCAAGACCTGCAGTATCGTGATCAGCAAGATATTTTTCTACTTTTTTGATGATTTCTCTGTCATGAGCTCTTCCTTTGTCCAGCCAGAAAATAGCAGGTGTATCAGATAATCTTGATCTGTTTACAGCTAGTTTTACCCAGTCCTGGATAGGAGCATCTTTAGTCTGGCACATTCTGAAGATATCGTCTTTTTCTACCTTTTGAGAAAGAAGAACATTACCCGCTTCATCCTGAACCTCTACAGTTCCGTCAGCAGACAATTGGAAAGTTTTATCGTGAGAACCATACTCTTCAGCTTTTTGAGCCATTAATCCAACATTGGGAACAGATCCCATAGTCGTAGGGTCCAGTTTTCCGTGTGCCTTCATATCGTCAATGACAGACTGATAGAAACCTGCATAAGAACGGTCCGGAATAATACAAACTGTATCTTCTTCGTTCCCTTCTTTGTTCCACATTTTACCGCCACCTCTTACAAGAGCAGCCATAGAAGCATCAACAATGATGTCAGAAGGTACGTGGAAGTTGGTAATCCCTTTGTCAGAATTTACCATGGCCACTCTAGGTCCTTCAGCAAGAGCTTTTTCGATATCAGCTTTGATGTCAGCTTCCTGAGCATTTCCTTTGATTTTTTCAAAAAGATCAGCAAGACCATTGTTAGGGTTGACATCTAAAGATTTGAATGTCTCAGCATATTTAGCAAATACACCCTTGAAGAACGTCTCTACAATAGCCCCGAAAATAATCGGATCAGAGATTTTCATCATTGTCGCTTTAAGGTGAGCGGAAAGAAGTACATTTTTATTTTTAGCTTCTTCAATAGCTTCCTGTACAAATACTTTCAAAGCATTTAGATTCATTACAGAAGAATCGATAATCTCTCCGGCCTGAAGACCTGCGAAATCTTTCAACAAAGTTTCAGCCCCATCATTTCCTTTGAATACAATTTTATATTGAGTGGCATTTTCTAAGGTTGTAGAGTTTTCTGTCCCGTAGAAATCACCATTGTTCATATGAGCTACATCAGTTTTGCTGTCAGAAGCCCAGTCACCCATTCTGTGAGGGTTGGCCTTTGCATAGTTTTTAACAGCTTTTGGAGCACGTCTGTCAGAATTTCCTTCTCTTAATACCGGATTTACTGCACTTCCTAAAACTTTTGCATATTTAGCTTTGATTGCTTTTTCATCATCATTTTTAGGTTCTGCAGGATAATTGGGAACTGCGAAACCTTTAGCCTGTAATTCAGCAATAGCCTCATCCAACTGAGGAACAGAAGCCGAAATATTAGGAAGTTTGATAATATTAGCGTCAGGTTGAGTAGCCAGCTGTCCTAATTCTGCTAAAGCATCACCGATTTTCTGATCGTCTTTTAAAAATTCAGGAAAATTAGCTAAAATTCTTCCTGCCAAAGAAATATCCGGAACTGCGATCTCGATGTTTGCTGATTTTGTGAAAGCTTTTACGATAGGTAAAAACGAATGTGTAGCCAGCATTGGAGCTTCATCAGTAAGCGTGTAATAGATTTTTGATTTTTCTGACATTATACTGTTATTTGTTATTTGAAATTATAGTCCTACAAATTTAGTTAAAATTTAATTTTCGAACTTACTCCTGTACTGAGTTTTTTCACTTTAAGATTAATTTAACCTTTATTAAATTGAAAAAAAATCTATTTTGATTAAATTTGAAAAACTTTAAAAATAAAATTATGTCAACCATTACTTTAAAAGGAAACGAAGTACACACAATAGGAACATTGCCGTCAGTAGGAACCACTATCAAAGATTTTGCTTTGGTAGACTCCGGTTTAAATGTAAAAACACTTGAAACCTTTGACGGAAAGAAAAAAGTATTCAATATTTTCCCAAGTATTGATACGCCAACCTGTGCTGCTTCCAGTAGAAAATTCAATGAAGAAGCTTCAAAATTGGATAATACGGTAGTTATTAATATATCAAAAGATCTTCCTTTTGCCTTAGGAAGATTTTGTGCAGCTGAAGGATTAAATAATGTTGAAACACTTTCAGATTTCAGAAGCAGCTTTGGAGATGATTATGAAGTGACTATTACAGATTCTCCTTTAAAGGGATTATTGAGCCGTGCGGTAATTGTTACAGACGAAAACAACAAAGTAGTATATACAGAGCAGGTTTCAGAAATTGCTGATGAGCCTAATTATAATGCAGCACTTACAGCATTGAACCAATAGGATAAACAACAGGAATAAAATACTTGTAATAGCCTTGTGAAATTTTTTTTGCAAGGCTTTTTTAGATATAAAAACACAAATAGATTATGCTGAACCATCACAAAAAATATGGAGAACTGTTTCAGGTAGATCGGGAGCATTTCGAAGAATTTTATGCCCTGCTTAAACATAAACAGCTTTTAAAATCCGGTTTTTTTCTGAAACAGGGTGAAAAGTGTAAATACTTAGGCTTTATCAAAAAAGGAACGATAAGAAGCTTTTATATCAATGATCAGGGGCGGGAAATCAATTTCGGATTTTATTTTGAGAATGAATTTTTTACAGACTATGAAAGTATCCTTTGCGACACCGTTTCCAATATGAATATTCAGGCATTGGAAGATTGTGAAATTTTACTTTTAAGAAAGGAAGATCTTAAATCTTTATATGAAAAAGAAGCTTACTGGCAGCAGTTTGGGCGTGTAATGAGTGAAAAAATTTATCTGGATGCCAAAAAAAGAATTGATGATTTGTTATGCTATTCCCCCGAAAACAGATACTTAAACCTTCTGAAAAAAGAACCCCTTCTTTTTCAGAAAATAGCCCAGAAACATATTGCCAGCTATTTAGGAATAACAGAGCAGTCTCTTAGCCGGATAAGAAACCGGATTGTTAATTAACTTAAGTTAACGCCTACTGAGATTTTAGCACGTAGCTTTACAATCATCAAATTTTAAATAATCATTATGGAACAGAAAGATTTAACCATTATTTTGGTACACGGAGCGTGGGGAGACGGCTCACACTGGCAGTATGTTATTCCTTCTTTGGTAAAAGCAGGGTATAAAGTAAGAAGTGTTCAGAATCCTTTAACTTCGTTACAGGATGATATTAATAAGACAAAAGATCTTATTGATGCCCAGGAAGGAAAAGTACTTTTAGTAGGGCATTCTTATGGAGGTGCTGTTATTTCGGGTGCCGGAAACCATGATAAAGTTGCCGGGCTGGTTTATATTGCAGCCTTTGCTCCGGATGCAGGAGACAGTTTAGGAGCTCTTTTAGGAAGAAGAGAATCTTCGGGTGGAACAAGTATTTATCCGGACAGTAAAGGCTTCCTGTGGATTAAGTATGATGAGTTTCAATCTGCTTTTTGCCAGGATCTCGATGCCGAAAAAGCTTTGGTAATGGCATTGTCACAAAAACCTATTCATGGGCAATGTTTCGGAGACGTTGCTGGAGAGCCGGCATGGAAAACAAAACCAAGCTGGTATCAGATCTCCTCACAAGATCATATGATCCCGGCAGAAACAGAGAAAGAAATGGCAGAAAGACTTCAGCCAAAGAAAATAATTACTTTAGATGCAGGGCACGCCTCATTAGCTTCACATCCTAAAGAAGTTACCGAATTGATTTTGGAAGCAGCTTCTTCGCTCTAAGGACTAAATACATATAAAAATCTTGTGAAACCCTGTGGAATTTTATGTAATTTCACAGGGCTTTTTAAATGATACAGTATGGTCAAAAGAATCGTAGTCAACATAAAAACAGATGATCTGTCAAAAGCCAGTCATTTTTATCAGGATATTTTAGAACTTGATGTTTTGATGGATCATGGCTGGATCAAAACTCTAGGAAATAAAGAAGAGGCAAAAGTTCAGATCAGTTTTGCTAAACAGGGCGGAAATAACACGGAAGTTCCGGATTTATCCATTGAAGTAGATAATGTGAATGAAATTTATGATAAAATGAAGCAGGCAGACTTTGAAATTACTTATGAAATCACCAATGAAGATTGGGGAGTCCGTAGATTCTTTGTAAAAGACCCGTTTGGAAAACTGATTAACATCCTTTCTCACCAATAAAACATATCATTCAATAGGAGCGGACTTTAGTCCGCTTTCATAAAAATAGAGCATCATTTGGCTTTAGCCAAAACTTAAAAATAATTTCCAAAATCCACATAAATATTTAATTAATTTATATAATGAATGCAAAACAGGTCATTCCTATTCTCAGAATTTTTGATTATCAGAAAACCCTGGAATTTTACATCGGTTGGATGGGCTTTGAAATCGTATGGGAACATCATTTTGAAGAAAATACACCCGTTTATATGGAGGTGAAAAAAGACAATATTATTCTTCATCTGAGTGAACATCATGGGGACGGAACTCCGGGAACCAATGTTTTTATCTGGGGAGAAGGAGTGCCCGAATACCACAAAGAACTACTCGGTAAAAATTACAAATACAATCGTCCGGGCCTTGAAAAGACCTTTTACAATGCCATTTCTTTTACCGTTAATGATCCGTTTGGAAACAAAATTATTTTTAATGAAGAGTTTGATGAAGAAAAGCATGGGGATTTGAAGCTTTACTCAAATGACCTATAGCTCTTTTGGAGCACTCTTAATACTGTCTAACTTTCGTATAAGCTCCTCATCTGTAGCTCCTCCACAACTGGAATGGATCACTTTTCCATTGGAGTTAATCAGTATTTTAGCCGGAGTACAGTAGATATTATATTTCAGTTGTTCCGGTTTGCCTGGAGATTGCGTATTATCTATTTGTTCAAACGGAAAATTGGAATCATGAAAGATATGTTGAAGTTCCTTATCTGTATCCACTAGCCCCTCTACAATCCCTATAACTCCTACATGGTCTTTGTAACGGGCATAAATTCCATTAAAATCATCCACCATATTATAACTGGCCTGAGGATCTTTTTTAAGAAAGGTTTTACTGTAAATGAAGATCAGGAGGTTTTTCCCTTGATAATCCTTTGAGTTGAACGAATGACCATTAATTGTTTTAGCTGAAAAATACTTGGGTTGAGCTGCCTGAAAGAAATCTAACCTGTTTTTTATCCATTCCTCTCGCATTTTTTGAAGATCTTCCGTATTGGTTGACTCTTCTTTTTTACTTTGGCAGGCCGATAACAGGATTACAGATAGGAAAAATAAAAGTTTTTTCATAATAATTTGTTGGTATTGGAGGTATACAAAAATCACAAAAAAAATAGGAATAAACAATTTTTTATCCCTTATTTAAAGTTGATTCAAATCATGACCCATTTAGAATATTAAAACTAACTTTGTTTTTTAATCAAAATGAAACGTTCAGGAACAGCAGATCTACCACTTCACTATGGCAAAGTACCGCCATGGCTATACGAGCGGATGTCTGTATTGGGGCTTTCCATTATTGAAGTGATCCTGATGGATTATGGTAAAGATGAGGTTCTCCGCCGTTTGGCAGATCCGTTTTGGTTTCAAAGCTTTGGTGCGGTGATGGGGATGGACTGGCATTCTTCGGGAATTACCACTTCTGTTATGGGAGCCTTGAAACGTTCTATTAATCCCAATTCCCAATCCCTGGGACTTTATATCTGTGGAGGCAAGGGTAAACTATCAAGAGAAACTCCCTCCGAGCTGATTCGTATAGCTGATAAAACGGGTCTGAATGGAACAGAGCTGGTAAGAGCCAGTAGACTTTCAGCAAAGGTTGACAATACCGCTATACAGGATGGATACCAGCTATACCTGCATAATTTTGTGCTTTCAGATAACGGAAACTGGAGTGTGATTCAGCAGGGAATGCACGAGTCTGACGGAACGGCAAGACGCTACCATTGGCATTCGGAAAATGTAAAATCATTTGTAGAGGAACCCCATACTGGAATTAATGGTATTTCAAGAGGGAAAATCCTTAACCTTACCGATTCCGAAGCTGCAGGAAACAGGAAAGGAATCCTTGATATTTCCCATACTGACTCTATAGATGTGATGAAAGACTTTTCAAGATTAATTCTTCCTGCCCATCATGATGTACGGGCTTCTGATGTAGATTTGAAGCGGTTAGGTGCGCTTTTATATATTACCCGTGAACAGCAGCCACAAAATTTTGAAGACCTGCTGATGCTGGAAGGTGTTGGCCCGAGAACTATGCAGTCATTAGCATTGGTAAGTGAGGTGATTCATGGGGCACCGGCAAGATTTGCTGATCCTGCAAGGTTTTCTTTTGCGCACGGAGGTAAAGACGGTCATCCTTTTCCAGTACCTACAAAAACGTACGACGAAAGCATTGGTATTCTTAGAAAAGGAATAGAAAAGTCAAAGCTTGGAAATTCAGATAAATTAAATTCTTTACACAAGCTGCATCAGATTGTAGCATCAGCTGAAAAAGATTTTACTCCTGATTTTGATATTCAGCAGGTTATTGAAGAAGAACGACAAAACTCGTGGCGTTTTGGAGGGAAAACAGTTTTTGGAGACGCTCAAAAACCAAACAAACCGATTCAGCTGTCTTTATTTTAAGACATAAACCTCTCTTCTGAAGTTTAAAAAAGAACTCAATGATAAAACTGTCTGTTTTAGCTAAAGGCCTAAAGGTGGATTTATATATCTGCGAACGGCCTGTTTGTATTAAACTTTAATAATACCTTTATCCAAATACTTTTATACCACGACCCATAAGGGTATAACCATTCCCCTCCTCTGGAGGGGTGTCAAATCAACGATTTGACGGGGTGGTTAATTTGACGGGGTGATTTATAACAATCAAAACATTTGTTTAATTATTAGTTATAGCTGATTGTCTTTGATTTCAATATGATATATTGATTTTTATGAATAATTTTCTTATTTGTTTAATATTTATATCTTTATTTGAATTAAAAATTTTATTTTTAAAATCTTAAAAAAAAATGACCTGATGACTAATAAAGCCTTAGAAACATGCTATGATTTTCCTTTTTTTCTTCATGAGGAGCTTGAAGAAATATTTCAGGCTCACGAAAAAAAGACATTTCAAAAAGGAGACTTTATGCTGGAAGAAGGAAAAACAGCCAATGAATATTATATTTTAGACAGTGGACTGGCACGTTCATTTGTTAATGATTTCAACGGGAATGAAGTGACGACACATTTTTTTGTAGAGAATGAAGTTATTATTGAGGTTTTATCATTGTTTCAGAGAATACCGTCTCAGGAAAACATTGTCTGTATTACAGATTGTGAATGCTGGAGGCTTGATTACGATACTTTTCAGGATTTATTCCATAAAATTCCAAACCTCAGGGAATGGGGAAGATCCTGGATGTCTAAAGAACTTTTTGACTATAAACAGCGGTCTGTAGAAATGTTTACCCTTTCCGCTACCAGAAGGTACCTGAATTTGCTGGAACAAAAATCAAAAGTCATACAGTTTGCTCCGTTAAAGCAGATTGCTTCCTACCTTGGGGTTACAGATACTTCTTTAAGCCGTATTCGTAAAGAATTGGTTTCCCATCCCAAGAAAAATTAAATCTTGCCTTATGGCAAGTTGATTTTCATCATACCTTGGTAATTTTGGTTAAAAGTTTAACACTAAAAATTACAAAATGAAAGTCAATCAAATTTATGTCAACCTTCCGGTTAAAGACATACAGAAAACAAGAGAATTCTGGACTACCCTTGGTTTTGAAATTAACGAACAGTTTTCAGATGATAAGGCAGTATGCATTGTAATGAAGGATGACAATATCTATGTCATGTTCCTGAAAGAAGATTACTTCCAGACTTTTACCAATAAGCCTGTTGCCAAAGAGAATACAAGCCAGGTTCTTGTTGCCATTGGACTCAACAGCCGTGAAGAAGTTGATAAGGTGGTCAATACTGCCTTGCAAAATGGATGCACACAACATGAGGAACCTCAGGATTACGGATGGATGTATCAAAATTCTTTTTGGGACTTGGATGGACATGGCTGGAATATAACCTATGCCGATATTTCTCAAATGCCTGCTGAATAGGATAGAACACCTAATGAGCATCACTGTCATAAAGTGCTTCTTATTCAACTTTACCAGATGTTTTATTTTCAAATAAATTAAATCTTGCCTTATGCCAAGGTAGTTTTATTAAACCTTGGTCATTTAGGTTACAAGTTCAACACTAAAAATTACAAAATGACAATTAACCAGATTTATGTCAATTTACCTGTAAAAGACGTACAAAAAACCAGAGAATTCTGGACGAAGCTTGGCTTTTCTATAAATGAACAGTTTTCGAATGAACAGGCAATATGTGTAGTCATGCGGGAGGATCATATTTACACCATGTTTCTGAAAGAAGAATTTTTTCAAACATTTACGAACAGGCCTTTTGCCAAAGGAGATACTACACAAGTGCTTCTTGCAATAGGTGTAAACAATCGGGATGAGGTAGATCATATGGTAAAAACAGCTATTGAAAACGGAGGTTCAACATATAGTGAACCGATCGATCACGGATGGATGTATCAAAGTGCTTTTGCAGATATTGATGGGCATCAGTGGGAAGTGATGTATGGAGACCTCTCACAACTACCTGCAGACCAATCATAATACTTATCTTATGGAAACTATATCAAACGGAATAGACTTCGTGAAAAACCAAGTGACCAGTAATTATAAGGTGATCTCTTTAAATATAGAGGGTATCACGCATGACGAATCTATGGTTTTTCCCAATGGTGAGGCTAATTCTATGAATTGGATCCTCGGACACTTAATTTACATAAGGAACGCTTTTCTGAATATCCTGGGTGAAGAATCTGTTTGGGACGGAGAGAAATTCTCCTGCTACAACAGAGGAGAAATTCCATTGGAGCGGAAAGCTGAATTTGTAAATTTTGAAGAACTAAAATCTTACCTGAAGAAATCTCAGGATCTACTGGAAGCAAAACTTAACACCCTCGAAAGCTTTAATCCCGAAAACAGGACAGATATTTCAATGCTTTGCTTTCATGAAATTTACCACAGCGGACAGCTCGGTTACCTGCGCAGAATCCTGGGGAAACCGGGAGCGATAAAGTAAGGTTTAAAAATATAATCCATAAAAAAATAAAAAAATGGACACACCAAAATCAAAAAAATTGGAAATTATTATTCCGGCTTACAGGATGCATACCCAAAGCTTTATGAATGTTTTGGACGGCATTTCGGAAGAAGATGCATTGAAAAGAATTGAAAATAAAACCAATCATATCGTATGGATGGCAGGAAACTTCGTGAATATGAGGTATGGTTTGGGTTGGGTATTGGGACTGCAGGATCAGGATCCTAATAATGATCTTTTTTTTCAGGGAAAGGCTTTGGATGAAAGCAGCAAATATCCAACTTTAGCTGAACTACAGAAAAACTTTCACGATATCTCTTCAAAAGTATACCAGAGATTATGGGAGGTAACGGATGAGGAACTGGATGAAATATTTGAAATGGGGATGAATATTCCTTTTATCAAAGAAAATAAACTCAATTTTGTCGGAATGTGCATTGGGCGTGAAGATTATCTGTGCGGACAGATCGGGCTGATGCGTAAAATTTTAGGCTATCCGGGAATGAAATATGATGTGGACGAAAATATAAAATACTAACTTATGAATCCGGTAGAAAAGGGCTATAAACAAGTCAATGGAATTCAGATGTATTATGAAATGTATGGTGCAGGAAAACCTTTGGTATTGATTCACGGTGGAGGTTCTTCTTTTCTGTTTGATTACAAAGAAGCCATTGCAAGACTGGAAAATAAATTTCAGCTGATTGGAATTGATCTTCAGAATCACGGGAGAAGTGAGCACCGGGATATTCCTGAAACATTTGAGCAGGATGCCCGCGATGTTGCTGCTCTTTTATCAGAAATCGATATTAAAAAAGCTTCATTTTGGGGGTTCAGCAACGGTGGAAATACCGTTTTACAAATCGCTCATCTTTTTCCGGATATTGTAGAAAAACTGGTGGTGGCTTCAGCATTTTATAAAAGATCAGGAATGATTGATGGCTTTTTTGAAGGAATGCAGGAGGCTACTTTTGACACCATGCCGGAACCCTTTAAAATTAACTTTTTAAACTTAAATCCTGATTTCTCAAAGCTTGAAAACCTCTTTGACAAAGACTGTAAAAGGATGCAGACTTTTGAAGATTGGGATGATGAGGTGCTGGCTTCTATTGCGTCACCTGCACTGTTTATCAGCGGTGACAAAGATGTCATGAAGCCCGAACATACAGTTGCTATGTGGAGGCTGGTAAAAAAATCACAATTAATGATACTTCCCGCAACACATGGTACTTATATGATGGCCGATTTCGATGGAAGTATAGATACTCACTTAATAGATTTCACGGTAAAAGAAATAGAAAATTTTTTAAATAAATAAAATACAGCTAGTACAGGTTTTAAAAGTAACACCAATGCTTTACATCATCGTTGTGTTATTTGTGAACTTCATTTGTGCTATTTGTGTTTAACAATAATCTTAACAATTTAAAATTAAAAATCATGGCAAAATTAAATCCGTACTTAAATTTTGATGGAACAGCAGAAGAAGCGTTCAATTTTTACAAATCTGTCTTTGGAGGAGAATTTCAGGGTGAAATCCACAAGATGGGGAATGCTCCGGGTACTGAAAATCTTTCAGATGAGGAAAAAAACAGAGTAATGCACGTAGCACTGCCTATTGGAAATGACCTTTTAATGGCTTCAGATATCGTTCCCGGATTCGGACAGACGCTGACGGTAGGAAATAATAATTATGTTTCTATTTTTCCGGAATCAAAAGACGAAGCTGAAAGACTTTTTAAAGGACTTTCAGAAGGTGGAAATATAGAAATGCCGCTTGAAGATCAGTTTTGGGGAGACTATTTTGGAAGTTTTCAGGATAAATATGGCGTTCATTGGATGGTGAACTATAACGATGGATACACAAAATAATCTTATATTTAACTTATTATAAATAAAGGGCACTCATTTTTTGAGGAGCCCTTTACCTAATCACTTAAAAATAGAATTATGGATCCAGTTACAATAGACATTACAATTTTAGCACCGGTAGAAAAGGTCTGGAATTATTTCAATGAACCTAAGCATATTACAAAATGGAATTTTGCCCATGAAAGCTGGCAGTGCCCAAGTGCTGAAAATGACCTGAAAGTAGGAGGAAAGTTTAAGACCAGAATGGAAGCCAAGGATAAAAGTTTTGGATTTGATTTTGAAGGTGTATATGATGAGGTTATTCCTAACCAAAAAATACAATACCATATTGCGGACGGAAGAAAAGTAGAGGTGATCTTTGATAAAGTAGATGAAAATACAACAAAGGTTACTGAAATTTTCGATCCTGAAAAGCAAAACTCTGTGGAAATGCAAAGAGAAGGCTGGTATGCTATTCTCAATAATTTCCATAAATATGTTGAGAATCATTAAAAAACATTTTTTACAGCCATGATCAATTTAGTTATCATGTCAAAGAGTTTAAACTCTATATACACTATTAATTATGATCCTAAAGAAGGTTTTCTTCATGGAGTGATTGCCATACCTGCAAGAAGAGCTTTGGAGAAGGAGAAAATAGATTCCCTGGAAAAGCTGTCGGATTATTCTGAAAAAGAAATTATGCAGATGCATGGTTTTGGAAAAAATACCCTAGAGAAACTAAAGAATCATATGAAAGAAAACCAGATGTTTTTCAAGGAAATATAAAGTGTAAAACTACAGGGATTTTTGCTGTGTCGGTGCAAAAAAGCAAGATCATTCTTGTGAATGCATAGACATAAGATTTCCTTTACCATATATTTTCTTTCCAGGCTAAAGATCGGAACTCTGTACACTTTGCCCGACAGTAAAGTAAAAGCAATTAAATAAGAAAAATAATCAAAAAACGATATCAACCTATTTTAAAATTTAAACTTATGAATAATGATATTTTCCCGTGTCTCTGGTATGACGGAGATGCAAAACAGTCCGCAGAATTTTATTGCAAAGTTTTTGATGGTGAGATTACGGCAGATACTCCTGTTGTAATGAATGTTGATCTTTTCGGGCAGCGAATAATGCTTCTGAACGGTGGCCCGCAATTTAAGAAAAACCCTTCCATTTCTTTTATGGTGATTTGTGAAACAGAAGATGAAGTTCAGAAATACTGGGATCAGTTATTGGAAGGAGGAATAGCACTAATGGAGCTGGGATCTTATTCGTGGAGCAAAAAATATGGCTGGGTTCAGGATAAGTTTGGAGTAACCTGGCAGATATTGCTGGGTGAAAAGGGAATTGATCAGAAAATAGTTCCCACACTCATGTTTATCCATCAGAATAATGGCAAAGCTAAAGAAGCGATGGAACTTTACACACAGACGTTTCCCAATTCAAAGATTGGAAATATACTGAAATACGGAGATGGAGGAGAAGGACACGGTATAGCAGAACCTGCTGAAAATGTTCAGCATGCCCAGTTTAGCATTGATGGTTACAACCTGTATTGCATGGATAATTCTTATGACCATCAGTTTGACTTTAACGAAGGGATCTCCATGGTAGTAATGACGGATGATCAGGAGCAGACGGATCATTACTGGAATGCTTTAACTTCAAACGGAGGCCGGGAAAGTATGTGTGGCTGGCTGAAAGATAAATATGGTCTGAGCTGGCAGATTGTTCCTAAAAGATTAATCCAGTTAATGAATGATTCTGATCAGGAAAAAGCTTCTAAAGTAGTTCAGGCGATGATGAAAATGCAAAAAATTACTATACAGGATCTGGAGGAAGCTTATAATTCCTAAAAGTTTTCGGCTTACTGTTTGATGTGATTTAGAAAAGATTTGCTTATGAAAACACAGAACAAGTCAAAGTCTAAATCAAAAGTCCCTGAAGAAGGACTGTTTCCCGAAATTATCCGGAATGATTATCTGGGAAGCCGTAAATTATTTAAAAAAAAGGCAGTGATCTCAGGAGGAGACA
This sequence comes from Chryseobacterium sp. WG14, assembly GCF_024586945.1. Lineage (NCBI taxonomy): Bacteria > Pseudomonadati > Bacteroidota > Flavobacteriia > Flavobacteriales > Weeksellaceae > Chryseobacterium > Chryseobacterium sp. WG14. The sequence continues at coordinate 579,370 of NZ_JALCZD010000001.1, forward strand.
GCGGAATAGGGCAGGCTGTAGCCGTGCACTTTGCCAGAGAGGGTGCGGATGTTGCAGTGATCTATAAAGAAAGTGATGACGATGCAAAAGAAACGAAAAGGCTGGTTGAAGAAGAAGGGCGGCAATGTATTTTAATGAAAGGAGATTTAACCCAAAAGGCTTTCAGGACAAAATGTGCAGAGAAGATCAGATCTGAATGGAAAAGTCTGGATATCCTTATTAATAATGCCGGAATTCATACCTCAAAAAGCAGTCTGGAAAAGATTACCGATGAGCAGATTCAGGAAACATTTAACACGAATATTCTTTCTATGATTTCTCTGACGAGAAATTTCCTTCCGCTGATCAGAAAAGGTGGCCGGATCATCTGTACAACCTCTGTTACCGCATACAGGGGAAGTGACCATTTGATAGATTATGCGGCTACAAAAGGAGCTGTGCTCGCTTTTATCCGTTCACTGGCTGATAATCTTGCTGAAAAAGAAATTCTGGTCAATGGGATTGCCCCCGGCCCCATATGGACACCTTTAGTGAAAGAAGCCTTTAGTGACCTTTCCACATTCGGAAAAGATACCCCTCTAAAAAGAGCGGGACAGCCTTCAGAGGTAGCACCTGCTTATGTATTTTTAGCTTCTAAAGATGCAAGCTATATTACGGGGGAGGTGATCCACATTAATGGGGGTGATTTTGTGGGAGGCTAGAAATTACAGACTGAAAGCTTCGGATATTGATACCGCCACCTAATTACAATAAATAAAATACTATGGAAAAGTTATCATACGAAATCGAGATTAATGCAGAACCGGAAAAAGTATGGAGTGTCCTTTGGGGAGATATTACGTACAGGCAGTGGACAACAGCCTTTACAGAAGGCTCCTTTTATGAAGGAACATTGGAAGAAAATAATATTATAAAATTCTATGATCCCAAGCTCAACGGAATGTACAGCAGGGTAGAAAAAATGATACCTAATGAGGAAATAAAGTTTCTGCATCTGGGAGAAATTTATGAAGGCGTTGAAGTTGCTCAGAACTGGGGTGATGCAACAGAATCTTATTTCCTTGAGGAAGTGGAAGACGGAACTTTACTGATTGTAAAAATTCAGACTCCGGCAGAATTTAAAGACTTTTTTGAAGAAAAATTTCCAAAGGCATTAAACATTGTGAAACATCTTTCAGAAAACCAGCTTTAGAAAGGAATTGACTGTATAAACGGTCCATGATTAAAACCAATCACAAAAATTAAAATATGGAAACCTTATCGTATGAAACAATAATAGATGCTCCCAAGCAAAAAGTTTGGGACATCCTTTGGAACCCTGATACTTATAGCGAATGGACCAAATATTTTGGACCATCATCTACTATGAAATCCGACTGGAAAGTTGGTGGAAAAACATATTTTCTTAATGACAAAGGAGAAGGCATGGTTTCTACCATAGATAGCCTGGAAGAGCCTAATCAGATCGTATTTAAACACCTGGGAATGGTAGATAAAGACGGTAATGAGGATACCCAAAGCAAGGAAGTAATGGAGTGGAACGGGGCATTTGAAAAATATTTTCTAATCGATTTTGGTGGAAAAACAAAGCTTCATGCAGAAGTACAGGTAGAAAAAGAATGGGAAGACCACATGAATACAGGTTTTACAAAAGGGCTGATGACCGTGAAAAACCTGGCTGAAGGAGTAAATCGTGACTCCGTATAGAATAAATAATGAATAATTAATATGTATAAACTATAGATTTAGGCTGCAGATCATCAAAAAGTTGTAATTTCCCTGATCTCTGCAGCCTATTATCTGCAATCTAAAAGTATGAAGCTACTAACAATCCTTTTCGGCACATTTATTCTCGCGTTATTGGGAACAATGATTTTTCAGGGGAAACCTGATTTTTTATTTTCAGGAAACCTCGGAATGGCTGTTTTCATCATTTTTACAGGGTTATCACATTTTAAATTTCAAAAAGGAATGGCCCTGATGATCCCGGAATTTATTCCCGGACGAATGTTTTGGGTATATTTCACCGGGGTGTTGGAAATTGCAGCAGGAATAGGATTGATGATCCCGGCTATAAGGGAAATTACAGCGGTTTTACTGATTGTTTTTTATGTACTGGTATTTATAGCCAATATCAATTCTTCAAGAAAGAAAATTAATATTTTTAAGGCAGATTATACGGGCCCCGGGATGAGGTATCTGTATGTTCAGAGGATTCCAATGCAGATTATTTTAATTGCCTGGACATGGTATTTTGGAATTTATTTACACTAAATAGAATGACAGTCTTTTTTGACTGTTTTTTTATTTATAAAATTATTCTCTCAATTTTTGTTAAATAATGTAACGTTTTAGGGTTGTTGTATGTCTAATTGTAAAGAAGTGTTTATTCTTTTGTTGATTTAAAAGTGTAAATACAAAACATAGTTTTAACTTTAAAACATAAGTTATGAATCTAAATTCCAAAATTTTAACCACCGCCAATATTGTAATCTCAGCTATTATGATCCACGCACAAAGCACAACAGCCAAATTACCTGGTGATCCTACATTACCGTCTTCAAAAGCTAATCTGGAGAAACTTGTTTCTTATGATAAAGGAACGTTCAAATATAAAGTTGAAGATTACTTTGCAAGACCAAAAGCTTCGGCATTTAAAATCTCTCCTGATGGAAAATACCTTTCCTACAAAGAAAAAGATACGGATAAGAAAAATCACGTATACGTCAAAGAGCTCAGTACCGGAAAAATTACTAAAGCGATTGTAGAAAAAGATGATCTGATTAAAAACTATGGCTGGCTGAATAAAAGCCGTCTTTTTTATACCCAGGATAAAGGAGGAAATGAGAATATCCACCTATATGCCGCCGATGCTGACGGTGGGAATCTTAAAGATTTAACACCGTTTGATGGGATTACCCTGGGAACAATCAGACCTATAAAAGATACTGATTTTGTGGTGGTGACCATGAATAAAAATAATAAGCAAATCTTTGAACCCTATAAAATCAACTTTGTTACCGGACAAATAACCCAATTGTACGAAAATAAGGATGTCAATAGCCCTATTGATGATTATATTTTCGACAAGGACGGAAATTTAAGAGGATATACGGTTCTGGAAAACGGGCTTACCACTAAGACCTACTATAAAGATTTACAAACAGGGAAGTTCAACCTTCTGAAGTCAACAGATTGGTCAGATACATTCAGTATTATCAGGTTTAATGATAATTCTAAAAACAAAGATGAAGCGTATGTGGTTACTAATTTAGACAGTGACAAATCAAAAATCGTTTTATATGATTTAAAGAAAAATGCGGTAATCAAAGAGGTATACTCTCATCCTGTATATGATGTAAACTCAATAAGTGTTGCCGGAAAAAACAGAAATTATGAACTGGACTATATCAGTTATAACGGAGTAAAAGGGGAGACCGTTCCTGTAAGTAAATTTTACAAGGAAATTGATGATAAATTAAAAGCTCAGTTTAAAGATAAAGAATTTGGAATTGTTTCTTCAGATGATAATAATGAAAAACTACTGGTTATTGTAGCAAGTGATAAACTCTACGGAACTTACTATGAATATGATACAAAATCCAAGGAATTAAAACTTCTTTATGACCTTATGCCGCAGCTTAAAGAAGAGGATATGGCAGAAATGAGACCTATTGAATTTAAAAGCAGAGACGGACTGACCATTCATGGATATATTACGTTACCTAAAGCCGCTTTGGAAGGTAAAAAAGTTCCTTTGGTTGTAAATCCTCACGGTGGTCCGCAAGGAATCAGAGATGACTGGGGATTCAACCCTGAGACTCAGTTGTTTGCCAGTAGAGGATATGCCACACTTCAGGTAAATTTCAGAATTTCAGGAGGCTATGGAAAGGGATTCCAAAAAGCAGGGTACAAACAGATTGGAAGAAAAGCAATGGATGATGTAGAAGACGGCGTGAAATATGCCATAAGCCAGGGATGGGTAGACAAAGATAAAGTGGCCATCTATGGAGGAAGCCATGGAGGGTATGCTACTTTGATGGGCTTGATTAAAACTCCTGACCTGTACGCTTGTGGAGTAGATTATGTAGGGGTATCCAATATCTTTACCTTCTTTGCTTCTTTCCCTGAATATTGGAAGCCGTATAAAGAAATGGTAAAACAGATCTGGTATGATCTGGATAATCCTGAGGAAGCTAAAATCGCTAAGGAAGTTTCACCGGTGTACCAGATTGATAAAATTAAAAAGCCATTATTTGTGGTTCAGGGCGCTAATGACCCAAGAGTGAATATCAATGAATCTGACCAGATTGTTAAAGCAATGCGTGCTAAAGGATTCGAAGTTCCTTATATGGTAAAATATGATGAAGGACACGGATTTGGAAAAGAACCCAACAGGATAGAACTTTATAAGTCTATGTTAGGATTTTTTGCAGAAAACTTTAATAAAAGTAAATAAGAAGGATAATATTTTATAAGAAACGGAGAGCACTTAGCTCTCCGTTTTGCTTATATAAAGTCTATTTATAAGTACAGGTATAAAGTTGTTGACTAGCTGTCTTTGTCATTCCGCAGGAATCTAACAGTGTTATTAAAAAAGAGAAGTGTAGGTTGGAATAAACGCAAAGGCGGAAGAAGATTGAATAACTAAATGTTTTAAGACGCAAGGATTTTATCTGCGATAAAATTGTTCCAGAGATTTTGAATATTTCAGCTTTCTTTTGCTGTTGCAGTGTAGCATGTGTTTTCTATAAGGGAGAGTACAGAATTTTTTGACTGGCGCTGTCTTTGGCATTCCGCAGGAATCTAACAGTGTTATTAAAAAAGAGCAGGTTAGAAGTGTAGGTTGGAATAAACGCAAAGGCGCAGGAAGATTGAGTAACTAAGCGTTTTTAAGGCGCAAGGATTTTATCTGCGATAAAATTGTTCCAGAGGTATTTGAATATTTTCAGCTTCCTTTTGCTGTTGCAGTGTAGCATGTGTTTTCTATAAGGAAGAGTACAGAATTTTTTGACTGGCGCTGTCTTTGTCATTCCGCAGGAATCTAAACAGTGTTATTAAAAAAGAGAAGGTTAGAAGTGTAGGTTGGAATAAGCGCAAAGGCGCAAGAAGATTGAATAACTAAATGTTTTAAGACGCAAGGGTTTTATCTGCGATAAAATTGTTCCAGAGGTATTTTGAATATTTTCAGTTCCTTTTGCTGTTGCAGTGTGGCGTGTGTTTTCTATAAGGGATAGTACATAATTTTTTGACTGGCGCTGTCTTTGTCATTCCGCAGGAATCTAACAGTGTTATTAAAAAAGAGCAGCTTAGAAGTGTAGGTTGGAATAAGCGCAAAGGCGCAAGAAGATTGAATAACTAAATGTTTTAAGACGCAAGGATTTTATCTGCGATAAAATTGTTCCAGAGGTATTTGAATATTTTCAGTTTGCTGTTGCAGTGTAGGATGTGTTTTCTATAATGGAGAGTACAGAATTTTTTGACTGGCGCTGTCTTTGTCATTCCGCAGAAATCTAAAATAGTGTTATTAAAAAAGAGCAGGTTAGAAGTGTAGGTTGGAATAAGCGCAAAGGCGCAAGAAGATTGAATAACTAAATGTTTTAAGACGCAAGGATTTTATCTGCGATAAAATTGAGTATGCCGGCAAATACCCCAGCCCTGATAGCAGTGGTTACCCCACAGCATGCAATGGCTCTTTTAAGAAAGCGCGAGCGCGAGGAGTATGAACGGATAGCAGGAAAGAGCTCCCCGAAATATGAGTAATGATTGGGCTGTAGGAAATATATTTTCTGAAATAAAATCTGATGGATAAAAGAAAAGTTGGATTTTAATAAAAATATTTTAAATTTATTAAAGTAAAACCAAAAGGATAGCCGTCTTGTCAGTATGGAGGTTGTCGAAAAAGTAACAATGCCACAGAAGGAGAAAGAAAGTATCATCTCACAAACCGTTTCAAACTACGGAGGGAAGCTGATGTCTTATATTCGTCCTAAAGTGAAAAACACGGAAGATGCAGAAGATATTCTGCAGGAAGTGTGGTATCAGTTCAGTAGCCTTACCAATCTTTCTGAGATTGTGAATGTAGGAGGCTGGCTGTACAGGGTGACGGCGAATAAAATAACAGACCGCTACCGGAAAAAGAAAACAGAAAATCTTGAAGATTTCGTCTATGAAGATGAAGACGGAAGCTTTTCCATCAAAGATATTTTATTGATGGATGATAGCGCAGGTCCTGAAGTGAAGATGTTTCAGGATGAAATTTGGAAAAAACTGTTTGAAGCACTTGATGAACTTCCCGAAAAACAAAGACAGGTCTACGTAGAAAATGAACTGAACGACAAAACCCTCCAGGAGATCGCCGATGAACAGGGTGAAAACATCAAAACCATCATCAGCAGGAAAAATTATGCTGTGAAGCATCTGAGAAACAGATTGAGAAGATTATACGAAGATTTAAAAAGTTAGAAAAAGAAATTATGAATCATAAACACAAAAAGGGCTGGATTTTTTTATTGTTATGTCCGCCATTGATCCTCTTAGCCGTTACATGGATTGTAATGATGCTTTGGAACTGCCTGCTTCCCGAAATTTTAGGGGTAAAAGCTATTACATTCTGGCAGGCCATGGGAATACTTATTTTAAGTAAGATTCTTTTCGGAGGTTTCCATTTTGGGAAAGGGATGAGAGATTTCAAGGAAAGAAAAATGAGAGAGAAAATGGAGGGGCTATCTCCTGAAGAAAGAGAAAAATTCAAGGAGGTCTGGAGAAATAAATGTTCCGGAGGATTCTTCAACAGAAACAACGAATAATTTAAAAATTTTAAGAAGTAGTAAAGTAAAATTAAAAATTCATTCGTCTATATAAAAAATAAGAAGTAGTAAAATTTAAAATTTAGAAAAATGAAAAATTCAGCATTAAAAGGAGCTCTTGGAGCACTAGCCGTTGTAGGCGTAGCACTCATTGCTAAAAAAGCGGTACAAAGAAAAAGATTTATCAAAGGTATTTTTGATGAATACGGAATCAAAGAAAAATCCCCTTTCGGATTAGCAGATAAAATCAGAGAAATGAATGAAGAGGATTATCAGGAACTGAAAGGGAAATTCAAAAAGGAATTCAGTTCAAGATGCTGCAGAAAAGATAATACCTGCGAAGCATAATAGGTGAAATACTAAATTGAAATTGTTTAGTTCCGGCGCGGGAAGCTCTGCTTCCCGCGCCGGAACTTTTCGTTATGTAAACTGAGTCACAGATTGAAATAGATTTAGCTGATCAGTTACAGTACAGCAATATGATTAGCCTGAAATTTTATCACAGATAATATCCTTGCGTCTTAAAAGTATACAGATTGTTGTGAAAAGACTTAGCGCCTTTGCGTTTCCAGCCTTCAACTGATAAAATAATATTGCGATTGTTTCGTCTTTGATTCACAATGATTTTTAGATTCGGTCTTCCAACAAAATTTTACTGTAAAACATCAAACACAAAGAAAAATAAATTCTTATTTTTGTACTGCTCAATGAAAGATTACTACTATTTTCTCGGTATATCACAGGAAGCTTCTGAGGAGGATATTAAAAAGGCCTACCGGAAGCTGTCTTTAAAGTATCATCCGGATAAAAATGATAATGACGATTTTTTTGCTGACCGTTTCCGTGAGATTCAGGAAGCCTATGAAACGTTGAGTGACTCTGCAAGAAGACATTCCTATGATCAGAATTTAGAAAGTCATCAAAGAAGCTTCAGGTATAATATTCCTCCTGCAATCAAAACTTTTTCGGCCAATAAAATTCATGCTAAAAAAGGAGAGGAGATTATCATCAGCTGGCAAACGACGAATGCAGATGTAGTGAAAGTATTGCCTTTTGGACTGGAAAAGCCGTATGGAGAAAGAATATTTAAGATTACGGAATTTAAAGATGGGAAATTCCAGCTTTTACTTCATGCCACAAATTCTCTTTTGCATAAAACCGTCGTTCAGGGAATTACGATTACGGAAGTTTTTGAAAATGATTCAGAAAAATTCAAAAACACGGCGGAAGAAATGTTTAAGCCACAACCAAGAACCAGGATAAACAAGTCTGGTCAGCCTAAAATTGTAATGTTGATTCTGGGAATAGTGATACTGGCAATTGCTGTATATATCTTAATAAAGAATTTCAGCTAATTTCTTATGCCATTTTCTTCCTTCCCGGACATTTTTTACATCTTTTACCCTTCTTGAATTTTTTACAGCAAGATTTTTTTTCACAGAACATCTCTTCATTCTGAAATGCATATACAGGTGCCAGAGGCGGTACTTTAAATGGAGTAATCATATTCATGTTGCAAATATATTAATTTAGAATAAATATAATTAATAAAATTTCATAATTTTCTAAAAACCTGATGAATAGCAGTGGATGCTCCTTTTTGGAGCTATAAATCAATATGATGAATTACATCAATTACATACTTTATTTTTCATATTTACCTATTGACTCTGCTTTTTTTAGATAAATTATAAATAATTCATAATGTAAAAATAGGATCATAATATGAGCTGGCATATTATAATATTTCAATGGATGCAGTACTGTTTTATTTGAAATAGAATTAACTGTATTTTTAAGTATTGTGTATAGAATAGCTATGTTTGTTATTTATAATGTGGTAAATAAGTGTTAATGTTATTAAAAGTAGATTTCATTAAAGCAGTCAGGTATTTCTGTGAATGAGCATCCGTTGAATGCTGTTGTACAATCGTTCAAAAAATTGTAATTTTAGCCATCTTTTTTACAAACAAAATCTAATAAATAAAAATGAATACAGAACAGTTTGTGAGCCGTCACATTTCCCTTAATGAAGCCGATAAACAGGCGATGTTGGAAAAACTTGGCGTTTCTAGTATTGAAGAGTTAATTTCTCAAACCATTCCTTCTTCTATCCGCTTAGAGAAAGATCTTGAGATCTCGGAACCGCTTTCAGAATACGAAATGCTGAACCACTCGAAAGAATTGGCATCTAAAAACACTGATTTTACAAGTTACATTGGATTCGGATACCACAATACACTTTTACCATCAGCAATTCAGAGGAATATCTTTGAAAATCCAAGCTGGTATACGGCTTATACACCGTATCAGGCAGAGATTGCACAGGGAAGACTGGAAGCTCTTCTTAATTTCCAAACTGTAGTATGTGATCTTACAGGTTTTGGATTAGCAAATGCATCTCTATTGGACGAGTCTACTGCAGCTGCTGAAGCAATGCATATGTTCTTCAACAACAGGACGAAAGATCAGAAAAAAGCAGGAGCCAATAAGTTCTTTATTTCTGACCTTGTTCTTCCTCAAACAGTTTCTGTACTGAAAACAAAAGCTGAAGGACTGGAAATTGAAGTGGTAATCGGTGATCATAAAACGCATCAGTTTGACGAGACCTATTATGGTGTTTTATTACAGTATCCAGGTAAAAACGGAGTTGTTTTAGACTATACAGAAGATATCGTAAACTATAAAAAACTTGATCTTCAGGTAGCGGTTGCCTGTGACCCTATGGCTTTGGTTAAACTGAAGTCTCCGGCTGAGATGGGTGCTGACTGTGCGGTAGGAACTTCACAGAGATTCGGTATTCCATTAGGGTATGGAGGTCCTCACGCAGCATTCTTTGCTTGTAGAGAAGATTATAAAAGAGATATCCCGGGAAGAATTATCGGGGTTTCTCAGGATATGTACGGAAAACGTGCACTAAGAATGGCATTACAAACCAGAGAACAGCACATCAAGAGAGAAAGAGCAACTTCTAACATCTGTACTGCTCAGGTTCTATTGGCGGTAATGGCCGGAATGTATGCTGTATACCACGGTCCAAAAGGACTAAGCTATATTGCCGACCAGATCCACTTCAAGGCAAACGCTTTGAAAAATGGTCTTAAAGCATTAGGGTATGAAACCGTAGAAGAGCCGATCTTCGATACGGTAAAAATCACTATGAATGAAGATGAGAAAGGAAGATTGATGAGAATGATGCAGGATCATAGAATCAACCTTAATTACTTCACAGAAGATGTTGTTAGTATTGCGATCAACGAAAGTACAACATTGGAGAAATTAAATGATCTGATGGCTTCTTTTGCCCAGTTTAAAGATAAGCAGACTTTCAAATTAGAAATCAAAGAAGGATACAGTATTCCTGAAGAGAATTTAAGAAAAGACGAAATTCTTACGGAACAGGTCTTCAACAAATACCATACAGAGACAGAATTGATGCGTTATATCAAGCGTCTTGAGAGAAAAGATTTATCACTGACGCACTCAATGATCTCTTTAGGATCTTGTACGATGAAGCTGAATGCAGCAACGCAGATGTTACCGTTATCATGGGCAGATTGGGGTAGTGTACACCCATTTGTACCTGTAGATCAGGCAGGAGGTTACCAGAAAATGATCGCAGAACTTGAAAAAGATCTTGCTGAAATTACCGGTTTTGCCGGAACTTCATTGCAGCCTAACTCAGGAGCTCAGGGAGAATATGCAGGATTAATGGTAATCAGAGAATACCATATTTCAAGAGGAGATGCACACAGGAATGTAGTATTGATCCCGCAGTCTGCACACGGAACAAACCCAGCTTCTGCAGCAATGGCAGGAATGAAAATCGTAGTCGTTAAAAACCTTGAAAGCGGAGAAATCGACTTTGAAGATCTTAAAGCTAAAACAGAACAGCATTCAGCGAATTTATCAGCTGTAATGATCACTTATCCTTCTACATACGGATTCTTTGATGCCAACATTAAAGAAATTACCAACTTAATCCATGAACACGGAGGACAGGTATACATGGATGGTGCCAACATGAATGCTCAGGTAGGATTTACAAGTCCGGGGAACATCGGAGCAGATGTTTGTCACCTGAATCTTCACAAAACTTTCGCCATTCCTCACGGAGGTGGAGGTCCTGGAGTAGGTCCTATCTGCGTGGCTAAACACCTGGTTCCTTTCCTTCCTTCTAACGCTAATATCAGAATTGGAGCTAAAGAAGCTATTGACGGTATTTCTGCAGCACCTTACGGTTCTGGATTGATCCTTAACATTTCTTATGCTTACATTAAAATGTTAGGAACAGACGGTCTGAAAAAAGCTACAGGACATGCTATCATGAACGCCAACTATCTTAAAGAGATCCTGGCAGCACATTTCCCTATTCTATATTCAAATGAACACGGAAGAGTAGCTCATGAGTGTATCGTAGATTTCCGCCAGTTTAAATCTTTAGGAATTGAAGTGGCTGATGTAGCGAAGAGATTGATGGATTATGGTTTCCATGCTCCTACCGTTTCTTTCCCTGTTGCAGGAACATTGATGATTGAGCCTACAGAATCTGAAAGCAAGTCTGAAATAGACCGTTTTGCAGAAGCGTTGATCTCTATCAAGAAAGAAATCGATGAGATTGCGAACGGAGAAGCGGATGCAGCGAACAACGTATTGAAAAATGCTCCGCATACAGAGCAGCTGGTGATCTCAGATTCCTGGGATAAGCCATACAGCAGAGAAAAGGCAGCTTATCCATTAGACTGGGTAAGAGACCACAAATTCTTCGCTTCTGTATCAAGAGTAGATGAAGCATACGGAGATAGAAATTTAGTATGTACTTGTGAGCCTATCGAAGCTTATATGTAATAGAATTTTTTCCAGATATAACAAATCCCTTTCGTAATGAGAGGGATTTTTGTTTTTATTAATTTTTTGTGACAATATTGCTTTGTGTCCAGCATTCATAAATTTTCCCGTTTCTAAGCTTTAATATATCAGTTCCTTCGATCAAAAATTTATTTCCAGTAATATCATTTGGATATTCAGTTTTTCCTGCGAAAATTCCGGTTGCCTTCCAATGACAACTTAACTACGCAAAGTCTCCTGACTTTGAGTAAGTTATTATTCATCATAATTGTTGTATTTCCAGAATTCAGAACTTCTATTTACATTAATCACTGGATTTTCTGCAATTTCAATTGAATGATTATTCCTGTTCCATTAGAATAATTGGTTGCTGAAGAATAAATATAATGATTTGCTTTTGCTACAATTCCGGCACGAACTGGATTCAGGTGTATATAATTTAATTTATCTCACAAGAACTTTAAGCTGAAGATTTCCTCAGCATGATTTCCGTATTGCCAAACCTGAAAATTTTTGTTTCTTGAATGGGTATCAATAGCTTTGGCAAATCGTTCTAAAATCCAATCTGTTCGGCTTTCCGCTTCTGTTTGTATTTTTTCTAATATTTGTTTCGTTGTAAATTTTTTAAAATCTCTGATTAGATCAGAAAGTTTTCCATCTTTTGACCGTACAATAAAAGGTAAATGGTTGCTCATGATGACATAGCCGTAAAGAACCATTCCCTTGTTTTTGATGCAGAATCCTAAACATTCTATAATAGTATCTCGATATGTTTTCGGGTAAAAATATCTATCCAGTCAATAATAGTACAGGTGAAAAAGTGAGGTCTTTTCTGCTCTCTGATAACATATCCTTCTTTCATATTTGGTTTTTATCAAGATAATTAACGAAGTTGTAAATTATATACTTTATAGTGGTTTTTATTTGCCTCAAAGTCAGGAGACTTTGCGGAACACAGTGACCTTTTGGGACAGCTTCTTTATTGAACATTTCAAGCCCTGTTATTTTTTCTTGCGGGGGTAAGCAGCTAGAATTGCAATCCCCACCAAAACGAAGGTGATCATCGAAATGGTTTCCATTGAAATTTCGCTTTTGTTTTCTGATGTATTTTGCTGGGAACACGAAAAAAGAAAAGATACTGTGATCCACAGATATCTCAATGGTTTTTTTTCATTCATAAGTGCATTTGTTTGATTTTTAATATTTTAAAATCAATAATTATACCGGGTTTGTGCTGTTTGAAAATTGATTTATTTTATTTGTATAATGGCTTTTTTTATATTTATATTTAAAATAATAACAGTAATAATTTCATTAAAATATTCCTTATTAAGTTGAATTTTAATGCTGCTTTTTTCAACTAAGGATTTTACCGTAATCCGGCTGAGATATCATTAATGTTGTTCTTCTATGATAAAAAATAAAGCACCTCTCAGTTTTAAGAGGTGCCCTTAATGTATTATAGTTTGTTATTTAGTTACCTTCTTCTATAGCTGTATGCAACTAATATGGCAACACCCATAGTAAGGCAGGTTATAATTGAAATAGTTTCAATGGAGATTTCACTTTTCATCTGTGTGTTTTCCTTTTCACATGAAAAAAAGAATAATACTGTCATCAGCAGACAGCCCGAGAGTAATTTTTTAATCATAAATGCATTTGTTTGGTTATTAATGTTTTATGAATCAAAAAGTATACCGAATTTGTAGACTAAAGGATGGGTGTTTTTTAATAAGGTTTAAACCTGGTGTTCATTTAAAATTCTGGAAGCTTTATCAATAACTTCCTGATGCTGAAAATAGCTGACAATAGTGATTAAAATAAAAAATAAGATAGGCACTACAAGTTCTATGATCAAGTGATAACAAAATTATATAAGAGTAAAAAAAGAATTCCTGCATATATTACATTAAACAGGATGGGGTAAAATGCTTCTGTTTTAAAGGTTAAAATTTTCGTGTTTTCATTATAAATAAAATATTCTTTGCCAGGAGATAATACAAGCAGAGATCTTTGTGAAAAATCCAGTTTTATAAGATTATCTTTTCCTGTGATGGTATTGCCGTCAATATGGATATCATTCACGCCCCGTTCTGTGAATGAGCTGCATACGGCATTGATTACATCTTCTAATGTTTTGTCTGCTGTGATTTTTCTTTTAAATGTATAGGTAAATGGAAACATATAACCTTATTTTTCACTCTCAACTCTCAACTCTCAACTAATAACTCATAACTCATAACTCTGAACTCCTGACTGAAGAGCTTCCTTAGCTTCCAGCTTTTCGATTAATGCAGATTTTACAGCAGTGAGTGCATGGTCTTTCGCTTCAGCAAAAGAAATTCCGTATTTTCGTTCGATATGATTCAGGCCTTCAGGGAATGAAGCCAGCAACTGATCATAGAAAGTATCCAGGAATTCTGCGGAAGGCATTTCATAATTGATCTTCAGCTGAAAACGCCGCAATATGGCAGTATCTATTATTTCAGGATGGTTCGTGGCACAAAGCAGCAGTGCATTTTCAGGATAATAGTCAATCAACTGGATCAGGGTGTTTACAAGCCTTCTCATCTCACCTACATCCTTGTCATCGCTGCCTCTTGCTTTTCCGATCTGATCCAGTTCATCAAGAAAAAGGACAGACCTTTCCCTTGCGGCTTTATCAAATATCATTTTAATATTTTGGGAAGTTTCCCCGATACGCGAGGAAACGATATTACTCAGGTTGAGGATAATAATATTTTTACCTAAAGCATTGGCTATTGCTTTTGCCGTCATTGTTTTTCCACATCCTGAGCTCCCCTGGAGAAGGATCTTATTATTCACGGGAAGGCCGTACTCCTGTAGCTCTTTCACATAGGTGTTTTCCTTGATAAGCTGTATCAGTAAGCCTTTATTGGTTTCATTGAGGAATACATCATTGAGATTTACTTGTTCTTTGTCCTGAATAATAAGATTGTACAGATTCATGGTGGCAATTCAAATAGTTAATTCTTAAGGAATACAAAGATAAAACTTTATTGAATGAAGTTTCATCCTGAAAAAGAATAAATAGGTAGGTCAGCAGTAGAGACATATTGCGGATAAAAATAATCAGGCTCTATAAGATGTATGGATATCGTAAAGTTTAGGTACACTCTAAAAACAAGAAAAGCCAAACGTATGTTCAGCTTTTCTTTTGGATATTAAAATGTGTTATGAAACTAAGATCTTTTTGTTATGTTTTTGGGCCCTTTTACCCTGTTGAGTAAAAGAGCAAGGCCTGATTTTCAGACTAAAAACATAAAACAATATAATTAGTATAGATATTCTATAGGCTTACTGTGTTTTTAAAATTAGTTTCTTTCTCTTCTTACTGTCATGAAATATGATGTGAACACTACTAAACATGTTGCGATACCGATATAAGTTACCATTTTGTATTATTTTTAATTATTTGACTTTTTTTTATCAATCTTTCAATTGCAATATTACAGTTTTCAAATCACGTGCCAAAGTAAAATATTATGATGTATATCAGTGTATTGCGAGGGTTTTTGTTCACTTATTTGTTAATTTTTGTTTACAAAAAATTAATACATTATTGAGAATTTATTAATGCATTTATTGTCCTGTCCGTAAAATTATGTGAAAATGTTAAGCGTTTAAAGCTTTCTATATTGGACTTGATAAAACAAAAAATAAATAATGCAATGCATAATACCGTCCGTTTGACCTGTTTTTGAATGTGAAATTTGAGCGTAAAACAGATCTCTATGTTAAGAAAAATTATTTTTACCGTTAGTTTTTATGCAGTGATTTTTTGTCAGTTGTCCGATTATATGACACCTTAGCGCTTGTTTTTATGTCAATGTGGAGAGAGATAATAGGATGTCATAAATCTTTATTGCTGGAATTATTGCAATATGAGTCATACCTATATCTAAGGTAAAATGCTTTATTATAATTGTTTAGCAAAAGGTGTTGAAGCTTGAGTTGGGTTTTTGATGTCTGCCAGGGGATGATCTTAGCAGAAACTAGTGTTTACACCCTTTAATAAAAGAAAAATATTTGATTGGGGGATCTGCTGATCTTTATATAGTAGGTCGTTTACTTTCAAACGGAGTTGAAAGAATACAGATCTGTTTTTATTACATTTGTATAAAGAATAAATGATGGGACGAAGTTATATTTTTCTGGCTTTAGCAATTGTATTTGAAATCATAGCTACTACTTTTCTGAAAAAATCGGAAGAATTTTCTAAACTATGGCCTTCCGTTGTCACGGTAATAGGATATGCTTCTGCTTTTTACTGTCTGAGCCTTACCCTTCGTGAGATTCCTGTAGGCATTACCTATGCCATCTGGTCTGGAGTAGGAATTGTGTTTATAACCATGATTGGAATTATTGCCTTTAAACAGGTGCCGGATCTTCCTGCCATTATTGGGATTGTACTTATTGTGCTTGGAGTAATTATCATCAATGTATTTTCAAAAATGGGAACCCATTAAGCCTTATTTTACGGAATTTTTCAGGCTTCTCCGGAAACCGGAGATTATTTTACTCTGGGTTTTCCAAAAGGATTATAAGATATTCCGACATTGAAATAGAATGAAGGTTTGTAGCGGGCTTCAAAAATATAGTCTTTGAAAGATTCTTCTTTATCAAAGGCTCTGGCTTGCGGAACGGTCCTCATTCCGGTTTTTAATGTTCCTGTTAAATTATTGCCAAGGCTGTGTTCATAAATAACCCCGGAATTGATCTCCAGCTGACGGAATTCACAGGTCCTGCTATTCTTGTACATATAAAAGGAAGTATTATCCATCTCCGTTCCCAGAGAAAGTCTTCCGTTGGCAAGAATGTTTTTCCGTACTAATACTTTTTTGGGAAAACCATCCATCAGAAGATCTCCGGAGAAACTTTTATACGGGTCAGCAAACATATGTTGTCAATATAAACTATATTGACTCCTTTGATAATCATACTCTATACATTGATGTATCGGAAATTCCGATAGGGGAAGTATACAGGGAAGAATTTTTCACAAAATATGCCGGTGGATTTTTAAATCGGATTAATGGTTATCCATACAGTTTTTGGTCTTTTTCGCAATAGAAACTTCGTCTTTTGCCTAAGCCGGTCTGTTTCTTGACCAGTTTTAATCCGCATATTGGGCATATTGTTTTTGTATGAACCTGCCAGTGTTTTTTCAGCGTAAATTCTCTTTTCCATTCCAGGAAATCGAAGCTGTAATTTCTGGCCTCTGCAATAAGTTCTTTTAGCTTTTTATCGGGAAGGTTTCCAAGTAAGCTTTCGGGCTGAACGCCGATTCTGAAAAGCACTTCGTTTTTAATAATATTACCTACTCCCGAAAATATATTCTGATCCATCAGGGCATCGCAAACCATCATTTCAGGGTTTGATTTCAGTTTCTTTTTTGCTTTTGCAGGATTCCAGCGGTCACTCAGTACATCGGCTTCCCAGTCTATTGAAGAAAGGTGTTCCTTCTCAACAGGTTTTACAGAACAGGTATAAAAGTATATACCACCCGTTGAAAAGATTAAGGCTAAACGTAAGCTTTTGTCCGGTTTCGTCTGCTCATTAATACTGTAAGAGCCAAACATTAACAAGTGAATACGAATAGCCGCTTTTTCAAAAACCAGATACGTCTGCTTTCCAAAAGTACGGATTTCCAGAAGGGGCTGACCCACAAATGGTTCTTTGTCAAATTTGGCATTACCTGAAGCTTCTGTTACCTTTTGGCCGACAAACTGCTGCAGGTTTTCTTTCATTAGAATTATAGATGGTCCTTCAGGCATAGCTTTCTTTTTTATGAAAAGTCCAAATACTATTCCAAGTGAATCATTGTTTTATCCAATACTGAAAAGGTCAGAATATTCAAAAAATATGCTGACCTGTGCTTATTCTTTATCTGTAATTATTGCTTCCTTCCTGCAAACCGTATTACAGAACCGGTTCCGTTGTGAAATAAACCTTCTTTAAGTTCTATTTCTGTTTCTATCAGCTCCACAATATCATAACCAGGAAAATCAGCTTTGATCTCATCAATGGAGAATAACGATTCAATATCTTTCGGACCTCCTACACTGGCATTTCTTGCAATATAATCAAGATGATTCTTACTGAAAGCTTCAAAAATAATAAAACCGCCTTTGCGAAGATACACATCAAGCATTCTATGGATTGATGATTTTATTTCAGCAGGAAAATGAGCATAGATAAGAGCAATAGCATCGAACTGTTGCTCCTGATATCCTAAGGTTGATAATTCGCCTACCTGATAATCAATAGCTACCTGGTTTTGTTCTGCGAGCTGCAGTGCTTTCTTCTGCCCTTCAGTACTGATGTCAAATGCTGATGCTTTCCATCCCTGAAGAGCAGCATAAACGGAATTTCGTCCCTCACCATCGGCAGGGAAGAGGATAGAACCGGGCTTTAATTGTTTTAATTGTGCTTGCAGATAAAGATTGGGATCTGTTCCGTATACGAACTCTTCATTGTTGTATCTTTCATCCCATTTCTCAAGCCATGCATTGTCTTTCATTGGTAATTTTTTTTAAATCAATAATAGGTAAAGCCAAGTTTTTAAAGTCTTCCCAAATGTAAAGCCTTTTCTGCTGGTTTTTTCTACCGAAAAAACAGTGATTATAATAGATTTTTTGAATGAGATTGCTGTTTAATAAAAATCTAAATAGTATTCCATAAAACTAAAATTTGAAGTAATTTTGAAAAATGATGAATTTAAACCAGATTTTCACCAATCAACGTACAGGAAATAATCCGCATACCAAAGCTTCAAGGACTGATTTTCAAAGGGATTTCGATAGAATTATCTTTTCTTCTGCCTTCAGAAGACTTCAGAATAAAACCCAGGTTTTCCCTCTTCCCGGAAGCGTTTTTGTACATAACAGGCTTACACACTCCTTAGAAGTGTCGTCGGTAGGAAGAAGTTTAGGAAGTATTATTGGTGAATTTATTGCTGAAGATTTTAAAAATGAACTTAGTGAAGATTCCAAGAATTTTTATCTCTATAATTTAGGAAATGTAATTGCTGCGGGATGTTTGTGCCATGATGTAGGAAACCCGGCTTTCGGTCATTCCGGTGAAGATGCTATTGCAAGTTATTTTGAAAGGAATGAGAAAGATCTGAAATCAAAATTTAATGAAAAAGAATGGGCAGATCTGGTTAATTTTGAAGGAAATGCAAATGCTATAAGAGTATTGGCCCAGCAGCAGCAGGGAAAAGATGCCGGAGGTATTCAGCTTACTTTTTCCACACTGGCAAGTATCGCCAAGTATCCATGTGAAGCGGTTGCCAGGAAAAAAGGAGTTATCCATAGAAAGAAGTTCGGATTTTTCCAGAATGAGAAAGATATATTCCTGGAAATAGCAAAAGGAACCCATCTGATTGCTGAAAGCGAGGAGCCCTATATTTTCAAAAGACACCCATTTGTATGGTTGGTAGAGGCTGCTGATGATATCTGTTATAATATTATTGATATGGAAGATGCCCACAGACTGGGGATAGTATCAACTGCCGAGTGTGAAAACCTGTTTTTTGAGCTGGTAAAATCCGAAAGTAACGATATCAATAAAGTGAAAGATAAGCTGGTTTCCATTTCTAATGAAAACGAAAAGATCTCTTACCTGAGAGCAAAAGCAATCAATGCATTGATCAATAAATCACTTGAAATCTATAAACAGAATTTTGAAACTATTCTTAAAGGCGGTTTGGATAATGGTCTGCTGGATATGTACAAATCTGAGAATAAAGCTTTACAGGATATAGAATCGTTCTCTATAGAAAAGATCTACAATCACAAAGCAGTAGTAGAAATTGAAAATGCAGGATATAATGTAATGTATGAATTGCTGGATCATTTTATTCCTTCTATCCTGAAACCTGAGGACGAAAGAAAATCATATGATAAAAAAGCATTGAAGCTGCTTCCAAGACAGTTTGTATATGAAACCGGAACAGATTATCAGAAAGTCCTTGGAATCATTGATTTTGTCTCAGGAATGACGGATAATTATGCTACGGATCTCTATAGAAAGATTAAAGGTATCGATATAGGAATGACCGTTTAGTTTGAAAATAAGTAGTATATTTATAGAAAGAGTTTAAATTGTTTAAAACCTTAGGGATAACTTCCAGTGTTTTAACAAAACATCAATTATTACTACTTATTATAAAAACTTAAACTATGGGAATTTATCTTGCACCCGTTATTTTCTTCGGGCTTATTATTTTATTTGCATCATTTTTTGTTGTAAAACAGGAAACAGCTGCCATTATAGAACGTTTTGGAAAATTCCAGGGAGTAAAACATTCAGGGCTTCACCTTAAGCTTCCTATTATTGATCAGATTGCCAAAAGACTGAATCTTAGAATTCAGCAGCTGGATGTTATGATTGACACAAAAACGCTGGACAATGTATTTATAAAAATGAAAATCTCTGTTCAGTACCAGGTCATCAGAAACCAGGTGGGAGATGCCTATTACCGTTTGGAAAATCCTGAAAATCAAATTACTTCTTTTGTCTTTGACGTGGTGCGTGCTGAAGTACCAAAGATGAAACTGGATGATGTCTTTGTAAGAAAAGATGATATTGCAGTAGCCGTAAAAGGAGAGCTTCAGGAAGCTATGAACAGTTATGGATATGATATCATCAAAGCGTTGGTAACTGATATAGATCCTGATGAGCAGGTGAAACATGCCATGAACAGGATCAATGCCGCAGAAAGAGAGAAAACAGCTGCCGAATATGAGTCAGAAGCGCAGAGAATAAGAATTGTAGCCGTAGCAAAAGCCGAAGCGGAATCTAAGAAGCTGCAGGGGCAGGGGATTGCAGATCAAAGAAGAGAAATTGCAAAAGGTCTTGAAGAATCTGTAAGAATGCTGAACAACGTAGAGATTAATTCACATGAAGCATCTGCTCTTATTGTGGTAACCCAACACTATGATACTTTACATTCTGTAGGGGCAAGCACCCGCAGTAATCTGGTGCTTCTTCCCAATTCACCTACTGCAGCAAGCAGTATGCTGAATGATCTGGTAGTTGCCATGACCACAGCAAATACCGTAGGGGAAGCCACCAAAGGTAAATACCCGGAACCTCCTCAAAAAGAATCAGGATATTAAAAAGGAACGAGGTTTTAACTTCATTCTTTTTCGGAAAAAAAGCTACTGAATTTCAGTAGCTTTTTTAGTGTTATTTCTTGGTTTTAGAAACCTGTTTGATCAATGTGTATTTTATAGAAGACGCATCTGCCGGTGGGTTATTTATTTTTTCAGTTTTTACCTGTAAAACATATTCATATCCCGGTTCATAAGTGAATCCTTCAATATTGGTGTAGAAGTTTGTCCAGCCTTCAGAAGCATTTTCTTTTACCTGTAAACACTTCATACGTCCTGCACCTGCCGAACAGTCTACAGTCTGTGCTCCTATAATAAGTGTTTTTTCATTGCTTGCTGCTGCTTCTTTTTTTGTTTTAGAAACCTGTTTTACCAATGTGTATTTTACAGAAGACCCGTCAGCTGGCGGATTGGCAATTTTTTCAGTTTTTACTTTTAATACATATTCATACCCCGGTTCATACGTAAATCCTTCAATATTGCTGTAGAAATTAGTCCAGCTTTCAGAAGTTTTTTCTTTTACCTGCAGACATTTCATAGGAGCCACTCCTGTACAGTCTGCTGTTTGTGGTCCTACGATGAAAGTTTTTTCATCAGCTGCGGAGGCACCTGCAGTAGTTGTACATTGTGTCATTGCAAATAATGCTAACGCGGGAACTGTCCCTTTTAGAATTGTTGCTATACTTTTCATAAAACTTGATTTTAAAACCTTACTCGCAATTACCATGCCGAATTTCCAGCCTGAATTGTCGCAGTTCTTCTATTGTTTTTTATTTTATTAATTATTTAATTTGAACTTTCTAATAAGTATACCCAAAAAACAAAACTATTAAATAGAAATACGGATAATCAAATTCAAATGGAAAATTATAAGATTCAAAAACCTGAAGTGTGGGCAGGAAATATTGGAGACCAGGAAATTATAGATAGAATCAAGGACTCGGAATTTGCCAGGAAACAAATTGAAGAAGGTAAAGATTACTGCTACTTTTTAGATAAAAAATATTATACAAGCAATAATGAAAACAGTGAATATGTCTGCATGGCTTATACCCTGAATGAGCCCGGAAATTTAGAAAGAGCCTCAGTTTCTGATGTTGTGGTAGAAGAAAATGAAGTCTATCAGATCCATAGAATCAGTGTTTTAAGAGATGGTGTCCTGGTGGACAAAATTCCAGATACCCGGATCAAAGTGCTGGATAGTGAAAACCAGAGTAGCGGAGGGGTACTGAGCAGCAATAAAAAGATCAATATTACGATCAAAGATCTGAGGTTATATGATGTGTTGATTCTGGAAGATTCGCGGATTAAAGAATTTACAGACCGTGATTTTCTGAGAAAGGAATTTTCAAAATATGTATGGGTGAGCCCTGATAATTACTGGGCTTATGGTCATTTTAAATTTACCTTTATCAATGCCCGGGAGCAGACCATAGCCTATAAGAAAACTTTCTTCCGCAATGAAAGGGGTGAAGTACTGGAACCCGAAATCAAATTCCTGAAGCAGGGACAATGCTTTGTGATTGAAAAGCCTAATTATATCAATCCTGTAGATTCAGGACGTGAAATTTTTCCTTATGTAGATTTTGCAACAGAAAGTAACTGGAAAGACCTTTCCAATTATATTGCTCCCCTTTATGATGAAGTTTTTAATAAAGCTGCTTTACAAGACTTTGCCCCTAATCTTGTTGAAAAGATTGATGCTATTGCAGACCAGGGCGAGAAAATTCAGTTTGCCATAGAATATGTTCAGAATCATATCTACTATATTTTCAATGCAGATGAAATGAATGGTCACAAACCCCAGGAGCCCTCAGTAACCTATGAAAATAAGCAGGGAGACTGCAAGGCAAAATCGGTTTTACTGAAAGTTATCCTTGATTATATCGGTGTGGAAGCATCGGTGGTTTTGGTAAATTTTAATACAGATTATTATATTAAATACTATCTGCCTTCACTGTTAAGTTTCAATCATGTGGTCGTGAAGATTAATTACAAAGGAGAAGAATATTTTGTAGATGCTACTACCCGTGATGAATTTGGATTGATTGAAAACAGAGGATTTATGTTCTTTATACATTATCTGGAGACGAAGAAAGATCAGGACTTGCAAGTTAGAACACCTTATAAGTTTCCTTATTATTGCGTAGATGAAAAGGTGGATTTCAATGTAAAAGGCAATATTGGCAAGCTTAATCTGGTTACTACCTATAAAGGGAATCGGGCAAATGCCATGAGAAGATATTTTAAAAGTACTAATAAAAGGGAGATCATAGACAGCTGGAATAGTTTCCTTTTTTATGGTTTTAATTATTCCAATGACAGAAATGGTACAGATATCAGAAATGTATTCAAAGATGCGGAAATAGAAGTAGTAAGTGATGATAAAAAACTGAATGAAATGAAGATCCAGTATACTGCTACAGTAGAAAATCCTTATTATGTTGATCCGCAGAATAATCGTTTTCTGATGTATTTTGACCGCAATGTAATAAAGGCCAGCGCAAGGGACTTTATGCATAAAGACCTTCCTTTCTGGCATAGTTTCGACAGTGAAAAATATGAAATCAATTTGTATACGGATCAGAAAATTGATACCGCAGAAAAATATACGATGCAGGAAAGCACCATAAAAAATCCTTATTTCGAATATAGCAGCCGTAAGAAAGTGACTAAGAATGGAGCAAGTGTCTATATAGAATCCAATCCTTTAGTTAACATTGAAATTCCGCAAAAAGACTTTGAACAGTTCAGAACGGATCATCACACGGTTGCAGACAGTAATTTCGGACTGGGAATTGATATCATTGAACCCGGATTGATGAACAGTCTTAAATTCAGTTTTAAGAAAAGATTTAAATAAAGATATAAGGTTCGGCGGGCAGCAAAGCTGCCCGCCGAACCCATTTCCAAATCTTTTTATTTCAATTATTGTATCTTCGTTTAAAATAACACAAACCTGTTCTTTCAATGATTGATAAACTATTGCCGGTTGCTTTTCTTATGGCAGCCTCTTCATTTGTAAATGCCCAAAAATTAGCAAAAGAAAATGTAATTGGATTCTGGAAGTTAAAAGAAGCCGGATTTTATGAAAATAAAGAAAAGACCGTGAAGGACTTTGATAACTGTCGTCTCATGAGGAATTATGGCATAAGGGAAGATGGCTTTGCTGTTTACAATTATATAGAAGGGAGCATAGGAGACTGCATGCCCTCTGAACCAAGGCTTTCCCTTTGGCGAATCGTAGAAAACAGAATTCAGTTTTATGTAGATGATAACACTATTCTGGAAGAAGTAACAGTCACTTTGAATAAAGATAAAACGATGACTTTCTCAAGCTATATCCCTGAACCGATTAAAGTGAAAGGTGATTCGCGAACAGAAAAGGTTGTGAATACAATCCATTATGATATCCTTGAGAAACAATATTGACGATAAATCTTATTTCACTTATAGATTACGTTAGGCTAATCTTATTAAAGAAAATAAATCTAGGCTTACAGTGAGCTTTCAGGATTTTGGGATGCCTTCGGCTGAACAGGGGTTATAAATTTCTGTTTTCCAATCAGTAATTCAAAAAATAGCCGGAAATCTGAGATCAAAGACCATAAAGGATATTTAAAAGTTGCAGGCTTATTTCTTTCGATAACCGCATGGCTAAACCATGCAAAACCATATCCGAAAATAGGAATATACCATAGAAATCTTTCTTTTCCGGAATTGATCACATATCCAATCACTGCAAATACGAGTAGGGTTCCTATGAAGTGGAAGATCCGTGTTCCTGTTTTACTATGTTCGGTAAGATAAAACTGATAAAATTCTCTGTATGTTTTTATTCTCTCAGACATGGCACATTAGTTTATTGGTTATGTTAAATTGATAGCAATAATGTTGCCGGTTTTTAAACTAAGTTTATGAAAAGCAAAATGGTAAGCAATAAAAAAGGCGAACTTGCCGTATTGCCCGTTCGCCTTGATATATATTAATTATTCATTATTTTTTCCTTAACTCTTTTCCAAGTTTACTGTTCTTGTAGCCGTAGCAGAAATAAATGACCATTCCTACAAGGAACCACATTCCGAACCAGAACCAGTTTTCATGACTCATACCGGTAAGAAGGTAGAGGCAGGAACTTAGACCCACTAATGGAATTAATGAAAAATTCTTTATAAAAGTCAAAATACACAAGGCTATATTGATCAGAATAAAGAAGAAAATTGAAGCTCTGAATTCCCCTTCTTTAGGATCTTTCCAGTCCATTAAAGTTTGGAAAAATTCTGGCTGCCAGTAGTAGAATACAATCAGTCCGCCAATGAAAACAACAGGGAAGATGATTTTACCATTAATATAAGGAAGATGAAACCTTCCCTTTATTTTTTCTTTAGCCGGAAGCATAAGCACTCCCGCACAAACTAATACGAAGGCGAAGATAGTACCGATACTGGTAAAGTCCAGGATAAATGTTTTATCTGTAAATAAAATAGGAATTCCTACGACAATTCCGGTAACCACAGTGGCATAAGAAGGTGTTTTATATTTAGCATGTACTTTTTGAAATCTTTGAGGCATTAATCCGTCGCGGCTCATGGCATACCAGATTCTTGGCTGCCCCATCTGGAAAACCAATAATACGGTTGTAATAGCAACAATAGCAACAAAAGAAACAACAAGTTCCATCCATGCTACATTAGCATTGGTTTTTTCAAAGATAAACGATAGCGGATCACCAACACCGTCAAACTTTTTATAGTCTACCATACCTGTTAATACCAAGGTCAGGGCAATATAAATTACCGTACATAAAACAAGCGATATGATCATTCCTTTTGGTAAGGTTTTTTGAGGATCTTTGGTTTCTTCAGAAAGAACACTTAAAGCATCAAATCCGATATAGGCAAAGAATACTCCCGATACGGCGCTCATGACCCCTGCAAAACCATTAGGCATGAAGGATGGAGATCCCGTTACCGGGCTTATTGGAGTCCAGTTATCGGTATTGATATAGGAAAAACCAACCAGAATTACCAATATAATGACACCCAGTTTTAAGATAACAAGGGAGTTATTGAAGTTCTTACTTTCTTTTACCCCTACATAACAAAGCCAGGTAATCAAACCGTTGATCACCAAGGCCGGAATGTCTACAATAAACTTTAAACTTCCAATTAATGGAGCCGTTTTCCATGCATTCAGTAATTCTTTATTTTCTGAGCCATTTGCAACGGCTTTGCTGGCTTCCGTATAGCTGCAGGTAAGATAATCGGGGATATGCATTCCCAGACGGCCTAGAAAGCTGGTAAAATAATCCGACCAGGAGAAAGCAACGTAAATATTTCCGAAAGAATACTCCATAATCAGTGCCCATCCGATAATCCAGGCAATCAATTCTCCGAAACTGGCATAGGCATACGTATAAGCAGAACCTGCTGTAGGAATTCTGCTGGCAAACTCAGCATAGCATAAAGCGGTAAACCCGCAGGCAAAACCACAAATCAAATATAGAAGGATAACACCGGGACCTCCTCTGAAAACAGCTTCTCCCAAACTACTGAAACTTCCGGCTCCAATAATGGCCGCTATCCCAAAAAATACAATGTCCCATACACCCAAGACCCTTAAAAGTCCCGTTGAAGTATCCGTATCTGAATAGATTTTTCTTCTAAAAAGTTGACTCATTCAATAACTATATTTGATTTGAAAAAAAGCAAATGTAATGATTTTTTATTTTGATGTTAACAGTTGTTAAGAACATTTAGGTAAAAATGCTCAATCAAAAGCTGTTAGTCTTTATAAACAGGTATTTCCACATAGCTGTCATTATACCATTTATTTCCAAAGGTTCCCCGGAATTCTGTATGGTTTCTTACATCCTTACCGTTCCGTAATTGATTTGCCAGCTTGGATTTTTATTTGCCCCTACTAATAACACCAATTTGCTTCCTTTTTCTATTTTTTTGCTGATGAAGATCGAGCTATGGATGGGAATCTGCTCATCTTTCCTGAGTTTCAGAAGCTGGCGTACAGAATGGTCTTTTGCATAGCTGGCTCTTGCAATATGAGTAGACAATAAAAATGCTTTACCGTCTGGCTTTATCTGGTATCAATAAGTATCCGTGTCAAAGTCTTTTTTATTGATGGAGATATTGAAGAATCCGGACAGGTTTCCACTGATGATAAAATCTTTATCTATTGTTTTACTTTCAAAATATACGGAATTTGTCATTTTGAAGCTGTCTTTTTTACTGACTGTATAATAAGAATCTTTTTTATCCCGGTCTTTAAAATCAACAGTTTGCGTTGTGAAACTCTATTGTTGGGTTTGTCAAAAACGGATGAGCTGTTTTTACAATCCTGAAGTTAAAACCTATGCGTAGTATTATGCATTTTATCAAGATCAGGAGCATGTTTCCATAGCAAGACCCCGCATCTGCTTTTCTAAAACAAGAGAGTCTGTTACAGCGGTTTGGGGGAAGTGAAATTTCTGTGTCTGCATCAGGTTTACAAAAATTAATGCTAAAAGTATCTTAATTTCCATGTAATGGTATGTTTTTAGCTGCTGTAGAAAAAGGATCAGATCAAAATGTATTTTTGATAACTGGTTACTAAAATTGTTTACATTTTATCAGACTAAAGTAAGAAATTTTATCATGAGACAGTGAAAAGTTTTTATTGTTGTTGAATTGATATTCCAAGCTATTAAATCTGTTAAAACTTGCTTAAACAATAAGTTTTTAATATTTTCGTTAACTTATTTAGACTAATTTTCTTATATCAAGAAGAATGAAATCAAAAAAAATACTTTTAGCGGCTGCTGTGATCTATTTCGGAATTATCGATGCCCAACAGTCCCAATATTTTACACAGAAAGAAAATTATAGATTTAATCTGGCAGAAAATCTTTATCAGACCAAAATATACAACGCTTCCCAATATGAATATGCAAGACAATATTTCTACAATCAGAATTTGTCCCGTTCAAAGAAGGAAGCGGCTCAGTTTTTTGACAATGTGATTGGGGTAATTCTCCAGAAAAATCATGCTGAAGAAGGTTTAACTGCTTTTATTAAAGAATATCCTAATTCTGCGTATTTCGCCCAGGCTAATCTCCCTTTAGCAGATTATTATCTGGCAAAGAAAGATTTTGATAAAGCATTGGAAACTTTGAAAAAAGTAAACCAGTATCAGCTTTCCAAAGAGGAGAATACACAGTATATTCTGAAACTGGGCTATGCCAAATTTATGACCGGAGATTCTAAAGGTGCTACCGATGCACTGGAAGAAGCCTATAAATCGGCTGATCAGTCTCAAAAAGGGGATATTGCCTATATGCTGGGGCATTTGTATTACAGCAACAGGCAAAATGATAAAGCTTTCCAATATTTTGATTCTATAAAAGATCAGGATAAATTCTCAAAACTGGTGCGTCCTTATTATGTACAACTGTATTATAATGATAAGAACTATGACCAGGCTATTTCTGAAGGGAATGCCTTACTGAACGAAAATATTTCAGATTCTTATAAAGCAGAGGTTCATAAGATTATTGGGGAAAGTTACTTTATGAAAAATGACTACACGTCTGCTTATCCTCACTTAAAAGACTATCTGAACGTGCAGCAGAATCCATCTGAAAATGATTTGTATGAAATGGGATTCGTAGCCGCTCAGCTTAAAAAATATGATGAGGCAGTTTCTTATTACAACCAGCTTGTTAACAGTAATTCAGCACTGGCACAGAATGCTTACTACCAGTTAGGAAATGCTTATCTGGCAGTAGATAAAAAACAGGAGGCACTCTCGGCATTCCGTTCTTCTTATCAGATGGATTATGATGCGAAAGTGAAAAAGCTTGCCCATGAACAATATGCTAAATTAAGCTATGATATCGGAAACCCGTTTGAAAGCCCTTCAGGGGTAATCCAAAGCTACATCAACGAGAATCAGAACGCTGCCAATGCCTCAGAGATGAGATCGTTATTGGTAAAATCTTATCTGTATTCGGGTAACTATAAAGAAACCCTGAATGCTATCGACAGATTACAAAGCTCTACCCCGGAAATCAATAAAGTAGATCAGGAGGTTTCCTATTTATTGGGAACAGAAGAGTTCAACAAAGGGAATTATGACGAAGCTGAAAAGTATTTTCTGAGAAGCCTTGGATTTAATATCAATAAAGAATTTAACAGCAGAGCTTTATATTGGCTGGCACAGGTATATTACCAGAAGGGAAATTATCCGTCTGCTATAAGCCGTTATGAAAAACTTCTTACCGAGAGCTTCCCTGAAAAACAACAATTGCCTTATGATTTAGGATATGCTTATTTTAAATCTAAGAAATTTGACCAGGCCGCAGCTTATTTCAAACAGTATCTTACGAATCCTAAACCTGAGTTTAAAAATGATGCAGAACTTCGTCTGGCAGATATTCATTACGCCAATAATGATCTGAACGAAGCTATCGCCATTTATGATAAAAATGAAGATGCTACAGATTATACCGTATATCAGAAAGCAATGGCTTTAGGATTTAAAGGAGATACGCAGGCAAAAATCAATAATTTAAAAAATCTCATATCAAAATATCCGGACTCTGAATATTATGATGATGCACAATACGAAATAGGAACTGCTTATGCTGCTCAGGATGATTTTGCCAATTCCAATGATTATTTTGGAAAGGTGATTAAAACATCTTCAGACAAAGATCTGATTGCGAATGCTTCTATTTACAGGGCACAGAATTATATCGATCAGAACCAGAATGACAAAGCGCTTTCTGAGCTGAAATCTTTGGGTGAGCAGTATAAAAATACAGCATATGCTCAAAAGATCGTTCAGGCAGCAAAACCTATTTTCACGAAGAACGGAGATGTTTCCGGTTATGAAAATTTTGCCAGGACGATTGGAGTTAATGTGGATGCTTCTGAAATTGATGAGATCAACTTATCTACAGGAAAACAGTATTTCTCTAAGAAGGATTATAAAAACGCAATTTCTTATTACGAGAAGTATCTAACACAGAATCCAACAGGTGAGGGGCTTTACCAGGCGAAATATGAACTTGGGGAAAGCTATTACCAAACCAATAATTCAACAAAAGCGCTGCTTGTTCTTCAAGAGGTGGCTGGTGTTCAGAGTGATTATCAGGATGATGCTCAAACCCGCTTAGTACAGATCTTCCTTGCACAGGGGAATACTGCTGAAGCTAAAAAGTATCTGGAGGGAATTAAAAACTCTTCCGATATCAGCATTAAAAACTATGCAAATGTTGAGCTGATGAAGCTTTATGCCGATGAAAAGAACTTCTCAGAAGCTGAAAAATTAGCAAATGCCGTTATTGCCAATTCTAAAAACTCTGCAGCTGTTATAGAGACGGCTAAAGTAATTAAGGCGAGAAGCCTGATGAACTCAGGAAAAGATAAAGACGCCCAGTCTGCCTATACTGCTCTTGAGAAATCATCCAATACCTCTGTTGCTGCAGAAGCACTGTATGCAAAAGCGTATTATCAGAATAAAGGAAAAGCATTCAAATCTTCCAACGAAGCCATCTTTAAGCTTGCCAACAATTATTCATCAGAAGAATATTGGGGAGCAAAAGCGCTGGTATTGATGGCGAAAAACTATATCGGTCTGAAAGACAATTACCAGGCAAGTTATACCTGTGATCAGATCATTGCCAATTATAAAGATTTCCCGGAAATTGTTGCAGAAGCAAAAGAAGTTAAAAAACAGATTAAAAAATAAGAATTAAAGATGTTTAAAATAACAATATATTCTTTTTTGATTTCTGCGTCCCTTTGGAGCTGCATCCCTTCATACAGTGCTTATCCCAAAGAATACAGGAAAGCTAAAGCTGATTTTCCGAAGCAAAAAGCTTTTGTGGTGAATAAAGATCTTAAAAAAGAGTATAATATTTTAAAGCATGCTGGTATTTATGAAATGGTGGAAGACAGTACTAATGCAGCTAAAATAACTCTGCACCCGATGCTTACCCGTACTCCTTCATGTGGAAACCCTATGATTGGAACTATGATCACAGCAGGATTGCTGCCTTCAGGCTTCCCATACACTATTGCTTACAGTTATGATGTAGCGGAGAACAGTACCACGAAAAATTATCAATATAATTTAGAAGTTTATCAGAGCCTTTGGCTGTTTAATATATTCAGGCTAGGCAGAACTTTTTCAAAACAGTCAGGGAAAGCTTTGTTGGGAAATTATATTGCTTCCAGTAAATAGATCCCATTATATTTTTCAAATAAAGAAAATATGAACAGAAAAATTCAATTATTATCCATATTATTTTTAGGGGCTTCGCAGTTTGCGTTTTCCCAGATCAAGGAGGAAAAGCTGGTTCTTAACAAAAAGAGAGAGCCGGAAGTGAAGAAGATCGAGAAGAAGAAAACTTCCGTGGAAACTATTAAAAATTATCCACCGGAAGAGAAATCTCAGAACCCTGTGAAATATACCATCACGGATGTTCCTGCGGTTTCAGATTTTAAAACTTCAACGATTCAGGGGGAGGATGTAGCTCCGAAATTCGATGGAACAGCACAGAATAATTATTTCCAGTTTGGAATGGGTAATTATGGTAAAATACTGGCGGATGGAAATATTTCCAAGACGCTGGAGAACAAAATTGAAGTAGGTGGAGATCTGCATGTACTTTCTACAAATGGCCTTAAAAAAGACTATGACTGGAAGTCAAAGCAGACATCAGCCAATTTTGCAGCTTTCCTTAATTCCTACGGAGATAAAGGAAAATTCAATATCAACGCTGAATATGGATTGGATAACTATAATTACTATGGTATTTATGCCCTGCAGCCCTCTGCTGATGTTGATCTGAAGCAAAAGGTTAATCAGTTTAAGGTGAACGGATATTATGATTTCTATTCCAATGAAATTTTAAATGATGTAAGAGTGAAATCATCATTCCTGAAAGATCATTTTGATGCCCAGGAAAATCAGGTTTCCATTTTGGCTAATTTCTCAAAACATGCTGTTGAGCTTGGTAAATCCGGAATTAACCTGAATGCAGATTTAGGAGTAGGAATAGATGCGGTAAAAACAGATTTTGCAATCCGGGATAAAAATTCGGCTAATTTTTTTAACACTAATCTGACTCCTAAAGTAACTTTCAGAAAGGGAGATTCTTATTTGATGTTAGGTTCTTCATTCTCTTTCCTGAATGCTAAAAATTCAAATGATCTCATGGCAGAGCGTTTGAAAACTAATAAAACCTATTGGTTTCCACAGGCGGAATTCCAGTTTGCTGCAGCTAAAGAATTTAAATTCTATGGTGGGGTAGACGGAGGACTGAAGCTGAATACCTATGCAGACCTTCTGCAGGCTAATCCATTTCTGGTTTCTGATCAGTATTTAAAGCCTACAGAGACCCAATATCATTTTTATGTAGGATTGAGAGGAGATATCGATGAAACGTTGAAATATGACTTCTCAGCAGGATATGGAAAGATGAAAGATATTATGTTCTTTAAAGCGAATGGACTTTTTGATAATGACTTTACTTTGAACCGTTCATCTTATAACTTTGCCAACACATTCTCTACGGTGTATGACGATGGAAATGTAAGCGATATCAAAGGAAGTGTGCAGTATTTCCCATTGGCAAACCTGGTATTGGATGGAGAATTAAGGTTTACAAAATACAACCTGAAGAATTATAATGACATTTATAACGTTCCTTTGTTTAATGCAAGCATCGGAGCCAAATATACAATGCTGGATAAGAAATTGTTGTTAGGCTTCAAAGGAGTTTTCGCAAGTGACAGAACTACAAACTCTTATATGATCGAAGGCATAGCTAATCCGGACATGGTTTTCCAGTCTACGGAGAATACCAACGATAAAGTTGGGGGGTATGCTGATTTAAATCTTTCCGCAGAGTATAAAATTCACAAAAATTTTAGTATTTTCGCACTCGGAAATAATCTTCTAAGCTCAAAATACCAAACATACAAAGGATATAAAGTCCTGGGTGCACAGATTTTGGGAGGAGTGAAGATCACTTTCTAATCAATAATAAACAATGAATGATAAGTAATCCTGGAATTACTCATTACTTATCATTCATTATTTATGAATATGGCTGCGTAGTTCAACTGGATAGAATATCAGATTTCGGCTCTGAGGGTTGGGGGTTCGAATCCCTTCGCGGTCACAAATTGCTCCTTTTTGAGGGGCTTTTTTGTTTATGTGTAGTTTAAAAGCTCGGTTATACCTAATTAAAACTTTCTCCAATTAATCCTAGCTTTCAAACAGCTTGTACATTGCTTCCTGTAATTCTTCATAGCTTGAATAGTGTAAAAAATTTAACCATTTGCCGTAAAGGCTTGAATTTTTGTGCTTGTGATAAGTCCCACAATAAACGGAGGAATTGTCGAGACAATTTTGTGAATTTGTCATGTTGATAATTTTAGTAAGATTAAAATTTATTGATGTTGCTAGTTGTGCTCGAGATAGGCATTTTGTTTTATACACTGAACCCTATATGCATAGAAATAAGGTTATATTTTAGTAGTAAAAGTTCGTGATAAGCAAAAGTAAAAGTGTTATAATCAATATCAGGTATAACAATGGGAATATTTACAGTGGATATTTATTGTAGCATTGAACTTGACTTTATGAGTTGGGACTTTTGCTTTTTATTGATACTCCCCCATATTTATCCAATACACTACCTGAGTTGTGTAATCTTGCAGATGTTATCATTATTCCGACAAAAGCAGGGGTATTAGACCTTGTGGCAATTAAAAGCACTATTGAATTGAATCCGGAAACGAAAATAAAGCGGTTAAATATCAACTTCCAAAACAGTTTCTATTTTTGCTAAATAACCTAACGAGGGAATACTCTTATCACTCTCCCAGTTGGAGATTGTTTTTTGCGTGGTTTTTTAGCATGAGTGCGAATTCCTCTTGGTTTATCCTCTTACTTTCTTTTGCTTGTTTAAGCTTTGCACCTATTACCATATTGTAAAGATAAATAATTAAGGAATTTTTTTATGAAAATTAGAAAAATACGTTATAAACTTATATAAAAATATTGTCTACTTTCGATTAGTGCAAAATAAGAAAAAAAACGACACGTTTGTCGCTTCTTGTAAATGCCTTTGTTTAAAGGATTTAACATAATAAAAAATTCACTATTGATTAGAGTTATTTAATTAATATTTTATATTTTTAACTTGTAAACAAAATCAATTATGAAAAAAGAAAAAATCTATCAAGAATCTTGAAGCAAAAAGACTAGGAAATTTTACTAAAACTTTTGGTAAAAAAGTATTCGGTGGAGAAGGAGCTCCTACAAGATCAATTAAGGAAATTGTAATTACAGTTCATCATTTACAGGAAGATGATGACGCACCTATTGACCAAACTAACGATGGTCCTTACTAAAATTTAATATTTAAAAAATTAACTACCTCAGATTAATCTGAGGTAGTTGTATTTCACACTATTTAGTTTTTCAAATTTAATTCTAAACTATATGTATAAATTAATAATAGGTCTGTGCATTCTTTTTTTATACAGCTGTAACACTAATAAATATAGTCATCTATCTAAATATAATTCTTTTGAAAGAGAAGGTGATTATTATCGTTTTAAAAATGATTCTCTTCATGTAACTATGCTAATATTTGGAGGTTTTGAAATGGCAGAAAATAAAAAAGAATTCGATTCTCTAAAAAAAGCACTTCATAAGCCTATCCATAAATACAAAGGGGATAAACTATTTTATCTTCAAAATTCTACGTACAAAACATATGATTGCGCTCTAGTGGTTGAGAATAAAAAACTTTCGGAACAGACAAAAGAATCAAAACAATTCATCACTAAAACCATACAATGTGGTAATTCTGCATTATCATTTAAAATATCCAGAACTACATTTGATGAAACAATGCAATTTTATTTTAAAGATTTCAAATGCTTGATAGAGTAATATATTATGATTTTAATTATTTCAAAATCAGATGATACCCCAACCGAGCAGGTTGCAAATTGGCTAAACAAATACAATGTTCCCTTTTATGTGCTCAATGATAATATTTATGACGTCTTAACTATTAATTTCGAAAGCGGAGAGATATTTATTGGTGAACATTCTATTAATGTCTTTAAAGTCGTTTGGTTCAGAAAATTTCCTTATGCTCTGCGGGAAAACCAGAAGAAAGATATTAGAAATAATTTATATTTTTCACTTGTAGAATACAATCTGATTGAAGCAAGAGCATTGCGTGAATACCTATTATTTGAGCTAAAAAAAAGAAATGTGGTTTGGCTGACCAATCCATTTTTTATGACAGAAAATAAACTTATTCAAATGCAAACGGCAAAAGCTTGTGGTCTGTTGACTCCTGAAACTTTTATTATCAATAATAAAAAAACAGTCGAATCTCTTCTGGAGGAAGGAAAGGAACTTATTACAAAGCCATTTGAAAACTGTATCAATTTTAGATCAGAAAATCGGATTATTACGATGCAAACAACCTCAATAAATGATAAGATCAATTCTATTCCTGATTATTTTAGGCCGGCTTTAGTTCAGTCAAAAATTGAACGGCAGTACGAAATTCGGGTATTTTATCTTCTGGGGAATTTTTTCTCTACAAAAATAATCACCAATAATAATGAGATGGTGGATCATCGCATTTCTGTAGCTAATGATGACTGTCGTTTTGAAATTTGCCAACTTCCAGAAGATGTGGAGAAAAAGCTCCGAAGTCTTTTAGATATTCTCCAACTGAACTGCGCTTCTGTAGATTTTATTGTTAATAACCAAAATGAATATTATTTTCTTGAAGTAAACCCTGTAGGACAGTTCACATATCATTCAGTGTTTAATAATACCTATTTAGAAATTGAAATTGCCCTGGCATTAAAAAAAATATTAAAAGATGCAGTATAAAAAACACATAAATCTCATTCACTTTTTGCTTGATGATCGATTTGCCAATACCCTTAAAAAATTCATTTCAGAGAAGGAACAGTATAGAGTTATTTCTAATAAATATAATTCTATAAATTATAAGGTAAAAGTATATGACAAGGTATGCACACCGTTTATAGATTTAAAATTGTTCGAAAGATGAAACAATATTTTGAATTATATCAGGACTGCTTTATCGTTAAGGGGGCTAAAAATATTTTACTCTGCGATGTTCATTTTAATAAAATTATAGACATCACAGATTTTTATGACATTTTTTTCGAGGATTATTATTTCCCTGTAGATGATGATCTTTCAGAAATAATTTCTTTTTTAATAGCCGAAAAATTCGGAAGCCTTACAGAAAATTTTACCCCGGAGAAGTTCCGCAAAAAATTTAAATGGAGAACAGCGAACAAGATCAACGAAGTTATAATTGAACATAAAATTAAAGATGATTTTGAAACTGCTGGAGCATACAGAATCATAGAGGATCTTTCAACAAGCTTTCTTCAAATTAGGTTCCTAGAATTTTCCTTGGCCAGATTGGACGAAATTTTATCTTTTATTGAGTTTTCCAGTATAAGAACAGTTGAAATTTTACTTCCTTATACAGGACTACCACAGGATATGACCGTAATAGAAATATTGAAAAAAAATCTTCGAGTAAAAACGGTTTATTTTTATAATGCTCCTAAAAATAAATCAATTGTCGATGATGATAACTTATTCACTGTAATTTATTACGAAAAAAATATTACAAACCCAAAATACTGTGGCATAATTCAGGAGGATTATTTTCTGAATGATATAAATAATATATCCAAAAGTAAGACTGTTAATAATTGCCTTTATGGTAAATTATTTATCTCCTCAAGCGGTGATTTAAAAAACTGTCCGTCAGCAGAAAAAATCACTAACAATATAGATACAGCTTCAATTTCTTCTTTAACTCAGGAAATAAATACTGAAAAAGAAAGGTTTATTACCAAAGATCAAATAGATGTTTGCAAAGACTGTGAATATAGATATTTTTGTACTGATTGCCGGATGTATAGAGAAAATCCAGAAAATATTTTCTCTAAACCTTTAAAGTGTGGTTACGATCCATATACAGGAATCTGGGAAGATTGGAGTAAAAATCCTTTAAAATTTAATGCTATTAAATATTATGAACTTGAAAACATTAACTAATACTTTATTTTTAGCCTTTACCATTCAATTGCTCGCAGCTCAAAAGATAAGAGTAACATATCAGATGAAATATAGACCTGATTCTACTCAAACTGCAACTAAAGAAAGCATCATGTTTTTAGATATTTATGACACAAATTCGTCTCGTTTTTATGCAGAGAACCTATATAAGAGCGATTCAATTAGAAATAGTGGAGCAAACCCCCAATCTTTTTCTATAAATTTTAATAATGCTGTTGTTAAAAACAATAACACTTTAAAAAAATATTATCGTTTACTCGTAGATGTTTACGAAGTAACAACTGAAGTACCTCAGTTAGAGTGGAAAATAGCTTCAGGTAAAAAAAGATAGGAGAATATGAATGCCAGGAAGCAACATTGAAATATAAAAACAGACAATGGACAGCTTGGTTTACGCAAGATATCCCTATTTCTGAAGGTCCTTTTTTATTTAAAGGGTTACCGGGTTTAATTATTTGGATGTATGATGATAAAGGTAACTATGACTTTTTTTTAAATAAATTATTTAAAAGCTTTTTTGACCCATATGATGGAGTCAATTTCAGAAATCATAATATTATAAAGGTTAATGGGGATCAACTTAATAAAATATATTTAAATAATTATCTTGATCCTTACAAAGAAGCCAAAATGGGGAAAATAAAAATGAATTTTGTTGATGAGAAAGGGAATGAAGTTAAAAATGTTAATTGGAACGAATTAGCGAAAAATAAACAGGAAGTAATAAAACAAAAATAATAACCCTATTGAGCTGTCAGATGCCGTAAAATATCCATAGGATTGCTTTATACTAATTATGGGGAAAGTTTCATATTATGTCATTTTTGAAATCCTGTAAATAGACAGTGTTTTAAATTGTCTAAAAACACAAATTTTTCCCGAATGTATGTTGAGAGAATTTATAAATATAATTCTCCTCAACATACATGAGTAGAGTATTGTAAGAAATTAAAAAGAGCAGAAAATGGTGGTGGGGTAAACTTCCCTGTTTTTGAAGACTTTCCCTTTTTCAAACAGTTAATAAATATAAAATATATTCGGTAAAAAAATTATCGGGATAAATTGGGAATATTAAAAAAATTGGATTGTAAAAACCTTATAAATACAGTTCAAAAAATACAAAATTTGATCTTTTAATTTTTTTTTAAGCTTTATTTAAGTCTCGTTTAATTTTTATTGTTAAATGGGTTAATTGATTAATCTGTTTTTAATGAATAACTAATTTTATTATTTATTAAATTATAATATCTCCTGCCTATTGTGAATAATTAAGTTTTTGGACCTGTCTGAATCTTAATACAATTATTCATAATACAGAATTTTTAAGCGTAAATTTTCTTGTATTGGAAGGTGTTTAGCTGATTTTAGCGATAGTATATCTCTACTTTTTTTAACATTTTTTTTAGATATTTATGAAATTTGTTAAATTTTTAAAATAATAAAAACATATATGATTCAGTTTAAAGTATATAGTAAATATATTATTTTTTTGTGAACAAAAATTGATCTATGGTAATGAAAATGTAAATAATAATTTGTTACATTTGCTTTGAAAAAAAAAGACACCAAATGTTGAATTAAATAAAGTTTTAATACTTTTTAGTTCTATTTTTTTAATATGGGGAATGTTTTCAGGATCAAAGAGTTAAGGTATTTACCTAGATGGCTGGTTTTTTTTATTGATATTTCGATTTTTTCTTTTTCAATTTTAATTTCATATCTGTTTTTAAAAAACCTTCAGGTAAAGATTAATTTTATTGAATATTTCAATGAAAAGGTTTTTGTTATTATCGCAGTCAATGTTTTCTTTATGTTTTTATTCAAAACATATGCAGGAATTATACGGTATTCTACCTTTTTTGATTTTTTCAAAATTGTATGGGCTTCAGGCAGCACGCTTATTGTTTTGCTGGGGTTGAATTTTATATCAGAACTTATACTGGGAAAAGCGGTATATCTGTATCCTGTTCTTTTTTTATTTTTCTTTATTTCTACTTTTTTGATGTTCTTTTTCAGGATGGTTACCAAACAGCTTTTTAAGTTGCTTATGGATTCCAGGAAAGATTCATCCAAAATAAGAATTGCTGTTATAGGAATAGAAGGTGAATCTGTTTCACTGGCGAATGCTATTATTCATAATCCGGATCATCCTTATCAGCTGGCGGGATTTCTCAGTGCCAGATCAGACTCTAAAAAAGCAATGTTGCTGGGGCATAAAATTTATAATAAAAAGAAGCTTCTTAAAAATGATCATGTGCTGCGTCAGTTTGATGCAGTTTTAATCAACGAGACAATGTCCAGACCTAAGATGGAAGAATGGACGGCTTTTGCATTAGACAATGGATGGAAGGTACTCAAAGCACCTAAAGTAAACAAAACGAAAGAAGATGGGATTATCGGGGGAATTCGTCCTCTTCAGATTGAAGATTTGCTAGACCGTACCCCAATAAAAATAGAAAGTGAAGAGGTAAAAGGCCGTCATTTTAATAAAAGTATTTTGGTTACTGGAGGAGCAGGATCTATCGGAAGCGAAATTGTAAGACAGGTTGCTCAGCTGGGTTCCTCACTTATTGTTGTTGTAGATCAGGCAGAATCGCCTTTGCATGAGCTGAAGCTTGAATTACTGGATAGATTTCCCAATCAAAAATTCAAATTTGTACTGGCAGATATTTCCAACCTCTACAGACTGGAAAAACTATTTGACGATTACCGGTTTTCAATAGTGTATCATGCGGCAGCTTATAAACACGTTCCTTTAATAGAAGATAATCCACACGAAGCTATTTTTGTAAATATCGGAGGAACTAAAAACCTGGCGTTGCTATCCAGACAATATAATGTTGATCGTTTTGTGATGGTATCTACGGATAAGGCTGTAAATCCTACTAATGTAATGGGAGCGTCAAAAAGAGCTGCTGAGCTTTTTGTGCAGTCTTTGCAAAATACGTCTGATAATACTACCAAGTTTATAACAACACGCTTTGGAAATGTACTGGGTTCTAATGGATCTGTCATCCCGCATTTCAGAAAACAAATTGAAAAGGGAGGCCCGGTTACCATTACCCATCCCGATATCATCCGCTATTTTATGACGATTCCTGAGGCTTGTGAATTGGTGCTTCAGGCAGGAACAATGGGAAATGGAGGTGAGATTTATGTTTTTGATATGGGTAAGCCTATTAAAATTCTTGATCTGGCAAAAAGGATGATCAAATTATCAGGATACACACCAAATGTTGATATTGAAATTGACTTTATCGGTTTAAGGCCTGGTGAAAAGTTATATGAGGAACTTTTAACGGATAATTCCACTACTATTCCTACCCACCATGAGAAAATTATGATATCAAAAGATCCGGTAATGGAGTTTGGAGATATAGAAATTTTATGCAAGCAGATTATGAGATCAGCTATAAAAAAAGACGGGTTACAGGTGGTTAAGATTTTAAAGATCATTGTACCGGAATTTATTAGCAATAATTCAGAATTTGAAATATTAGATAAAACACCCGAATATGAAGTATATCAGTGACATAGTGTAATAAACGTGTAAATAATAAAAAAATAAGCAATTATTTTTGCTAAATTATCTTAATCGGAACGGAAATTGCATCGAGAAGAATTAATCTAAAAACCACATAATACATTAAAAATTTCACGAAAAGTGAAATTCATATTTGTATTAAAGTATACGTAGCTCGCTTCACTGCAATACAAATACGTATTCTAGAGAAATTGAGCATTAACACCAATAGACTAAAAAAATATATGAAGAGAACTATTATTACGTATCTAGTGCTGTTGTCGGTTATTTTACTATCATGTAAGCCGAAACAGAATATGGTATACATGTCCAAGCATAACATGGAAGAGGAAGTTACCAGAGCGAAATTTCAGGGGCTGCATATTCAGGAAGGAGATGTTCTTCTTATTCTTGTTACTGCACTTGATGAAACAGCTGTAAAACCTTTCAATCTTAATACAGTAAATAAGGTAGGTAGTGAAGGAAATACCGGAATCAATCAATATGTACAGCCAAGTGAATATTTAGTAAATGAAGAAGGGTATATCTCTTTTCCGGTATTGGGAAATGTATACAGCAAAGGAATGACTCAGGTACAGCTTAAACAAGAGCTGGAATCCCGTCTCAAGAGATACCTTACAGATCCTATGGTATCTATTACTCTGAAAAATTTTAACGTAAGCGTTTTAGGGGAAGTGAAAAACCCTGGCCAGAAAGAAAGTGTTTCACAAAAGATTAATGTCTTTCAGGCATTGGGTCTTGCCGGAGATATGACAGATTATGGAGACCGTACGAATGTGAAGCTTATCCGTACAGGAGATGATGGGGTAGACCAGATTGTAAATGTTGACCTTAGCAGATCCGATATTGTGAATTCACCGTACTATTATATGAAGCAAAACGACATATTATATGTACAGCCGGATAAAAATAAACAGGTTCAGGCCAATACTAACCCAAACAGAGCCCTTACCTTCCAGATTATTGGTGCTTTACTAACGGCAGGTACTCTTATTATTGCTTTAACACGATAGATATGCAGCAGATGGAATTTCAGGCAAAACAAGAAAAATTCAATATAAAAAAGACTATTTCTAAATACCTTTACAAATGGCCATGGTTTGTTGCCTCTGTTCTGTTATTTGTAATCGTTGCTTTTATTTACCTTAGGTATAGTGTACCTCAATATCAGTCCAAAACAACCCTTAAATTTGATAAAAAACAAAATGACCTTTCCTCAGCTTTGTCTGACCTTAATAATCTCGGAATTGGTCTTGGGAACGCAGATGAACTGAAAAGTGAAGCAGCAGTAGTGAACTCGAGGCCTATCCTTATACAGGTGGTTGAAAATCTTAACCTCAATGTTGAATATTTCAACACTGGAGAAATTAAAGATTCACAGCTGTTTACCAAAGCTCCTATTACCGCAAAAATATTAGCTTATACTAAAGAAAACTTTGTATCCTCTGCATATACCTTAACTGATATAAAAGGAGACCAGTTTACCCTTCATAGCCAAAAGAAAAAAGATATTGTAGGTAAATTCAATATTCCTGTACAAGTGGATTTTGGAACAG
The DNA here is from genome assembly GCF_024586945.1 of Chryseobacterium sp. WG14. Classification (NCBI taxonomy): domain Bacteria; kingdom Pseudomonadati; phylum Bacteroidota; class Flavobacteriia; order Flavobacteriales; family Weeksellaceae; genus Chryseobacterium; species Chryseobacterium sp. WG14. The sequence goes on from NZ_JALCZD010000001.1 coordinate 621,440, forward strand.
TGATATTTCAAAGAAATTCTTCTGTTGACATTAAATCTGAATATAAGGTTATTTTTTGGAACCCTATTGAAAAGGTAAAAAAACTTGAAAAAACAGTACGGGTAAGTTTACCGGAGGAAAAAGCTATGTTAATGGAAATCAGTCTAATAGGCTCCCTACCTGAAAAGTCAGAAGCTATTCTTAATGAAGTGACAAAACAGTATAACCTGGATGGTCAGAGAGATAAAAACTTGCAGGCTCAGAATACTCAGGAGTTTATTGATAAAAGACTGGAAGTAATTACAAAAGATCTTTCCGGGGTGGAAAATCAGAAAGAAGATTTCCAAAATCGTAATCATATTGTTGACTTGCAGGCACAGGCTGAGTTGGCTCTTCAGAATACAAGTGATAACACCAAGGCTCTTCTTCTTCAGCAGACGCAGCTTGATCTTCTGAATTCTCTTACTGCAGAAGCTTCAAAAAGTAACAATCAGCTTATGCCATCCAATTTAGGATTAAGCCCTTCGTTGGAGCAATCTATTTCCCAGTATAATTCACTTCTCATCAGTAGAAATAAAACACTTAAACAGGCAACCAATGAAAACCCTGCAGTAATAGAAATGAACAGGGAGATTGCTGCTTTAAAAGATATAATCCGGGACAATATTCGCGAGCAGAAAGTAAGTGTACAGGCGGGTATCTCCCAATTGCAGAATCAGATTACCACAAGCAAGAGTGCTATAGAAAAGGTTCCCGGTCAATCTAAAATTTACAGAGGAATAGAACGCCAGCAGAACCTTAAGGAGCAGCTGTTTTTATTTCTTCTGCAAAAAAGAGAGGAAAATGCCATCAATTTATCAGTAAATGTACCGAAGGCTAAAATTGTGAATCCTGCATTTACTGAGGAAATTCCGGTTTTCCCTAAGAAAAATATTATTCTGTTAGGGGCATTTTTTCTGGGATTATTAGTTCCTTTTGCTATTTTCTATTTATTGTTCAGCTTGGATGATAAGATTTATTCGAGAGATGATATTAAGGAGCGTTCCGGACTAGGGGTGCTGGTTGATATACCTTCGCTTAAAGATAACGAAAACCATTTAGTACAGAAGAATGACTTTACAGAGTTGGCGGAAGCCTTCAGGGTACTTGTTTCCAATCTTAAATTTGTTTTGCCGGTAAAAGACTCTGCCAAAATAATTATGGTAACATCTTCGGTAAAAGGAGAAGGGAAAACCCTGGTATCGGTAAATCTGGCCCTTACATTAGCCAATAAAAACGGCAGAAGTCTTCTGATTGGTTCAGATATCCGTAATCCCCAGATTCAGCGATATGACAGTGAGCCTACTAAAAGAAAAGGTCTTACAGAGTATTTGTATGATGAGTCAGTGAATGTAGAGGAGCTTATCCATACATCCACCACCAATCCTTTCTGTGATGTTATTTATGCAGGAGCTATTCCTCCTAATCCACAGGAATTGCTGTCCAATGGAAGGTACCAAAAACTTATTGAGCAGATGGCTTCGCAGTATGCCTATATAGTTATAGATTCTGCGCCACTTATGTTGGTTTCGGATACCCTTAGTATTGCTGATACTGCTGACGCTACGCTTTATGTAGTAAGATCTGCAGTATCTAAAAATATCCTGATAGATTTTGCAAACGATCTGGTGAAAGACTCTAAACTGACCAATGTATCTTTTGTCGTTAATGATGTTTCTAAACGTGCAGGAGGATATGGATATAATTATAGCTATGGATATGGCTATAGCCAGACCAAGGATAAAAAAAATTGGTTGAAAAAAATTTTTAAATCATAGAAATGTATAAAATTTTAATTACAGGGGGAGCTGGTTTTATTGGTTCTAACTTAACGGAGTATTTTTTAAATAAAGGCTATGATGTGGTCTGCTTAGATAACTTTGCAACAGGGCACCGTCATAATGTTGAGCCTTTTCTTAAAAACCCAAACTATAAGCTCATTGAAGGAGATATACGTGATTTGGAAGTTTGTCGGAAGGCAGTAGAAAAGGTAGATTACATATTACATCAGGCAGCATTAGGTTCTGTTCCAAGATCAATTAAAGATCCTATTACAAGTAACGATGTTAATGTTACAGGTTTTTTAAATATGCTTGTTGCAGCGCGAGATGCCAATGTGAAACGTTTTGTATATGCTGCTTCATCATCTACATACGGTGATTCTGCATCATTACCCAAAGTGGAAGATGTAATCGGAAAGCCGTTATCACCATACGCCATTACTAAATATGTAAATGAACTGTATGCTGATGTATTTGGAAAAACTTACGGAATGCAGTGCATCGGGTTAAGGTATTTCAATGTATTTGGAAGAAGACAAGATCCGAACGGGGCTTACGCCGCAGTTATTCCATTATTTGTAAAGCAGCTAATCAATCACGAATCCCCTACAATTAACGGTACAGGAGACTATTCACGTGATTTTACTTATATCGATAATGTTATTCAGATGAATGAACGGGCAATGCTTACAGAGAATCTGGAAGCCGTGAATACGGTTTATAATACAGCAGTAGGAGACCGCACAACATTGAATGATCTGGTGGGATACCTTAAAAAATATCTAAGTGAATTTGATGAGAAAATTGCTGAAGTAGAAATAAACTATGGCCCGAACCGTGTAGGAGATATCCCGCACTCATTAGCATCAGTTGAAAAAGCAGAAAAACTATTAGGATACCAGCCTACCCATACTATAGATAAGGGACTAAAAGAAGCTATCAGCTGGTATTGGGAAAATTTAAAATAAACAACTTTAAATCGAGTCTTTGTGGAAAAACAATATAAAATTGCCGTTATCGGATTAGGATACGTAGGTTTACCTTTAGCACGGTTATTTGCAACCCAATATCCGGTTGTAGGTTTCGATATCAATCAGAAAAGGATTGAGGAATTAAATACAGGGGTAGACAGTACTTTAGAAGTAGAAAACGAAGTATTAAAAGAGATATTAAAAAAAGAAAATCCTTTTGATCAGACAGCTGAGACAGGATTGTACTGCTCTGCAGATATCAAGGATATTCAGGATGCCAACATCTATATTGTGACGGTACCAACACCGGTAGATAAGCATAATCGTCCCGACCTTACACCGCTATATAAATCTTCAGAAACTGTAGCTAAAGTATTGTCGAAAGGAGATATTGTAATCTATGAATCTACCGTATATCCAGGTGCTACCGAAGAAGAATGTATTCCTGTTCTTGAAAAAGTTTCAGGAATGAAATTTAATCAAGATTTCTTTGCAGGGTATTCACCAGAGCGTATTAACCCGGGGGATAAAGAACATACTGTAGAAAAAATATTAAAGGTTACTTCGGGTTCCACACCGGAAATAGGAAAGGTAGTAGATTCTTTATATAAATCTGTGATCGTTGCCGGTACCCATTTGGCTCCTACCATTAAGATAGCCGAAGCTGCTAAAGTTATAGAAAACTCACAGAGAGATATTAATATCGCCTTTGTCAATGAACTGGCAAAAATTTTTAACCTTTTAGAGATTGATACCCATGCTGTATTGGAAGCAGCAGGTACCAAATGGAACTTCTTACCCTTCAAACCGGGATTGGTAGGCGGTCACTGCATCGGAGTTGATCCTTATTATCTGGCACAGAAAGCACAGGAAAATGGATACCACCCTGAAATTATATTAGCAGGACGCCGTCTCAATGATTCTATGGGCCAGTATGTAGCTTCTCAGTTGGTAAAAACCATGATCAAAAAGAAGCTTAATATTAATGGTGCCAGAGTTTTAAACCTGGGAATAACATTTAAAGAAAACTGTCCGGATGTACGTAATACCAAAGCGGTAGATGTAATTCAAGGACTTGAAGATTACGCGTTACAGGTAACAACTTACGACCCTTGGGCAAGCGCTGCTGAAGTGGAGCACGAATATGGTTTAAGCATTGTAAACGAAATTCCACAGGAAAAATACGATGGAATTATCCTTACTGTAGCACACGAGCAGTTCAAAGGTCTGAATTTGAAAAATTACTTGAAAGAGGACGGGGTGATCTTTGATGTGAAAGGAATCCTGGAGGAATGTGATTCAAGATTATAGAATACTAAGTACAAAACTGTAGTTAGCTCTTCAGTTTTTGTATAAGACAGTTTACTCCTGTCATTTGAAAAAAATAACATCATTGAATGCCGTTGGCATCTGAGGAAAACCGTTTTGATAGAAACAATTGTAAATGAAACTATGAAGTTGAGTTTAGGAAAAATAAAAATAATATGTTGGTAGCTTCCATAAAATCTAAATTATCCAAATCAGACTTCCTGAAAAAGTTGGTTTTCGGTACTTTTTGGATGACCTTCGGATCACTGATGTCACGGGGATTATTTTCTTTGGCTTCCATTGTGTTGGCAAGGATTTTAACCGTCTCAGAATATGGTGAGTTTGGAATGATAAAGTCAACAATAGATAATTTTCTGATTTTTGCTTCTTTGGGAATAGGCTTAACAGCTACTAAATATATTTCTGAGCTTAAAGATGAAGATAAAAGTGAAGCATCATCCATGCTGGGGGCATCTTTATCATTGGTTGTGGTGTTGAGTACTATTGTAGCTTTGATCATTGTACTGCTCTCCGGATTTATAGCAACCAATTTCCTGAACAACCAGCATTTGCAGGTTCCTTTAATGATTGGTGGTTTTACATTGATTTTTATCTCTCTCAACGGAACACAGATGGGAGCCTTATTAGGCTTTCAGGCTTATAAGAAAAACTCTACTGCTAATATACTTCAGGGGCTGTTCCTGTTTCTGGGTCTAGTTATCGGAGGATATTTTGGAGGAGTTACAGGAGCTTTACTGGGCAATCTGATCGGGATCTTTCTGGTATCTGCAGTATTACAGAAACTGTTGGGCGATGAGAGCAAAAATCAGCAGGTTACAGTGAGTTTTAAAAACTGGAAGAAAAGTGTTAAGAAAATATATAAATTTGCTATACCGGCTTCCCTCAGTACAATTATTGTGGCGCCTACCATTTGGTTTTTAAATACCCTGCTGGTTAACCAGCCCAATGGATATAAAGAACTAGGATTGTATAGTGCCGTTATTATTTTCTCTACAGCCATTCAGATGTTCAATGGGGCGATAAGCAATGTCTTGCTGCCCATGTTTTTATCAAAATCGGAATCAAAGACCCCTAAAAAAGAGTTTTTTAATTATTTCGGATCTTGGATTATTTCAATTATAATCTCTATTCCGTTCATATTATTTCCGGAGATCGCATCGGCTGTTTTAGGTAAAAAATTTGATATCCATCAGATTGTCCCGATTTTGGGAATGTCTATTATCACTACACTTATTATTACAAATAGAGCCGGTATTTCAAGAGACCTTATCATTAAGAATAAAATGTGGCTTAGTGTATTCAGTATGGGGCAGTGGGCCGTTACCAACCTTATTATTTTCTATTTTTTGAGACAATATGGAGCGTTGGGTTTTGCTTTTTCATATATGATTTCTTATATCATTAATTACATCATTTTTGTACCCTTTTTTATTTACAAAAAGTTATCTCCACCGGTCATATTCTACAGCAAATGGAATATACTATTATGGTTATTGCTGATAGGCCTGGTATTTATAAATGTTCAGTTGTATAGTTTATTGCTGATCAGAGTAATCGCTTCTGTCTTCTTAGTTGCCTTAATCTTATTCTCAATTTTTAAACTTTATAAAGAATGTTTGCAAAAATTATAAAATTATACTGGCGGTTAACCTGTGCCAAAATGGTAAAGGGAATAAAAGAAAGAGGGGAGAATGCCGTTGTTTCTTATCCTGTTACCATTACAAAACCGGAGAAACTGCACTTGGGAAACAATTTATATATCGGTCCTGAGGCATGGATATCCACCTATGGTAAAGTTACCATAATGGATGGTACCATCATAGGACCAAGATTAAAAATCTATACGGGTAACCATAACTATGATAGCGATACGCTGATACCTTATGATGAAGTTACAATTGCAAAAAATGTGGTCATAAAAGAAAATGTGTGGATTGGCGGTGATGTTACCATTTTACCGGGAATTACAATAGAAGAGGGAGCCATTATTGGAGCCTCCACAGTAGTTACAAAAGATGTTCCCAAAGGAGCAATTGTAGGAGGTAATCCGGGAAAGATTTTGAAGTATAGAGATCTGGAAAAGTATGATATGCTGAAAAAGCAGGATAAGATTTATCTGAGAGAAAAAATGAAAACGAACTTAAAGATGGTAGTCAGAAATTATGAAAGCAATATTTAGTGGATATTACGGGGCGAAAAATTCTGGAGATGATGCTTTTGTAGAAGTTTCAGCATGGGGAAGCCGAAAGTATTGGCAATCTACAGAACAGTTGTTTTTTGCAGGGGAGCTGCCACAGATCTCAACGCCGGCGGAACATTATTTTGCCCACAAGAATTACTTAAACTTTGGCAAGGCCGTAAAAGATATTGTATTAAGTGATGTTTTTGTTTCAGCTGGAGGATCAACCTTTCATTCAGCATTGAAAAAAACAGATCTGAGAACCTATGCAAAATTGAAGAAAAGCCTGGGATGTAAAGGAAAAACAGGCGCTATAGGAATCTCCTTAGGTCCATTTGTAAATAAAGGGGCGGAAGAAGATACTAAAGAATATTTAAAAACACTGGATTTCCTGGCATTAAGAGATGATAAATCGTATGAGCAGGCGCTGAGCTATAATTTACCTTATCAGCCTGTAAGAGCTTTTGATTTAGCAGCCCTTCTTCCTGAGATTTATAATTTCGACCCGCGTACAAAAGAAATTTCCGAAGAACGGCCTATTGTAGGAATTAGTGTTTGTAACTATGAATCGTATACTAATGGAGATATTAGTAAAGAATTAAAGAGAAATGAATTTATATTAAATTTAATTCAACAATTAAAGAAACATAACAATATTATGTTCCGTTTTTTCGTTTTTAATGGAAACTCTTCAATGGGTGACGAAAAGCTCACCCTGGAAATGGTAGGGAATCTTAATAAAGATGGAAAACTACAATACGAGATTGTTCCCTATCAGCCAAAAGTTCAAGACACTTTTGATCGAATTGCCGAATGCAGTGTAGTTATTTCAACAAGACTACATGCAAGTATTTTTGCGTGCTATAGCAATACACCTTTCTTTTTATTGGAATATCACCGCAAGTGTACCGATTTCCTGAATGATGTAGGCCAGGCGCAATGCTACAGGCTACTGGATGGAAATGCGGATGCAGAATTGATTGTTACCGAAATTGAGAAAATTATATTTAAAAAACAAATCCTTGTACCGGGTAATATTAAAGAAACAATACAAAGAGCCCGTTTAAATTTTACGGCAACTTATTAACATGATTAGTGTAATAATACCATTATATAACAAGGAGAAAAGTATTCTGGATACCGTGTATTCAGTTTTGAATCAAACATATAAGGATTTTGAATTGCTTATTATCAATGATGGCTCAAAAGATAACAGTTTGAAAGTGGTACAAAGCATATCGGATCCCAGAGTGGTTATCGTAGACAAACCTAATGGCGGGGTTTCATCTGCAAGAAATGCAGGGATAATGAATGCTAAGAATGAATATTTAGCTTTTTTAGATGGGGATGATATATGGCATCCGGAACACCTGGAGATTTTATCCACTTCCCTTTCTCAGTTAGATAATGAGACAGTAGGAGGAGTTGGAACTTCTTTTTACAAATCGAATGTTAAAGAATTTGATGAGTCAAAATTTAAAGAGGAAAAGCCTGAGATGATAAAAGATTATTTTGATTTTATGTCTTCACCAGCTTCCCGCTTTAACTCATCAACATTATTGGTTAAAAAGACAAAAGTTCTTAAGACAGGCCTGTTTGATGAAAATCTTAGCTATGGTGAGGATGTGGAATTTTGGTATAGACTGTTTTCTGATTATGCATTAATCTATAACAGAACTATTACAACCATCTACTTTGTGGGAGCAGAAAACAGAAGTGCACACTATGTGATGCCATTGCATAAAAGATTTCATCTGTTTGATTATAAAAATAAAACTACCTCTGAAAAAAAATATCTGGATAAGCTGGTAGCCTTAATTCTGGTTGACTATTTCAGCCAAAAGGCTTATAAACAGGTTTTAATTATTGCCAAAATGTATTTTGGAAGATTATTGGGGGCATTGGGTTATCTATTTAACATAATAAAAAAGAAAATGAAATGAAGAAGCTTTTAATAATATCGCTGATTTTTACATGTACCTTATTTATTTTCGGTCAGACTAAATACCTGGACTTAACGACGGTTTTGCCCAAAGGATATGTGAAAAATGCAACGGTAGACTACACACTGGTTCTGCAGAAAGCAATCAATGACAACGGTGATGTTTTATTTCCTGATTTTCCCATACTGATTAATGATAGTGGGCTAAAATTAAAAAGTGACTGTACATATAAATTTCAGGCTAATTCCAAATTGGTCCTTAAGACATCAGCAAAACCGGGATACAGTCTTCTGGATTGTAACGGTAAGGAAAATATTACCATTCTTAACCCTGTATTGGTGGGAGATAAAAAAACACACGTAGGTACAAAAGGGGAGTGGGGCTTTGGGATAAGCATACGGGGAGCTAAAAATATCAGAGTAGAGAATGCTAAGATTTATGATTGTTTCGGTGACGGCATCTATATCGGACAGCTGAACAATAAAATTTCAGATCAGATTGTGATTCTAAATTCATTGGTATCAAACAGCAGAAGAAACGGTCTCTCTATAACATCAGGAACCAATATCAAAATCTCCAACAGTAAGTTTCTGAATTCTTCAGGTAAGGGACCTTCCAGCGGAATAGATATAGAGCCTAATAGTGCTAAGGATGAACTGAAAGGAATTGTTCTTGAAAATGTTTTTACAGGAGGTAATGAAAACTGGGGATTACTGCTTAATCTCGTTAATCTCAGAAAAGATAACTCCCTGAATAAGGAAATCTCAATAACTATTAATAATTTTTCGGATAGCAAGTCAAAATATGGAATGTCTTTCTGGTTAAACAGAAAAAACAATTACTCGAAAAATATCAGCGGAAATATCGTCCTGAATAATGTAAGTCTTTATAATAATACTGCAGAACCTATCAAATATTATGATACTAATGATAATACCATTAATCTATCTGTCAATAATCTGTCGGTAGATTCTAAAAGCTATGATAAACTGGAAAGTAGTATTCAAAGTTATAAGAAAGACCAGAGAATACAATTTAAACAACTGAAATCTAAATAATTAATGCAGATTTATAAAAAACAAATACATTTTAATGCTCTAAGCGTATTGATGGTTGTCACGGCATTCCTGCTTTTCGTGTTTCCCAATTCGTTTAGACCCGTTAAGCTTGTTTTGTTACTGTTGATTTTTCTGGTAGGGCTCACTAAGGTGCAGACCATTGAAAAAGTGATTATTTTCTCTGTGATCTTAAGTATGATCGTCACGATTATTTATCTGATGGTTGGTATCCATCAGTCTCTGAACCCTTCAGAAGCACTTAGCCAGGTCTTAATTGTATATATTTTTACTCCTATTTTATGGGTGGTTATCTTAAACTATTGCTTTGAAAAATTTAAGGTGGAAACCATCGTAAAGTACCTCAATATCTATATGGTACTGGGAGCTGTTTCTGTATTTGTGGCAATTTGGTTATTTATGAATGGAAAGAGACAGATTCTGGAACTTATTATTGAAGATCCCAATATGACATTTACCAAAAAAGGAATTGTTGAAATGAAACTGTTCGTTTATGGATCTCTCATATTTTTTATTCCTGCTTTCTTACAGTTAGAAAAAGTATTCAAAAGGAAAGCCATTTATTTTGTTGTCATCCTTACGGTTGTAATCGCTGCAATAGTATCAGGAAGATCGGCATTGCTGCTCAGTGTGTTTGTAGGACTGTTTTTTTATGTGGTTACCAACTCTTCCGTAAAGCTGATTAGATATTTTATTATCGGTTTGCTGCTTACCGTTGTGCTGATTTTTATTTTGAACAGCTATGGCGTAAACGTATTGAATGTATTGGAAGGATTTTATGTTAAAATTTTTGAAGGCGGAGATAAGGCAAGATCAGAACAGACAATGGCACTGATAAAAGGAGTCAATAATAATATTTTTGGAGCAGGACATGGGGTAGGAGTAGATTATATAAGAAGTAAAAAATTTCCATGGCGTTACGAGAATGTACCGGTAGCCATTATATACCGGGTGAGCATATTTGGGTTTTTAATTTATTCTATTCCTTTTTTATACTCAGTATATAAATATGTATCCATAAAAATTAAAAATCCATATGATCATTACATGCTAGCGGGTATTGTTTCTATGCTGATAGCCACTTTTACAAACCCCTATCTGGAGTCTTTCGAGTTTAATATATTTTATGTTTTACCCTTCATTTATTTTGTAAAAAGAGATAAAGATTTTCAATGAAAAAAATACTGTTTTTTACTAAATACTCCGCTATGGGAGCGAGCAGCAGGCTGAGAAGTTTTCAATTTTTCCCCTCTTTAGAGGAAAAGAAATATACCGTACATCATTCTTCTCTGTTGGGAGATAAGTATTTATCAGCGCTGTACAGGAATGAAAAGACCAAGATTATTTATCTATTTCTAGGGTACCTAAAGAGAATGTATGCTCTTTTATCCGTGAAAAAATATGATATCGTTGTTATAGAAAAAGAATTGTTTCCCTATTTACCTGCGTGGGCTGAAACAAGATTGAAAAAAGCAGGGGTTGATTATTTCGTAGATTATGATGATGCTATATTTCATAACTACGACCTGAGTGGTAACAGATTTATAAAAAAGTATTTGTCTGATAAGATTGATCGGGTAATGAAAAACAGCAGATGTGTATTTGCTGGCAATTCTTATCTGGCAAAGAGAGCAGAAATGGCAAAAGCACCCCGAATAATGATGTTGCCTACTGTTATAGATGCTAAAAAATACTATAAGATCAATAATAAAGATGATCAATACTTTACACTGGGATGGATAGGCTCTCCGTCTACTTATAAATACATTGAAGAGTTATTTCCGGTATTTTATAAGCTGAAAAAAGATTTTCCCAATTTTCGCGTCAATATCATCGGGGCAAAACAAACGGAAGAGACTAAAGATTTTATACACTTTATTCCGTGGACAGAAGAATCTGAAGTAGAAGAGATTAATAAATTCGATTTAGGGATTATGCCTCTTCATGAAACCCCTTGGGAACTGGGTAAATGTTCATACAAACTGATCCAGTATATGGGATGTAGCGTTGCGGTGCTGGCTTCCCCGGTAGGGATGAATACCGATATCGTTATTCCGGGTTATAATGGGGAGCTGGTGAAAGATAAAGATTGGTATTCCGGTATTAAGAAATATATAGAACATAAAGATAAAACAGTCACTCAGGGAAAGAAAGGAAGAGTACTGATTGAGTCCAAATATAACAGGGAACATAATATAAATAAAATACTGACTGAATTTGAAAACTAAACTGATACGCATAACAACAGTACCGATTTCTTTAAAGGTTTTATTAAAGGGACAACATCGATTTATGTCAGAATATTTTGACGTAAAAGGAGTTTCGTCGTCCGGAAAGGAACTGGATGAAGTGAAAAATGATGAAGGAATAGAAGTAATAGCCATTGATATGTCCCGTCAGATCACCCCCATTAAAGATATTAAATCTCTATGGAGTACTTATAAGCTTTTAAAAAAGGAGAAACCGAATATTGTTCATACTCATACACCTAAAGCAGGTATTGTAGGAATGCTGGCTGCAAAATTGGCAGGTGTTCCCCACCGTTTACATACGGTAGCTGGTTTGCCTTTGATGGAAGCAACGGGAACAAAGCGTAAAGTGCTGGACTTTGTAGAAAGACTGACCTATTCCTCTGCTACAATGGTGTATCCCAATTCAAAAGGATTATATGAATTTATCGTACAAAATAAGTATACAGATCAGTACAAATTAAAAGTAATAGGAAATGGCTCTTCGAACGGAATTGATACCACATTCTTTTCACCTGAACAAATTAGTGATACACAGAAAGAGCTTTTAAAAAAAGAATTAAATATAGAGGATACAGATTTCGTATTTGTATTTGTAGGACGTTTGGTAGGAGACAAGGGAATTAATGAGCTGATCACAGCTTTTTCTGATGTAAGCAGAAACGTAGAATCCCGGTACCGGGCCAAATTATTATTGGTTGGTCCACTGGAGCAGGAACTCGATCCATTGCATCCGGATACTTTAAAAGAAATTGAGAATAATAAGGATATTATATCTGTCGGTTTTCAGAAAGATGTGCGCCCTTATTTTGCGATTGCTGATGTATTGACATTTCCAAGTTACCGTGAAGGGTTCCCCAATGTAGTGATGCAGGCAGGTGCAATGGAACTGCCAAGTATCGTTTCCAATATCAATGGATGTAACGAAATTATTATTGAAGATCAGAATGGCATCATAGTTCCTGTAAAAAATAATGGAAAACTGAAGGAAGCAATGGAGAGAATGATAACGGACAAAGATTATTACCAGCATTTAAAAAAGAATGCACGGTCTATGATTCAGTCCCGTTACGAACAATCAGTAGTATGGAATGCCTTATTAAATGAATATAAAACTCTAATTGAAAAAAAATAATAGCATGTATCAATTTTTTTTTAAAAGGATTATAGATTTTATGATTGCATTGATAGCACTGATTTTGCTGTCTCCTGTTTTTATTATTGTTATGGTCTTACTGTATTTCGCAAATCAAGGAAAACCTTTTTTTGTGCAAACCAGGCCAGGTCTGAATGAAAAGATGTTCAACATCATTAAGTTTAAGACAATGAATGACAAGAAAGATGAAAAAGGTAATTATCTGCCTGATTCGGAACGTTTAACACCCGTGGGAAGTTTTATACGCCAGACTTCCTTAGATGAGCTTCCACAGCTGATCAATGTATTAAAAGGAGACATGGCACTGATAGGTCCAAGACCTCTGCTGCCACAATATTTGTCTCTATATAATGAATCTCAGAAACGCAGACACAATATCCGCCCCGGGATTACAGGGTGGGCACAGGTAAATGGAAGAAATGCTATTTCCTGGACCAAAAAATTTGAACTAGACATTTGGTATATCGATCATTTGTCATTTGCAACAGACTGCAAAGTGGTTATCCTTACATTCAAAAAAGTACTAAAAAAAGAAGGGATAAATCAGGTAGGACAAGCAACAATAGAAGCCTTTAATGGCAGTAATTAATTTTAAAAAGTAGATAGTATGTATTTATACGGAGCAAGTGGCCATGGCAAAGTAGTGGCTGAGGTCGCTGAAGAATGTGGTTATAATATAAAAGCTTACATTGATGAAAATCTGTCTAAGCATAAAATACTAAATTATCCTGTTATTCATGAAATTCCGCCTTTTGATATAGATATATTTATTTCTATAGGCAATAATAAATTACGAAAAAAAATTGTCAGTCAAAATGAGCAGTTCAATTACGTTACACTTATCCACCCAAAATCTATAATCTCTAAAAGATTACAGATAGGGGAAGGTACTATTGTAATGCCTGGTGTTACTATAAATGCGGCTGCAGATATAGGTAGACACTGTATCATCAATACCAATGCTTCCGTTGATCACGATTGCGTTATCGAAGACTTTGTTCACATCTCACCTAATGCAGCACTTGCAGGAAATGTAATTGTAGGGGAAGGGACCCATATAGGAACAGGTGCTAGTGTTATACAAGGTATAGAAATTGGAAAGTGGTGCACCATTGGTGCCGGTGCTGTTATTATTAACGATGTCCCAGCCGGGTCTACAGTAGTAGGCAATCCCGGTAAAATTATAAAAAGTAGAAGTTTAAAAATCCAGAACAGTAAAAATATGAAATCAAAAATATGGTTATCATCTCCCCATATGGGTGGAAACGAATTAAAGTACGTTAAGGAAGCATTTGATTCAAACTGGGTAGCACCGTTAGGACCAAATGTTGATGGTTTTGAGCAAGATTTGGAAATATTCTTGAGTGAAGATGTAAAAATAGCTGCACTTTCTGCAGGAACAGCTGCTTTACATTTGGCATTAATAGAATGCAATGTTGGCCATGGAGACGAAGTGATATGCCAGTCTATGACATTTTCTGCCTCTGCAAATCCAATTGTCTACCTGGGAGCAAATCCTGTTTTTATAGACTCCGAAAAAGACACCTGGAATATGTGTCCCGTAGCTTTACAGGAAGCCATAGAAGATAGAATTGCAAAAGGTAAAAAACCAAAGGCTATTATTGTCGTTAACCTGTATGGGATGCCGGCAAAAATGGATGAAATCTCAGCAATAGCTAATGAGTACAACATTCCTTTAATTGAAGACGGTGCCGAGTCATTGGGGTCCAAATATAAAGGGAAAGCTTGCGGTACTTTTGGACGTTTTGGTATTCTCTCATTCAATGGTAACAAAATTATTACAACTTCCGGAGGAGGTGCCTTAGTCTGTCATAATGATGAAGACAAGGAAAAAACAGTCTTTCTTTCTACGCAGGCCAGAGATAATGCCCCGCATTATCAGCACTCTGAAATTGGATATAATTACAGGATGAGTAATATTAGTGCAGGAGTGGGAAGAGGACAAATGGAAGTTTTAAACGATAGGATAGAAGGCCGTAGAAAAATGCATGATTTTTATTCCGAGATTTGTAAAAATATAGAAGGAGTAAAATTATTTTCAGAACCGAACTCTGATTTTTATAGCAATCATTGGCTGTCTGTTATCACCATTGACGAGACAAAGACTTCAAAAAGCTATGAAGACCTGCGTCTTGCATTTCTAAATGAAAATATAGAATCCCGTCCAATCTGGAAGCCAATGCATTTACAGCCTATATTTAAAGATGCACCTTATTACGGCGGAAAAGTAGCAGAGGACTTGTTCGGAAAGAGCTTATGTCTGCCGTCCGGATCCAATCTCTCAGAAGATGATAAAAAGAGAATTGCAGAAGTAATGCTAGCAGTTTTTTCAAATAAAAAAGAATATTCAGTTTATCATAATTCAATCAGCAAATAGTGCTGTTATCACCAAATACAATTAAAATACAAAACAACACTAATAATTTTATTGGTGTTGTTTTATTTTCTTCAAGACGTTTTATTTTTAATATGAAAATCAGATTAATTCTGAAAAATGGGGACTTCTACGGTCTGGAACTTATTAGAAAAAAATTATAAACCTTTGTGATAGATACTTATGGAAATCCAGTTAAAGCAACTATGCATCAATAAAGAATTCTACGCCCGTCAAGCTTTATGATTTCCTGATTTACCATTTTTTTTATAATCCTTATTACTGTTTCTACCCGCAGACCGGTCAGATCGGCAATCTGTTGGCGGGTAAGCTCTACCGGAAAGCAATGTTGACAGTCTCCGTCATAGTAACTCTTCAGATACTCCATTAAGCCCTGTAAACGGTGAATAGGATTTTGAGAAGCCATATTCCGAACCATTAAACTGTTATAGTATAACCTTTGTGACAGACAGGCATTCATTTCTAAAGACAGATCAGGATATTTTTGCAGCATTTCAATGAAACTGGCCTTGGGCATCCTAATAATCTCTACAGCCTCTAAGCTTACCGCATTAGTAGGGTAGGGCCTGTCAATAAATAAAAGCGGATCTCCAAAACTTTGATTTTTACCCAGAATATTCTGGATGAATTCTTTTCCGTCATCATTAAATGTATTCAGCTTTACCTTGCCGCTTATTACCTGAAAATAATACAGTGAATGGTCTCCTTCTTTGAAAATAAACTCTTTTGCCTTATATCTTATACTTTCACCCCCAAATGAATAAAGAATATTCTCATCAATATTCATACAACTTATCGTTTTTTTCATAACCTAATGTATTAATCTTATCCTATATTTTATAGCTTAAAGGAGAAAAGCTTCCGAAAAACGGGAGCCTGTACAATTTTCAAAAGTATGAAGTTAGTTTGTTCTTTATAGATATGCAACCTATTTTTTTCTTTCAGCAGAAATTTATATGGAGTGATGAGCAGTACCCTATAAAATAAAGACACAGATCATCCTCCTTCTTTATAATTTATAAAGGTTACGGTCTGCAAAGTAGACCAGGAATGAGGTAGTGATGAGTGGCACGAGCGAGAAGCCCGCGCCAGAGAGGTGAATTTAATTAAGCTGATAATTAGATATCACTAAGCTCAAAATAAAATGTACATAATCCTGCTCAGCATCTTTTCTGTTGATCAGTTTGTTTTTATATTCGTAAGAGCTCAGCCTTCCTGTTAATTGCTGATAAGTTTCAAACTGATCACCTTTAATTTTTATTCTTACATTACCGTCTCTTCTTTTAATCAGATCGTCATCTAACGTTCTCACTTTAAATAAAGCTTCACATAACGTTGGACGGGATTGCATAGATCCAATATATCTTTCTACAATATTAACTTTGAACGAATCAAATATGATCGTATTAAAAACAATTTTAGAGTTAGGCTTCTGCGTATTAAGCTCAAGCTTATAATTCATTAATTTAAATTTTGGTAAATATAAGGTTAATTATGCCAAAAACCAGTACCATTTTAATAGATCGTTCCCATTATAACGATTGAATTTTATTAATTTTATAATAAAAAGGCTCATGAAGAATGGAGTTTTTGTTCACAATGTGTTGACTTTTTCCAGCAAATACAACATAGAATAAGTTGATTCTAAGTATCCTGAGAAGAATAAAGCAGAGGTTTTGTATGATGATCTTATAAAATTATTGTTTTAGAAAAAAGTGATAAGCAAAAAGCCCGGAAATTTTTTCTATTCTTTTATTTTTTTCCTGATAGGCATTTACGTAAATTTATTCTCTTTAAAACAGAATTTATATTAATATCAATACAATGGAGAGATATAATTATGGAATGATCGGCCTTGGAGTAATGGGTCGTAATCTTCTTTATAATATTGCAGATAATGGTTTTTCAATCGCAGGATTCGATCTTGATGATTTAAAAATAAAGGAATTACAGGAGGGTGCTTCTTCACAAATGAAAGTAAAAGGTACAGGAACGTTAGAAGAATTTGTAGCTTCACTGGAAATACCCCGAAAGATTATTCTTATGGTTCCTGCAGGTAAACCCGTAGATGCAGTATTAGAAAATATTACACCCCTTTTAAGCAAAGGAGATATTGTTATTGATGCAGGGAATTCATACTTTAAAGATACCAATAGACGTGTGGAAGATTTAGCTTCAAAAAATCTGCACTTTATGGGAATGGGAGTTTCAGGTGGAGAAAAGGGTGCCAGAACAGGCCCCAGCATTATGCCGGGAGGAGATCTGGAAGCATTTACCCATCTTCAGCCCATGCTTGAAGCCATTGCTGCAAAAGTGGATAACGAAGCCTGTACAGCATATATGGGAAAAGGCTCTGCCGGAAACTATGTGAAAATGGTGCACAACGGAATTGAATATGCCATTATGCAGCTTATCAGCGAAGCTTATGATCTCTTAAAAAGAGGAGCGGGATTAAATAATGATCAGCTCTACGAAGTTTTCAAAGAATGGAATAATGGAGAAATGAATTCTTTTTTGATTGAAATCACGAGAGATATTTTTAAGCAGAAAGATACATTAACCGACAGCTTTCTTGTAGATCAGATTTTAGATAAAGCCGGAGCTAAAGGAACTGGAAAATGGACTTCTGAACAAGCTATGGAAATTGGGGTTTCTATCCCAACCATTGATATCGCAGTAACATCAAGAATTTTATCAGCCTATAAAGAAGAGAGGATCCAGGCTTCCCAACTCTATACTGAAAAAGAAATTACAGCTCCGGAAGATAATAAGGTATTCATTCAGGAAGTGGGAGATGCTCTTTTCCTGGCCACATTAATAAGCTATGCACAAGGTTTGGCTTTGCTGGTGAAAGCATCCGAAGAGTATAGCTTTCAGATTCCGCTGAAGGATGTTGTAAAAATATGGAGGGGAGGATGTATTATCCGTTCGGTATTGCTGGAGAAATTCTATGCTGCATATACCAAAGACCCTAATCTTTCTAATATTTTACTAGATCACGATATTGCTCTTCTTGTTAAATCGAAACTTAAGGCATTAAGAAAAACAGCAGGATATGCTGCTGAAAACGGAATTTCAAGTTTAGGAATTCAGACGGCTTTAGGATATTTTGATGCCTATACCACAGAATCTTTACCGGTAAATCTTATCCAGGCCCAACGTGATTATTTTGGTGCACATACCTACCAGCGAGTAGACAGAGAAGGTGTTTTTCATACGGTATGGAACAGTGCAAACAATTAAAATTCGGAAAAATGAATGAAAATAAAATCTTGCAGCCAACTACAATTATTATTTTTGGTGCTACAGGAGATCTGGCGAAAAGAAAACTTTTTCCGGCGTTTTATAATTTATATATCGATGGTAGAATGCCTAAAGGTTTTAATATTGTTGCATTAGGAAGAGCAGATAATACCGACGAATATTTTAGAAACTATGTCAAAGAAAATCTGGAGAAATTCTCCAGAAAAAAAATAACTTCCGAAGATTGGGCAGGTTTTCAAGCCCATATTACTTACTTTCAGCATCAGCTGGATCAGGAAAGCTCGTATCAGGATCTTCATCAGAAATTAAAAGATTTTGATACTGTTTACGGAATAAGAGCCAACAGGCTGTTTTATTTATCCATTGGCCCGAATTTCATTTCTACGATTTCTAACCATATTAAAAATACAGCTTTAGCTTCTGATGCTAAAAAAGACCGGATTATTATTGAAAAACCCTTTGGACATGATAAACAATCCGCAATTGAGCTCAACAGCCTGCTTGCGCAAACATTCGAAGAAGAGCAGATCTACCGTATCGATCATTATTTAGGAAAAGAAACCGTACAGAATATATTGGCATTCAGATTTGGAAATTCTATTTTTGAGCCTTTATGGGATCATAAGTATATAGAATCTGTACAGATTACAGTGGCTGAAGAAGTAGGAGTAGAAACAAGAGGGGCTTTTTATGAGCAGACCGGTGCCCTGAAAGATATGATTCAAAACCACTTATTACAGATTCTCTGTATGGTGGCCATAGAACCACCGGCTTCTTTACAGTCGGGTGAGATTAGAGACCGGAAAGTAGATGTTTTGAAATCTATACGCAGGATCTCCCCGGATCAGGTAGATCATTATGCAGTAAGAGGACAATATGCAAAAAGTACAATCAACGGAACTGAGGCAAAAGGCTATCGCCAGGAAGATGGAATTGCTGCAGATTCCAATACAGAAACTTTTGCCGCTATAAAATTTTATCTCGATAATGAAAGATGGCAAGATGTTCCTTTCTATGTCCGTACCGGAAAAAAAATGAAAGAGAAACACTCTTATATTACCATTCAGTTTAAGCCTCTTCCGCATTCTACTTTTTCAGGAAGTCACCTTTTGTCGGCAAACAGGCTCATTATTAATATTCAGCCAATGATGGATATCAGACTGCAGTTTATGACCAAAAAGCCGGGGCTTTCACTGGTTCTACAGCCGGTAGAAATGATCTTTGATTACTTTGCCTGCCAGGAAGATACTCCCGAAGCATATGAAACGTTACTATTGGATGCTCTTTTAGGCGATCTTACACTATTTATGCGTTCTGATCAGGTAGAAGAAGCCTGGGATGTTGTAAAAACAATTCAGGAAGCCTGGGAGAATAATAAAGATTCATCCTTTCCAAACTATAGCGCGGGAAGCTGGGGACCGGAAGAGAGTTTTGCATTGGTGGAAAGACAGGGCCACAGCTGGGTATAATACCATATCAATTTAAACAGACGAAAATGAATATTACAGTATTTAATGATTTAGAAAAGCTGTACCGAAAGGCAGCAGATACATTTGTTGATCTTTCAAAAGAATCTATCCGTAAAAATAACCGTTTTACAGTAGCATTAAGCGGAGGCTCTTCTCCAAAAGCGATTTTTAAATTGTTGGCAACCGAAGACTATGCCGGAAAGGTGGAATGGAATAAGATATACTTTTTCTGGGTAGATGAGCGATGGGTTCCTCTTGATGATGAGAAAAGCAATGCACGTATGACGTTTGAGACACTGCTTAATCAGGTTCCTGTTACTAAAAACCACATTTTTCCTATGTATCAGGAAGGAATATTGCCGGAAGATTATGCTAAAGACTATGAGCAACAGATAAAAAGTGTTCTTGGTAATGAAGGCGTTTTTGATTTTATCCTTTTAGGAATGGGAGATGATGGCCATACCGCTTCATTATTTCCAGGTGAAGAAGTTCTTAACGAACATGAAAAGTGGGTTTCTGCCTTTTATCTGAAACCTCAGGAAATGTTTAGGATCACGCTGACTGCACCGTTGATCAACAAAGCCGAAAATATACTGGTTGTAGCATTCGGAGAATCCAAAAAACATGCACTGAATGAAGTATTACAGGGAGAGTATAATCCTAAATTATATCCCCTGCAGCTTATTGATAAAAAAGAGGGCTTTCAGGTTTTTACAGATGAAAAAGCAAAAGGCTAGTCTATTATAGATTCATTTAAAATTCAGGTTTGGAGAAAGGACAGTTACTTCCCCAAACACTATAAAACAGTACCATTGGATTTCTAATGGTACTGTTTTATTTCGCAGCATTGAATTGATACTTTAAAAATGATAATGTACTGCCTAAAAAAATAGGAAACGTCAACATATGTATAGTTTTTTAATCATCTTCAGTGATACATTTGCTTTCAATAATTCAATACAAAAAATATCATGAAATGTATACTATTTAATTTATCCGCTCTTTGCATAGGGTTTCTGGCCTTTTCACAACATACTAATGATCATAAGGCGTTAAAATCCAATACTATGAATGCTGTTGCTCACAAAAATCCAAAAGCTCTTTTTGATCCGACACCATTTGCTTTTTCTCATTCTACAACCCCTGAAGGGGAGGGGAAATATGTATTTATATCCGGACAAAGCGGAGGCGAAGGCTTGAAACACAGCCTTTCAAAAGATTTTAGAACCCAGGTAAGGGTAGCGCTGAAAAACCTGGAAACAGTACTCGCAGACTATGGACTGCAAACCAAAGATGTTCTTAAAATTACCATATTGATTGTAAACCATGATCAGGAAAAGCTTAAAATCTGGACAGAAGAAATGCATACAGCATGGAAAAACCATGAGTTTCCGGCAAGTACTTTAATTCCGGTTCCTAGGCTGGCACTGGATGATATGCAGATAGAAGTGGAAGCCATTGCTTTTATGAAAAAATAAAACCAATAAACCAGCCTTCAGACCATAAAAGAGGCTTTCAGTCATTCTGAAAGCCTCTTTGTTTATTTTTATATGAAAAATTAATCTTCCATAGCCTCACCGGATTTTCTGTAGATGAAATTTCCATAAATATGTCTTCTTGCAAAACGGCTTGGTGAATCAGCATTTACCATTTTAATATAAGTATTTCTTGGAACACCAATATATTCATACATCTTTCCGTTCAAATGCTGAACCTTCAAAATCTGCTTTTCAAGATAGAAATCCTGAATATTTGATTTTGTTGTCGTTTCAGTATATTCTTCTTTATATTTTTCCTGTGTTTCCGGATTGATACTTACCAAAAAGTGGTAGGCTTCAATCACAGATTTGCTCTTTTCTTCTGCTTCCAGTTTTCCGGCTTCATCATCAATAAACTTATCAGGGTGCGAATCTTTCATCGTATTCCTGTAAATAGTCTTTAATTCTTTTAAAGTAACGGTTTTGTCAACCCCAAGAAGCTTTCTGTGCTCACCAACTCTTTTCATATTTTGAATCCTTATTTTCGGGGTGCAAAATTAAGGAAATAAATTCAAAAAACCGTAAGTTATTCATTATTAATTTATTTCGGCCTGTAAAACGGAGCATTAATTTTCACTATTAAGATGATATAGAGCCTTTCAGCTAGCTTACCGAATCAGTCTTCTACTTTTTATAAAACAAAAACAGCATCATTAGAGTTCTAATGGTGCTGTACACAGTTCATGTTTTTACCTTGGTAAAATGGTGTTCGAAATAATCTACTTTTCAGTATTTGTGTTCAAATGATCATCTGCATTACATCGTAAAACATCTTAGTATGAAGAAATAAACTGCAGAAACCATGTAACGTGAGGATCATTCAGTTTTTAATTTACCTTTTATACAGCTTTTAGGATGACTGCTGTGGTAAAAGGTGGTACTGACTGACCCTTCACGAAAGTTTGGAATATCGTTTTTACAACTTCAATAATTGTTTTAATATATTGAATGGTATTAGTTTGTACAAATATACACAATAAGACACTACAAAGTGTTTAAAATGATAAAAATTTTTCATAAACTTGTATCATTGAATGTTTATCATGGAGAGAAAATCAGCAGCAGGCAGTATCCGGAACAAGGAACGTAGTAAAAAGAAATTTTTGGATGCGGTTGGAAAAATTCTGAAAACAAAGGGATATGCAGCCTTGAAAATCAATGATATTGCTGCTACAGCAGGAGTGGATAAAAAAATGATTTATACCTATTTTGGAGGAATGGATGGCCTGATGGACGAATATATACGTTCGCAGGATTATTGGAGTAATGTGACAACCGACAAAACAATACCTGATTTAACAGACGGAGGAAAGTTACTTACAGAACAATTGTTACTGTCACAATTTGATTATGTATTCGGCAACAAAGAGTTTCAAAAATTATTATTGTGGCGTTTATCAGAACCCAGAAAGTCATTAGCAAAACTCACTGAGAGGCAGGAAGAAAACGGAGAAACTCTGTTTAAACTTGTTGGTGACCCTTATTTCAAAGAACATTCACAGGATTTTCGCGCCGTAATGGCCATTATGGTTTCCGGACTTTATTATTTGAACCTTTATTCTTCCATGAATGGCAGTATTTTTTGTGGTATAGACATCAATACTACGGAAGGACGTGATAAAATCAAAAAAGCAGTCTCTTTTTTAGTAGGGCAAACCTATGACAATATTCAGCAAGATTAAAAACAAGTGTATGGTATTTAATGCTTATTATTACAAACGTCTCAAATAAAACAAAAATGCTGCCTCATTGAAAGCAGCATTTTTTTAATTCCTATTCTACGACAATACTTTCAATGCCTTTTTGCAGAGCCATTTCCTGAATAACAGGTACAGATAAGCCCTCGGCCCGGACTACAGAAATATCTGTCATTCCCATAAAGCCAAGTGTTTTTTTAAGATAAGGAACCACAAAATCATAGCTCTGTTTTTCACCCTCGGAATAAATTCCACCACTTGAAAAAGCCAGATAAACTTTTTTGTTTTTGATCAATCCCTCAGGCCCGTTTTCATCATACCGAAAAGTTACACCCGCTCTGGCGATGTGATCGAGCCATGACTTCAATGTGGAGGTTATACTGAAATTATACAGAGGAGTTTCAATAACAATGAAGTCCGCTTCCTGAAGTTCCGCAATTACCGTATCCGAAAGTTTAATAATTTCTAATTGTTCAGGAGTACGGTGTTCAGCCGGGGTAAAAAATGCATTGATTTGCTTCTCTTCCAAATGAGGAAAAAGAGGATTGGCCAGATCACGTTTTTTTAAAATAATATCAGGATACCTGGCTTTAATTTTTTCTACCACTGCATTGCCCAGTTTTTTGCTTACTGATGATTCTGTTCTTGGACTTGAAATAATATGAAGTACTTGTTTCATTTTTTTATTTTTTAAAAAATTTGATGTTTCAAAATTATCTATATTTACTAAAAAAAAGATAGCAGTTACCAAAAGGTTAGTAATAACTTTTAGGTTAGTAACCCAAAAATTAAGTAAAATGGAAGGAGAAAAACTAACATACTCACAGCCTCAATGTACCACCCATATGTCTGCTACCGAAGATGCTTTATACGTCCTTGGCGGGAGATGGACCATACGCGTAATGATCGCCATTTTAGGAGGACACACCCGGTTCAACGAACTGCAGCGAACAATACATGGAATTTCCGCAAGAGTTTTGTCGAGTGAATTGAAAAAGCTGGAGGTTAACCATCTGGTAGAAAGATCGGTTCTTGCCGACAATAAGCCTGTTTTGGTTGAATATATACCTACAGAATACAGTCAGTCATTAAAAGATGTAATTGCTGCTTTAGCAGATTGGGGTGTAAAACATAAAAAGAAAATTACAGCCTGATAAGGGTCCCATTCTCTATATTTAATTTTACTTAAATCAATGACAAGATGGTTATATGTGAAAATCTCCTGCTTTCTTATGGAGCCCGGATGGAAAAATACAATGTGGGCGACTATATTTTTGAGGAAGGTACAGGGGCTAAATATTATTTGCAGATAAAGACGGGCACTGTGAAGCTGAATACTTTTTTGGAAGATGGAAAAGAGTTTGTACATGGGCTGCCTTTTGATGGGCACTGTATTGGGGAAAGCTATTTATTTACCACACAACATTATGCTGTAAATGCCATTGCCGTTACCTATTGTGAGATCATTAAGATTTCTAAAAATAAAATTTTAAATATTTTACTGGAAAAGCCAACATTAATGCTGGATCTGAACAGGTATACAGCAGATAGACTGCATTTCAGATATATGATCTCGAGTTTTTTGGCTATTTCTGACCCTATGATCAAGCTTGAGAAACTGTTTGATTATCTTAAAAATTATTTCGGATTTGAAGAGATCCATTCTTTTCTGATTCCTTATACCAGGCAGCAGATTGCAACTTTAACCGGCCTGAGAGTGGAAACTGTGATTCGGAATGTAAAAAAAATGCAGGAGCAAAACCTTGTTAAGCTTGATAACACCAAGATCTACTATTAATTTTCAAAGCTAATTGAAAAGAACAGCTTCCATATCTATTAAAAAGTAGTGCTCCGGCTCAGTAAGAAGAACATTATTTTAATATTAAAACAGGCTGATGGGTATTTTGGTAAATTCCTTCAGAAATACTTCTGCTTGCCAAATAGTAAAGGAAACTATGCTTTCCCGGTAATGCAATGATAAGGTCAGTTTCATGAGAAGATGCAAAAGTCAGAATTCCTTTGATAATGTTTTCATCATATGAATAATGAATGCTGCTTGGGATCTCGGTAAGATGCTGACGGATATATTCTTCCAGTTCTTTCTTCTTATCATTACTGGTATCCTCGCCTTCATGGGTATTTATATTTAAGAACTGTAAACGGACATCCTGCTTTTGAATAATAGATTTGTGATGAAATAATCGCTCTAATTTTTTAATACCATTGACATCGCAGGGAATAAATATGTTTTTAATAGTAGAATAGCTGTAGCTATTGGGAACAATTAAAGTTTTGACAGGGCTTGTTCTTGCAATGCTTATAATGTTGTCTGAAACATAGCTGCTGGTAGAAGAAGCAGCGTCATCACTTCCCAGAATAATCAGTTCTACAGAAGGATGATTAGTTAAAATCTCATTGATACTTCTGGTAACTGCCCAGTCGCTTAGCACTTTTGAAACTTTTATACCAGGTGCTTTTTCTGTAATAATACTGGCTAGCTGATCCAGCAGTGTCTCTGTTCTTTCGAGTAAATTATTGATGTTTTCTCCATTTACAAATGAATGTCCTTCCGCTATATGAAGGAAATCAAATTCAGATTCTCCCGCTGTTTTTAAAAGAATAATATGCTCATATTCGTAATGGCTTGCCCAATCTGCAGCCAGTTTTACTGCATTTTCTGTGGTTGATGTAAAATCAATAGGTACAAGGATTGTTCTCATATTTTATTAATTTAGATCCTGATTATTCGAGGTTTGCCGTCATTTTTCTGACCAGAATAAGGGCTCTGTTGATCTCATCTTTATGAAGGTCACCAGCTGCCTTTCCATAAAGCTCAAGGGCCCACGGATAAATAGCTTCTACGGCCTGCTGCCCTTTGGGCGTAAGAAAAATCTGTTTATTTCTTCGGTCATTTTCATTTTCAACCCGTTCCACTAATTCCCGTTTTACCAGACTGTTGATAAGATAGGTGATACTTGACTTGTCCTTACTTACCAGAGTTCCGATTTCCTGCTGGTTGATGCCGTTATTGCGGGAAAGGAGACCCAAAATCTCAATCAGTTCAAAGGAAAGATCAGAACCATATTCATTAATTTTAAACTGAATCTTTTGTCGCAGCCGACTTTTCATCTCATTCATAGCCAGCCCCAGTTCTAAGGCCAGTTCTGAAATAGGGGTTGATTTTGCAGACATCATTTTTTAGTAAATAATTATACTAAGCCTGGAAAAGATTTTCTCATGACTTTCATAACAAATATACTCAAAATTAGTTTTAATTAAAACTAATTGATCGCAAAAAGAGAAAAAGGAAAATGAAAAATAAACTGACATTGCAGCAACTACAGCTTTTAACCTTGGAAAGCCAGAGACTGAAAAAATTCTCCTTTCGAAACTGGAAAAATGCTTTACTTAATGCTATGAAGCATCTTGGATATGTACAGATAGACACCTTGTCCTAATTCTTGTTGTAGTAATCATAGGCTGCAGGTTTATTTTTGCAAAAATTCCAATACTTTCTCGGTCATATATTTTCTTTCTTCGGGTGTTACATCATTATCCATACTGCTGTGATGGATGGGCGTGAATTCTACGACCATTCCATATTTTTCTTTCTCTTTTTCTGAGGGTAAAACTCCTTCATCTGCCGGGTAATCATTGGAACGGAGGGTATAAATTTCGGGTGTTTTTGTTCTTGGTAATGCCATTCTGCGGTTGTCCAGGGCAATTACTTTATGAATGAGTTCCGGATATTCATGAGCAAACAATGACGTCATATCACCACCGTTAGAATGTCCCATTACAACAAGTTGACGGTACTTAAGATCAGGGAATTCTTTTTTCATTGTATTCAGAACAAAAAGGATATTCCGGACACCACGTTCCCAGTTGGGTTTTCTTGTCACCTGAAGTTTTCCATCCATAGCCAGCATTTCATCGGTAGGAAGTTCGTGTTGGATACTGACCACAAAATATCCTTTTGAAGCAAGGAATCCCGTAAGGTAAGAATAGATAAAATAATCACCACCCTTATTTTCGCCCCAGCCATGGCTGAAAATCACAGGGATTCTGTTTGCATTCACTGGATTTGAGGGGCTGTATATCGCAACGGGAATTTTTCGGTGCCTTGATTGATCAAAATAAGTTAAAGTATCGCGTCTGAAACCTGCAGTTGTATCAGAAGATATATTCTTTTTTACCGAACATTGGATGGAAAAAATACTTAATAAAATAAATAAAAATAACCTCATTGGAATTAGTAAATTGATAAGATCTTTTTAAGAGGGTAAGGTCGTAATTTCTTGCTGAAATAAAATAGATTAACTGAAAAATTTTAATAGGAATACATTTTGTTGTAAATACGATAAAGTGTAATCTTAAAATTATAAGAATGTCTGCTATTCCTGTCATTGCATTAAAAAGGGTATATGAAGCTTCTTCTCCGGAAGATGGATGCCGTATTCTGGTTGACCGTTTGTGGCCGAGAGGGCTTTCTAAAGAGAATGCAGCTATTGATGAATGGAACAAAGATCTGGCGCCCACCATAGAACTTAGAAAATGGTTTCATCATGATCCCAAATTATGGGAAGGTTTTTCTGAAAAGTATAGGAAAGAGCTCCATGAAACCAATCTTGGAAAAGACTTTCTGAAACGCCATCGGGACCAGGAAAAAATTACACTGGTGTATGCTGCCAAAGATCAGGAACATTGTCATCCTGTTATTTTAAAGCAATATTTGGAGAGCCTGTAATGAACTGTATTTTATAATCCGGATGATTCTCTAAAAGATTAAAAGTTTTTATAATAGTTCACATATGCTTTTGAGCTTTCATGCGATAAAAAATAGCCTGTTAACGGGACTTCCTTTGTATATAGGATATTCCATTAACAGGCTAAGAATGTTATTTGATAATAATTAATTATTCACTGACTTGTTTGTTGAGCCATTCCAGGATATCGGCATACACTTGTTCTTTGATATCCTCATTTAATATCTCGTGTCTCATCCCGTCATACAAATTCAATTGTACGTTTTTGAATCCGTCAGTTTTTAAATTGTCTACCGTAGATTGTACACCCTTACTAAATTCTCCCACAGGATCATCAGCACCACTTACAAAAATGAAAGGGAACTCCTGCGAAATAGATTTTGACCAATCTCTGGCAGTTGCAGTTTCCATCAATGAAAAAAGCGTATAGAATGCATTATTGCTGAAGGGTACTCCACACAGTTCGTCAAGCATAAAGGCCTTTCTGTTTTCTTTATTTACACTCAGCCAGTTAGTACCGTAGTCAAATTCTTCATCCTTAAAATGACTGTTGCTTATTTTACCGAATAATTCGGCAATAAGTTCACTGCGGTTATAAGGGGATACAGAACTAAGAAGAGAAAGCAGACCTTTAGCAGGCCCGATAGCCGGGTTTGGACCGCCTGTTCCTATGATGGCTGCTCCATTGAAACGGGATGATTGTTTTCTCAATAAACATCTCGTAATAAAAGATCCCATTGAGTGTCCTATAATAAAATGAGGAACTTCCGGGTAGCTTTTTTCTACAAATTCAGCCATATTTCTGGCATCGCGTATAAGTCGTTTTTCCGGGGCTTTTAAAGTAAAAAATCCCATTTCCTCTTTGCTTTTCGCTGTTTTTCCATGTCCTAAATGGTCATAAGTGAGTACGGCGAAACCCTGGTGAGCCAGGTATCTGGCAAAGTCTGCATAACGGCCACTATGCTCCTGCATACCATGAAGAATCAGTATAGTAGCTTTTACTGTTGTTTCAGGTTGATAGAAAGTATAATATAATTCATGGGTTTCATCGCTTACAACACTCGGTAGATAATTTGAAGTTTCTTTCATTTTTTTAAATTTTTATTATTAATATTTTTTTACATTAAAACCAGAATCCAGCTCCTGCTGTAAATCGGCCTCCATCGCTTCCTGTAAAATAAGTAGCCCGTATGGAAAGTGTTTCCAGAGCACTGATCCATATTCCTCCACCCACAGACTGGTGCCATTTTCGTGAATATTCATCATCCATCCATACACGTCCGTAGTCGTATCCTGCCAATATTCCGAAATCCATAGGAGCGACCCCGTTTTTTACATGTCCAAAGTTCCAACGGATTTCACTGCTTTGAAATAGTGAAGAACGCCCCAAAAATCTATAATTCCTGAACGACCTTAAACCGTTGTTTCCTCCCAGATCTGCGCCCTGGAAAAATTCAAAATTGCTGTTGTTGATATATTTTCCCTGTACCTTTGTTGCAAGTACAAAGCGTCCGTTATTGTCAATACGATGGGCAATATTCAGGAGACCTTCATAAGTCATAAAGTTGCGCTGGGTATCCTCCAGATTTGTTTTCCAGGCTGCCGACAGTGCAAATCCAAATCCCATCGTAGGAAAAGCAGCATTATCACTATGCTCATAACTGAATGTATATTTTGCGCCTGCAAATTTTTGACTGTCAAATATCTGAGGGTCAATTTGATTGGATTGAGCAATAAAACGCTCCGGAGTATATTTAACCTTATAATCTTCATAGCCTAGCTGAATAGTCTGTACAAGGCCCAGGAAACTCTTTTTGGAGAAAGACGGAGTTACCTGTAACTGTTGCATTCTTACTCTGTTATAATCTATATCGAACTGATCTTTATTGTCAACTGTATTATTCCCAAATCCAAAATAATTTTGTGCAAAGTTGGGTGTTGTAAAACGTGCATTTAAATTAAATGCCCATTTACCTATAGCATTAGGGAAATTTCCATTATATATAAGTTCAAGTCCACTTGTAGCGGTCAGATAATTGGCATTAAAAGTATGTTTAGCAGTATAAGGATCACGTTCAAACCCATTTTGGGTATAGCTTATAAGCGCACCAACTTTGGCTCCCTCATCAGGGTTGTAGCTTATGCTGGGATAGCCGGCCCAAAAGTTATAAACGGGTTTTTTATAATCATAGGTATTGATCTCATGCTCATCTGTTATTTTTTTAGCGGTATGCCCTGTAAGATTATAGGTGTTGTTCTGAGATTTAAAATCATATAATTTAATATTTCTTCCATTTTGAACATTATATACATCATGGTTTTGCCCACCAATAATTCTTACTTTTATTCCTGTACTTCCTGTTCCTGAGATATCGAAAATATCATCATCATCCAATCCATAAACCCATATTTCTTTAGTGTCATTTTTAGGATATTCCCGTTGAAAAACAAGCTCTTCACCTTTTTTTTTTACGCGGTATTGTGAAATATGAATTTTATTTTTTTCTTTTTTAATTACAAACCGGTCTTGTTTGTTGGTTCCGGTGAGCAATACTGTTTTTTGTAAAGCTTTATAATAATCGGCAGCATATTGTACCATTTTATCCCTTCTTATTTTAAGGGTTTTCTGGATAAGCTGTATGGTTTCATCCTGTATTTCTTTAGGTAAATTACGGAATGCATCATCAATGACTTTGTCTGAAAGGTTTTGTTGAATATATTCTGCTTCTTTTTTCCAGTCCTGTTCAGTGGCATTTCTTAAAAAAGCAAGGTCCAGAGGATAAGGCTCCCGGTTCATCCATTTTACATCGCGGATGTCTTCTTTGAAGCTCTGCATATGCCGTAAGGGAGGCGTTCTCATGATAAGCTGAAAAATTAGCCCGTCATATTTACTGAATGCCTGGTCACGGTCTTTTGGAATAGGTTTATAAACGTAACGGTCATTTTCTTTGTATTCTGCCCAGCGCCATTGCCCTTCATGCCTGTCCCAGTCGCCAATAAGCATATCGAAAATACGGGCACGGATATAGCTTTGCTCGTCTACAGAATATTTTTCGGATTTTTGAAGGTTTTTCATCATATCCGGGGTATTCATTGTGGAGATTGCCCCATTAAGCTGCTTCAGATCTTCATCGCTTCCGGACAATCGTTCTTCAATCTGATAGAGCTCATTTCCATATTCATTATTAAACTCACCAAGCGCTTTTTGTTTGGGAATATAATAGAGCTGGGAACTGGAATGAAGAACATTTATTTTTTCAGCAAGGTTTTCAATGGCAAAAGGAGTATATGGGTGTCCCGTGGTATAAAAATCCAGTAGGAATTTTTCTGCAACAGTTCCTTCGAAATCGCTTCCAAAGCTGGAATTTTTAAATGCAACAGCATTAAGGAACCGTATGGCACTTTTTTTTACCCCTCTCATTGCATATTCTTGTTTGTTTTGAGCTATGAGACGTAATGAATTGGACTGGTGCCCTCCACCCGCACGGACAGGAGAAAGCCCGCCTTTTAAAGTGTCTAGTGTCGCTACTTTGGCCTGTATAGGTATGCTATAATATTTTCTATAATGCTCACCCCATAACCAGGTGTATAGCTTGGATTTTTTTGTTAAAGATTCGGGATACACCGAAGTCATTATGGTTTTTGAAAATTTTTCCGGATATGTTTTTTGAACAGTGGGTTCCTGAGTCTTTTGTAATACCTGAATCTTTGTCAGAAGTTTTTCAGAGTCGTTTTTTGTATTAAAGTAAGATACATTGGCACTGCCGTCCTGATTAATATCCAGAACGGCATATCCGTTACCGCCAAAAGAAAAATCCTGGGAATGGGTTACTTTCGCAGCGCCATTTTCAGATCCTGCTCCGCTGATAATCTGCCGGACATTTTTTTCTTCCAGATATTGAAGATTATGGTCATGCCCGGATACGAAAATAACATTATTATTGTTTTGTACAATAGATTTGATACGGCTTGTCAGCGCTGCATAATGAGCGTTGTTAGTATCCTGAGGGCTGATACTTGATGTTGAACGGAATACATTGATAAGAGTCCCCAACACAGGTAAAGGAACCTGATTCCCCAGAGGATACAGCTGGTCTTTCCACGAAAAATATCCTGCATGAATGCCTTTACTGATCAGGGGGTGATGTAATGCTACAACAATAAGATTATTTTGGTTTTTGTTGATCAGATCTTCAAATTCTGCAAAAAAGTCATCCCGGGATTTTATCGTGCAGCCAGCATTGATTTTTGGATTGTTTTCCCAGTTTTCTAAAAACCATTGGCTGTCAATAGTGATTAAAGTAATATTATCCTCTAATTTTACTTTATCAATAGGGCATCCGTTTTTGGGAAGGAATGCTTTTTTATTATCCATGTATTTGGAAACTGCTTTTCCCTGATTTTCTAATCCCTTAACCCCATATTTCCAGTCGTGATTACCGGGAATCACTATTGTCTTTCCTTTGTAATTTTGAGTGATCTTGAGTTGGTTTTCGAGTTGCAGCTTTGCCTCCTTATAGTCTTTGTCATTTTTATCAGGCATACCTTGCGGGTAGATATTATCGCCAAGAAAAAGCAATGTAGAATTGGCTGAAGCATTATTCAGCCTATTTTGTAATTGATCAAGTGTATGTTGATCCCGATTGTTTTGTGTATTTCCTACATTGCCAATAAGAAGAAGCTGATGGGCAACTTTTGATGAATCCTGTGCCGGAACTTCAGCCAAATTTTTTCCTTTCTGAACATTATAGGTAGCACACGATTGAAGTATGATTCCAAGAACAGATATTTTAATGGAAACGGGAACTGTATTTTTAATATTGAAGTACATAATTTTACGAATTAATATGGTTATAACTTTCAATCATTTTATTTAAATCTCTGACTCTTGGATTTAATTTCCTGTATCTGAAATTTAATTTTTAATCTATTTTAATAAGATGAGTGAAATAATAAAACTGATGGCTGAGGTTAAAATGCCAAACATAAAGACGTTGTAGGAAATCCGGAGACGTCTGTATTTTTTACTAAGGACGATTCCTTGTATATAAATATCCTTAATCAGGGTCTGATATAAGTAATGGTCATCTTCCATTACAGAGATCATAGCCTTATGATAGTTATCGAAAGGCATATTATAATAATTTCCAAAAAATATCAGATTTACTTTTTTCTCCTCTAAATCTTTTTGAGTGAATTTTCCGGAAGAAAGGTTGGGACGTGTTGCCAGAAGGGAAAAAAATATGGTAAATATATTGACTGCTAAAATCATATAAGTGGGTATCGTTAAATAGGAACTTTCATCTAATTTTCTAATCAACTGACTGAAAATAATAGATAATATGATAGAATTAACTGTTATGAGAATTTGAGCCTTTTTGTCTGCCATATCAGACATCCTTTGGTTGTTTCCCGATGCTATTCTAAACATGGTTTCTACGCCTTTACTCGGCTTTTCTACTTTTTCTTTTTTAGGAGATGAAAGATGATCTGTTTTATTCTTTTTTAGGAGTTCTTTTACTTGGTTAATGTTATCTTGTTTTCCAGGGGTGTAACTGGAATCTGCATAAGTTGTAAAATAAGAATGAGAAGACATGAGCTTCAGGGTATCAGCCAGCCATTCTTCTTTGGAAATTTTTTTTCCTGATATGTTTTCTCTCTCTTTCCGGAGGTTGTCATTATATACTAAAAAATCGGGTAAGGAAAAATGATGTAAATCTGCATCGCATATTATTTTTTCTTCTTCACTTTTAGGCTCCTGAGGCATTTTTGTTGAGAGGATACATCTTGTAACAAAGTCTTTATCATCATCCGGGACTCCATTTTTGTTTAAAAACTCTTGGGCAATTTCTACACTTACAGCTTCATGGTTTTCTCCTTTAGTTTGAAAATAACCTGTATCGTGAAACCATGCTGCAATAAGTAAGAGAGCTTTTGACCTTTCATCATACTGATAATGTACCGCCATTATTTCAGAAGCTGCTGCCACCGAAACGGTATGCTGAAGATTATGGTAAGTAAATTCCGGATGCGGCGTGGATTCAAAAAAATTTGTTACCTCACTTTCAGCCAGAAGACTAAGTTCTTTATAATTTATCATTTGTTGTTATTTGCTATTTTCCAGGTGTATTCTGAATGGTCACTCTTATTGCTTTTAATCCTGATACGCCCTGCATATCTTCAAGATCCAAATCTTCTATTAAAGGCTCAAGAATTTTATTCTTCTGGAGGTATTCAATATGTTTAAGATAATCTTCAATATCCTTTTTGTTATAGTACACTATGGCTATTTTACGGGGCTGTGTCAGCCTTTCATCAGAATTTTTGATAACAGCTTTATCAATTCTTTTTTTGATAATTTCATATCTTACATTGTAAGCTCCTTCCACATCAAATCTTTTTTCATCATGACGGAAACTGATGGTAATGGTATTGGGCTGTACAAAAATCAGCTGTGTCGTCTGAATCTTTTTTGGAAGAAGATTTTGACATGACTCTGTAATTATGGTAATATTTACCATTGATATAAGCTGACGAAGTCTGACATTTTTAAGGTAAACATCATTAAAAGGTCTGTCCGGAGCAATAGACTGCCCGATATATATATTGAATTCCACACCGTCTGTCCGGTAGCGGTCAAAATAATAGGGATAGGAATCCTGAAGTTCTTCATTCATCTTATCCAGTACTGAAATGATGTGGGTATTCAATATCAGGAATGTTTCCTCAATGGCAATACTTTGTTGGTGAAAAGCTCCGTCTTCGGCCAGCTCTTTCAGATAAGGAGCTGTTAGATTCTGTATTTCTACATCCTGAATACCTAGCTGTAAAATTAAATCCAGGGATTCTACTGATAAAAAGTAGGTGATCTCTGCATCATCATTAATACTTAAATTATTATCTTCTATTCTCTTAATAAAAACTTCTGCCTGATAAATCATTTCTCCCAACAGATCTATATTTCTGATTTGCCTAAGCGCATTTAAAGTATGGATTAATGCATTCAGCTGGGTGGTATAATCTTCTGTAAGGGCTTTATTTCTTTCAATCGTAGAATTCCGGAAATCTATTGCCCCATAAATAGGATGTATATTATCAAAGTTAATTGCGATAGATGAAGAATTTTCGCCCTTTTTTTCGTTTTTTAAATAAGACATTCCTACATTATTGAACTTCCATTCTACAGCTGGCTGAATGGCTGTAAAATGATTTTTAATCGTTTGGTTAAGCTCTCCTAAATATCTGTTAATGATAGAAATGAAGAGGTTTTGTAAAGGAAATGTGAATTCCTGAAAACTGGATATAATGAAGTCTGTTTCTAATCCTAAATTTTCATATAAGATAATAGAAACGCCAATAATTTTTTCCTGATGGAAAATTGGAAGTACGAAAAGCCCGGAGATTGACGTATTGTCAAAAGAATACCAGGTTTCTTCATCGTCTTTTCCATATCTGATTTCGGGATTTTTAATATAAGTGGCTATAAACGCCGTGAAGTCCGAAAATGATGCTCCGTATTTTGTAAGAATTGCATTGAGTACGATATCAAAATCTTTCCAGATCTCTGTATTAAGCTTCCCGTCGATTTCTAAAATAGGAAGGAAAAGAATATCCAGATCACCTGTTCCTATCAGCCTTTTCATAGCCTCTGTCGCCTGAAGAAGAAAATCATTTTCGATGTCCTGGGAAATAAAAAGTCTGCTTAGCTTTTCTTTGGTTATTTTATACGTAATATCTTCAACCCGGAGTACGGAGAAACCACTAAACTTAAGTTTCTGAAGAGGCAGATGTTTCTTCAGAAGCTCTAAAACAGAATGTTTTGAAATGATTTCGGAAGTAATATTCCTAAGATCCGGAAACTCCCCTTTAAAGTCAATGTCTATAAAATCATCATTAATGTCGACCTGGAAATATTGTTCAAAGCCATTTTCACCATGAATATGGACAACCAGCCCAAGATCATTAGAAAGGTTAATATTGTAGATACGTTTTATAATAAAGTTATAGGCCAGTAATTCAAAGACCTCTTTTTTATTGAGCGTTTTATTCTCTTCCCAATTAATAATACTTACCTCTTTTTCAGATTGAAATAACTCCAGCTGCGCTGAAATTGCCGGCGTTCCAAAAATCAGATCATAGGAAAATGGAGAAGATAATCCCCAGGAAAAAGTGTTCTCATCAACAAGTGCCGAATTCATCAATTGATATACAAGAAGATAGAGCTCTTCATATTGAGGAGTATCTTCGGGCTTAATGCTGCAATTGGAATCCGGGAAATGTTTATTAAGCTTTTCTATTGAGCTTTTTATTACTTTTTTGAGCACAGTCTCCTTACTGACAGAGCCCTTTAAATAATTTAAAAAGGGTCTGAAAGAAAATTCAGCTAAATTTTCATGAAGGGCATTATTTTTAGATTTATTCAAAATCATTTTCAAACTTAGGTATTGGAATATTATTTTCTGGTAACAAAAGCATAATCAGTTATCTCCAGGGTTTTATCGTGAAAGCTATTACTTTGGATAACCTCTGAATAAGTGGTTATTCAGTAAATTTCTTATGGATATGATCATAAATATCATATTGAGAACGGACAGGGATGCCATTATTGGAAATAGGTTTATTATCAAGATCTAAATTAATTTCTGTTGCTTTGATATTATCATTCATCTGAATGTTTATTAATTCCAGAATCTCATTTTTTAACTGCGGTGAATAGACAGGGCAGAGTACTTCAATTCTATCATACATGCTGCGGTTCATAATATCTGAAGAGCCTATCAGAATTTTGTTTTCGCCATCATTTTTGAAAATAAAAATTCTGCCGTGTTCCAAATAGCGATCCACTATTCGGGTTACTTTTATATTTTCACTTTGTCCCGGTACTCCCGGTACAAGACAGCAGATACTTCTTACAATGAGCTCTACTTTAACTCCAGCCTGTGAGGCTTCATACAGTTTGCTTATGATAATGATTTCCTCAAGGTTATTCACTTTTATAATGATTCCTGAAGGTTTACCTTCCTTGTGGTTCTGGATTTCCTTTTCGATCATTTCCAGGATAAAGGGCATCAGGTTAAACTGTCCTACAGCCAAATGATTAAATGACAGTTCGTCTGTACTTAAAGGTTTTCTTTTCTTTAATAAAAAATTGAAAAATTGAAAAATCTCATTGGAAATTTCAGGATTCGCTGTAAATAGAATATGGTCTGTATAATAACGCGCTGTAGACTCATTGAAATTTCCTGTGGAAATCAGAGCATATTTTTTCTTATCCCTTTTTATCAGCGCCACTTTTGCATGTACCTTAAGCTTTGGAATACTGGTAATAATATGTACTCCGGCATTTTTCATCTTCCTTAGCCATCTCAGATTGTTTTCTTCATCAAATCTTGCTTTAAGCTCTACAAATACGGTCACTTTTTTACCCAGTTTGGCAGCGATCATAAGAGCTTCGATAATAACGGAGTTCATGGCTGTCCTGTAAATGGTAATATAAATTTCAGTTACTTTTTCATCGGTTGCCGCTTCCATAAAAAAGTCGATAACTTTATCATAAGATTCATAAGGCGTATGGATCATGAAATCTTGTTTATCGATAAGTTCAAATACAGGGGTTTCACCCGGATGCCTTTCAATTGCCTTCATAGAAGGGTAGGAGGCTTCCTTATCTTCAATTGGAATTAAATTCAGATCTTTTAAGTGATGATAAGCACTACCGGCTACTGCATCTCTAAAAGGAATACTTAATGCATGCAGCAGATTTTGAAGTTTTTTCAGTGGCATATCTTTCTCATACAGAAATCTTGTTGTTTTTCCTTTTTCCCTGTTTTCAAGATATATCTCCAGGTTTTCCAGGATGTCCTCTTCTTTTTCAAAATTGATATTGGCATCACGGGTCACTTTGAAATTCCATATGCTTACTACCATATTTGGAAAATACATTTCCGGTAAAAATTTCTTTAAAATATCATCAATAAAAACAATATGCCTGCGATTGTTGCTATCCGTTTTATAAAACCTTGAGAGCTTATTAGTTGGAATTTTAAGGATATACATATTTTCTTTACCCTCTGCGGAAGTAGTAAAAATAGCCTGATATAAAGAATTACTTTTTATAAGAAACTTATCCTTAAGGGGAAGCGGATATAATTCTATGGCAGGAGCTACAGAATGGGTGAAATATTGTATGAGCCTGCCTTCCATAAATACAGGAATAGGCTTATTATAAATAAGCTCAATATTGTCCTTTTGCAGCTGAGGAAGTATTTTATTGTGCAATATTCTTCCAAAAAATTCCTGCTGATTTACAATTTCTTTATGGATGGTTTTTAATAATGGTTTTTTCTTTCCTACCAATAATTTGGGTATTCTGACTTTGTAAAATTCATCTAAATTGGAAGAAAAAATAGAAAGAAAATTAAGCCGTTCCATTAAAGGCACAGTATCATTTTCTGCTTCAGATAGAACTCTGGCATTGAAAGATAGCCAACTTAAGTCTCTATCTGTAAATAAAGGCGCAATAGTTTTCATTTATCCGTTATTTAATCAGATATTTATTATAGAATAATACAAGACGGTTACCGTAAGATAGATACCCTCAGGTATTTTGTTACAATGATGGCCGTAAGGAATATAAATTGTTTAATAATTTTAATCCTGTTATGGGTATTAAAAGTATTAATAGTGCTGTGATTGGGAGGCATACATTAATTTTTATAAATTTCACATTGTTGTTTTTTAGGATTTATACAGAACCTGTTGTACATCTTTCAATAAAGTATGGAAAAAAAAGGCATTTAAAATGATGTCTATAAGTATAAATTCCTGTTGATATATTGAGATGAATAGAATTAAACTAATCTTTTACTAAATTTAAAAAAGAGAAGATGTACAACGAATATAAAACCGGCATTTTACCAAAACCATTTGCCAGTATATCGGGTTCTGTAATTTTTACTATCTAATCTGATGTCAGAGGATAAGAGGTAGAGTTTTTTACATATTTTCTTGATTTAATATCACAGAGTTGGCTGCACATCTTTTTTATAAATTTTGAAAAAAAGGATTTTTCCTGATAGGTTTATATCTATTACTACGCTATAAGAAAGATGTACAGCAGATTATATACTGACCAAATCTGTCAATATACTTGCCTCTGTAATTTTTTTGAGGTCAGCCATATCAGGGCTTCTTCAAAAATATGGGTTAGAATAATTTGTGGTTACTCCCATTTTGGCTGTGAAGACTTTAACGGTTCCAGCAAATGTTTGTATTTTCCTGGGGTCTTTGTCATTTCAACCTGTTCTGCAACTCCCTGATAGAATCCCATGGGCGTCTGTTCTTTTATAAAGTCTGGCAGAATATAAGCATGCTCGTCATCTGAATTGGCTTTTTCATAAGCATATTTTTGGTCGAAAACTCCCATTCCCAGTTGCCATGCAACGGTTCTGCTCAAAGAAACGCTTACTTTATAAGATCCACCTACTGTAGCACGAAGTTTCAAAGCTTGTAAAATTCCTACTACGGCAAGCCATGCAGCCATATAGTCATTAATAACAGCAATTTGTGGTGTTACCCCCGGAACATCTGTTTTTTTGTACGTACCGCCTAAGCTTTCCAGCCAATACGGGCCTGCAAGAGCTCCTGCAGAAACATCGAAGCCCACCCGGTCACTTCCCGGTCCTTCTTCACTATTGAAATAAACAGTAGCAGTAATTAGTCCCGGATGCTTCTTACCTAATTCTCTAAGGTTTAATCCTTTTTTGTTCAAGAATCCACTTCTTCTATTGGAGAAGAAAATATCTGCTGTAGACAAAAGTTCCTGAAAGGCCTTATCGTCTTCTTCATTTTTATCAAAATCCAGACAAGTGGAACGCATTCCCACATTGGATGTAAAATGGAATAGTTCATGTTCATAATCGCCAGAACGCCAAACATTAAGAACATCCGCCCCATGAAGGGCCAGAGCTCTTCCTATTCCACATCCTGCAATGACATGCCCTAATCCCAATGCTTTAATACCACTCAAAGCATCCTCTCCTCCCTTAGGTAAAGGAATTGGGTCTGAATCAGCTACCTTCTCAATTTTGATAACCGGGAGATGTTTAGCAACCTGCTGAAACATGTCGAGCTTCATAAATTCTTCAGGAGATCTTAAAATATATAATGGAATTCCCGCTTTACCTCCTGCCTCTTCAAGATCTGCTGCATTCCATTGCTTCACAGCTTCTGTAATTTTTTCCGGGGTTGGTGCGCAACCCAATAGTTTTCCTGCGGCATGTCTTAACGTTGGATAAAGACAAGTAAACTGAATCCACTTATCGTCCTTTGTTTTATAAAACATATTGGGAGCAAGCCCGGTCCCTAATTCGGAATTGGTATTACCGGGTTTTCCGTTTACCTGTTCTAAAGTTCCTTCAAAGAAGCTTGCAAATCTTCTTAATGCTTTTCTAAGGTCCACATGAATATCCTGTGTTTCCCCGGTTTTAAGTCTCCATATATCTGCAATTTGAGCTGCTTTTGCTGCAAGTGTAATGGCAGACTGTGCACCATAGCGAAGTACACTAGGAATTATTGGGTCTTTACCGTAAAAAGTAAGCTTCCCTCCAAAATCATTTAATGAAGCTCCTACAGTATTTAAAATATACTCAGTCTCCGCATGCAGATCAAATTCATCAGTGGTCAATCTGTTGTTGAGATTGTCCTGAATTATTTTTTCTAAATCTACTTTTATGCTATTTTGATCCATTTTTGTTTTTTTTATGCTGTGTAAACAATGTTTTAACCTAGTTTAGAGAAAGCATTCATTAATTCAATCTGCTTCACATCACGCTCTTCTGCCAGCTGTACAAGGCTTTTATTTCCATAATGTTCCTTCACTTGCTCATCCAAAAGTTGAGTTGTTTTTTCATCATAGGATACAGGCTTAGACATTTCATCTTTCCAGATAATCTCCATACCAGGTCCAAGGTGGTGCAGGAAGAATGGGAAACCTCCATCTCCACCACCCAGGTGGAATGAAACGAATGGTCCTCCCACTGCCCAGCGGATTCCCAGTGAAGCAGTCATAATATCATCCAATTCTTTTACATTTACGACTCCATCTGCAACCAGAGATACACATTCTCTGAAAATGGCAGCCTGTAATCTGTTGGCAACAAATCCTGGAGTTTCCTTATGAAGTAATACAGGAACTTTTCCTAATGAATGATAAAAGTCCATGGCTGCTTCTACTCCGGCATCATTGTCTTTTGCTAAAATCTCAACTAAAGGAATCAAATGTGGTGGATTAAACGGGTGACCAATTAACAGGCGGGATGAATTTTTCATTTTTGTACCCTGCTGTGAAATAGTGATCCCTGAGCTTGAAGACAGAAATAAAGAATGTTCTGGTGCATTAGCCTCAATAAGTTGCCATAAATCCTGTTTGAAAGCAGGGTTTTCCGGTCCGTTTTCCTGAACATAATCAGCATTTTTAACTGCAGTAGCAGTATCAGCTACATAGCTCAAATGGCTTTTATAATCTGAATCAATTGTATAACCCAATTTTTTTAAATCAGCAATATTTCCATCCAATTTACCATTAAAGTAATCCTGGATATCCGGTTTAGGGTCACTTATAACGACTTTCATGCCTGCTGCAAGAAATAATGAAGCCCATGAAGCGCCAATCAGACCACCTCCGATTACAGTAATTGTTTTACCTTTTAAATTTAATTTTTGAGGTTGTTTTTTCATTTTTTTTGTATTTGAATTGTTTATAAATATTTATTTGGTATTTTCTAAGTGTTATTGGCTAAGTAGCCCTGTTATATAGGAGATAGGGTGTTAGAAACTTTCTAAAGCCTTTTTTCATCCGTGTTTTGAACAAATTTATGGT
Source organism: Chryseobacterium sp. WG14 (assembly GCF_024586945.1). Lineage (NCBI taxonomy): Bacteria > Pseudomonadati > Bacteroidota > Flavobacteriia > Flavobacteriales > Weeksellaceae > Chryseobacterium > Chryseobacterium sp. WG14. The sequence continues at coordinate 663,171 of NZ_JALCZD010000001.1, forward strand.
GGTTCATAAAGCTTTTTATTATCTCAATGTCACTTTTTATTGTTCCATATTCTCTTTTTAGTGATTTAAAAAGCAGCTTTTCATATTGGTCAGTCTAAGATATTTTTGAGACCTAATTTGTATCGGTATTGCATAGGGGAGATCCCTACCTGTCTTTTAAAAAATTTACTGAACGACTGTAGATCTGCAAAAGGGAAAGAGTTTGCAATCTCACTAATTGAGAGTTTATTTTTTTTCAATTGTATTTTGGCAATTGAAGCAATAGCATCATTAATGAAATAGCCTGGAGCTTTACCTGTTGTTGTTTTGATAATTTTAATTAAATGTTTAGGGGATACAAAAAGAGAGTCTGCATAAAACTGAAGGCTTCTCTCTTTAAGGCAATTTTCAAAAACCATTTTCTTGAAATTTTCAGTAAAGACAAGGCTTCGCGTATGAGCTTGTAATGCAGTTATTTTTAGTTCTTTATAGAAAATAATAGCTGATTCAAAGACATATGAAATAATCAAATTCCGGATAACCTCAATATGCAGATTGGAATTTACTTTGTCCCGTCTGGAAAGCAGTGAAGTATATAAGTCGATAACTTTATCCATATCTTCATCATTCAATTTAATATCATTCTGGAAATGGACCGAAAAGTGATTAAAAGATTCTAAAAAGAAATAATTATTTGAGCTGTTAACCAGAAAGTCTTTGGTAAATAGAATGGTCCTCGTTTTGAAGTCTTTGCTTTGTGACATTTTCTGGAATGTATGGTTGGGCCCTATAGCCAGAAAAGTTTTTTTATCAATTCTGATGATTTCATCATTTAATTTAATTTCCATCCATCCGCTTATCCCTAAAATCAATGCATAAAAATCTGGCTTGAATATGTCTTTATTTTTTAGTTCAAAAGCAACATTGTCTGAAGAAATATAGTAATCTTCAAAATTCCAATCATGGTCCTCAATATCTTTTATTATTTCAGATAATGTAAGTATGGGAATTTGTTTATCCTGTTCCATGTATGCAGAGATATTGATCATACTTGTTGAACTTATGTAGAGGTCTGCTTTCACCGGATTGATATTGCGCATAATCATGAGTGTTGTATAAAGAGGACAATATTTTCGGAAACCTGACAACTATCTTTTTTGAATATATCTTAGAAATGATACATTCAGAACTTATTTATTTAGTCTACCCTTGGAAAAGTTAGAAAAGGATGTCGTTAAATTTTTTTTTCGTTATTGTGTTTTCCCGTTTTGTTCTCGTTGTTTATATATTCTTCTTTACTTTATAATCTATAATTTATTCAGGTAGGGATTTGTACAATGCCATACAAATACAGTATGACATTTGTTTTACCTATTAAAAAATCAAATTTTAAATAATGATGTGATTATGATCATCAAAATAGTAAAGTAGAACCGTGAAAGAGACTGATTTATCTCCGTCTGTAAGTGAGTAGAGGTTCTACCAATTTTATTTTGATGTTGTAAAAGTAAAGACTATTCTATAATCTGGAGAATAAAAAACCACTGATTAAAGGTGTGTAGTACATGTGTAGTAGGCTGTATTTCTCACTGGTCTCACGGATGAAATTACAATAAAGATTAATTCTTTAGTATTTTGTTTTAGTTAGATGTTTAATAATAGAAAATTTTGCTACCAGAATTTCTTTTTGCTGAATCCGTATACCAAATAAACAAAAGAAGGCATTATGAAAATACTACCCAAAAGAAGAGCTGTTCCCAGGTAGCTTATAGATTTTTCATTGCCACTTGCTACTAAAGATAATCCATCACTATTCTTAATTCTGACAATTACCGGATAAAGACTGTACGTTATGGCTATAAATAATAAGGTAACCTGGCTGCCTGCAATAATCCTCAGAAGATAAGTTTGCTTTTTTATTAACAGGTACCACAACCAGATAAGGGATAATGTACAAAGTATAACACATGTTAAGCTTACAGGATTGCCGATAAGCCATTCTGTAAGAGGAATCTGATTCTGACGTGCTACGATGAACAGTATACCTGCCAATAGAATACACATGATATTCATTTGCTTGGCTTTGTAAATAGCATAATTTTTTTCTTCTATGTTCTCACCCGTTTCTTTAATGATAAAAATGGAAGCGATAAACCCAAAAACGGCAATCGTGTAAAAACCTACCAGAATAGGAAAGAGATCCAGCCAGGGATGTATAAATGCATCCATAAAATTATTGGCTTGAGGATCTATTTTTCCAGAGACTACACTCCCTGCAATAATTCCAAGAAATAAAGGAGTAACAAGGCAGGAATATACATATATCTTCGAGTATAAGGTCTGCATATTATCCTGTATGGCATCATAATGCCTGAAACCAAATGCCGTACCTCTGGCTATAATACCAAATAGGAGAGCAATTAACGGAATATAAAGATAAGTGGCAGCTGTAGTATATATGTCCGGAAATCCCACAAATAAAATTACGATGACCAGAATAAGCCACATATGATTGGCTTCCCAGATGGGGCCCATTGCCTGATACATTATTTTACCTACCCGGCCTTTAGCCCTCTTTCTGGAGAAAAACTCTACAATTCCGGCACCAAAATCTGCACCTCCCATAATAACATATAAAAGGGTGCTTATCCACAGGAATGCTAATACTATATAAAACATGTGTTTTTTAATTTAAAAGATTAATAAATAAACTTTAATGTGCATCTATTTCTGCATTGCCCACATCATACAGCTTGTCTACCATTTTTACCTGACGGTACAGTAAATAAGCCACCGTAATGCCTAAAAGTACATAGATACCTGAAAATAGATAAAAAGAATACGCTAATCCCGGTATAGGATTTACTGCATCTTTTGTTTTCATAATCCCATATATTATCCATGGTTGTCTGCCCACTTCCGTAACTGTCCATCCTGCTTCAAGAGCTATAAAGCCTGCAGGAATTGCAGCAACAAAAAGTTTCAGGAGCCAGCTTTTTGTCATCCATTCTTCTTTTCGCCAATATGCAAAGAGATAGAGAGCTCCAATAAGCATCATAAACGTTCCCATACCCACCATGATCTGAAAGGCAAAATGGGTGACTACAACGGGAGGACGTTCGTCTTTTGGAAAAGCATCCAAGCCGGTTACTTCAGCATTAAAATCTGAAAAAGCAAGAAAGCTGAGCCCACCCGGGATTTTTATTGCATAATTTACAGTTTCCGTTTTCTCATCAGGAATTCCTCCAACAATTAGCGGAACATTTTTCTCTGTTTTAAAATGAGCTTCCATTGCTGCAAGCTTTGCAGGCTGGCGTTTAGCTACATCTTTTGCAGACATATCACCACTTAAAGGCTGGAGTAATGCTGCAATAGAGGCAAATATGGCTGCAATGCGGAATGCTTTTGTATGGAACTCCACATTTTTTCTTTTTAAAACCATGAGAGCATGTACTCCTGCTACGGCAAAACCTGTAGAACAAATAGCAGCAAGTACCATATGCAGAGCCTGCAATGGCCATGCTTTATTAAACATGGCAGCCACAGGATCAATATTTAGATATTGTCCGTTTATATAGTCGAATCCTGCAGGGCTGTTCATCCAGGCATTGGCAGCTACTACCAAAATTCCTGAAGCCATCCCGCTTATTCCAACAACGACACCTGTAAACCAATGGAACCATTTGTTAAAAACCTTTGCTCCATAGAGATAAAAACCTAAAGCAATTGCTTCTATGAAGAAAAAGGTACCTTCCATTGAAAAAGGCATCCCAAAAATAGGACCGGCATGTTTCATAAACTTTGGCCACAGCAATCCTAATTCAAAAGATAATACAGTTCCGGATACAGCTCCCGTAATGAACAGAATGGCAACGCCTCTTGCCCATGCACGGGTAATATTTTTATAGATTATATTTCCGGTTTTTAAGTATCTGAAATGGGCAATAGCCATAAAAAAGGGCATTACCATTGCTATGCAGGAAAAAATTATATGAAATCCCAGTGTAAATGCCATCTGGGAACGAGCGGCCATTAGATCATCCATAAGAAATAATTTTATTGAGTTATTAATAGAACCTAATTCTTTTTACGCTTTTTAAAGACGTATCCTATTGTTGCATAGGTCATTATTGGGTTTAGATCCACATCTATCTTGGATTTGATGATCTGGTTTGTCTCCTGGTGTCGGGTGGTAAGGATTGCATCAACACTTAATGGGATTACAGAAAAATTACCACCTACAAACCACTGATCTGTTATAGCATACGTCAAACCACCAGAAAATGCTGGTCTGAAAGCTCCATTTATCTTTAGATCTGTAGGACCGCCTAGTAATTCACCCAACTGATCATTTGTTATTTCACTGTCTGTAAACCAACAGTAGGTAAAACCTGCTGATAGCGAGGCGCTTAATTTAGGCGTAATGGGTTGGCGGTATTTTACCTGTAATATGGGGGTCCATGCAGTGGTTTCAGCAATTTTTCCAAGAGGTTCCAGTGCATCCCATCCTTTAATGTCAAATTTTGGAGGAATTCCTGCAGTAAGTTCCACCCCCCAGTGGTCTGTGAAAAAATAACCCCCGGAAAATCCAACTGTATTGGATTTACCAAGTCTAACAGCTGTATGGGGTAATTCAACATCGGTGGGAGTAGATCCCGCTTCTATAATACGTAATGTTGAACTTTTAGATTGTGGAGCAAGATACATCCATCCGGCTGTGACATAAAATTCTTTTGCTTTCTGTGCATGGACATCTAAGGCCCATAAAGTAATTAATGGTAGTATTAACTTCTTTATGAAACGGTAATATTTCATCTGAGTGTTTTTTAATTGTGTTAAAAAATGATCAATTTCTATTAATATACGGCTCTATTTTATGTGTGGTAAGTGTGTTGGAATATTTATGTGAAATGTGTTTTTAGTGATTGTAAAAAGAGCCGTATATTATATTACTTCTATCTTATTTATTATTCATGATGGTAATACCTGTAAGCAACAGTTCTTTTCCTCCTTCATAAATCATTTTTTGTTCTCCGGTATTGACATTAAACTGTCTTATGTGGCCACCTAAATCTGCTGTGAATACAGAATTGTGATCTGGAGCAAGGGCTAACCCAATTGCTTCTTTATGACCTGATCCAATAATTTCAACTTTACTTTTACCGATATTTTCTAATTTTGCACGGTTTAAAGTATTTCCTCCGACAGCATCCACTCCTCTGTCAGTCCAATATAAATATCCATTTACAAAATCTAATTCCAGGTCAATACATTCAGGAAGTTTTTCATAAAGTAGTTCAATATCGGTTCGGTTCGTGGCTGTTTCTCCCGTAGGCATTTCAATTTTTGCTCTGAAGATACGTCCGTTTCCTCCTTTAGCAGGTCCTTTTTGTGTCCAGTAAAAATATCCTGCATCCGGATCAACAGCAACACCTACGCAATGTCTGTTTTCATCCATCATGTCTTCTTTACCTTTTCCCCTTTCTACAAGAGTAAGGACATCACTGCCGTCTAAGTTTGCGCTCATTACACGCATTCCTTCACGATCGCCCCAGTAAATACGTTCATTTTTACGGTCTAACGTAAGCTGCTTTGGGGTAACTGTTACCCCCACAGGAATGATTATTTTATGATTGGATCCATCCAGATCGATACGTTCAATAGAACCATCATTATTATAAAGTGTTTCTCCTCCTGTAGGAACGCCCATATTGGTTGCATAAATATGTCCGCGAACATTATCGACAACAATACCGTCAGGAGATTTTCCCGGAGTATTGATTAATAATTCTGCAGCTCCGGTTTCTGGATTGATTTTTAAAATTTTCTGGCCAAATGCAGCCAATGCAAGGATTGAATAACTGGTGTTTTCCATTGTGTATTTTTTATTTTTGATTTAAAGAATTATCGTTACGCTTATGATGGATCAGAATCTTTTTTTTCAGGCTCCAGAATAAGTCTTAGAGTTGGATCATTGGTCATAAAACTTACAATCCAGTTGGTAGCGAGTTTAAATTTATTACGGGATCCCGATATAGGAACAAGGTGTATCAATAACCAGGTAAGCCATGCCATAAACCCTTTCATAAATCCACCTTTTGGAAAATCTACGACAGATTTAAACTTTGCAATTGCCGCCATGCTTCCTTTATTATTGTATTTGAAAGGTTTGAGGGTTTTCTGTTCTACCAGTCTTGGAATATTATCTGCTAATAGAATTCCTTGCTGAATGGCAATTTGTGCCAGCTGAGGATGTCCGTTCGGATAGGCTGCATCTGCTGTTTGAAAACATTGATCACCAAGTGCGAAAATATTTTCAGTACCCGCGACCTTATTATATTCATCAACCATAATTCTGCGTCCTCTGGTAATTGAAGATTCCGGAAGGCCGGGAGCTTGTCTTGCTATGACCCCTGATGCCCATACCAGAGTAGCGGTAGGAATTGTCTGGTCATTGCCTAATGTGACAATATCATCATTATAATCTTTTACCAACGTGTTTAATATAACTTCGACCCCTCTTCCTGACAGAACCTTTAATGCTTCCTGCTGTGCTTTCTGGCTCATAGGTCCAAGCAAAGCATTTGAGCCGTCTATAAGATATATTTTACCACCTCCTTTTTTAAGGTTGGGATAATCTTTTGAAATAATATTATGAGACATATCTGAAAGCATTCCGGCTACTTCTACGCCTGTAGCGCCACCACCGGCAATGACGATATTTCTCAGTTTCTTTTCTTCTTCGGGATTCTTAGTGATGGTGGCTTTTTCGAGACTGGTTAATATATGATTACGCAATGCTGCAGCATCATTTATATTTTTCATAGGGTAGGCCTTCTCTTCAATATTTTTGTTTCCAAAAAAATTAGTTTCTGTTCCCATGGCTAAAACCAGGTAATCATAGGGTAGGCTTCCTTTATCTGTTTCCACGATATTAGCTTGCTGGTGTATCATGACCAGAGATCCTAAATGAAATTCCACATTTGGTTTTCCCTGAAACATTTTTCGGAAAGGATAACATATATTTGAGGGCTCAATGAATGCTGTAGCTACCTGATAAATCAGTGGAGGAAAGAAATTATAATTATTGTGATCTACAAGGGTAATATCAAAATCTTGATTTTTCCCTAATTTATTGGCAAGGTTGGTACCAGCGAATCCGCCTCCAATGATGACTATTTTCTTCATATTTCATGTGTTAATTTATAATTAGAGTTTAATAATAATCCGATTTGTGTATTTGAGTATTTTATTGAACCTGAATTATTATTTCTTAGTAAAACAAAGTTATTGATGAGGGTTTTATAGTATATTGTCTTAAATTCTCTTTTAGTGGTCCGGAATTCTCTCTGTAATGAATTATTGTTTGGTTTAACAGTATATTCTTACCTGCTTTTAAATAAAAAATACCCGTGGTATATTGGATCTAATATCAAATAAATAGATAATATTCACGGGCATTTACGTGCTATAAAAGTTGAAAAGTTTGACTTATTTTAAATTAGGTTTTATTATGAATCATTACTTTCAATGGGACAAAGTTATTAATGAATGGCTTAGAATTTATTATCTGTAATTCTCTTTTAATAGTTTAAAATTCTCTTTTTGATGAATTATTTATGTTGGTAAATTGCTTATACTCATTTTGGTACGGATGTGATCTGTTAATACGGAAATTAAGAATGTTATAACAGCAGTATTCAGGATTATTTGCTCAACTTATAACGACTATGAAATTTTAACCGATAATTGACCAACACGGCAATAACGAAATAAAAGGCTGCTGTCAGCCACATTTGCCCCCATAGATCTTTTATATCTCCCAGACTTGCCTGAAATTGGCTAAGCGCTAAAAATCCCCTGACACCAACTGTTGAAGGAAAAGCGTAAGATAATATTTTTACCCATTGGGGAAAAGCAACTACCGGCCATGAAATTCCGGTAAGAAAAACTGCCGGAGTAGACAGAAATGTAATGGACATTGCTGCATCTTCCCTTCTTTTGAAAATTCCCATCAGGGAAAATCCTAAGAATATGACTGCTAAGAAGAAGGGTATTAAAAATATAATGACATCTCCGAATGCAGCCCTGAAAGGTAATTTAAAAATAGTGAAAGCACTCCCGATTATCACTGAAAATACCAGAATACACAGTAATAGGTAAGCCAATGCCCGCCCCAACAGTATAGGAATGATTTTAAGATGTAGAGAATCTGAAATATTATACGTTTCAAGATATTTGTTTTGTTCCCGGAAAGTTCCTCCCAAAACCCCAATAGCTGTAAGTAATAATGTCTGCATAACGACTAGAAATACAACAGGTAAGATGAAAGTGCCATATCCTGCATAAGGGTTGAAAACAGGTTTGGTTATAGCGGCAACTGAACGGCGGGAAATAGTACTGTTTTCGTAGTTTAGCCCACTGTGTAAAGATTTATTTATTTCTATTTGGGCATTGAAAGTACCCATAACGGAAGATGTTGCGCCGGAAATAGCTTTGTTATGCAACATATTTGAGGCATCACTGTATAATGATAACGAAGATTGGTGTCCTAGAGATACTTTTTGTTCGAAATCTTCAGGGATAACCAGTATTCCAAAGACTTTTCCCTGAGTAAATTCTTTTTTTGCCTCATTCATATCATTAGAAACCACAGGAACACTTACCTGTTGAGTAGCCGCAAGCATTCTTATATAGTTTCTGCTCATACTGCTCTTATCCAAATCTACTACTGCTATAGGTGTTTTTTCAATAATTTCATTATTGTAGACTGAACCATTTAAGAAAGCAACAACAATTGTAAATACAAGAAATGTAGTCCGTAAAGCATTATCACCAAAAAAATGAAGTAATTCTACCTGGCAGGCATTGAATATGGTCTTTATAATTCTGTAAAATAAATTATTTTTCATAATATCCTCCTTTTTGTAGTTGATAACTGAATTTTTTTAGTGAGAGTAAGCCTATCAAAGCAAAAACTCCGAAGCCTATCAAATAGGGAAGAGATTCAATAACGGGCATTCCTTTGACGGCAATATTGGTAAGTGCCCTGGCATATGAAGAAAAAGGAAAGATAGAATCCAGGATTTTAATTGCTGTAGGCATCCCTTCCTGCGGAAATGTATACCCGCTGAATGAATATGCTAAAGAAGAATATCCGCCTCCCATGGCACATAAGGATCTGAAATCCTTGCTGATCGTTACAAAGAAAACGGCCATGAGCTGATATACGACTATTAAAATAAGAGTCAATATATATACATTGACAACAGAGGTATTGATTGGGATACCCAGATAGCCAAAGAGGTAGGCTACCATCAAAATAGTTAATAGGGAAAAAATAATAGTGTAAGGCAATATTTTTCCGAAAAATGCGAAAAAAACATTATTACCACTCAATTGGTATAACTCCTTCCCTTTATTATATTTCAAAATACTGCCCAGTATGTATAATGTAGTGATCATTACCGTAAGCTGCAATGCCATAGGAAAAAGAGAAAGACAAAGGTAATAGGCATAGTTAACAAAAGGATTAAATAATGTATGGCTTCTCATAATAACAGGCTGAACGGCGTTCTTTGCCTGTAGGGAAGATGATCCCTTTTTCATAATTGTATTTACTTTTGCAGAAGTGGAGAAACTTCCTACAGCTGTATTAAATCCTTTATTTATAAGCCCCGCAGGAGTCATATAATCATTATTGATATACAATACTACATTGACATTCCTTCCACGGCTGATGTCTTTTTCAAAGTTGCTGGGAATAATAACCAGGCCAAATACATGACTGGTCTGTATTTGTTTAAGTCCTTCGTTTTCGGTATTTACTTCTTTCGTGAAATCCAGTGTAGAATTGGCATCTATCTGCCTGATAAGCTCCCGTGATACAGATGTTTTATCCTCATCCAAAATGGCTATGGGAAGCTCCCGCAGTACACCGTCACCAAAAATGGCAGCGTAAAGGATAAATATGGCTAAAGGAACTCCTAATGTCCAAAGTATTATACTGGGTTTCTTTATGATTGTTTTCCATTCATAGAAAAACACTTTCCAGAAGCCGTTTTTCATTGTATCCATTTTGGTTAGTTATAATGTTACAGAGGGTATCAGTACACTCATTCCCGGACGGAATCCATCAATTTTCTTTGTAGGATAGGCTTTAATTTTGAATGTTCTCATATCAAAGCCTCCTTTTGTTTTGGTGGCTGTCCAGGTAGCAAAATCTCCCAGTGGGGCAATAAATTTTACCTGAAGTTCAATTTTTTTATTATCTAACGCAGGAACCACTCCTTCGAATTTGCTGTTCATTTTGAATTTTCCCATTTGGTCTTCTTTGATATTGATAACAACCCAGATATCATTCAGATCCACAAGATTTACAATGGGATATCCAGCATTGACAAGTTCCCCAAGGTTAGGAAAATATTGATTGACCTCTCCGTCTGCAGGAGCAATGACATTAATTTCACTTCTATATACATTGACTTCCTTTACGGCGCCTTCAGCCTGTCTCATAGAGGCTGCAGATGCATTTTTATCCTCGGTTCTGGCTCCGTTTTTTGCCATCAGATAATTATTGTATGCTGCTTTTTCCTGTTCTCTCGAAGCATTTTTCTGACCCTTGGCTTCATCTCTTTTCTGCGCAGGAATTACTTTCTCCTGGTAAAGGTTTTCCATTCTTTTGTAAGTAGTTTCTGCAAGATCAGCAGAAGCTTTGGCCTGTTGCCAGGAATTATAAGCCCCCTGAACCTGTTCATAACGGGTTCCGTTTATAGCTTTATCATATTGTGCGGTTGCAGCGTCTTTTGCAGATTGTGCCTGAATCAGTTTAGCGTCGAGTTCCGGGCTGGATAAAATAGCCAGTAGCTGCCCTTTTTTTACAGACTGTCCTTCATCAGCCAGTTTCTTCTCCAGTCTTCCGGTTACTTTAGGGGCAACATGAATTTCAGTAGCTTCAACTTGTCCTTGCAGGTAATCTTTTGTCGGACTTGTGAGAAAATAAACGGATACAGCAGCTATCGCTCCAAATATTAATATAATGATGAGGATATTAATGAATGTAACTGATTTTTTCTGGTTTGTCGCCATTGTAATAATTTTAAGTTATATAATTTGAGATTTTATTGGGCATTTTGGATATAATCGTTGCTCATTCCGCATACTTCAAAAAGTTTAGCCAGGTTGGTATCATAGTCCGTATATGCTTTCAGCTGTTCAATTTTTTTCCCGGATAGATCCAGCTCAGCATCAATAACGTCCGTAGATGTCGATATTCCCTCTGCAAAAGAGGCTTTCCGTATTCTTACAAGTTCTTCTGCTAATTGTATAGATTCATTTAAAGAAACAATTTGTTCATCCGATTTTTTGAGCTCATTGTATAGCTTTTCAACATAAGTTTTAATATCGAGCTGAAGCTTTTCTCTGGACATTTCAATCGTTTCTTTTTCACTTTTGGCAGCAAGAATTCTATTTTTCCGTCCAAATCCGTCAAAAATATCATAGGTAACCATAACACCTACAGTTAAAGGATTTTTTACCAAAGGATAGTTGTGTGAGGCAAGGATCTGCTGACCGGTTAATAAAACAGTAGGCAGGTAGCTTGCTTTTTCTATATTAATCCCTTGCTGGGCAATCTCTTCTAGAAGTTTTATTTTTTGTATTTGAGGATAATTGGCCGCTGCCTTCTCTTTGTATTTTTCCAAAGAATTCATATGTCCTTCCAAGAAAAACGGTGTAGTAAGTGTGAATTCTTCTTCCTGCTCTAATGTTGCGGAAAGAGCCGTTCTTGCCAATTGTAAATCTTTTTTAGAAGCAAGTAATTGTCTTTCCGCTTCAGAAACGGCTACCTTCGCCTGTAGAACGTCTACGCCTGCAATGATACCGTTACGCTCCATTTTTAATGAATTTGACAGGTGTACGTTCATTACCTCTACCACATTTTCTTTTACAGTAACAGCCTCTTCGGCCAGTTTTGCTTTGAAATAACTGTTGGCCAGCTCGGAAACCAGGCTTTGTTCAGAATTGTTTTTTTCCACTTTTGCTACCTCAGCACTTATTTTAGCGATATTGACTCCTGATCTTATCTTTCCACCGGTATATATTGGCCAGCTCAGTGATATTCCTCCAAATGCCATATCTTTTTTCTGAAGGGCAAAATCCCAGCTGCCCAGCACGGAAGGTGAAGGAAGTTGGAATAAGGATGCCAGCTGATCTCTTTTCTCATTAAGATTGATTCTTGATTCTTTATCTGTATAAGTTAACGTTCCAAATGCTTTAATCTGAGGATACAGCATACTTTGGGCAGTTTTTATCTTATAATGGGCTGCATCTATCTTTTTATTATTTATTTTTACTTCAATATTTTTATTCATCATTATATCTCTGGCTTCAGAAAAACTGAGTGCAGATTGGGCATGTAAATAATTTACACCTGAGAATAGGATGATAAGCTTAATCAATAATTTCATTGCAGTTATTTTATAATTTATCAATTTAAAAGTGATTATGAATCATTGTAAAAAATAGAGAAACTGTATTTTAATAAAGACTAAAATACCAGCTTTTATCAGTAATATTTCCCAATATTGGGATAATAAAAATATAGGGTTTCTACCTTTATTATGCTGAAAATCTTATCTATAGCAAGAATGATGTATAATTCCCATGTATAGATTTGGCTCAATTTATTTCCTTGTTATCTGAAAATAAATTGTATATAAAATCTGTTATTTTTACTGCTATTTATTTAACAATCAATCATTGCTGCTAAATTATCATTGATCTCAGTATATCAGCTTATTTGAAAGTAGTTAAATGTAGTCCGAAAGTATCATTGTTCGGAAAGGATGGTTCAAACCCGGAGAAGAGTTCATTATAAGTGGGTGATAGGGGAAGAAAGACACCTTCTGATATGAATAAAAAAAGCAGAGATTAATTCTCTGCTTTTTCTTTTTTGATAGCCTGGTTCATAATAAGGATAATCCCCAGTAGGAAAAAAGCTATAATAAGATAGCGCAATGCCAGTCCTTTTTGCTCTGTAACTGTTCCGCTTACAGAAATAATGAAACTTGAAATAGAGGTGATCACATAGACCAATCCTCCCATTAATCCACCTGCTGTTCCTGCATTTTTAGGGAAATATAACATACTTGTTGTGAAAAATGAAGTAAACAGTATCCCTGAACAGATATGAATAAAAAAGGCAAAAGGAACCATGATGAAAAGGCTTTCTGCATAATTGCTGGTGATAATCAGTGCAATAATCAGGATGAGCTGCAACAGAACAGGCTGCAGGATACGGGGCTTAAAATCCAGCGTAAGTCTGCGTTTTCCTATAAAGCCGCCTATCATCCATGAAAATCCTAAGATCAAAGTACAATATCCAATAACTACAGGGCTAAAATGAAAAGTGTTTTCAATAATAAAAGGTCCTGTAATATTAAAAAGCATAACAATAGAATAGCTTAATCCCAAGATGAAAATTCCCAGCATAAAAATCCTGTTTTTAAGCATCATTTTATAGAGACTTATATTTTCGGCAATATCGAGCTTCTTTTTCTGGGGAAGGCTTTCTCCACTGAAAAACCATTCAAACAGAAAGATAATTCCGGCATATAAGGCCAGGAAATGAAAGTTGGCGTGCCAGTTAAAAAGTTTTTCAAGATAGCCTCCAAGAAAAGGAGCCAGAATAGGTCCGCAGGACCAGACAATGGTAAAATAACTCAGGTAATGTTTTACTTTTTCTGAATCATAGATATCCACAAAAATAGCGCGGGTAGCCACAACAAGTACCGAAACGGCAACACCCTGAAGAATACGCAGCAGACATATTAACAGGATACTGTCAGTCATTGTAATCAGGATACTGCTGACGACCAGAAGGAATAAAGCAAGCAGTTTTGGACGGTAGCGCCCAATACTGTCAAGAATTCCCCCCACAAACAGCTGGGAGATTCCATAGCTCAGCAGGTAAGAGGTTAGCGTAATCTGGATATCTTTTTCGGAAACTGATAGTTCTCTGGCCATTGATGGAAATGACGGCAGGTAAATATCTGTGACAAACCCTGAAAGAGGGATGGACACAAAGGCCATAATGGTTATTAACTTTATGCGTTTTTCAGATGCTTCTCTCAACATATTCATTCATTTTTACCATGCAAAAATAATTCAAGAAAACTAAAATCCAGTTTTAAAAGACAAAGTAAAAATTACAAAATTCAAATATTTAAAATGCATTTTTAAATTTTAGAGGGGAAGTCTGTGCATGCTTCTTGAAAAAATTGTTAAAATGGGAAGGCTGCTCAAAGCCTAAAGTATAGCCTATTTGCGCAATATCCCAGTTGGTATATTTCAACAGGTTTTTAGATTCTTCAAACATTTTGTCCTTAATGATCTGTGTGGTTGTAAGATGGGTCACTGACTTTACAGAAGAATTTAAATGATTCACATGTACATTAAGATGATCAGCGAAATCGGAAGGTGTTCTTAATGCCAGAGGATAAGCAGGTGAATCCAGTGGGAACTGTTTGGTAAGCAATTCATCAAACAGTTTATAAAGGCGGACATTAGCGGGGAGTTCATTAAGGCTGATATCTTCAACACGGTTTTCCAGGGCCAGATGCAGAACAGATGCAAGATTGCTTTTAATACTGCTGCAGCGGTAAGGATAAACTGAATTATTAATCCGGTACATCTGCTCAAAATAAAGAGTTGCCAGCTGGGTCTGTTCATCCGTTAAAAAAACAACAGGTTTGCTCCATTCCTTGAAAAGAGAGGTCTTTTTGAATAAATTAAACTCAGAATTTCCATTAAAAAACTCCTGGTTGAAGAGACAAAAATAACCTTCCTGGAAATCACCGTCACATTCCCAGGTATAAGGAATGCTGGGGGAAGGGAAAAATAGGGCAGGGCGGTCAATATAGAGTTGATGGGCACCATAATGTATTGTACCTTTTCCTATGATAAAGCTGATTTTATAATAATCACGCCGGTTGTAAGGGCTTTTGAAACTACAATACTTTCGCATAGAAATATTGAAATGAGATTTTCCCATTTCAAAATCTTCCGAATCAAACAGTTTGATCTGATTTTTTCGAATACGTCTGTAATAATCTTCTATGGTTTCCAGCTGATCACTCATTGTGTTGAAATTATAAAAATCAAAGATACGAAATTGAAAGAGATATAAAGCTTCCCTATTTTTGATCATTTCTAATTTTATGAATCTCCATTTTTAAAATATGTGACGGAAGCTGAAAAGGACCAGCCTGTGCCAGGGAAGCTGATGTAAAGCCACACTCCTTCAAAAACTTCAGAAGAGGATCATGGGCGAGTATATTGATCCATATGATATCTGTAAAACTTACTGCAGACCTGCATTTTTTCCAGAGAGACTGTCTTATTTCTGGGGAATTGAATTGAGGAAGAATAACAAAACTTATTTCTGTAGATCTTTTTCCTTCAGCTATTCCGGGATATACAGAGCCGCTTTTGATGATACTGTAGCCCACCGGTTGCCGGTCTGCATACGTCATGATGAGCTGGTTGGAAAGATCATTCAGTTCATTGATCATCTTTCTCGGATCTATTTCACTGCTGATATATCTTTTGATGTCTTCTTCAGAAATAAAATCTTTATGCAGACTGTAAACCGAAGAATCGATGATGGTTATAAGATCAGAAATTCCCTCTTCAGAACCTACTGTAAATTTTGAAATGATATCCATGAGTTTTTTTATTCAAAATTATAAGATTAATCCATTCAGAAGGGATACAGTTTGAGAAAATATAATCAGTACAGGTGTTTATTTTGTAAATTTGTTCGGTACAGTTTTACCTATTCTATGAAATCCTATAAGTACGAAATTTTTACAGCGGTTATTGAAGAACATATCTATAACGGAGTTTTACAGTACAAAGACCGCCTGCCATCTATCCGGGAAATTAAAAAAGCATATCAGCTGAGTACCAGTTCTGTTCAGAGTGGTTTCGAACACCTTATGATGAAAGGCCTGGTTAAAAGCAGCCCGCGTTCAGGGTATTTTGTTTCAGACATTATGGAAGAGAATACTTCAAGAAGAAGAAGAAAGCTTGTTCCTGTAGCCAGGGATGAGGTCTTTATGAAAAACATGATGCTGACATCTAAAAGAACCTCGGAATTCAGTTCTTTTAATGCAGCTATGCCGGGAGATTTGCTGATTCCGCAAAAATTAATACTCCGGACCATGCAGGAAGTGATCCGTGAAAAAGGAGCTTCACTTCTTCGGTATTATCCTTCAAATGGGCTAGCATCATTGAGAAAACATATTGCAGTTCAAATGGGAAAATATGGAGGTACATTTAATCCTGATGAATTAATCATTACTGATGGTGCTTTGCAGGCACTGGTTATTGCATTAAGGTCTGTAACAGAAACCGGAGATGTGGTAGCGGTTGACAGTCCCTGTGTGTTTTCAGTATTAGAGGTGATTGCTAATCTGGGTCTTAAGGTTATTGAGATTCCTGTACATTACCGAAGTGGTTTTGATACAGAGTATTTCAGAAAAGTATGTGTAGAAAATAATATCCGTGCATTGGTGGTAACTCCCAACTTTCATAATCCTACTGGTATTTTGATGAGTGATAACATAAAGAAAGAGCTGCTGAAAATAGCTGTTATACATCAGGTGCCGGTTATTGAAAACGATATGTATGGCGATCTTTATTTTACAGAAAAAAGACCGCATTGTATCAAAAGTTTTGATGAAACAGGATTGGTAATGACATATTCCTCCTTTTCAAAGACATTGGCACCCGGCATTCGTCTGGGCTGGCTGTCAGCAGGACGTTTTTATTCAAAGGCTGAGAAAAGCAGGTTTGTATTGGGAAAATCGGTATCGCCCATTTATCAGGAGCTGGTATTGAAGCTCCTTCAGGGAAACAGCTATGAAAGGCATCTGCGTCCATTTCGAAAAAGGCTGAACGAGCAGGCAATTATTGTATTGGATGCATTAAGAAGACACTTTCCACAAGACTCATATTTTCACAGGCCGCAGGGTGGCTACAGCATTTGGGGACAGCTACCGGAGAGTGTTGATATGGATATATTTTACCTTTACTGTGAAAATAACAAAATTGTATTTACTCCTGGTACTACATTTTCTCTTACAGAGCACTACAGTCACCATTTTAGGATAGTATTTACAGAGAGAATAACCTCAGAGAGTCTCGCTTTACTGAAAAATGTAGGAGAAAAACTCAGAAGTCTCAGTTGATTTTATCATATAAAACCTGATCTATGAGGTCTGGAAGACGAACAAAATGTTTACATATTGCTTCAGGGAGAATATCTCCACAATCATTCTATATGGTTTATTTTACAGGGCTTGATAAATTACAGAAACAAACCGTTTTGCAGTTGGCCATAACATGCAAAAACACCTCATATTTGATTATTTCTCAGGTTAAATAGAAAAGAATTTTACTGAAATTCAGGATTTTTATAAATTTTCCGGGTGCTGTATTGGCTGGAATCACCATAAAACCTATATTTGCAGCCTAAATTTTTAAATAAATGAAAGAACTAATTGAAAAAATCAACGCAGAATTTGAAGCGTTCACAACTGAGGCAAACCAACAAGCAGAAAAAGGAAACAAAGCAGCTGGTACAAGAGCTCGTAAAGCAGCTTTAGAACTAAGCAAACTGTTCAAAGACTTCAGAAAAGTTTCTGTAGAAGAAGCTAAAAAATAATTTACCTCAAACCGGCTTTTAAAGCCGGTTTTTTTATATCCTCAATTGCTCTACAAATTTCAGTCATTGCCGCTCATTCTGTGGTATGCTTTGTAATGAACATAAAGTTTTCATACAAAAAGCTTGAAAACATTCTTCTGTAAAGACTTTTTTGCTTCTAATCCTTTATCATTTCCGCAATTTCTTTTATCTTTAAACCAATCAATATATGTTATGAAGATAAATAGATTTTTTGCAGTACCGGCAGTGGTGTTGGCTGCCCAATTTTCATGGGCCCAGGTAAAAGTAGATCCGAAAGAAAAACTTGATCCTATCGTAAAAAGTTTTGTAGATGAGGTAAATAACAATTCTCAGCTTGAAAATATGGCTGGCGAATTATTAGACGGCATAGGGCCGCGTCTTGTGGGAACTCCTGAAATGCTTGCTGCCAATGAATGGAGTGCGGGGAAACTTCGCTCATGGGGAGTAGAGGCAAACCTCCAGCAATTTGGAACATGGAAAGGCTGGCAAAGGGGAATTACGCATGTTGACATGGTGTATCCACGTGTAAAATCACTGTCTGCAACACAATTGGCATGGAGCCCGGCAACCAAAAAAGCTGTGGAAGCAGAAGTAATTGTTCTTCCTAAAGTATCTTCTAAAGCAGAATTTGATCAATGGCTGCCTTCTGCAAAAGGGAAAATTGTTTTGATGGCTCAATATCAGAAAATAGGGCGTTCTGACGAGCAGATCAAAGAATTTGCAACTCCTGAGCTTTATGAAAAACTTAAAGCGGAAAAAGAACAGGCTGCCAAGGATTTTACTGCTTATGTAAAGAATATAGGCTATGACAATAGCACACTTCCGGAAGCTTTGGAAAAAGCCGGGGCAGCAGGAATTGCTATTTCCAACTGGACGGGGATTATGGGAGCCAACAGAATCTTTGGAGCAAAAACATCCAAAATTCCAATGATTGACATTGATGTGGAAGATTATGGAATGCTTTACAGAATGGCCGAAAAAGGAAGTAAGCCAAAAATTAAAATTGATGCCCAGTCAAAAATCCTTCCTGATGCCAAAAGTTTCAATACCATAGGAATGATCAAAGGAAAGGAAAAACCTGAAGAATACGTGATCCTTTCTGCTCATCTTGATTCCTGGGATGGAGCTCAGGGAGCTACCGATAATGGGACAGGTACTCTTACGATGCTCGAAACCATGAGAATCCTGAAAAAATATTATCCAAACAATAAAAGAACAATTGTTATAGGACTTTGGGGGAGTGAAGAGCAGGGATTGAATGGTTCAAGAGGTTTTGTAGCAGATAACCCTCAGATCATCAAAGGCGTGCAGGCTGCTTTCAATCAGGATAACGGAACAGGACGGGTGGTAAATATCAGCGGTCAGGGATTCGTAAAAGCATATGACTATATCGGAAGATGGCTTGAGGGAGTTCCAAAAACGGTAAAAGGACACATTAAAACCGACTTCCCGGGAATGCCCGGAGGGGGTGGTTCTGATCATGCTTCCTTTGTAGCGGCAGGAGTGCCGGGGTTCTCCTTAGGTTCTCTGAACTGGGGATATTTTGGATATACCTGGCATACTACAAAAGATACGTATGACAAGATTGTTTTTGATGAAGTGAAAAATAATGTAGTGCTAACCGCTGCATTAGCTTATATGGCTTCTGAAGATCCTGAATTTACCAACAGAGAAAAAAGACTAATGCCTCAGGATGAAAAAGGAGGAACGGTGAAATGGCCGGAAGTTAAAGAGCCAAGAAGAGATTCTAAAGAATATAAATAATAGGATATTAGTATTCAAAATAGCAAAGGCTGTCTTAATAGGCAGCCTTTTTATGCAGATTTATTAATACAGTGCTTTACTATCAGATATAAAATTCTAAATCTGAAAACTTTGAAACAGAAGGCTCATATGCCGGATCAGTTAATTTTCCAAAACCATATTCACAAAAAATAAACTCCAGATCATTGGATCTTGAAGAGTCGTAATCTGTTTGGGTGTCACCAATATAAATGGTGTTTTCAGGCTTTAGCTGATTCCTTTCCATAATCAGTTTTATATTTTCAGCCTTGGGCTTTTGAGTCCGTCCGTGAGATTCAAAATCTGTAAATAGGTCATTGAACTGACAGTATTCCAAAAATGCTTCAATATATCCATCCTGGCAATTGCTTACAATAAAAAGACGGTGTGTATTGCTAAGGCTTTTCAGGGTCTCTTCAACACCATTATATAAAATTCCGCCCTGTATACGCAGTACTTCATTTTCCTGGGAAACAATTTCAGAAAGGATTTCCTGAATCTGCAGGTCTGAAATTCCGGGAACAATATCTTTAACGATATCGTGAGCCAGTAATCCCATATACTGATTCATATCTTCAGGTTTCAGGTCTTTTTTTATGAGCTGATGCTTGTTCAGAACATGATTCCATATTTTGATAATAGAAGCCCTGGAATCCCATAAAGTTCCATCTAAATCGAAAATTAAATTCTTATAATTCAAAATGTCTTTTGTTTGTTGATTAAAAATATGTGCTTACAGAATCATACTCAGCTGAATTCTCTTTCTGGCCTCATCTACCTCTGTTACTTTCACACGGACATGCTGATGAAGTTTTACCACTTCATTTACATCAGAAACAAATCCGTCTTTCAACTGGGAAATATGTACCAATCCGCTTTCTTTGATTCCCAGGTCTACAAAACATCCGAAAGCCGTAATATTATTGACGATTCCCGGGAGGATCATTCCTGTTTTTAAGTCTTTAATGCTTTTTACATGAGGGTCAAACTCAAATATTTTAACTGCTTTTCTGGGGTCTAATCCCGGTTTTTCAAGCTCCTTCAGAATATCTTTGATTCCTAAAATTCCGATTTCTTCTGTGATATAGCTTTCTGGTTTTACCAAAGCAATTTTTTCTTTGTTGGCAATCAGTTCATGGGTTTTAATACCCAGATCTTTGGCCATCTTTTCTACAACTCCATAGGCTTCAGGATGTACAGCGGAGTTATCCAGTGGGTTTTCAGCATTGGTAATTCTGACAAAAGCAGCGGCCTGCTGGAAGGCTTTCTCTCCAAGTCTCGGTACTTTTTTCAGTTGTTTTCTATTTTCAAAAGCTCCGTTTTCTGTACGGTAGTTAACAATATTTTCTGCCATTTTCTCTCCAATTCCGGAAACATAGCTTAATAATGATTTACTGGCTGTATTTAAGTTAATGCCTACAGAATTCACACACTTCATAACGGTAGAATCCAGTTCATTTTTCAGCTGAGTTTGGTCTACATCATGCTGATATTGGCCTACACCAATAGATTTTGCATCAATTTTTACAAGCTCTGCCAATGGATCAGAAAGTCTTCTTCCAATGGAAACAGCCCCACGTACAGTGACATCGTATGTAGGAAATTCATCCCTTGCAATTTTACTTGCAGAATATACCGAGGCTCCGGCTTCAGAAACTACAAAAACCTGTAAAGGCTTATCAAACGCAATTTTTTTAATGAAAAATTCTGTTTCACGGCTTGCGGTACCATTTCCGATAGAAATAGCTTCAATAGCATAGGCATTGACCATGGAACGGATTTTCTTCATTGCCATTCCGGTTTCATTTTGTGGTGCGTGAGGGTAGATGGTTTCATTATGAAGTAAATCTCCCTTTTCATCTAAGCAGACAATTTTACATCCGCTTCGGTAGCCAGGGTCAATCGCTAAAATCCTTTTTTCACCTAAAGGCGGTGCCAGAAGTAACTGACTCAAGTTCCCGGAAAATATTTCTATGGCTTTTTTATCTGCTTTTTCTTTGGCTTCCTGCAGGCTTTCATTGGAAATAGCCGGTTCCAGAAGTCTTTTATAACCGTCTTTTATGGCCAGGGCAATTTGTTCAGAAGATTCATTATTGGTCTTGATAACAGCTTTCTCTATGAAATCAATAGCTTCTTCCTTATCAATACCTACATTTGTTTTTACAAAACCTTCTGTTTCAGCTCTCAACATCGCAAGAAGTCTGTGAGAAGGAGTTCTGCTGAGGCTTTCTTCCCAATCAAAATACTGAGAGAATTTTTGTGCCGCTTCCTCTTCTTTTTTAGCTTTTACCACTTTAGACGTTACCACAGCTTTACGCTGAAACAGACGACGGAGGTTTTTGCGGACATACATGTTTTCATTGATCCATTCTGCCATGATATCTCTTGCCCCCTGAAGAGCCTCTTCTTCTGATGAAACTTCATTATTCAGGTATTTTGAAGCCAAAAACCGGATATCGTTATTTTTCTGGCTCATAATGATTCTGGCTAAAGGTTCCAATCCTTTTTCCTTAGCTGCATCAGCCTTTGTTTTTTTACGCTTTTTGAAAGGCAGATATAAATCTTCCAGCTCCTGAATATCAAAACTTTCTTCTATTCTTTGCTGAAGCTCAGGGCTTAAAGCATGCTGTTCTTCTATAGATTTTAAAATAGATTCCTTTCTTTTGACAATCTCTTCAAACTGCTTGCTGATCTTTGAGATCTGCTCAATCTGAACCTCATCCAAATTCCCGGTTTTATCCTTTCGGTAACGGGAAATAAAAGGAATAGTGCAGTCTTCTGCTAATAACTGAAGGGTATTGTTGATGCTCTTTTCAGAGATGTTAAGCTGCTTCTGTATAAATTCTACGGTCGTCATTGTTCTGTTTTCGGGTAGCTAAAATAGGGTTTTTAAAAAGAAAAAAAGGCGAGTTGCCCCGCCTTGAATGTTTTCACAACGGAATAATCCTTATTGTGAATTGCTTTTCAAAATTATTAATACAAATATAGCAGAAAAAATCTTTATCATAATTATGGGAACCCGTAATTCAAATGTTTTTTTTATTTCTATTTTTATAAAAATATAATAATACAGAAAATGGCTACTCACATTCAGAGTAGCCAAAAAGCAATTCACAACACTTGTTATCTTTTTAACAAATGTTTTATGAAAATAAGTAATTAACCTCGGGAGTTAAATAAGTTTGGTTTGGAGCCAAACAATAAATTTTCGTCAAAATTTATCAGTATTTTCTATTACAAATATAGAAAAATATATTAAGATAACAAGTAGAAGTTATATTTTTGTAATTTTATAAAATATTTCTAATATGAAAAGAGTAATATTGGGGCTCGACATTGGGGTTTCATCAGTAGGAGTTGCAGTCATCCAAGAAGAAAATAATAAAAAAGAAATAAAAGAACTTGCAGTAAGAGTTGTCCCTGAAGATCCAAATTTTCAGGGTAAGTTTTACTCTGGTAATACAGCAAGCAAGAATTTACCCAGAACTACCTCCAGAGGAATTAGAAGAGGCTATCAGAGGACAAAATTGAGAAAAAGTAAACTGTATACTTTTTTAAAGGAATTAAATATGTTTCCTGATGAAGATTTAATAAAATTAGATGAATTAAGTCTTTATAAATTACGAAATGATTCCTTAGAAAGAAAATTGTCATTAAAAGAAATAGGAAGGGTGTTAATGCACTTAAACCAAAGGAGAGGTTTTTTAAGCAACAGGAAATCTAAGACCGCTGAAGAAAGTTCTTCAGAATACAAGTTGGCAATTGCGCAGTTGGAAAGTAATCTAGAAAATAAAACTATTGGACAACAGTTATATAATGAGCTATCGAGAGCCGATAGTATGCAAAATACAACTTTGCGTAAAAGAACCTATTTAAGATCGTCATATATTGAGGAATTTGACAGAATATGGAATTTTCAAAATCATTTTTATCCCGAGATCTTAATAGGAAATTCCGGATCAAAAAATAAAAATATTTTATATCAAAAAATAAAAAATGAAATTCTTTTTTATCAAAGGCCATTGAAGAGTCAAAAAGGTCTTGTTTCTGATTGTGCTTTTGAAAAATTTCATAAAGCTATAAGTAAATCGTCTCCTTTCTTTGAATTATTCCGTATTTGGCAAAAAGTAAATGACCTTGAAGTTACTTTTGAAAACGGAGATAAATATAAACCGACATTAGAACAGAAAAAAACTCTTGTAAATAATTTATTTAAAGGGATCAAATTAAATACAAAGTTTAAATTATCTGCTAATGAAATAAAAAAAATACTTTCATTTCATGGTCAGAATGTTTATCTCAATTTTCCAGAACTTGATGGGAGCAGAACATATTCAGTTATTAAAAAGGGTTTGAATAGTGCTGGTTTAAATGATCATGAATGTGAAAAATATCTGCATTTTAATCCATATAAAAATGATGAAAAAGGAGGTTTGTTTGAGCTATGGCATATTACTTATTCATTACCCACGGATGATGAAATTATAAATACGCTTCAAAAACGATTTAATTTGACTCAAGAACAGTCAAAAGTTATTACAGATGAAGTTTCCTATAATGCCGACTATGGAAGTTTGTCAACAAGAGCTATTAAGAAAATCCTTCCTTTGTTGGAACAAGGTTTTGGTTATAGTGAGGCTTGTGATAAAGTTGGTTATGATCACAGCGGATATAAAACCAAAATTGAAATTACAAACAAACTTCAGCCGATTCTTAAAAACAGCTTGAGAAATCCAGTTGTCGAACAGGTACTGAATCAGGTTGTAAATATTGTGAATCAGATCATTGATAAGTATGGTAAAATTGATGAAATAAGGGTTGAGCTAGCTAGGGAACTCAGAAATAGTGCTAAACAGAGAAAAAGAATAAGTATTTCCAATTTCAAGAATAAAAAAGAAAATGATAAAATCAGAGAGGTACTAAGTGATGAATATCAGTACAAGATTGTTAATGGCAGGGATATTCAGCGGTACAGACTTTGGCAGGAAGCTGATCGACAGTGTCTTTACTGTAGCCGGGAAATTACAATGTCTGATTTTATTTCTGGTCAGGCAGATATTGAACATATACTTCCAAAATCGAGATCATTTACGAACAATATGAATAATTTTATTCTTGCTCATAAAAAATGTAATTCAACAAAAAACCAATTGACTGCCTACGACTTTATGAGTGGGAAAAACGAAGAAGTATTTGAACAATATTTAGAAAAAGTAAATGAACTTTATAATGACGGAAAAGGAAAGATAAATAAAGCAAAATTTGATAATCTAATTTGTAAAGGAGATGATATTCCATCTGATTTTGTAGAAAGGATGAAAAAAGATTCTCAATACATTTCCAGAGAAACGGTAAAACTTCTTAAAAATATTTGTGAAAATGTATTTACTACAACCGGACAGGTTACAGATTTTCTTAGAGATAAATGGAAGCTGAAGGAAGTAATGCAGGAAGTAAATTATGATAAATATAAACTTTTAGATCTGGTAGATACTAGGATTATAAAAGATGGAATTAATAAAACAAAAGAAATAAAAATAATCAGGGATTGGTCAAAAAGAGATGATCATCGACATCATGCTGTAGATGCACTAATTTGTGCTTTGACAGATCAGAAGATAATCTTCAGACTCAATAATCTTAATAAACTTTATCAGTACGAAAAAAGTGGAATGTCAAAAGAAGAACTTGAGTCAAATGCGAAATTCTTAAATGTAGAAAATTTTGATTTAAAGGCTTTTGCTGATCAGATTGATGATTGGTCAATAACTCCTATAGAG
Source organism: Chryseobacterium sp. WG14 (assembly GCF_024586945.1). NCBI lineage: Bacteria > Pseudomonadati > Bacteroidota > Flavobacteriia > Flavobacteriales > Weeksellaceae > Chryseobacterium > Chryseobacterium sp. WG14. The sequence goes on from NZ_JALCZD010000001.1 coordinate 688,461, forward strand.
AATTTAAGAGAACAAACCCGTAAACACTTGGAACAAATTCTTGTATCTATTAAAAAGTCATCTAAAGTTCTAAGTAAAAATATAAATAAACCAAAGAATTCTTCAAAAGAGCAAATAACGTGGACACCAAGAGGAAGGCTTCATGAAGAAACTGTAATGGGAAGAATAAAAAGGGTTTCTGAAAAAAAAGAAAAATTAAATCAGAAATTTAATAATCTTGAGAATATAGTTGATCCATTGATTAAAGAATTAATTATCAAAAGAATTGATAAATATCGAAGCATTGATGAGGCCTTTTCCTCTAAAAATATTAAAAAAGATCCGATATTTTTTCAGAATAATGAACTTAAAGAGGTTTTAGTTTATGAAAATGTATGCGTTAAAAGAGTTTCGTTAAACGAAAACTTTACAGCAGCTCAAGTAGAAAAGATTGTTGATCAGAAAATTAAAGAAAAAATCATTAAGCCGAGAATTGAAGAAAGGGGAAGTATTAAAAAAGCTTTTTCAAATTTAGATGAAGATCCGGTATGGTTAAATAAGGAAAAAGGGATTCAAATTAAATCTGTAAAAGTTTATGAAGAGAGCAAAGTTGAAAACGTAAGAAATGGTTATGTAAAAACAGGGGGAAACCATCATGCCTTAATATATCTAGATAGTAAAGGGAAATATAATGAAAAAGTAGTTTCTTTCTGGGATGCAGTTGAAATCGGAAAGTTTAATGTTTCTCAGGTAGGAAAGCCATATCCGATTATTAATCGTAATGACGATGCTGATTTAGGTGATTTTAAATTTTCAATGCAGATTAATGACTTATTTGTTTTGGATTTAAAACATTCTTCAAACCCTACAGAAGAAAATGAATTAGATTTTTTTGATGCCAAAAATAGATCGATAATCAGTAAGAAGTTATTCAGGCTCCAAAAGATGAGTAAAAAATCTAATGGACAATTTCAGATTGATTTTAGGCATCATTTAGAAACTACAATTGATCGCAATAATCCTATTTTAAGAAATATAACCTGGGAAATAATAACTTCAAATACAAATCTAAATAGACTACAGAAAATCAAGATCAATCATTTGGGTTCCATCATTAAAGTAGGAGAATAAAATTATGATCACTCGCTCCATCTACATCGGCAATCCTGCTTATCTTAAACTTAAAGATGAGCAGATGTATATTTTGGAACCTTCCACAAAAGAAATGAAAGGTAAAGTTCCGGTGGAAGATTTGGGCTTGCTGATGTTGGATCATTTCCAGATTACGATTTCGCATCAATTGATTCAGAAAATGATGGGAAATAATGTGGTTGTGGTCAGTTGCGACAGTCATCATTTACCACACGGAATTATGCTGCCGCTTTACGGACACACTGAACATTCTGACCGGATCAAGGATCAGTTGGAAGCCAGCGAACCGCTCAAAAAGCAACTTTGGAAACAGACTGTCGAATGTAAAATTGAAAATCAAAAAGAGGTTTTAAAACGCTTAGAAAATTATTACGAGCCGATGATTGATTATCAGAATAGTGTTAAAAGTGGCGATATGACCAATATGGAAGGTATTGCGGCACAACATTACTGGAAATACCTCATCAGTTTGGATTTTCTAAGACAGCGTTTTGGAGATTCACCCAATCAGTTTTTTAATTTTGGGTACTCAGTCCTAAGAAGCATTGTCGCAAGATCAATTGTTGAGACCGGATTACTTCCCGTTCTTGGAATTTTCCATAAGAATAAATATAACCCTTACTGTCTTGCGGATGACCTGATGGAACCTTATCGTCCTTTCGTTGATTTATTAGTAATGCAATGGCTTGAAATCAATTCGGAAACTGAAGAATTAACTAAAGAATTTAAAGCTTTCATTTTACAGATTGCGACCAAAGATGTAAAAATAGACGATAAAACCAGGCCATTACTGGTTGCCGTAAAAACAACAGCCATGTCACTGTATAAATGCTATACGGGAGAAAAACGTCTGATCTCTTATCCTGAACTGATATGAATGCCGAAAGGTTTAATGCATACCGAATTATGTGGGTTTTAGTATTATACGATTTACCGACAGAGACTAAAGCCAATATGAAAGACGCCAACCGCTTTCGTAAATCTTTGCTTGATGATGGCTTTACCTTATTTCAGTTTTCAATGTATGTGAGACACTGTCCAAGCCGTGAAAATGCTGAAGTTCATATTAAAAGAGTGAAGTTTATGCTTCCAAAAGCCGGAAAAGTGGCCATTATGTGTATTACGGATAAACAGTTCGGAGATATTGAAATATTCTTTGCCAGAAATAAAGAAGAGCCACCACCAACCTTTCAACAGCTTGAATTATTCTAAATTTTAAATTCTAATTAATTAATAAACCCGTTGAATTTCAACGGGTTAAATTTTGAGGCTGTGACTAATCACTAAGATAATAATTTTGAAAGCAATTCACAACTTTAAAAGAAAATGCCCTATCCATGGGACCGCTGTGACTAATCACTAAGATAATAATTTTGAAAGCAATTCACAACAAGGTATTAAACGATAAGAATACATCAGAAGCTGTGACTAATCACTAAGATAATAATTTTGAAAGCAATTCACAACTAAGATCTGCTCTTTCAAGATTTGCTCTTTGCTGTGACTAATCACTAAGATAATAATTTTGAAAGCAATTCACAACAGTGTAATAGCTGTTCTTTCTGAGCTATTAGCTGTGACTAATCACTAAGATAATAATTTTGAAAGCAATTCACAACGCTGCCTGGGCACCTCCCTGCATGAGGGTAGCTGTGACTAATCACTAAGATAATAATTTTGAAAGCAATTCACAACGGAGGCTGGATGCATTACAAGCATAGGAATGCTGTGACTAATCACTAAGATAATAATTTTGAAAGCAATTCACAACCAATTGCTTTCTGTTGTCTATTAGTTGCTTGCTGTGACTAATCACTAAGATAATAATTTTGAAAGCAATTCACAACGGGTCGCAATCAAAGTAACTACCCCAAAATGCTGTGACTAATCACTAAGATAATAATTTTGAAAGCAATTCACAACCTATTGCATTTCTTTGTAGTTCATCTATTAGCTGTGACTAATCACTAAGATAATAATTTTGAAAGCAATTCACAACTATAGAGGCTACAGGAGGTATGAACGGGATGCTGTGACTAATCACTAAGATAATAATTTTGAAAGCAATTCACAACGGCTTAAGCAGGTGCCTGTTCTTTCACAGGGTTGTGACTAATCACTAAGATAATAATTTGAAAGCAATTCACAACAGCAAAGGTTGTCCCCTGGAAAGCAGCAGGGCTGTGACTAATCACGAAGATAGTAAATTTTGAGAGATTCGTTAATATCTATTTTTATAAAATTGATAAGCAAAATCCTGATACACGATTTCGTCTGCACTTTCTTTTATATGATAAGGGGAGATGGTGGGGAAATAACCTTTGTTCAGATGATTCCGCCATAAATTGTCAAATCTAACCATGATTGATAACTGATCTAATATACTATTTTTTTTAATTCATAACTACGGGAATCCATAGTATAAATCAGTTCGATAATTTTAGTTTTACAAAAAATAAAAGAATTTATAATGAATATCTGTTACTAAAATAAGGATAAAGAGTATTGAAAATAATGACATGGTTTACTCTTGTACCTATGATTTTTATACTTATTAATTCAAATTTTATAAGACTCAAAATGAAAAAAAAGAAGTTACAGGCCATAAGAAAACAAAAAGGAATTACCCAACAACAGATTGCTGATATCCTTCCTACTGAAGTCTCAAACTACAGCAGGAAAGAGAATGGTATTACAAAAATTATCCAGAAGGAATGGATAAAGATCGCTAATTTTTTAAATGTTCCTGTTGAAGAAATTTATGAAGATGATCATAAAGAGATAAATGATTCTGGCATTGATGATGAAAATATTTATACGTACCTATCTCATTTAGAAAAAGAAAATGTAAAATTGAGAAATAAACTCGAAATGCTAAAAATAATTATAAGTGGTTAGAGAGAAAATTCCGGTATTTATCAGACAATGCAGATAAGCACAAAAATGATTGATTTATAATAGTAATTCCAACTAAATCAAAAAGCTAAATGTTATAATTAGGGATTATAAAAGGGTAAGATTTTTAATAGATCATAATAAAAATGAAAAATTTCCATTTCTTGATGTATGTTAAGGAAACAGAAATAAAGTTTTTTTACTTTTGGAATCTTAAAATACAAACTTTTTTAAAACAGTTCAATATGAAAAAAATTAGCGTAATTGCATTAGTAGGAGTAGGATTGCTTGTGGCATCATGTAATAAAGGAAAATCTGCAGATACTGCGGCTACAGCTCAGGAGCAGACGGTTGCAGAAAGCAAAGGAGAAGTATTGACAGTAGATGCTGCAACTTCTGTAGTAAACTGGAAAGCTTATCACAAAGGAGGTATGGCACCTCGTTGGGGAACACTTAGTGTAAAATCAGGAGATATCAGCGTTGATGGAGGTCAGGTTTCTGCAGGGAACTTTGTGATTGACATGAACTCTATTAAAGTAGATCCGGCTTCAGTAACAGAGAAGGATAAAAAACCGGCAGATCTGGAAACTCACTTGAAAACCCCTGATTTCTTTGATGCTGCGAAAAACCCAACTTCAGAATTCAAAATTACAAGTGTTGCAGATTTAAAAGAAGCCCCAAAAGATGCTGTAGCAGGAGCTAACAAAACGGTAAGTGGAAACCTTACTTTATCAGGAAAAACAATGAATGTAACTTTCCCGGCTAAAGTAGATGTAGTAGATAATACAGCTTCTATTCAGGCTAAATTTACTGTAAACAGAGCAGATTGGGGACTTAAATTCGGTACTTCAGAGGCAGATCCTGCAGAATGGATGATCAGCAAAGACATCGAGATCGGCATTGATGTAAAAGCTAAAAAATAATAAATTGACCAATAATAGAATACAGAGCTGCTTACTAAAAGCAGCTTTTTTGTATGCATATCTTTAACTTTTTTTAGCAGTCTATAACATACAGGCGGCATTATTTTTTCTCTTTATCAGGATAACCTTAAAATCGTAAAATCATGTCGAAAAAAATTGCAATTCTTGCCACCAATGGCTTTGAGGAAAGTGAGCTTAAATCACCGAAAGAATATTTAGAGCAACAGGGATGGACTGCCGATATTGTAAGTCCAAAGCCCGGTACCATTAAAGCATGGGCAGAAAAAGACTGGGGAAAAGAATATGAGGTAGATAAAACATTGGATGAGGCTGCAGCTTCTGACTATGACGCTTTGGTTTTGCCTGGCGGAGTGATTAATCCTGATCAGCTAAGAACAAATGGGCAGGCACTATCATTTGTAAGAGATTTTTTTATACAAAATAAGCCTGTTGCAGCTATCTGTCATGGGCCGCAGATCTTAATCAATGCAAAAGTTGTGAATGGAAGGAATATGACGTCTGTGAATTCAATCAGTAAAGATCTGATCAACGCGGGAGCACATTGGGAAGACCGTGAAGTTGTTGTAGATCATGGATTGGTAACGAGCAGAACACCAAAAGATTTACCAGCCTTTAATGCTAAAATGGTAGAAGAGATTAAAGAAGGACAACATGCCGGACAGGGTTTGTAACCATACTGAAGCACGGTATAAAAGACCCGGTACTTTCAAAGCCCGGGCCTTTTTGTGTTGAAAAGAATGGTATTTATCAGGAGCAATCTTTTTATATTTGCTAAAAATTAATATTGAAAATAATTATCTGCCTGCTGATTGTAAATGTAGTCACGTTCTGTGTTTTTGGGTTTGATAAACTGAAGGCAAAGAAAAGCCAACGGAGGATTTCAGAAAATACCCTTTTAGGACTCTCACTTGTAGGCGGAATAATAGGAGCGGCCTCCGGAATAATCATATTTAACCATAAAACCTCTAAAAAATCATTCCTGATGAAATTTATCCTGGTGGTTCTTGTTGATCTTGTATTGCTTTACAGGTTTGTAAGACACTGATAGGATTTCTTATTGCAAAAGTTGATCGTTCAGTTTTTGATAACAGACCGTTCCCAGGTTATCATTTGTTATAAAGTTGCCCATGATATTCGGAGTCATTTCAGATAAGCATTTATTGTGAGTTATCGTTGTTTTTAATCCGGTATCTGCTTTAATATCATATGCTTTAAAATTCTTGAAAGAATTTCCTCTTACTTCATCATAAAGAGATCCTCTTCCCATAATATTAATGCCTATAGAAGTGGTGTCGTTTTCAGGATGATCATAGAGTAAGAGGTCATTATCCACAATTTTGTTTCCACGTGTCAGTGCTGAACCCTGCGCATTATTATCCAGATATATTCCGTATCCCGGTTGGGAAAGAGCGATGTAATTGCTGTTGATATTCCAGTTATTGCAGTTTTCTGCTATGGTAATTCCACGATGTCTGCAAAAATCAATGATATTGTTTTTAAAATTAATCTGTGAGGCATTTTCGGCATAGATTCCTTCGTAGACATTGCAGATGATCGTATTGGTAATTCTCAATCCTTTTTTTGGGGAAGTGCCTTCAAACCAAATGCCTTTGCTGCCCGGGATATCATAATGGCCGTTAATCGTAATTGACGTGTTGTTAGAGATTTCATTATGGGCAGATAGCCCTTTAACATGGATTCCCACCTTACAGTTTTCGGCTTTTACGGTTTGAATTTGTGAGGAAGACATATCATTGACTTCTAACGCGGTTTGGTATCCTCTGATCGTTAGGTCTCTTAAAAGAATGTCATGGATATGATTTTCCAATGTGCCATTCACTTTAATTCCGGTGATGGTATTGGGAGATGTGGTGTACCATATGATATTATAAATTCCAAATCCCTCAAGAACCACTCCGGAGGTATTGAGAATAATGCCGTCATTGTTGTTGGTGATCAGAAATGGAGGGAAGCTGATATTACTTTTCACAGAAGAACCTTTAATTTTAATAGCTTTATTGATCTGTAGAGGACTTCGGAGCATATATCTTCTATTGTCTAAACGTAAAACCTGTCCTGTTTCCATTTCATCGATGAGCTGCTGGATTTCACGGGAGTCATCTGTATTGCCATCGCCGTATACTTCCGCAATTCTTATAGAAATATCATGGGTAACAATTCTTTTATAATACACGGTAGACTCATCATTATTGATTTTGGTACGGTACAGATAACGGCCATTGGCAGGAACCGGTTTAGTCTGTTTTCTGAAATTAACAAGTTCCCCGCTGTATTGATCAATCAGTGTTACAATTTCTTTATCTAAATCAGGATCCTGAGAATCAATGAATTCATTAATGGTCAGTATGCTTAAATTATTTGTCATTTTTTTGTTTTTTTTAAAGAGATGAGTATTTGGGTGCTGTTTTATGGAAACAAAGGTAAAATTGACCAGCGTCAGAACTTGACGCAACATATTTTTTTTGTGATTATAAATGGGAATTATCTAAATTTCTCATTATGAAATTGTTAAATATTGCATAAACTTTTTAATTAATTCATTTTAAATCACTATTTTTGCACCCGTAAAAATCCTATATGCAAAACATTAGAAATATTGCGATTATCGCACACGTTGACCACGGGAAGACGACTTTGGTTGACAAAATCATTCACGCTACCAATATTTTCAGAGAAAATCAGGAGAGTGGAGAATTAATTATGGATAACAATGATCTTGAAAGAGAAAGAGGGATCACGATCTTATCCAAGAATATTTCTGTTACTTATAAAGACACAAAAATTAACGTAATTGATACTCCTGGTCACGCTGATTTCGGTGGAGAAGTAGAGAGAGTATTAAAAATGGCTGATGGAGTTATTTTGTTGGTGGATGCGTTCGAAGGACCGATGCCACAAACAAGATTCGTACTTCAGAAAGCATTGGAACTAGGTTTAAGACCATTAGTTGTTATCAATAAAGTAGATAAGCCAAACTGTCGTCCGGACGAGGTTCACGATCAGGTATTCGACTTATTCTTCAACCTTGAAGCCACTGAAGAACAATTGGATTTCCCAACATTCTACGGTTCTTCTAAGCAAGGTTGGTTCAACACTTCACTAGAGCAGACTGAAGATATTTTACCATTATTAGACGGGATTTTACAATATGTTCCTGAACCGAAAGTAGCTGAAGGAACTCTTCAGATGCAGATTACTTCTCTTGATTTCTCTTCTTTCTTAGGAAGAATTGCGATCGGTAAAGTAACAAGAGGTGAGCTTAAAGAATCTCAGTGGATTGGGCTTGCTCAGGCAGACGGTAAAATTGTAAAAGGAAAAGTAAAAGAACTTTACGTTTTCGAAGGATTAGGAAAGAAAAAAGTAACTGAAGTACAGGCAGGAGATATCTGTGCTGTAGTAGGATTTGATGCTTTCCAGATCGGTGATTCATTTGTAGATCTTGAAAATCCTGAGCCATTGGAAAGAACGGCTATCGATGAGCCTACTTTGAACATGACGTTCTCTATCAACAATTCACCTTTCTTCGGAAAAGATGGTAAATATGTTACTTCTAATCACCTGAAAGAAAGATTAACGAAGGAATTAGAGAAAAACTTAGCATTAAGAGTTCAGCAGACTGATGATGCCAATACATTCCTTGTATTCGGTAGAGGTATTCTTCACTTGTCAGTTTTGATCGAAACAATGAGAAGAGAAGGCTACGAAATGACAATTGGTCAGCCACAGGTGATCCTTAGAGAAATTGATGGTGAAAAATGTGAGCCTTATGAATCTTTGGTTGTTGATGTTCCTGAAGAATATGCTTCAAGAGTTATCGACCTGGCAACTCAGAGAAAGGGAGATCTTCACATCATGGAAACTAAAGGGGAAATGCAGCACATGGAATTCGAAATTCCTTCAAGAGGTTTGATCGGATTGCGTTCTCAGATGTTGACAGCTACTGCTGGTGAAGCTATTATGGCACACCGTTTCACAGAATATAAGCCTTTCAAAGGAGCTATTCCTGGAAGAAATAATGGAGTATTGATCAGCAAAACTCAAGGTCCTGCTACAGAATATTCAATTGCAAAATTACAGGACAGAGGTAAGTTCTTTGTGGATCCGGGTGAGGAAATCTATGCAGGTATGATCATTGGAGAACAAAACAAACCTGGAGATCTTGTGGTAAACATTGTTGAAGCAAAACAGCTGAACAACATGAGAGCATCAGGAAAAGATAAAGATACAGGAGTTGCTCCAAAAATCTTATTCTCTCTTGAAGAATGTATGGAATATATCCAGGGTGATGAAGCAATCGAGGTAACTCCAAACTTCATCCGTATGAGAAAGAAAATCCTTTCTGAAGAAGAAAGAAAAAGAATGGAAAGATCAGCGAAAGCGTAATCAAATATTCTTATATAAAGTTAAAGCCCCGATTTATCGGGGCTTTTTGCTTTTGTAGCGGTATATTTAAAGATAATGCGTTTTTATTTATCCCTAATTGTTGTGTTTGTTTTTCAGCTATTCCAAGGTGCTTTTTAATGTTTTTTTTTATTTTAATGTTTTTAATGAAATAAATAAGCAATTGATTTTTAGTATGGAAATAATTGTATGTTTGCTCATGCAGCAATGAAACTACCAAACGCTGCCATAGATAATAAAAACATAGTATAATTATAAAATAATACAATAAATGGACGTTGCAAAAGCTGCCTATAAAAATGATATAAAAACTGTTATTATTGCATCATCTGTAGGAACATTAATTGAGTGGTATGATATGCTGCTTGCTGTAATTCTTGCAAAAGTTCTCTCCGTAAATTTATTCCCATCGGAAGGTTCTCACTTTCTGGAGACCCTTGCCATCGTAGGATCATCATTTATGTTCCGCCCGATAGGATCCCTTATTTTTGGAAATATCGGAGATAAAATAGGGCGAAAATATTCCTTCCTTATTTCATTGGTTTTAATGGGAGCTTCCACATTCTTAATTGGATGTATTCCTAACTTTTCAAGCATTGGCTGGGCTGCTCCGGTTCTCTTACTGCTGTGTAGATTGTTTCAGGGATTAGCTATCAGCGGCGAATATGCCGGCGCTGTCATTTATGTAGCGGAACATGCCCCAATGGAAAAACGGGGATTTTATACCGGATTTATTCAGGCTACAGTTCCCATAGGGCTGTTGGTTTGCCTGGGTGTTGTTTTTATAACAGAAAGTACAATGTCTGAAGCTGATTTTAACCGTTACGGCTGGAGAATTCCATTTCTTTTAAGTGCTGTATTGGTGATTTTAAGCTACTTTATACGAAAAAGACTTCATGAAAGCCCTGTTTTTGAAGAGCTTAAAAAATCCGGGAAAACAAGCAAATCACCGGTTAAAGAAGCGTTTACAACGAAAGGGAATGTGAAAACAATGCTGAAAGCTATTTTCGGAGGCAATGCTGCACAAAGTTCAGTGATGCAGACCAATCAGTTTGTTGTATTTTTCTTTTTGCAGAATACGGTGAAGCTGGAAAATACTACCGTTTTACTGATTACCGGAATAGCCATGTTTTTAAGTGTATATTTTTATCAGTACTTTGGTGCATTGAGTGATAAAATTGGACGTAAAAAAGTGCTTATCGGAGGCCTGGTTTCCAGTCTTATTCTGATTCCGCTGTCTTTTTATCTTTTTATGAAGATAGGAAATCCTCAGGGTATTAATGAAGTACACTCAGTCAGCACCGAAGCCATATTGAAAATCGTAGGACTAAGCTTTCTGCTTTCAGTGGCTGCAGCAGCTACTTATGGCCCTTTGGGAGCTTTTATGCTGGAAATTTTTCCTACAAAAATACGATATACAAGTATGGGGTTTGCCCAGAATATGGGAAACGGTTTTATTGGAGGTGCTACAGCATTCGTAACAGAATTTATCAAGACCAGTTTTGTAGTAAGCGCATTTCTTTCGCCATTTATAGGATTAGTTTACCCGTTATTTCTTGTGATTTTAGCCATAATAGTTAATATAGTATTCATTCCGGAAACCTATAAGACTGATCTTACGAAAGTGGAAGAATAAAGTGATACAGGTATTGCTGACGGTGATTTAAATTCTTTTGTGGATGAACTTTTTATTAAAGTTACAGATTTATTGAACATTAAGTCTAATAAAGTTGTGAAAATAAGCTTATTAAAGCCCACGTAAGTTAAAAAAAATCAAAGTTTTTTGCTTTAGTGTACTTTTTATTTTCAATCCGTTTAAACTTAAAATAAACTAAAATGTTTATAACGTTTCACTCAGCTTTTGTGACTCAATTTTTAATGTGTTTAAACAGGTTTGATAACTAAAACAATGCAGAAATTATTTGTAACATTAAAAAAGATATTTCAAATTCGGATAATCATCTTTATATCATTAGTTTTGCATTTTTAATATCTTAGAATCTTTCTTCAGATCAATATATGAGAATAAATAAATTAAAGCTTATCGTTTTATTAGGAATTTTTGCGTCTTACAGCACCTCATGCTCCGTTCAGAACAATGTTGTAAAGACACCTCCCACTAAAAACAGCACAACAAAACCCAACACCAATACAACCCAGCCAAAAGAACCTGTAGTGGTAACCAAGCCCAAAACAGGAGTTCCAGCAGAAGAAACGTTCAGAACCACTCTTCCGGAAATTAAAAGAGAATTCCGGGGAGCATGGATTGCCAGTGTTGCGAATATCAACTGGCCTTCAAAAAATAACCTGACCGTAGATCAGCAGAAAGCAGAAGCCATCAGTATGCTTGATATGCTGAAAGATAATAATTTTAATGCCGCGATCTTCCAGATCAGACCTTCTGCAGATGCTCTTTATACCAGTAATATTGAACCCTGGTCGTATTTTTTAACCGGTGAAACAGGAGCAGCTCCTTATCCAAACTACGATCCGCTTCAGTTTTGGATTGAAGAAGCTCATAAAAGGGGATTGGAACTTCATGTCTGGTTAAACCCTTACCGTGCCCATCATTCCAACGGAGGATCGGTAAACAGCTTGTCCATGGCCAATAAACTTTCCGATATTGTAGTAAGATTAAAGAATGGAATGTATTGGTTTGATCCGGCTAATCCTAAAACACAGGGCCACGTTTCCAATGTTGTAAAGGATATTGTGAAAAGATATGATATTGATGCAGTGCACTTTGATGATTATTTTTATCCTTACGCTACCTACAACAGAGGGGCAGACTTTCCCGATAATGCAAGCTGGAATGCTTATATAAGCAGCGGAGGAACATTGTCAAGAGCAGACTGGAGAAGAGATAACGTGAATAAATTTGTAGAACGTATCTATAAAGAAATCCATGCTGAAAAGAGCTATGTAAGATTTGGAATCAGCCCGTTTGGAATCTGGAAACCGGGATATCCGGCAGGAATCGTGGGGTCTTCACAATATGATGAACTGTATGCAGACGCCAAATTATGGTTGAATAAAGGATGGGTAGATTATTTCTCACCACAGCTGTACTGGCCGATAGATTCAAAAGGCCAGGGTTTTGAAGCGCTGTTAAGCTGGTGGCAGGCAGAAAATACCATGAACCGCCATGTATGGCCGGGATTAAATACTGTGGAGATCAAAGTTTCTGACCGCCCTGCGGAGATTAAAAGTCAGATTGAAATTTCCAGAAACATCCTGAAAAAAGATGCCGGAGAAATCCACTGGAGTATTGCCGGGCTCACAAAAAATCCAAATATGCTTCCGGTCCTTAAAAACGGACCTTACAGTGAAAAAGCTTTAGTCCCTAAAACACCATGGATAAAAGCTGCCCCACTACAGGCTCCTACACTGTTCATTACAGATAACGGAAGTTCTGCACGGGTAAACTGGAGCACAAAAAATATCGGTGAGGTTTTTCAATGGGTACTTTTTACACAGTATAACGGACTGTGGGAAACGGAAATTGTAACACTGGATACCCTTTCCAAAGATATCCCAAAGTTTAAGGATGGAAAAAAATTAAATGCTCTAGCCATCAAAGCTATTGACAGACTTGGAAATGAAAGTGATTATATTGCAAAAAAAATCAAGTAAATTTTTTGATACAAAAGAGCTATGAGAAGCTGAGAAATATAAAGGATCGTTATATCAATTGATGCCGGTCTATCTTTCGGAGATTTTTGATTTTACTCTACTGTAACAATAAAAATGTATAAAATCTCAGCGTTTTTGTGCTCACTCACAATATTAAACCCGGTTCTGAAATAAACCGGGTTTTATTTTAGAATAACTATAAATTATTAATTTAAAATAATGAAAATCAGTTAAATATAAATATATTTTGATTTTATATATAAAAACTTAAGATATTGTCGGAACCATTTTTGCATTATAAATCCCATAATCACCAAAATATAGCATTATGAATACGAACAGACTTTCCGCAAACATGGAAAAAGCACTTAGTGACCAAATGAATAAAGAAATTCATGCATCACACGTTTTTTTATCTTATGGAATTTGGGCTGATGACAAAGGATATCAGGGGATTGCCAACTTTCTGTACAGACATGCTCAGGAAGAACGGAATCATTCAATAAAATTCATGGAATATATTCTAAACAGAGGAGGTAAGCCAAAAGTAGATGCCATTCCTGCTCCTCCGGCGGATCCTGAAACACTCACAGCGTGCTTTGACGGAGTCTTTAAACATGAAGTGGATAATACAACGGCTATCTACAGGATTGTGGACCTTTCCATGGAAGAAAAGGACTGGGCGACATGGAATTTTATGCAGTGGTTTGTACAGGAACAGATTGAAGAAGAAACACTGGCTCAGAACTTAATTGATAAATTGAAAATTGCAGGGGGTGACAGGGCAACCGACGAATCTTTATTTACTTTAGATAAAACGTTACAGGAAACCCCAAATGATGTGCCATTGGCGCAGAATGCCACGGGAGATAATCCCTGAACCCTGTTTATTAAAATAAAATTACCTGAAAATCTGTCAGAATGCTGTCAGATTTTTTTATTATGAATCTCCCTTTAAAATCACTATCTTTGCACACTCATAATTCAAGGTCCGGTATTCAACAGTAAAAGTTGGAGAAAACTTGAATTACAATTGAACCTTAAACTTTGAATTTTACAATATGAAATGTGGAATCGTAGGCCTGCCGAATGTAGGTAAATCAACTCTTTTTAACTGTCTGAGCAATGCAAAAGCTCAATCAGCAAACTATCCTTTCTGTACTATTGAGCCGAATCTTGGAACGGTTTCTGTACCGGATCAGAGATTGTTTGAACTGGAGAAAATCGTAAAACCTGAGAGAGTTTTACCGGCTGTAGTTGAAATCGTTGATATTGCGGGTCTTGTAAAAGGAGCCAGCAAAGGAGAAGGATTGGGAAACCAGTTCCTGGCCAATATCCGTGAGTGTGAAGCAATCATCCACGTTTTAAGATGTTTTGATAACGGAAACATTATTCATGTTGAAGGTTCTGTAGATCCGCTAAGAGATAAAGAAATTATTGATATCGAATTACAGCTGAAAGACCTTGAAACAGTAGGAAAGGCAGTTGAAAAAGCAAAAAAATTCATCAAGTCCGGAAAGAAAGAAGATTTATTGACGTATGAAACACTTCAAAATCTTCAGAAATTCCTTGAAGACGGTAAAAATGCAAGAGAATTTGCTATGGATGATTTCGCAAAATCAGTGATTTCAGAAGTACAGCTTTTGACCAACAAACCTGTACTTTACGTTTGTAATGTTGATGAAAATTCCATTAAGAACGGAAACGACTGGATTGGTAAGATTGAAGAAATGGCTAAAAATGAAGGTGCTGAAGTTGTTGTTTTAGCGGCTCAGATTGAAGCTGATATTAACGAATTGGAAACTTTCGAAGAAAGAGAGATCTTCCTTGAAGAATTAGGTCTTACAGAACCGGGCGTAAACCGTTTGATCAGAAAGGCTTATGACTTATTAAAACTTCAAACGTATTTCACAGCAGGAGTAAAAGAAGTAAGAGCCTGGACTATCGGACAGGGATGGACAGCTCCTCAGGCAGCAGGAGTGATCCATACAGATTTTGAAAAAGGATTTATCCGTGCCGAAGTAATCAAGTATGAGGATTATATGACTTATGGCTCTGAAGTAAAGATTAAAGAAGCCGGAAAGCTTTCTGTGGAAGGTAAAGAATATATCGTTCAGGATGGTGACATCATGCACTTCAGATTCAACGTATAAGAGAAAAAATATTAAAGTTAGTTTGTAATAAAAAAACGCTTCCATGAATTTGGGAGCGTTTTTTGCAACACCGGAAATATAAACATGGATATATTGTTTTGATTACTTATTTACTAAAAAACGCTTCCGATAGGGAAGCGTTTCTTCATCATTATATTATTGAAGCTCAATAGGTCCCGGCTGACACTGCGGCTCTGCACAGCTTAGAGAGATTCTCTTACATTGTAGATTGGCAAGCAGGCACATTTCTTTTCCCCCGGTAATAACTCTTAATTCTCTTTTGTTTAATTTTTTACCGTTGTTTAAATTTTGATTTTTCATTGTCTTGATTTTTATAGGTTACTTGATATGTATATTTTTGCAAATACGATTGGTATTATGGTAATATTGGACCTGGAACAAATCTACACTGTCTCTCTGCGCAGCTTGCTCCAACGATTCTGCATAAACCTGTCATAAGATCAACACATTGCAGTAAACCGCCAGTGATGGTTCTCAGCTCTTTTTTGTTTAATTTTTTTCCTTTGTCTAAGTTTCTGTTTTTCATAGCATTTAATTTTAGTTGATAGGTTGAATGTATTCTCAGAAGTTGTATGAACTTCACACAATAAACTGTTATATATTATTCTATAGGTTGTGGTCTGCATATTTTTTGAGCACAGCCTACGGAAATCGTTGTACAGTTTCTGGGATCATCAGGTGGATACGTCTCACATGGCCACTCAGGACATAATACAGGCTGCATGCAATCAAGCATACCACCGGTAATCATTTTTAGCTCTTTCTTGTTTAATTTTTTCCCGGCTTGTGAAATTTGGTTTTTCATAGTTTTGATTTTTAGTAAGTTACTGAAGACTAAAGTAGTAAAAATTATTATAGTATATCACTTTATATAGAAAAGAATGAAATAATTATTTTACTTTTATATACATCCAACTTTGTATATTTGAATTTTACAAATCATCTGCTATGGAAAAGATAGCTCATACTTCACTGGAAGATTTTTATAAAGAAATGGCAGCCAAGCTGGGACAGGACCTTGAAAGTATTTTCCCAAAAGGTCTCCATAAAGACATCGGACATTTTAATGTTTTTGATATTGCCCAAACTATTGAAAGGATAAAAACAACCTCAGAAATGCCTTACAATAGAAGGAAGTATTATAAAATAAGCTTTATAAGAGGCAAAAACAGGGCTGAATATGCCGATAAAGTCATTTCAATACACCAGAATGCTTTATTATTTGCAACCCCTAAACTTCCTTACCACTGGGTTCCCGAATCTCCTGAACAGTCAGGAAGCTTTTGTGTGTTTACCGAAGATTTCTTTATAAAAGATAAATCCTATAACAGTCTGGAAGATCTTCCTATCTTTCAGCCGGGAGGAGTGCCTGTCTTTGAAATTGATGATGAGATGGCTGAAGAAATTGAAATTCTTTTTAAAAAAATAAAAAAAGAGATCGCTTCAGATTATATCTATAAATATGACCTGATCAGAAATTATGTACTGGAACTGATTCATTATGGACAGAAACTGCAGCCGGCATCCAATATTTCAACTTCAAACGATGCTTCCATGAGGGTGGTTTCTTTATTTATAGAATTACTGGAAAGACAGTTTCCTATTGAATCTACAGAACAGAGACTGCAGTTGAAGACGGCCAAAGATTATGCAGACCGATTGGCTGTTCATGTTAATTACTTAAATAAAAAACTGAAAGAAAATACAGGGAAAACAACTACCGAATTTATTGCAGACCGCATTATCCAGGAGGCTAAAATCCTTTTAAAACAAACTAAATGGAATGTTTCTGAGATTTCTTATGCTTTGGGTTTTGAAGAAATTGCCCACTTTTCAAACTTTTTTAAAAGAAAAACAACATTTGCTCCATTAGAATTTCGTTCATGATTTGAATTTTGCAAATTTCAGATTGATTCAAGCAAACCGTTGACGCTGAAAATACCCCAACTTTGTAATATCAAAATAATCAAAATAAAATGGACACAAAAACAAATATTGCACTGGTAACCGGAGGAAGCCGGGGATTGGGTAAGAATTCTGCACTTAAGATTGCTCAAAAAGGATTGGATGTCATTATTACCTATAGAAGCAATAAAGAAGAAGCAGAAGCTGTAGTAGAGGAAATTAAAGCGTTGGGAAGAAAGGCAGCCGCTTTTCAGCTGGATACAAAAGATATCAGGAGCTTTGACGGATTCGTGAAAGAAGTTACGGATCATTTACAGCAAAATACAGGAAGTCCAACTATTGATTACCTGATCAATAATGCAGGGACAGCTTTATATTCACCTATTACCGAAGTTACTGAAGAACAGCTTGATGATATTGTGGATATTCATTTCAAAGGTGTATTTTTCCTAACTCAGAAATTTTTACCGTTTATCAATGATGGAGGAGGAATTGTAAATATTTCTTCAGGGCTGGCAAGATTTGCTACGCCGGGATCATCTGTTTACGGTTCTATAAAAGCAGGGGTAGAAATGCTGACAAAGTACATGGCCAAAGAGTTGGGAAGTAGAAAAATTAAAGCTAACGTAGTGGCTCCAGGCGCGATTGAAACAGATTTTGGAGGAGGAAGAGTAAGAGATGATAAAGATATAAACGCCGTAGTTGCAGGGGCTACAGCCTTAGGAAGAGTTGGACTTCCTGACGATATAGGTGGAGTAGTGGCATTTTTATGTACCGAAGACGCAGGATGGATCAATGGGCAGAGAATTGAAGCTTCGGGAGGAATGTTTTTATAAGCACTCTGAAATGATATAAATAAAGAACCAACCCTGAGAGGGCTGGTTCTTTATTATTTGTAATAACGTTTGAATCTAGTTTATTGGAAATACAGGATCCACTATTTCGATGGGATCAACGGGGGTAGGTGGCTGGCACTGGGGTTCTTTGCAACCCGGTCCGTAGTACTGGCAGCGTGTACCGGAAATGATACATCTTACAAGCCCTCCGGTGATCATTTTCAATTCTTTCTTATTTAACTTCTTTCCTTTGTTTACTGTTTGTTTTTTCATGGTTTTAATTTTAAATGAGTATGCTGAATATTATTGGGGTCTGCATATTTTTTGGCCGCAAAAAGGAGAAATCATTGAACAGCCATTCTCATCAACATGAGATTCACACGGTTCAAGATGCGGAGGACAGATTTCCTGGGCAGGCATACAGTTCAGCATACCTCCGGCAATCGTTTTCAGCTCTTTTTTGTTTAGTTTTTTTCCTTTCGATAAGATTTTCGTTTCCATAGTATATTTATTTGTTTGATTTTCACTAAGATATGTAAAATAATTGAAATATATCACATTGTGTGGATAAAATCGGGAAGTTGTCTACTTTTATATGTTATTTTCTGCTTAATGAAAATAAGAGAAAACAAAAGAACCGACTGTGTTCAGGCGGTTCAAAGTATGATAAATATAAAGGATAATCAGCTAGACTTTTGAAAGGTTTTCAATAGCTTTTTCCAGTGTTTCCTGTTTTTTGGCAAAACATAATCTGATGACATTTTCATTGATTTTGTTTTTGTAAAAGGAAGAAAAAGGAACACTTGCCACTTTGTGTTCCACCGTTAGCAGGGTTGCGAAGTCAAAATCATTTTTATCAGAAATCTTATTGTATTTGACAGCCTGGAAGTAAGTTCCTTCACAATCCAGTAATTCAAAAGAAGTCCCGGAAAGACCTTTTCTCAGAAAATCTCTTTTTTCCTGAAAGAACTGATTAAGGTGAGTATAATGTTCGTCATTTTTCATATATTCTGCCAGGGCAAGCTGAATAGGAGTGTTGACACAGAAAACATTAAACTGATGAACTTTTCGGAACTCATCGGATAAGTTTTTGGGTGCTGCACAATAGCCTACCTTCCAGCCTGTAACATGGAAAAGTTTTCCAAATGAGGCTACCAGCAGGCTTCTTTCCTTAAGTTCGGGATGCTGGCAGATGCTTAAGTGCTGTTTCCCGTCGAAAACAATATTTTCATAGACTTCATCGCTTAAAATAAGAATGGAAGTATCTTTTACAATGTTGATAAGTTCCTGAATATCATTTTCTTTCAGGATCTTTCCGGAGGGGTTATTAGGATTGTTAAGAATGATCATTTTCGTTTTCCCGCTGATCAGCTTCTTTACATCATTCCAGTTGATCTCATAGTCCGGAGCTTTCATCTCAAAACGCTTTACGACACCTCCGAAAAGTTCTACCGTAGGCTCATAACAGTCATAGGCAGGTTCAAAAATAATAACTTCATCTTCTTTTTTTATAAAAGCGGCAATAGCTGTGAAAATGGCCTGAGTGCCTCCTGCGGTAATGGTTATTTCTGTATTGGGATGATAAGCTGCCTGATGACTGTTTTCAATTTTCCGGGCAATTTCTTCCTTTAATCCAATCATTCCTCCTAAGGGAGCATACTGATTGAACCCTTTTTTTATGAAATGGTCTACATGGTTTAAGAGTTCCATATCAGGCATAAAGTCAGGAAATCCCTGAGAGAGGTTGATGGCTTCATTCTCATTGGCCAGCTGTGTCATCTGGCTGAAAATGGTAGTTCCCACATTGGAAAGTTTTGATAAAGGAAGTTGTATCATAAAACGATTTTTTCAGTATCGAATTTAATGAAATATTTAAAACAGTTTGAAGTGATCGAGAATTAAATCAAGAATTCTCTCTGAATCTGAATTTGATTTGGGTTAATAAGAAGCGCTGTTCTCATAGAAACTCAGCTTATGGCGATAGATTTGTAGGTTAGAAATTAAATAAACATTTGTTTAAAAAAAGATGCTTTTTTCTTTTTATTTCGTTGGAAGATGCCTACATTTGGTAGACCAATAACCCATTAAACCCATGAAAATGAAGATTAAGAAGATTGACTTTCCGCAAAAATCGGTGTTAGCTAAAGACCAAAAGGATTTTGATTATGCTGACAGCTTTGCCGGTGAGGTAATGAACAGCAAGTCAGATATTGACATTTCAGAAGTTGGGAAAGCTTTTTTTATCAGTGGTCCGCAATGGGGAAAGAAAATGTTTGCCTTCAGGAATAAAGTGGTTGGATTATTTGGATTAAAAACAGGAGCAGATCCTGATAAGGCTCAGGCTGCTGATCACTTTCAGTGTGAAGTGGGGGAACGTATGGGAATTTTTACAGTATTTGAAAAAACAGAAAATGAAATTATACTGGGAGAGGATGATAAACATCTCGACTTCAGAGTTTCCCTGCTGCTTGATAAAATCCAGGATGATAAGACTGAAAAAGCACTGACCATTTCTACGACTGTAAAACTTCATAACTGGCTGGGAATCTTATATTTTTTACCGGTTCGCCCTTTTCACAGACTGATTGTTCCGGCCATGCTGAAAAATGTAATCGGCAAGCTGGAAGCCAGATAGAAAATTGGGAAGTATCATCTATTGATCATCAGTTCCTGCATCTGGTGATATTGTATTGCTTTTTCTTTTAAAGGATTATTACTCCATTCTTCCCAGGTACATGTGTAAGGATCATACCCACATTTAAGTGGTGCTGAGTATATATTGCCAGGTTCATCCAGATAGGCCCGGCAATCGGTACATACATGACGGAATTCGCAGTCTTTACACTTTGAGATTTTATCTTTACTGAGAGTCCAGTATTTTTTGAAATCCGGCTGGGTTATAGCATCTTCCAAAGAGGTCTCCTTTATATGGCCAAAACTTTTTTTCATGCTGGGGCAGTTTTTAATATGACCCTTAGTGTCGATACCAATTTTCCGGTTAAGACAACTGTTGAAAGCCAAAGATTCGGTAAAGGTTGTAATATTAATGGAGAATAAACTGCTATCGATAACCCCACAGTGAATTTCGCTGTCAATAATCCTGTCAGTCTGCAATATATAACCAGTTCCGTGACTGCCTTCCTTATAAATTTTTGTTACATTGGTTCCGGTAATGGTAAGACTGCTTATTTTTTTATGTTTCCTGACAAATAATTCGGTGCTTTGATAAAAAAGATCTTCATTTTTACAGGGAAGTATAATCTCCACGGATTTTATTTGTGAAGGAGTTATCATACTCATTATTCTTTCTAATTCATTCCAGGATGCTTCCTTAAAAAATCTGAACTGAATAAAATTACAGCAGAGTGCTTCCAGCTGCTCAAGAAATTGGGTGTCGAAATATGGAAGTTCATACTCCGCATCCAGAATACAGTGAGAGATATGAGCCGGAAACAACCATTCTTCAGCCATTTTAGGGAATAATCCTATTTCTTCAGAAGAACAGTAGAATGCAAATTCATGTTCTTCTATGAACTCCAGATACTCATGAAATATTTCTTTTTCATCATCATCGAGCTGTATCAGGATTTCAGGTACATTAATATACCTTTCATCTGTAAATAATGACACCAGAGAATGAGGTACAGGATAAATTTTTCTTCTCTGAAGATCGCAGATTACCGAGCGGGAAGCTCCTTTTACGATGATACAGTGACTGTATAAAAGCAGCAAGTGATCCATAGTTATAGTATATGCATTTTAGAATAAGGTTTGTAAAAAGGGTCAGCCTCTGCCGGCTCTGCATTGTACTTACCCAGCTTTAAAGATTCCTGGAAATCACTATTTTTTTTACTTTCAAATACATCTATATTCCAGGTGTGTGAATGTAAAGATAGCTGGCTTTTGTTTTCTGCCATCCAGGTTTGTATTTCTTCTTTTATTTTTTCTTGCTCTTCTTTTTTCATATTTCTTCTTTTAATAGATCAAAAGCAATCTGTCGCTCAATATCATAATTACAGCATTTAGACAACCATTGAAACTGCCCTATAGGATTTACTTCCAGAAAGACATATTCTTTTTCAGGAGTATAGATCATATCAATAGAACCGGAATTCATATCAATGCTTTGCATGAATGAGACTAATTTTTTTTCTATTTCTTTAGGTAATTGATAAGGGACACACCGATTTGGTCTTTCATTATCATAGTTTCTGAAATCAGTTTTTGTTTTTTCGTTGGCTTGTGAGAAAATGGCCATAGTATAAAACTTACCTTTCAGATAAAAGATGCGTAGTTCATACTTCTTTTCGGTATACTCCTGGTACATGGAAAAATGGCTGAACTCTTTTCCATTGTTTTGTATGCTCAGATTTTGAATATCGCTTTTGGAAAGTTTGAGAACGGGTTGATGGATATATACCTCTGAACCTTCTGTATAGGTAAACTGAAATGAATTAAATTCAATATCTTTTGTAATAATTGAATCATATCTGGCAGAAAAGCTTAATAATTCATCTATATTGCTGGTCACTAATGTTTCCGGTATTTTTAATCCTGCATCATTGGCCAGGCTAAGATTATGCACTTTATTGGTAACATTTTCCTGAAATCTGTTTATCCTTCCTCCTTTTTCGAAAGCTGAGTAGACATTGTCAATCATTCTTTCATTTTCTCTTTGAAAATTATCCTGAATCCGGAAAATCATTTTTTTCAGCTTAGTATCATATGTAGATAATGTAAATCCCTTATTGCTTTTAAAGTTTCCTCTTCTATACCAGAATTTTTTAATTTCCTTGCTGTTAATGTTCCCCTGGTCGGTAGATAACTCCACTGAAAGGCCTTCAGTATTTGATATTTTAAAACTGATACTTTGAATAACTGTTTCATTATTGATACGGCAGATTTTATTTTTATTTTCCAGATAAAAAATCCAGTCCAGCACATCATTAGTGGATCGGTCATTTTTGTTACTTTGGATCAGGTGCATCATATATTTATTTACTTCTATGACAATCAGTTATAATTAAAATGCGGGATACTTATCGCATCCCGCAATAACTTAGATATTACTAATGACCATTATGCTAATCACTAGTAAGTACCTCCATACCATACATCATTAATAAGATATTCCTTGCATTTAAGAACAGTATCTTCTCTATCAGGGCATCGGACCCATGATGTTCCATGGTCTGGAGAATAAGCACCCTGTGTTGCAATAATAGCTCCTCCTTTGAATGTGCTCATTTGGCTTGTAGTCATTTCTTTGAATTTCAAAGACGTCAAACTTTCTAATTTTTTCATAAATTTTGGATTTAGTTTTACTTCTGTCTTTCCGCCATGAAGTAATTGTTCAGCGTATTTTTTTTACACAGATATAACATGCTTACTGCCATCGGTAGCATAGAAGATTTGAGTGAGGAGAGTACCTCTGTCGTTATAAACGTTGATGTCATGAGTCGAAATATCGGGAACACCGCCATTCATAAATGCCCCGGCGTTGGTTGCCACATTCTGACCGCCTCTAATTTTACCCATCAGGTCATTATGTAATGCTCTGAATTTTTCTGATGTTAATTTTTCTAGTTTCATTATTAAATTTTTTAGTTATCTCTGTCTTTCGCCTTGAGACTGTTGTTCAGCGTACAGTATTCTTCAGGTTCAACTGTTATCCTGATAGTTCCTGTAAGAATTAGAATTATGGTTGTATTACATAAAATAGGATATTTCCAACCCTGTTTTTGCATCCACGAAACTTACATGCTGTAAGCCTCCACCGTTGTCATCCCAGATTAATGTATCAGAGCTGGCAGTCCGTATACCTCCTCCCGGGGTTCCAATAAGAGAGCCGGACCCGGTTCTTTCCACAAGACCTCCTTTAATTTCATGCATCGCGTGACTGTCTAATTTTTTAAATTTTTCTGATTTTAAACTTTCTAGTTTCATGATATTGAAATTTAGTTTTTACTCCTGTCTTCCCGCCATGGAGTAATTTTCAGCGTTTTTTAATTTTTTTTGAGTTTCATTTTGTTTTTACCCCGCCGTATCTTATTGATAATGAGTTGTTGTTGTCTATACAAGATTAAATATATTTTTAATGGAAATCAATCTTCACTTTGTAAGTGTAATTGGTTTTTCAATAAGTGTATATAAAGACGGATTAAATGAAAATAGAGACAGATATCTTTAATAGAATAATGCTGACTACTCTGGTTTGAGGGTCTGTTGAATTAAGCATGGATGTTTAAAATACTGAATTGACTTCAGGCTGAAGGTTGGGTATTATGTTCCTAAAGCATACCGAAGTGTCATACGATAAGTGTATTGGAAGGTTTCATTGAACTGCATCTTGAGCAGTAAAAGAATAAAATAGAAACGGGCGGATCTGTTTTTACTCCATATGTTCTATTTTCGACAAAAAATCATTTTTTTTGCGAACAGAAACATCCAGTACAGAGTTGTCTGTCATGATTACCTGGCCTCCTTTTCCTTTGATGTACTCTTTAAGGTGAGAAAGATTAATGAGGTGCTTATGATGGATTCTGAAAAAATTATACTCCGAAAGGAATTCTTCAAACTCGTGTAGAGTTTTGGAAACAATAATTTTGGTTTTGTCTGCGAGGTAAAATGTGGTATAGCTTGAATCTGCTTCACATCGTATGATGTTATTAATATCTGTTAATTTAAAGCCTTGCAGAGTAGGTAGACTGATTTTATTTTTCTTCGAAGAACCTGCAGGAATTATTTTATTTTTTTTGATATTTTCTAGGGTCTTATTAACCGCAATGATGAAGTCCATTTTTTTTATCGGCTTCAAAAGATAATCTGCAGCACCATTTTTAATGGCCTGGATCGCAAAATTTTCAAATGCTGTAATGAAAATAATCTGGGAATCTATCGATTTGAATTGAGACAGCAGATCAAAGGCCGTCCCATCTTTCAGCTGGATATCCAAAAAAAGAATGTCCGGTGAATTTCTGGAAAGATAAATATAAGCTTCCTCTATGCTTGATGCCTGAAATACAGTCTGAATTTCCGGAAATTCGTTTTGCAGCAAGAGAGCAATATAATCTCTTCCGTCTTGTTCGTCATCAATGATGCAGGCTTGTATTTTGGTTTTCATGGGGGGTGATATAAATTTTAATTTGAGTTCCTTGTTCGTGTTCCTGTCCTTGCTCAGAAAGATTTTTAATAACTAAAATAATATTAGTCTCAAAAAGCTGCTTAAATGTTTCAATTCTCTTTTGAGATAATTTTACCCCAAAAGAACCGGATTTTATAATCGTCTGATCTTTACTGCTTATTCCGTTTCCGTTATCCTCAACTGTTATACAAAGTGACAAACCGCTGTAATCAAACCTGATATCTATTTTTCCTTTCCGGTCTGCTAATGCTGAAACACCGTGTTTTATTGCATTTTCAACAAAAGGCTGTATCAGAAGGGAAGGAATAGTCCAGCTTTTGTCCACGGTTTCCGATATATGTATTGAATAATCAAATTGCTCTTTTAAACGAAGTTTCTCCATGTTCAGATACAGGGAAAGGTATTCCACTTCTTCCTGTATAGGCATGAATGTTTTTTCAGAATAATGAAGTGTTTTTCTAATCATTTGTGAGAAAATATCCAAATAGTTCTCTGTTTCTGCATAATCTTTTTTATACAGCAGAAACTGTATAGAATTGAGGCAGTTGTAAATAAAATGAGGGTTGATCTGTGCCTTTATCGCCTGCAGCTCGAGTTCTGCAATCTTCTTCTCGTAATAAAGGTTTTCCAGTTTCTTGTTTCTTTTTTTCTGAAAATATAATGTGATAAGTATAAACAATGCAGTAGCTCCCAAAATAATCATCAGGAACTTAAACCACCAGGTCTGCCAGAATTTAGGTTCAATTTTAAAATTAACATTTGTAGAGGTATATGACTGTTTTCCGTTATAGCCTAATCCCAATACCCTAAAAGTGTAAGTTCCTGGTGGGAGGGAGTTTAATATGATCTTAGAAGAACTGCTGGTTTCCCAGGTATCATTCAGGCCTTCAATTTTATACTTATAACTTATTTTTCCCTGTGAAGCATAATCCGGGAAACTCAGGTTAAATACAATGTTATTGTTGGGAGTCTGGCTTGTAAGTTTTTGTTGCAGATTGAAGAATTCCTGACTGCCAATCGTAATAGAATTAATGATCACCTTTTTATGAATGAACTTCTTCTGCGATAATAAATTTCTGATTGAAAGTATTCCTAATCCTTTTGAAGTGCCGGCAAAGAGGGTATCTCCTTTTATGACACATCCCGCTACAACATTTGAAGGCAAGCCGTCAGTCTGTGTGAAATTATTGATCTTTATAGCAGTACCTCGGATCTCAACTCTGCTTAAGCCTGAATTGGTACTTGCCCAGAAAACATTTTCATTTTCTACTTCTATTTTTTTGATCTGGCTGGTCAGAAGACCGCTGCCTTGTGTTATCCTTTTTAGAATTTTACTGTTGCTGAAGAGGATAATACCATTTAAATTGGTGGCTCCCACATATAGATTATGACTTAGCTTTTTTATATCTGTAAAATAATAGCCCTCCAGGAAGAGACTTTTCTTTTTTGTCCGGGTGTTCATTTTATAGAGGTCTTTAAAATTTCCCACAAACAGACTGTCCGTGTCATAGAGCAGCGCTGTATAAATCCTTTCCTGCTGCAGAATTTTAGAATATGTATGCGCATTGTAATTATAAGCAGTCAGGCCGTCATTCGAACAGATTAATACAGACCCTCGGATATATGGCAGAACATTTTTTGGATTATAATCCGATGCATTTAAAATATATTTCTTTTTAGTGGCTGTGTTGTATTGGATAAGACTTCTGCTTAAACCAAATATTACTGTATTACCTTCTGAGAATATAGCTTTATGCTCTATCTTCCTGTTTTTTTCAAAAACAATATCCTTTATGGTATGGGAACGGTATATACCGCTTTTTGCCTCATTGTATCCTAAAAAAATACCGCTGTCATTTCCTGCAATAGCCGTTATATAAGCCGAATTATTTTTAATAGGTAGATGCATATAACTCTTAAGGAATTTGTCAGTAATAAAATAAATCCCATTGTTTTGGGTAGAAAACCAGATGTTATTATCATGGTCTGCCAGGATACTGTTGATGACATATTGGTCTAAGAATTTTACCGGATTAGAAAGCTTAGTGTTTTCCAGTAAGGTCTGTTTGAAATGCAGTGCACCTCCATTTTCCAGGCTTAGCCATATTCCGTAATTTTTATCTATAAATACATGCTGGATATTCTCGTTCGTGAAGTAGGTCTGGATCTTTTTAAAAGTGAACTTATCGTGTAGTTTATAAATTTCAATCTTTCCCTGGCTTTTAAAAATGTAAAAGCTATCCTTCCTGTATACCATTGTTTTTTTTCCTAATGGAATATTGCAGGATGTTTTCTTTCTGGTGACAATGTCATAAGCTTCAATATTCTTTTTTCCACTTTTATCAGCCAAATAGAGGAGGTGGTTAGAAAGATCGAAAGAAATTGCATGAGAAGAGCCGTCTCCATTAATGAATAACGGGATTGTATTAACCTTTCCGTTCCTGTAAATATACATATTCTTAGGATTACCGGGTGCATACATATAGATTGCATCTTGATGAATATAAATGCTGGGATTATGTTCAAAATGCATTTTTTTGAGCTCCTTATTCGAGTCTGAATTAATAATTCTGCCGTCTTTCAAATACGCAAAATCATTAAGAAAAGATAAAATGAAAATTTCTCCATTCGATAACTGATGGCAGGATAAGACTTCAATGTTTTTTAATCCGTCTGCTTTATTATACTGCTTAAATTCTTTTCCATCAAAGCGAAATAGTCCATTATCACTTCCTATCCAGATAAAACCATTGAGGTCCTGGCTTAAGGTATAGGTATATGAACTGTTCAGTCCTTCCTCTTCACTATAATTTACCAATCCGGGGATTTGAGCAAAAAATATTGATGATAAAAGAAAAATATAAGAAATTACCAGAAAAATAAATAAATTTTTCACGTGGATATGAATAATAATGTAAAGATATAGTTTGAAGGATAATAATGCAAAATATGAGAGAAAATACTAAAAAACAGATTGAAAAAATTCGGATAATTTTGTACAATTTCGTACTTTTGTATGTTTGCTGAAATCATATATGTCACAAGAAATAAATCCAACCTACTCAGAAGATAATATCAGAACCCTCGATTGGCAGGAACATATCCGTCTGCGCCCCGGCATGTACATCGGGAAGCTCGGCGATGGCTCTTCCGCTGATGATGGTATTTACATTTTACTTAAAGAAATTCTGGATAACTCTATAGACGAGTTCAGGATGAGGTCCGGTAAAAGAATTGAAATAAAAGTGGATGACGGTAAAGTTACGATCCGTGACTTTGGCCGTGGAATTCCATTGGGGAAAGTGGTAGATGCCGTCTCCAAAATGAATACCGGGGGTAAATACGACAGTAAGGCGTTCAAAAAATCAGTTGGACTGAATGGGGTAGGTACCAAAGCCGTTAATGCCCTTTCAGACTATTTCAGAGTACGGTCTTTCCGTGACGGAAAGATGAAGGTAGCTGAATTTTCCCGGGGAATGATCACGGAAAACTTTGAGGAAAAAGAAACTTCAGACAGAAATGGTACAGAGATTTCCTTCATACCTGATGGTGAGATATTCCTGCATTTTAAATACCGAAAAGAGTATATCGAAAGAATGCTCCGCAACTATGCTTACCTGAACCCAGGACTGAAAATCCTTTTCAACGGAGAAACCTATTTTTCTGAAAATGGTCTGAAAGACCTATTGGAAGAAGAACTTGAAAGCGATACCCTTTATCCTATCGTTCATCTGAAAGATGAGGATATTGAAGTGGCGATCACTCATACAGATAAATCCCAGACGGAAACCTATTTTTCATTCGTAAACGGACAGAATACAACTCAGGGAGGAACGCACCTCAATGCATTCCGTGAAGCATATGTGAAGACTATCCGTGAATTTTTCAATAAAAATTTCGATGCTTCCGATATCCGGAAATCTATTATTGCTGCCATCTCCATCAATGTAGAAGAACCTGTTTTTGAGTCCCAGACCAAAACAAAATTAGGGTCTAATGATATAGGACCAAACGGGCCTACCGTAAGAACCTTTATCATTGATTTTCTTAAAAGTAAGCTGGATAATTTCCTGCACAGAAATCCTGAAATTGCAGAAGCGATCCAAAGGAAAATATTGATTTCCGAAAGAGAAAGAAAAGAACTCTCAGGAATACAGAAGCTGGCAAGAGAAAGAGCTAAAAAAGTGTCTCTTCACAATAAAAAGCTTCGCGACTGCCGACAGCATTATAACGATCAGAAAGCAGAAAGAAAAGGCGATAGCCAAATATTCATTACCGAGGGTGACTCTGCATCAGGATCTATCACAAAATCCAGAGATGTAGAAACGCAGGCTGTATTTTCACTGAAAGGAAAACCCTTGAACTGCTATGGTCTTACGAAGAAAGTAGTATATGAAAATGAAGAATTTAACCTTCTTCAGGCTGCTTTAAATATTGAAGAAAGTCTTGAAGACCTTAGGTATAATCAGGTAATCATTGCCACGGATGCCGATGTTGATGGTATGCATATCCGTTTACTGATGATCACATTCTTCCTGCAGTTCTTCCCCGATTTGATCAAGAACAATCACCTTTATATTCTTCAGACCCCGTTATTCAGGGTGAGAAATAAAAAAGAAACAAGATACTGCTATACCGAAGCAGAAAGAATAAAAGCTTTAAATGAACTTGGGAAAAACCCGGAAATTACCCGATTTAAAGGACTTGGAGAAATCTCTCCGGATGAATTTAAACATTTCATCGGAAAAGATATCCGCTTAGAGCCTGTGGTCATCGGAAAAGATCAGACCATAGAACAGCTTCTGGAATTTTATATGGGGAAAAATACACCGGACAGGCAGACATTTATCCTGGAAAATCTGGTGGTGGAGGAAACGGATATTGATAAGAAAGAAGCTTTGGATGAAATAAGCACCTCTTAAAAACTTACAATAAACATGACAATTAATGAGACTAAGTAACCGTAACAAAGCATCGTTGTACAATTTTATCAATACGTTGCTCCTTATGATGGTTGTATTGGGAATAGTCGGGTTTTTAGCTAATGAATATAGGTTTAATGCATTGGGAAATGAAAGCTATTTACTGATTATCGTCCCGGTGCTGATGTTAATCGCCTTCCATCTTAACGGACGACAGATTTTTGAATATGACAGTGATGGAGAAGCCCTGAATTTTAAAAACAGAAATATTATTCCTTTTTTGAATACTCCTCTTTATGATGAGTTTCCAAAATATAAACTGATAAAATATGATGTAATAACTATCCTCTTTATCAAAAGACTATATATTACCATTTCAAGTAAGAATAACGGCTCTACAGTACTGAAGTACCAGATCTCTTATCTGAACGGAAAAGAAGTAAATGATTTAAAACTCTCTCTGAACAAAGTAGTGAAAGCTAATAAAGAGAAAAAAGATTAATAATAAAAATGACAGAAGAATATTCGCATGAGGGTGAAAGCTTAAAGAAAGTTTCCGGGCTTTATAAAGACTGGTTTCTGGATTATGCTTCCTATGTAATTCTTGATAGAGCTATCCCTTCGGTGTATGATGGGCTGAAACCTGTTCAGCGTAGGATTATGCACTCTATGAGAGAACTGGAAGATGGCCGATATAATAAAGTAGCTAATATTGTAGGAAATACCATGAAGTATCACCCTCACGGTGATGCTTCCATTACGGATGCCATGGTGCAGATCGGGCAAAAAGAAATCCTGATAGATACCCAGGGAAACTGGGGAAATATCTATACGGGAGATTCTGCAGCTGCCGCAAGGTATATTGAAGCCAGGCTGACTCCTTTTGCTCTGGAAGTGGTATTTAATCCCAAAACAACAGAATGGGCAAAATCCTATGACGGCAGAAATAATGAACCTATTGATCTTCCTGTAAAATTCCCTTTGCTGTTGGCTCAGGGAGTGGAAGGAATTGGGGTAGGGCTTTCCACCAAAATACTTCCG
Organism: Chryseobacterium sp. WG14; assembly: GCF_024586945.1. NCBI lineage: Bacteria > Pseudomonadati > Bacteroidota > Flavobacteriia > Flavobacteriales > Weeksellaceae > Chryseobacterium > Chryseobacterium sp. WG14. Next base: position 719,508 of record NZ_JALCZD010000001.1, read on the forward strand.
CACAATTTTAATGAGCTGATCAATGCTTCCGTAGCCTATTTAAAAGGAAAAAGATTTGAAATATTTCCTGACTTCCTGACGGCCGGTTATCTGGATGTTTCCGAATATAATGACGGTCACAGAGGAGGAAAAGTAAGAGCGAGAGCAAAAATTACCCAGACAGATAAACATCTTCTGGTTATTTCTGAACTTCCTTACTCCAAGACTACGAGTGATCTGATAGACTCTATCTTAAAAGCCAACGAGAAAGGGAAGATCAAAATCAAGAAAATTGAGGACAATACCTCAGATAAAGTGGAAATTCTGATCCATATTCATCATGATGTTTCACCGGACAAGACGATTGATGCTCTCTATGCATTTACAGACTGTCAGGTGACTATTTCTCCCAATGCCTGTGTAATTGTGGGAGATAAGCCTATGTTTATGAATGTTTCGGAAATCCTGAAGATGAATACGGATCATACGGTTTCTTTGCTGAAAAAAGAACTCGAAATTGAGCTTCACGAACTTCAGGAAAGCTGGCATTTTTCTTCATTAGAAAGGATATTCATCGAAAACAGGATCTATCACGATATTGAAGAGGTAAAAACCTGGGATGATGTACTAAAGACAATAGATAAAGGATTAAAGCCTCATACCAAACATCTTTTAAGAGCAGTAACGGAAGAGGATATTTTAAGATTAACAGAGATCAGGATCAAGAGAATTTCAAGATTCGATTTAGATAAATTTAAAGAAAATATTGCCTCCCTTGAAGGTAAAATAGAACAGGTAAAACACAACCTGGCTAATCTGATTCCTTATGCTATTGAGTATTATTTAAATATTCAGAAGAAATACGGAAAAGATAAGCAGAGAAAAACAGAACTTAGAATCTTCGATACTATTGATGCAACAAAAGTAGCCGTAGCAAACGAAAAATTCTATGCCAATTTTGAAGAAGGATTCATCGGAACATCCCTGAGAAAAGATCAGTATATGTTCGATTGTTCTGATATTGATGATATCATTACTTTCAGAAAAGATGGAAGCATGAAAGTGGTAAAAGTGGAAGCTAAAACTTTTATAGGAAAGGATCTTCTCCACGTGGCAATCTGGAAGAAAAATGATAAAAGGACTGTATATAATATGATTTACCGCGAAGGTAGAGATGGTCCTTATTATATGAAACGTTTTTCTGTAACCGGAGTAACAAGAAATACGGATTATCCTTTGGCTTCAGATAAAAAAGGTTCAGAAATGCTGTATTTTTCAGCTAACCCTAACGGGGAAGCGGAGACCGTGACCGTCCTTTTAAAACCGAATCCAAGGATCAGGAAAAATAAAATGGAGATCAACTTCTCCGAACTTGCTATTAAAGGGAGAGATTCCAAAGGAAATCTTGTGACCAAATATGCAGTGAAGAAAGTTGATATGAAGGAAGAGGGTGTTTCTACACTGGCCCCGAGAAAGATATGGTTCGACGATACGGTAAGAAGACTGAATGCGGATGCAAGAGGAACTTTATTAGGCAGCTTCAAAGGCGATGACAAGATTCTGACCATTAATACCAATGGCGAAGTAAAGCTGGTTTCTTTCGACTTGGGCAACCGTTTTGATGATGAATACCTGGTGCTTGAAAAATGGAGGCCCGGACAGCCTATTACCTGTATTTACTATGACGGAGAAAAAGATATGTACTTTATCAAGAGATTCTTATTGGAAAATACCGTTAATGTACAGACTTTTATGCCTTCAGAACATCCAAAATCCTTCATTGAAAATGTAATCGTGGCCAACGAAGCAACAGCTGAGATTATTTTTGCAAAAGATAAAGGAAAAGACCGTGAGCCTGAGACTATCAATATTGATGAGTTTATTACTGTAAAAGGAATAAAAGCAATTGGAAATCAGTTCACGAAATTTAAGGTGAAAGCAATCAACATCACGATTCCAGAACCTGTGGAAGAAGAACCCGAAGTTTACGAAGAGCCGGAACAGACAGGAGATATGGATGAAGATGGAGGGATCATCGGTGATCTGTTTCAGGATGGAGAGAATAATGAATCTGAATAAATAAAGAATTTCAGATCAAAAAAATAGATAAAAAAGACATCAGATGAATATAGTTGTTTTAATTATAATAGCTGTTACATGTATTTTTAGTTACATGGGACTTAACAATACAAGTTTATTTGAAAAATATAAATTTAATGTTGGGGCTATTGCCAATCGGAAAGAATATATCAGGCTTATCAGTTCTGCATTTTTGCATGCAGATTTTATGCATTTATTTTTTAATATGCTTTCTCTCTACTTTTTTCAGGGAGTGGTTATTCATTTCTTTGGAGAAATAGGATTTTTGATCGTGTATTTCGGATCAATGATTCTTGGGAATTTATTCAGTCTGCAGATCTATAAAAAACAACCGTGGTATTCTGCTATTGGTGCCTCTGGTGCTGTGTCAGGAATTATTTTTGCATCTATTGCAATGGCACCGAATGAAATCAGTGTTAACTTCCTTCCGGGATGGTTGTTCGGAACATTATACTTTGGATATTCAGTATACATGATGCTGAATCCTAAACAATGGGATAACCTGGGACATGCCGCTCATTTGGGAGGTGCATTTTTTGGGCTTATTTATTCTATTGTAATGCACCCACAGCTGGCAATGAGTAATATGCTTTTCTTGGGGGTGATGTCACTGCCGTTGATTTATCTGGGATATCAGATCTTTGTGAGGAAAAGAATAGGATAAAATACTATTTTTACTAAAAATAAAAACCAATGAACACATCAGAATTAAACAGTTTCATCGTGATACTTATCTATGGTTCATTGGTTTTGCTTTCTCTGCTGAAACTCACCAACCCTTTACAAGTTAACAGAAAAGCGAATTTCTGGTTTGGGGTTTTTCTGTTTCTGTGGTCTACCTTTTGGATGGATGAGGTTCTGTTTTTAATTACCGGATCAGTAATTGAGTTCCATTCTCTGTATTTAGTGCGTTTTATCCAGTTTCTAACGCCCATTGTTTTTTATTTCAGCGTATTGTTCTATACCAATCCTTCTTTTACTTTTAAAATTACGGATCTTAAATTTCTACTGCTTCCGGCAGCTTTCCTGGTATGCCTTTTCCTGATAAAATCCGGACTCAGTAATCCATTTGAATATCTGAGTGTTATTTTGATCCTCATTCAGGCCCTGTTTTACACCGGACTTTCTTATATTATCATCAGAAAACATCAAAGAAAAATTCAGCAGTTTTCCTCCAATACAGAAGGAATTAACCTAAACTGGCTGGAGTATATTATCGTTGTACTTTTTATTGTCAATATTATTTATGTGATCTACAACCTGTTTTATGATCCCACCTCTTTAAATTTCTTCATTAATGCGGTTTTTTTGCTGGTTATTTACTGGGTCGCTTATTATTCTCTGAAGCAAAAGGAGATTTATCCTGTAGAAGAAAAACAGCGCCAGGAGCTGATCTCTATTGATGAAGATGCTGATGAAGAAGAAGTGAAAAGAAAGCTGATCTCAGATGAAGAATTAAGTAAGATTAAAATTCAGCTGGAAAACATGATGGAGACCGGTAAGCCTTATTTGGATAGTGAGCTGAACCTGATCAAATTAGCAGAAATACTTGAAGTTTCCAGTCATCAGCTGTCTTATGCCATCAATACCGGTTTTGGAAAGAACTTTTTCCAGTATGTTAACGGATACAGAGTAGAATATGCAAAAGTACTTCTCAAAGATACGGACAGTAAATTTTCAATTTTAGGAATTGCCTATGAGTCGGGATTCAATTCCAAGACTTCTTTTAATACTACGTTCAAAAAACTCACCGGTCAGACCCCTTCAGAATTTAAAAAAATAAGTTCCGATTTATAAAGTTTACCTTTTAATGTTGGTAATCCATTGTAATTCAATATTTTAATATTTTTTGAGTATTGTCATAAAATGAGTTCATTAAGATAAGTCGGAACATTAAAATTTTACATCTATACTAGCTTTGTACCATAAATTTTGTTTTATGGAAACTAAAGAATCATACGCAGTTATCACAGGAGCCAGCCAGGGACTGGGAAAAGCATTTGCCGAAAATCTGGCCAGGAAAAATATCAATGTTATTCTGGTAAGCCTTCCCAATCAGAATTTAAAAGAACTTACAGAAGAACTCGAAAAAAACTATCCTATAAAAGCCCATTATTATGAAGTGGACCTTTCCGTACATGATAATGTGATGAAACTTACAGCATGGCTTAATCAATCCTTTGAAATTCATATCCTGATCAATAATGCAGGTCTTGGGGGAACCAAAAAATTTACAGAAGCCAGTTCAGACTACATCAATACTATCCTTCAGGTGAATGTGGCTGCCACTTCACTTATTACCCATCAGCTTCTTCCTAATCTTTTAAGGCAGCCGAAAGCCTATATTTTAAATGTTTCAAGCATGGCCGCTTTTTCCCCTATAGGCTTTAAAACAGTATATCCGGCTTCTAAAACCTTTATCCATTCCTTTTCCAGAGGCTTACATGAAGAACTGAAAGATACCAATGTTTTTGTAAGCGTAGTGAATCCCGGAGCCATGAAAACCAATACGGATGTATGTAAACGGATTGAGAAACAAGGCTTTTTAGGAAGGCTGACCCTTTTAAACCCTGATAAAGTAGCTTCTTACTGTATTCACCAGTTATTTAAAAAAGATTCCGTAATTATGGTGAACCCAATCAGCTGGCTGATCATGAGAATTTTACCAATATGGATAAAACTTCCGCTGATGACCCAGGCAATAAAAAGAGAAATCGAAGCATGAAAAAAATTTGTGTAACCGGAGCAACAGGGCTTCTGGGAACTAATGTTATCATTAAATTATTACAAAATGGTTATTCTGTTACTGCTCTGGTGCGCAAGAAAAGCAGCTGGCTGGGCGAAGAAAACGAAAATCTGAAATTGGTGGAAACAGATCTTTCATCCGATATCTCATCACATCTCAGCAATACTGACTGTATCATTCATATTGCGGCAGAAACACGGCAGAATCTCCTCAACTATGAGGAGTATAAGAACGTGAATTATGACACCGTTGTGAACCTGTTTACCCATGCAGAGGTAATGGGAGTGAAAAAGTTTTTGTTTGTGAGTACAGCAAATACATTAGGATTTGGAAATACAGGCTTCTGGGGAAGTGAAAAAGCCCCCCAGCTTTATCCTTTTACCCATTCATTTTATGCTCAAAGTAAGCTGGCAGCGGAAGAGTATCTTTTAAAGAACCGTAAAAATACAGAGGTTATCATTGTTAATCCAACTTTTATGATCGGAGCTTATGATAGCAAGCCTAGTTCCGGAAAAATAATCTTCTGGACCTGGAAAAAGAAACTGGTCTTTTATCCGAAAGGAGGGAAGAACTTTGTACATGTGGAAGATGCAGCCAACGGCATATTAAGTGCTATCGAAAATGGAAGAACTGGTGAAAAATACCTTTTAGCCAATGAAAACCTAAGCTACAGTGAGTTTTTTAAGAAAGTAAACCGAATTACCGATCAAAACCCAATTATGATAGCCATTCCCAATAGAATTTTGAGTCTCCTTGGATTGATTGGTGACGGTTTGAGAAAATTAAACATAAAAACAAGCATCAGCACTTCCAATATGAAAGCCCTGCAGATTTGTAATTATTATTCTAACCAAAAATCGGTAAAGGAGCTGGGAATCAAATACCAATCTATTGATAAGGCAATCGAAGATGCTGTTCAGTATTTTATTAAAAACAATACGTATTGACCTTCATTCCGTAAAAAATAAAAAAACCAGCTCTCAAAAGCTGGTTTTTATCAAATTATCTTGTTATTTTCTGAGTTACATTTTTGTTGGAAATAACACAGGCTTTGCTGCAGTTATTTGCACTTGAAATATTAACCTGTACGAGTGCCGGCAACGATCTGTATTCTTCCGTATTGTAAGGAGCTTCAGTACCATTGCTTCCACCTCCTTTAATATCATATTGTATTTGGGCAACCCCTGTAAATCCAATTGCAGGCCTGAAAGAAAGCGCTCCGGTAATGGATGAATAGGTCCATGTCCCTTGACTGTTCGTATAAACGCCGCCTGTTATATTAGGAATTACAGCGCCATTATTATCCAAAAATCGGAATGAATTAAAATCAAGGTTGTTGTATGAAAGGGTTGGCGGATTTTGCCCGTTTGCTGAAGAATAAGCCGCATCATTAAGCAAAGGATAATACGTTGATTTTATCCCAGGACATCCCGCGAACAGATCATCTGTTACTTCAGCAGCATAAGGCCTGGTAACCCCTAAGTTTCTCAATAAATGGATGTTTTTAGCAGCTCCTGTAGAAGCGGCAAAACCAATTCTAAAGGTAGAAGGAGGTGATGTATCCAGCGTTCTTACCGTATTGTTGGATATGGTAGTCTCAGTATATTTCAGAGAAGTTGGATAATAATAATTATCAATCACTTTTTCTTTCACAGTTCCATGCTGTATTTCCAGGGTTATATTGTAACCACCGGAAGGGTTGGGTACTAATGTGACATAAGCTTTACGGAATCTTCCATCATTTTCATTGAGAGGAAAGGAAGTTCCACCACTTTCAATGCTGAATTGCTGAAGACCCGTGTTTTTAATACCAATAAACTTTCCTGTTGTAGTATCCAGATAAGCAGATCTGTTGCTGCTGGAAGGGGAGGCGTTGGTAGCTGTACTGTAAAGTAATGGATAGCCATTATATCCCGCAGGCTCAGCCGACGACAGATATTGGTTTCCACGTTTACCTCTTAAAGAAATATTGCTTCGCCCATCCGCCAGTCCCACTCCAAAAATTCCATTTCTAACCCTTTCTCTCTGATTAAAGCTGGTTTTAAAATTTCCGTATTCATCCAGGCCTATCCCTAAATAAGCTCCTCTAAGCCCTTCCGTAGACTCACCTCCACGTACAAAACTATATCCCAATCCTCCACCAAAGTATCCGAGATTAAGTTGGGTTTTAGGGATAGATCCGTCTACTAAGAATATAGAGATGCCATCCCCTCCGTTGGTATTTCCTCCATAAATGGCAAATTCAAATTCGAACTTGATTCCCTGATCACTTTTGAATATTTTATCAGCCAGGATTACCCCTCCTGAAATATTATTTACACTTCGGGTCAGCCGTAATCCGTCTGTAGTAAACGTAGCGTCATTCTGGACACCGCTTGTTGCTACTTTATAGGCTTCCTGAGGCTGCAACCCCTGCGTAAAGTTAACAAAATACGGATATCCGGTTCCCTGTTCATTCTGCGCCATGATATTTTGGGAGAAAATGAACAATGAAAAAGTGAGCAAAAATCTTTTGTATCGTACAATTGAGGTCCTTTTTATCATAGCTCAATTATTTGACAACAAAAACAATATTAATAAAAGAACAGTCTGTAGCCGCTGCTTTTACATCATATTTCATGACACCGTCATCAGAAATACTAATATTACTGAATACATTAGGATCAGCATCCGTTACATAATAGTAAAGATCCTTGCTGGATGGGAAAAAAGGAATAGATACCGGAGCGCTGGTGCTCTTTGCCTTTGGAGATCCGAACTGAGTTTTATATAATGTATATAGGTCTTTAGTTCTACCAGTTGCTGTGGTAGAAGTATCAAAAGAAACACTAGGCATGTAAAACATTTTTACAGCATTATTGCTGATACATAACCAATCAGGACTGGAAGGTGTGCCTATATTTTGGCTTAAACATTTTTTATCGGTATCATAAATTAAAAGAGAATTCGCCGGATTGGAAATAGCATCCCTTTTTGCAGTAGTAAGCCTCGGAATCAACATTCCTTTATTTTGGCTATAGACATCTAAAATGGCACTTTGATCAGGATTAGAAGTATTAATCCCTACCTGGGCGAATGTAAAAGAGCTTAGTAAAAAAAATGAACTTTGTAAGAAAAAACGTTTCATCATTAGTAAATTTATTTATGTTAATAATATTTAAGTTAACAACATGGATTGTTAAAAGCATCACTGTACTTTTAAATTAAAAATGGTTTTCGTTTTTTTTAGTTTTCGGATAACGTATTGTTCCGCAGACAATATGTATAACAATTCCTTAGAATATATTATAGTCAAAGGTTAAGCATGTAAACACAGATATTAACCACAATAATGACCTACAGTCTTCATTGTTAAATGTATTTTTTGCTATTGTTGATTTTGCTAAGAGAATTGAAAATAGGATTAGCAATAAGTCTACTATGTCGGACTTTTAATGGTATGTAAAATAATAATATTCATAATGCTTGTGTTTCTACAAAAGTACGAATAATTCATTTACATCAGTAAATTATTGTGATTAAAATTATATTAAATTATTTTTTTGGTTTAAATATTATTTTTTAATTAATTTTTTAATTATTATGCAATTGTTTGTATTTTGTCTTTATTGCTATAAGAAATTAATAAACCAAAGTATTTCTTTAAATTATCGGTTGGAATTTCACTCCGGAAATATAAACTTAAACATCTTGCAAAATGATCCGGAAATTTGAAGATAAAACAAGCCTCTGCTCTTGCAATATAAAAAAGCAGGTATTAATCACAAAGGAGACTATTGAAGATGTAATACTAGATATTAGATAAATAAGTGGTTGATTATTAGAGTATTGTTTGGGAATCGAGCCTGTTTTATAAAGTTCCTTGTTTTTGAATATTTGAACTCTCAGGAGAATTTTGAAAATATTATCTGCTGAGATTTTCTAATGCCTCTTCCAGCATGACAACAAAATTGATATGTTTTGTCTTATTGCTTTCAAAAATAAAATCTTTCATACTCTGGCTTTGGTATTGGCTGAAATCTCCAACTATGGCCAGTCCGATACGATAGTTTGAGAATTTCTGCAGTATTTCACCTGCCATTTTTGTCTTCAGATCAAAAAAATCAGGAGTAATGTTTTTTTCATACAGAATTACTTTATCAAATCCCTGATAATAAATATTGCCCATGAGATCCAATCCATCCTCTGCAGATTGAATGAGCATGTCATCAGAAATTATTTCTGCTATTTTTAGATTGTTGACCGTATGGGATTTGATTAGCATAGTCATCCGTTTATAAACATCAAAGATAATATAAACCTTAAGGCTGTAAAAGATCTGTTTTTAATTTTCCTGAATTGCTTTTTTCATATCTTTTAAGAAATCATGTAACGGAAATGCATCCCCCTGATTGGTCAGAGCAATGATGCAGCTGTTATGTTGTAGATCTCTCCAGAATAAAGCCCTGAAACCGTTGAGGCCACCTGTATGGCTTACCACCTTCCCGCTCCCGGTGTTTTCTATATACCATCCGAATCCATAATTGGAGGTCTCTCCATTGGTTAGAACAGCTGGAGTGTACATGAGAGCTGTATTGGCTTTATTGATCAGTGTGAAATTTCGTAATGCATGATCATACAGATAAAGATCTCCCGGAGTAGAGTAGATCCCTCCGTCTCCTGTGGTTAAAATTGAATAATCATCAGGCTTTTTATGCTGATTATAGCCTAAGGCTTTGTTTTCAATAACAGTAGATGAATCATAAACATAGGTGTGATTCATTTTTAAAGGGGCAATAATATGCTCAGTAATATATTCTTTATAAGACTTTTGTGAAATATTTTGAATGACCTGAGACAAAATAATATATCCGCTGTTGCTGTATTCAAACTGGCTTTCCGAAGCAAATTCCAGTTTTTTCAAGCTCTTCAGCCAACCGATAACATCCTGATTAGTCAGTGCTTTTTTACCAGAGAGTAGAGATTCATAATCTTTAATTCCTGAAGTATGATTTAAAAGCTGTCTTATACTGATATCCTTTGCATATTCAGGAAGTTTAACGTAGTGAGAAGCTTTATCATCATAGGCCAGTAATCCCTTTTCCTGAAGTTGTATAATAGCAGCTGCAGTAAAAGATTTGCTTAATGAAGCTATATAAAAAGAAGTGTTTTTATCCGCTTTTAATCCTTTCTCAATATTACTGAATCCCAATGCAGAATCATATACGTTCTTATTGTTCTTTACCACTAAAACAGAACCATTCAGTTCTCCGTTACGATGATACTGATCAATAACAGCCTGAGGTGTCTGCTGTTTACAGGAGATAAATTGTAAACCTACTGAAGCACAGATTACAATATTGGATAAGGAAATTTTCATAAGTTATACTTTATGGAAGTAAATGTACCTATTTCCTTCCATAGATAAACCTGTCATTGTCAGACAAATCCTTCAATAGCTCTGCCTTGGAAAAGTCACTATATAATGCCAGGGTTTCCGGACCCAGCTTCTGATTGATTTCTAAAAATAAAAGACCGTGGTCATTCAAATGTTTTTTACAGTCTGCTGCAATTTTTCTGTAAAAGACCAGCGCATCAGAAGTAGGAGAGAAAAGGGCCATTTTAGGTTCAAATTCTTTTACTGAATCTGCAATTTCAACCTCTTCCTCTATTCCTATATAAGGAGGATTGGAGATGATAATATCATAACATTCATTAGGCTCAAAACCAAGATAATCAGCGTGTATGAAATTGATATTCAGCTGATGGTACTCTGCATTTTTTTGAGCAGTAGACAATGCTTTTTCAGAAAAATCTACCGATGAAACTTCAGCATCAGGAAAGTGCTTTTTTAATACCAGAGGAATGACGCCACTTCCTGTTCCGATATCCAGAATTTTTAATGCTGTAGTTTTCTTTTTTTCAGCACTGGAGGCATGCCGGGTTTCTTCAGTCCATTTACTGTCCAACCCTTCAGACCTTATATCTCTATACCTTACATTGGAAATGTATTGTTGAATCTCAGGAATAGCAATTTCGAGCATTTCCTCCGTTTCAGGGCGGGGAATCAGTACATTTTCGTCTACAAAGAATTTCATTCCGTAAAACTCTGTTTCCCCTAAAATCTGCTGATAAGGCCGTCCGGTCTTCAGCTCAGATACTAAACTGGAAAGTTGGTTCTCATCTTCCATTAAAAGCTCCTGTTCAGAAAATCTTCTTTGCTGAAAATGATCAAAGCCTACAATTTTATGAATAAATAACGAGGATAAAAAAGCACTTTCCGACTCAGTATAAAGGTCGGAAAGTGTTTCTTTGAAATATTTTTTAAAAGCTGAAATTGTCATCTATCTTGTAAAAACCAGTTTTGTATCTGTAGATTTATCTTCGTCAATTCTGTAACCTTCATAATTGAAAGCCTTTACATCATTGAGCGTTTTGGCATTCGTTTCTGCGCAGAACCTCACAACAAGACCTCTTGCATGCTTGGTGTATACTACTATTGTTTTGAGCTTACCGTCTTTCAATTCATAGAAATCAAAATCAATCACGGTGTGATTTAATTTTTTTCTGTCAATCACCTTTCCATATTCATTGCTGGCAAGATGAAGCAGAACTTCTCCTTTTTTCATTTCAGAATTCAGCTGCGCTGTAATTTTTTCTCTCCAGAATTCATACAGGTTTTTATACTCTTCGAACGCAAAAGGGCGCCCCATTTCAAGCCTGTAAAGCATTACCTTATCAGAAGGTTTCAAAAGACCATATAATCCGGAAAGCATTCTATGATTTTTTTGCAGATACTCTATAGAAGCCTTATCAAGGGTTTTAGCATCTAAACCTCTGTATACTTCACCTGTGAAAGCAAACAGGGCAGGTGCAGACTCTTTGGCGGTAGGCTTTGATTTCCATCTTTGATTTCTTTCCCAGTTTTCATCAGCCAGCTTGGTTGATATTTCCATTAATTCAGAAAGATATTTTGGTGATTTTTCTTTTAAATAAGACTGTATAAGTGCTGCATCTTCAATGAATCTTGGAGTAGAAGATCTCAACAGGTCTGTTGAATTTTCTATATTCATTAATTTGGCAGGCGATGTTACAATTTTCATAATGTTAAAATACAGATAAGTTTTTTGAATCCATAAAATTCAGAACCATCACAGAAATAAAGGTAAGCATGCAATGGCATTGAACAGGATGTTAAAGTTTTGAATGTTATTTTTTACAATAGGGCAAAAATTTTCAATAGTGGCAGAGAAAGAATAGGTAAATCATAAGCAACTGGAAGGCAAAAAATGCAAATGTAGCCGGATGCTTATAGGCTATGCTGTTGAAACGCTATATCTCAGGTGAACCTGATTATATTATTCCTTTTCCCTGGCGGATGATTTCCGGTTCTCCCGAAGTAAGATCTACAATGGTAGAAGCTACATTATCACCATATCCCGAATCAATGACAATGTCTACAAGATGGTCATATTTCTCAGCAATCAGTTCAGGATCTGTAGAATACTCAATAATTTCATCATCATCTCTTATGGATGTTGACGCAATTGGATGTCCCAGTTTTTCAACGATAAGCTGCGGAATAGGATGATCCGGAACACGGATACCAATTGTTTTGTGTCCTTTATAAGCTAACGGCAAACTTTTATTAGCTTCAAGGATAAATGTAAAAGGTCCCGGCAGATGACTTTTCAGAAATCTGAATATCGAGGTGTCGATAGGTCTTGTAAAGTCGGAAAGATGGCTGAGATCGTTACATATAATTGAAAATTTTGCTTTTTCCAGCTTTATTTTTTTCAATTGAGCCAGTTTTTCCATGGCTTTTATATCAAAAATGTTGCAGCCTAACGCATAAATTGTATCCGAAGGATATATAATAAGCCCTCCGTTATTGAGTGTTTTAATAACCTCGTTTACAAGATTTTCCTGAGGATTGTCCGGGTATATTTTTAGTATTTTTGCCATAAAACAAAGATACAAATAATAAAATAGTTTTCATAAAAGTCCCTTATTTAAAAGAAAAATTAGGATTTTTAAAAAAAAGTCGTACATTTGCAATCCAATATCGCGGGATGGAGCAGTAGGTAGCTCGTCGGGCTCATAACCCGAAGGTCATCGGTTCGAGTCCGGTTCCCGCTACTAAGTAAGTGCTTTCGGTAGGCACTCTAAAAATACACCGCGGGATGGAGCAGTAGGTAGCTCGTCGGGCTCATAACCCGAAGGTCATCGGTTCGAGTCCGGTTCCCGCTACTAAGTAAGTGCTTTCGGTAGGCACTCTAAAAATACAC